>JBGAVG010000010.1:0-57747 GCA_044228245.1 Methylotenera sp.
CTCGGCGTTATGCGTAAATAATAAGCGCCCTAACCATTTTTATGCGCTCTTTTTCGGTTGCTTTGCTTTCTACAATACATTTAATGGCCTGAAGCTTTGCGTCAAAAAATAGTGTATCCAGCTCAAGACCTTTCATCGCATCTATAATTTCATCTCTGCGCCTAACTTCATCCTGCCATTCTTCTTCTGTCATATCACCACCAATTACGCATAACAAGTCGCTCAAGTACGTTACGGCCTGCGGCCTCCACTGGACGGCGCTGACGCGCTACAACATATCGCGCAGCTCGTAATCGGCAACATAGTCGCCGTAGTCGTTAATCAGCTCGCCGGTTGGAAGTTCTACCGTTTCCTGTTTTATCTCGCCCCAGCAAACGCCAGTAACCTCATCATCCCAGCCATCGTCAGCAACATCACGGTACGCTTGCAATGACTCTTCCGCTGCTTTCTTTGCTTCGTCTGCTGTCTCGTAAGTGTCGAAGCCGGTTTCGGGGCTATAGGCAAAGTACCTGTACACATTCTTCATGTCATTTCCCCTGTAGTTAAGTTTTGACTGCTAACAAATCGTTCAAAGTCGCTGCGCTGGACTCGCCGCAAGCGGCTCGCCCTTTAGTTCCATTGTTAGGTGTCATCGCACGTCGAAGCGCAAGGCCGCCATGCAGCGCAGCGTCTGCAATAGCCTGATCCATATCGGAGAATGAATCAGAAACACTGAAAACATGCCCGCTGTCATAAATGACCGCCCAATGCCACATCTTCTGTGGTGAAACATGCTGCCGTATCTCAATGCGTGCGCGTAGTTTCGGGTAATTCTTTTTGGCGTCAGAAATATCTAACATATCGATCAAGGCCGCTCATTTCATTCACTTTGCTCATTTCGCTCTCCCCTTAGCTCGGTGTTAGCCGCTCATTTGCTTGCGGAATTGGTCAACCGCTTCTGGCGGGATTGCTTTCGCGGCACGCAAAAGCGCAACCTCGTCCATCGACATTAAGATCGCGTTGCGCACAGCGCTAGGCGTCCTGCCTTTGGCGCGATTCTTCTGCCAGTAGATGAACAGGTCAGCCAGCTCATCAAGCCGTTCTGCAACCTCGTCTCGCATGATTTGAATGTCGTTTTGCATATCAGCCTCCGTGGCTAACAAATCGTTCAAAGACGCCTGCTTTGCAGGCTGGACTCGCCGCAAGCGGCTCGCCCTTTAACTCAATCGTTAGGTTTCGCCAGTGACAAACTTCATTGCTACCGGAAAAATATCAACGGCATTGTCTGGCATCATTCCTTTCTGCAAAGCAATTAGCCGCCCAATTTTCATAAGCATGTCTTGTGGTATTTCCACTGTGAATCGCGGCAGCGTAATGCCTTCACCAGTAATGCCTTGCAAATCAATTTCCACAAACATACATGCCCCGAAACCTAACAAGTCACTCAAAGTCGTTCGCTGCGCTCCTTGGACAGCGCCTAACGGCGCTGCCGCTCAATTCGGGCGTTAGGTTGCATGTCAGACTTGTTCGTGACTTCCAACGCCAACATCGGCTCCCCGTCAGCGCCGTGCAGTGTGCAGGTTTTGTCGCCATCGTCAGTCCAGCGCATCGGGCCAATTTCAACATCCGCCGCCTTCTCGCCAAATACCAATTCGTGCAACGCCAGCGCGTATTCCACTTCGCGCAGCAAGTCGGCAATGCCATATTTTTTCGCATGTCTCTTTGCTCAACATAAAAAACCTCTGTCTCAAATTGTTTCGGTTTGTATCGCCATCAAACCGCGCAATGCGTCTACTTCTGCCGATTCGAGTTCACCGGCTTTCAGAAAGGTGTCGGCCACTGCAAAGCTGACTTTGAATCCCGATGCGTTACGGTGGCCACCGCCGCCGTACTGCTGTGCAATTTCTGAAACATCTACACCTTCATCCGATGAACGCAAGCTGAAAACGCGGCCTGCTGGTGTGTCCCAGTAGCAGGCTGCGAATGGTTTGCCCTTTGCCAACTCGTGACCAGCATCACTGCTCATGGTGTATGGCAAGTTTGCAACAGGGACTTCGTATCCACCTATCACCATGTTTCGCGTTGTTACTTGGATCAGTTCTTTTAGGTCTTTGATGTGCTTGCGCTCGATGGCCTCACCTTCGGCAACCAATGCGGCTACATCTGTTGCCATTAGCTTGTCCCATACTTGGAAGTCGTATGGATACGAAAACAGGTTTGCCTGAATTTGGCGCGTGTTAGGTAGAGCAAAACGCCATAGATCACGGTCTTCAATGTGGCGCAGAAGCGGTGGCGATGTTTCTTGCGGAAAGAAATAATTCCAAGTCATCATTGCGCCACTGCTTTCCATGTCAAATAGCAGTGTTACATTTGGCGGCAGATCAACCAGGTCTTCTAGTGCGGTTTTGTGGTGATCCAAAATCAGGATGCTGTTGGCTTTCGCCGCCATTTCTAGCAGCACTGGGCGCTTGTAGCTGAAATCTACTATCACTACATCTTTGTCTGTTACATCAGGTGGCGGCGCTTGATATTTGCCCGCATGAAAATCAATGTCTCCGAGTGCTTTGCGCACTACCCACGCGGCACCAAACCCATCTGCACAGTTGCCGTGATAAATACACAGGGATATATCTCGTTTCATTTTGTATTCCTTGTTGTTAATTTGTGCATGGATATTTCTTTTCTTTTTCGAGCATTTCTAAAATATCGTTGTATTGCGTGATAAATAAATGGCAGGCGCGCGCGGGCGACAAAGGGATAATTTGATCGGGTAGCGGAGTGATATTTTTGAGGATTTCCCACTCGGCGGTGCAGCTCGGCATTAAGTCTCGGCGCTCGGTAGCCAACATGCGCTTGTCGGCCATTTCTACAGCGTGTGGTTTTGGGTGTGCCGCACCAAACTTTTTAGCTATTGCCAATTGAATGGTGTTTTCCAACACGCGGTATTCCGGTAGCAGGGCTTTTACTGGTGTTGGCATGTCAACCAGTATGGCTTCTGAGGCATCGTGAAATAGCGCATCCAACTTCAAGGATAACGGTACTTGCCATGAAGTCATAACACTGTGCTGTGCAACAGAATAAAATTCGCGCACATGGCCACCAAAACGGCAGGTGTTGGCGAGTGCGTGTGCAATATCTTCTACCGTTAGCACTTCTACATTCGGTTGCAGTAAGTTGAAATACTGACCGGAACGCAGTTGTATGCAGCGATCAACTGTCATGTGTTTTCCTTAGATTAGTAATGTGCCTACATGCACAGTGGCTTGCCTATCGCCCAGTCCTGAATTTATTTCATGCGCAAGTTCTTGCGCCATTTCCTGTGGGTTGGCGCGCTTTGCCAGCGCGCGCGCCAACAGGGCGGTGGCATCAATAAACTTCCGGCCGGAGAACTCTTCAACCTGACCACGGACGATGGCGGTGACAACCCAAAGGCCGTCTTTGCGGATGGCTTTGAAAACCAAGCCTTTGAATGTGGGGTGGGGCGTTGGCATGGGGTTGCTCCTGTGTGGACAGGGGCGACAATAGCTAATAGTTAATAAGACTGTCAATAGCTGATAGTTAATTTATTTGTGGTGATACTGGGTTTTGTAAGTTGTTGTGTTGTTAATATTGACATTTACACCTAATTTTTCGGAAATGCGAACGGCAGTTGCCATTCTGGGTAGTTTTTCGCCGGTTTTATAACTCCAAATCATCACCGAACTAACACCGAGTAGTTTGCCCAATGCTTCTTGCGTGTCCTCTACTTTTGCGTGAGACACGGCCTGGCGGAACCTTTCTGCAAATCCTTCTTTATCCATTAGGCTAGGTTATCTGGTAGTTAATAATCGTGCGGCTATTGACTTGATAGCCAATAGTTAATAGTCTTTCCCTGTGCATAAGGGAGAGCGTGTGAATACCATCATAAAAAAAGCGGTAGATGTGGTTGGCAGCCAAGCGGCTCTTGCCAAGAGTCTTAATGTGTCTGCCCCATTTGTTAATGATCTTTTGCACGCTCGAAAGCGCGTACCAGCGGAATTGTGTGGAGGAATCGAAAACGCCACCCAGGGCGCAGTGACGCGCTATGACCTGCGCCCCGATGTTTTCGGAGATGCGCCGGTTGCTGATACCAAAAAGAAAAGGAGTGCTTGAGTTCATGGAGCCAGTATCTCTGCCGTTTGCTGACCGCGCACGCAAGAACGAGAAAGTGATTCTCTCGGCACTTGCAGAGACAGGCCAAGCAGTTGCGGCGAGTTGCATGGGCGTGAATGAATCTACCGTGAGCCGGTTAAAGCAGGGTGATATTGAGCAGGCCAGCAAGTTGCTGGCGGCCTGCGGCTTGAAGGTTGTGCCAGTAAGTTTTCGTTGTTACCCAGAAGAAGAGATTGCTGCGCTGCGCGTATTGGCGCGGCGCTCTGATGTGTTGCGCGCCGACAATTTGAGTTGGTCGGATTAGCGGTTTTGTAGTGGGGGTTTTGTGAGTGCAAGAATGACGGGGCTGGTATTCAGCCGATACCCGAATGGTGGGGGTGAGTTTGTATTGGCGTTGGCCTTAGCCGACCACGCTTGGGATGACGGCACGCGCATTTGGCCCAGTGTAAAAACCCTAGCGAGTAAGACGCGCCAAAGCCCGCGCGCGGTGCAATACCAATTGCGCAATATGCTGGACTCCGGCTGGCTACAGCTTGTTAAAAAAGCATCCGGTAAACCAAAGTTTTGCAATGAATATCGCATCAACCCAGAGTGGATTGCGGGCGCAGATATTGCACCCGTTGAGCTTGGCAGCCAAAAATGTTCCACGGAAAATGCGGCGGCATCAGAGGATGAAATACCCTCTGGTGAGCAAGAAAGTTATCCACAGACGGGCGCAAATGTTGCGCCCCTTACAGGTGCAGATATTGCACCCGTTGATGTGGAGACGGGTGCAAATGACGACGAGAGGGGTGCAAAGCTTTTGCACCCGACCCATCATATAACCCATCATAAAAAAAACATCGTCGTCGATGATAACGCGTGCGCGAACAGCGGAGAAAGTTATCCACAGACTGAGCCATTCCCCATGCCGCTGGACTGGATGCCAAGCAGTGATTTTTTTTCGCAGCGGATGGCTGGCATTGTTCCACACGAACTACTGACGCTGATGCGGGTGCGAGAGTTTGCGAGTTACTGGAACTGTCGCTTTGATGTTCAGCAAACCCAAGCGGGGTGGGAGCATAAGCTGTTGCAGCGCTTGTACAAAATTCAAATGCGTTTGGATATACAACACGGCGCGGCGGTGGCGGATTTGACAGGAGACATGCCGGAATCGCTCGCTCGTGTTTTGATTGCCGATGAATTGGACGCGCATGAATGAGCTGGCTCTTTTCGCGGAGATTGATAGATGAAACTATGCTTAATGTGCACAGTCTGGTTCAAGCAAAACAGCGATCATTCGTCGGAGCACATGAAAAAGATTGCGCCGACGAAAAAGCGCGAAGGGGGTCGTTTTGCGTGAACTTGCACTCTTTGCTGGAGCTGGCGGCGGAATACTCGGCGGACACTTGCTTGGATGGCGAACTGTCTGTGCAGTCGAACAAAATGCCTATGCCGCAGGCATTCTTGTCGCCAGACAAAACGACAACATTCTCCCGCCTTTCCCGATTTGGGATGACGTGCGAACTTTTGACGGAAGGCCGTGGCGAGGAATTGTTGATGTGGTTTCTGGCGGGTTTCCCTGCCAAGACATTTCATGCGCCGGGAAAGGCGCAGGCATTGACGGCGAGCGAAGCGGACTCTGGGCAGAAATGGCGCGGATTATTGGGGAGGTACGACCGCGATTTGTGTTTGTGGAAAACAGCCCAATGCTCGTTAATCGAGGACTCGGGCGAGTGCTTGGCGACCTTTCCACGCTGGGGTATGACGCGCAATGGGGTGTTGTATCTGCTGCCGACACCGGAGCGCCGCACAAGCGCGAACGCATCTGGATTGTTGGCTGCGCCAACAGCAACGGCGAATCAGCTATCTCCGAGCATGATGAAGCACCCGTCTTGCTTGATGTGGGCCACACCAACCACTATGGACAGTTTGCCGCCGAAAAGTGCCGATGCGTTGCACAGGGAGGCGACCGTGGCTCGACCTGGCAGAAGCAAGCCAGCGAACTTGCGCGACCAAGTGAGCAACGCTCGCAACTGGCCAACCCCAGCAGCACGGGATTACAAGGGTGCGAGGAAGCCAGAGACGATGGCAAAAACAGGGAGAAACCCGAACACAAACAGCTTGCCGGATGCGGTGGAGTTTCAGCCAATAGAGCCTGCCAGAAACTGGCCTACACCGAATGCGTCAGATCACATTCAGCGCAAGACCAGCAAGTCTTGGGCGGCAAAAGGACGTACGAACTTTGTGTTGAGCAATCCAGAAGTAACGGGTGTAGAGGGTGGCCGCTTGAACCCGCAGTGGGTCGAGTGGCTAATGGGGTGGCCGCTAGGGTGGACAGACTTAAAGCCCTTGGCAATGGACAGGTTCCGCGAGTGGCAGCAACAGCATTCGATATTTTGCGAGGTGGGGCGTGATGAATTTTGAAAAAGAGCGAATTGTGCGGTTGCGATTAACGCTAGAGCAATCTCTCTCACGAGAGAATTATTTGATGCTTCTGTTGTGGTGCGACAGCGGCGCTTTGCTTGCACAGCGAGCTGGTGCGCGATTGAGTATTGCTGAAATGCTCCATAAAAAAATAATGCCGCATGTCCCTATCGAATTTTTGTTTTCTTACGCTATTCCCATGTGGCTTGGAGCCTCTGTAAAAAACTCTGATCTCGATGTTTGGGTTAAAACATTCGATTTTGATCACAAGCAAATGACGGTGCGACTGCAAGGGATACACCAGTTGCTAGATGCGTGGTTGTCCACAGCGCGCTCTGCCGCTAATGATGTGATTGCTAGTCATCAATACGAGCAAGCGTCTACGGAAGCGGCTGATTATGTTGCCTGATGATGACGACAAAATAACAGATCACTACGAGGCATCTGCTTTTGCTTTTGTTGTTGCGTTGATTGGGCTGGTCATTTCACTGATTCTTGCGTGGATAACGGCATGAAAGTTGCAGAGCGTAAACACTTGTCTCGAATTGCCGATATGGGGTGCATTGCTTGTTTGATGGATGGTTATTCAGACACGCCCGCTGAAATCCACCATGTTCGACAGGGTATGGGTATGTCGCAACGCAACAACCATTACAAAACAATTCCATTGTGTCCGGCGCACCATCGAGGAACGCTTGGTAATCGCGTGCCATCTATCCATGGCTCCCCTGCCGCTTTTTTGCGGTGTTATGGGACAGAGCTTGAGTTGTTGACGCGCGTTGAAATGTTGCTTGAAATTAAAAAAGTCTCGTGATTTTACATTCATAGCACGGATGCTGTGAGTGTTTTTAGGTCAATATCCTGTGGGGGGATGTATGAGTAAAGGCAGCTTGTCAAACAAAAAAAGTAGTTCTGAGATTGTGTTGGAAGCAATCAAAGATTTGCACGCTCAAGAGCAGATTGTGACGCGCGAAACACTGTCTGACCTAACGGGACTAAAGCTGACTGTTATTGATGATCGGTTGTCGTATTTAATTGATAGTGGGGATATTCATCGTGTTCAGCGTGGTGTGTTTGTCCCGGCTCCAGAACACAAGCCTGCGCGCATTGTGAGCAAAACAGTATTACCAGGTGGTACGGTAAAAATTGAAGTTGGCGATGATGTGCTGACGCTAACGCCGCGCGAGAACAGAATGTTGGCGGAACTGATGGCTGGGGCTGGATTGCAATACGCAAGCATTGAGATTGGACATCAAGCAGCTAATTTGACAGCGCAGTTGTCGTTGGAGTTAAAGCAAGTGCGCCGCGAAGTGGCAGCTTTGCAGGGAGTGGGTTTTCGTGAATGAGTTATACCTTACTTAAAGTTGGGCGGGTTTGGCATTATCGTTATCAGATTAAACGCCGACGAATCCAGCGGTCCACACGCGAAAGCAACAAGCGCCTAGCGGATGCAATCGCCCACAAAGCCTATTCAGTAGCACAACAAGAACAGCGAGGGGAATCTACAATACCCACGCTGCTTGAGCTGATTGATGCGTGGTTGTCTGTGCATGCCGATATTGCAAGCGCGCCCCACACAAAATCTGTGCGCGTGTTCAAACGGCATCATTTGCATGGTCTTGGTGGGTTGTTGATTACCGAGATTGATACTGAGCGCGTGGAAGCGGCTCGTTCTCAGCATTTGGCAAGTCACAATCGGGCAACAACAAATCAGTGGTTGGCAACATTAAAGCTACTAACCAATTGGGCGGTAAAGCGCAAGCTGATTACACACAAGCCGTTTCTTGTCCCGTTATTGAAAGTAAAAAAACAACCAAAGCCAACACTAAGTACGAATGTGGTATCGCGGTGGCTTGCGGCGGTTGATTATCACGCGCGGCACAACACAGGGGTGTCTGTGGCTGTGCGCTTGATGTTGGGGTTGGGCCTGAGAGAATCCGAGGCGCTGAATGCGCGCTGGGAGTGGGTGGACTGGGATCGCGGCACATACACGCCGGGCCAGACAAAAGGTGGCGAGGCTGAACCCATACCGATCCCGCCTTGGCTAGTAGAATATATCTATCCACACCGTTGTGCGGGTGGCTGTATTGTACGCAACCGGCATAACAGACAGGCTCGACCGGGATTTACGCGCTTGGTGATACAGCGCGCGAACCGAGATTGCGACCTGCGCGGCATTACTCCGCACCGGCTGCGTGGCACATTCGCTACTTTATTGTCTGAGCATGGTGTGCCTGTGCAGACAATTCAGGCTGTGCTGCGACATAAAGACCCATCCACGACAATCCGCTACCTGGAAAAAAACATGGATGTGGCGATTCGCGCCCAAAAATCCATTGCCGCACAATCTGGGCTATCTACTGCGTTTATTCCTCCGGCCAAGCATCGCCGCTAATTATCTAAGCTGTATTGATGAGGTTTATCTGCCTTGCCGCCTTTATTTTGGCCTAAAAACCATAGTGCAGAGTAGTGGCGCAAAAATGGCGAACAACAGCCGGAAACCCTTGCGGCGTAAGGATGTACTGATTATTCATAATAATCTGCATGTTTTCAAAAAACGCCTATTTTTCGCCTTAAAAACCGCACCGTAAAACGATCGTTTTTAGGTGTGCGTACAGGGCAAACTCACCAGAAAAAACCATCCGTGGAACATTCATAAAAGCCATGGTTTTTGTTGTTGTTTGGTTGGTTGTTATGGTGGTCGTGTTTTGTTGTCGCGCCCCTGTAGGGTTGGACATTGAGATACCCGTGCGAACATCCTGCGCGCCATGAATGAGACAAAAAAACCAGAAAAATCAACGGTCGATAAGGCTATTGTCGATTGGGAGCGCACAGAACTCGATTACCGTGCTGGGGTAAAAACCCTGCGTCAAATTGCGGACGAGTACGGTATTTCTGAGGGTTCGATTCGCAAACGCGCCAAGCGGGAAGGTTGGACGCGCGACCTGTCAATCCGCATCCAGGCGAAGGCCGAAGAATTGGTACGCAAAGAGACGGTACGCAAGGTGGTACGCAAAGAGCAATCTGCGTACCACGAGCGCGAAGTGGTTGAAGCCAACGGCCAAGCGGTTGCCGATGTAATACTTGGCCATCGAAAAGACATTCGACGCACGATGCTTCTTGTGTTGGATATGACCAGTAACATGGAAAAGATGATCAAGCCAGAGTGCCAAGAAATGCTTGATCAGTTGGGTGTGCTGATGTGCAAGCCAGATGATCGCGGCGTGGACAAACTCAATGAGCTGTACAACTACATTATTTCTCTGCCAAACCTAGTGAAGATGACTAAATCGCTGGCAGAAACCCTGCGGATACTGATAGATGCCCAGCGCAAGGCGTTCGGCATTGATGATAAATACAACCCCAATGACGATGCGGGCGGCGGGCTTGGCTTCCATGCTGGGCGCAACCTGAGTCATGCAGAGCGTGCTGTGCGCTTAACCCAATTGCTTGGCCAGCAGCAAAAGGCTGGTCAGAATGGTTGATAGCCTAACTGCTGCTGATGCTATTGCCCTGCTGAAAGGATTATCGGCGGCTGAAATTGCAGAGCTGGATAAGCTGCTGCTTTCGGGAGATGCGCCAATTTGGTTGCCACAACAAGGCCCGCAAGAAGCGGCATTTCACTCAGAAGCAGACATATTGTTCTATGGAGGCGCGGCCGGAGGCGGGAAAACCGATTTGCTACTAGGACTCGCACTAACCAGCCAGCAGCACTCGATCATTTTTCGCCGCGAAGCGGTGCAGTTGATCGGCATTGAAGAGCGGATGACTGCCATCCTGGGTACGCGCAAGGGGTACAACAGCCAAGATGGATTATGGCGATTACCCAATAACAAGGTGATGGAGCTGGGTTCTGTCAAAGAGCCTGGCGATTGGATCAAGTACCAGGGCCGCCCGCATGATGCGAAGTTGTTTGACGAGATATGCCATTTCACCGAGTCTCAATTCAGAACGCTGATCGGCTGGTTGCGTACAGACAGACCGGATATTCGGCAACGGGTGGTGTGCGCGGGCAACCCGCCAACCACAGCAGAAGGCGAATGGGTTAAGCGGTTCTGGGCGGCGTGGTTAGACCCGAATCACCCGAATCCGGCCAAGGCAGGTGAGCTGCGCTGGTTTGTGACCAACGAGAAGGGCGAAGACCAAGAAGTACCGAACGGAGACATGGTGCAGGTTGGTAATGATTGGGTGAAGCCGAAGTCGCGGACATTCATCCCATCATCCGTTGAGGACAATATCTTCCTGCTGTCCACTGGTTACAAAGCCACTTTGCAAGCGCTACCAGAGCCGTTGCGCTCTCAGATGTTGCGTGGAGACTTCAATGCCGGTGCATCTGACCCTGCTTGGCAGGTTATCCCTACCGAATGGATTAAAGCGGCGCAAGCGCGCTGGAAGCCGCGAGAAAATAAAGGAATGATGACTGCGCTGGGGTTTGATCCGGCGCGTGGCGGTGCGGATAAATCGTGTGCTGCGCCAAGATACGGAAGTTGGTTTGATAATTTGGTATCCGTGCCTGGAGCTGTAACTGCGGATGGGCCGAGCGCGGCAGGGTTTGTTGTGCCGCTGGTGCGTGATGGCGCGTGCATCTGCGTGGACAGTATTGGTATTGGATCAAGCGCGCTGGATTTTCTGGTCGGCCTGAATCTGAATGTGTTGCCGGTTGTTGGTAGTGAGGCATCAACATCATCAGACAAAGCCGGACAACTGCGTTTTCGCAACAAGCGCGCCGAAATGTATTGGCGCTTGCGCGAAGCATTGGACCCAATAGCCAAGGAGCCTATCGCACTGCCGCCAGACTCCGAATTGCTAGGCGACCTAACGGCCGTTCGCTATAAAGTAGTGACGATGGGGCGTGTTGCTGCGATCCAGATGCGCTCGAAGGATGAAATACGCGACACAATAGGCCGAAGCCCAGACAAGGGTGATGCAGTGGCCATGACATTTGTTGATGGCATACCGCTACCCCATGCCAACAATAACGGGTACGAGGAGGCGGAAAGCCCAGATTGGCGTCTGTAGGGTTTGCGGTGTGAGTTTTTGTTGGTGTGCAATGCCGCGAACTATTAAGCATTGATGCTGTGAGCATCCGGCGAGAATGATATGCAGATGTTTGTGAACGAGCCAATAGTCATCAAACAGCATGATGCTGATGATGTTTCCGATACGGATGCAATGACGCAATTGGAATATAGCGACATTATTGAAGAGATAGAGCGACAACCGACATGGCGCGGCGTTGCTGACAAAGAGATGGATTATGCGGACGGCAATCAGTTGGATTCTGATTTGTTGCGCAAACAAAAGGAGTTGGGCATTCCGCCAGCCGTGGAGGATTTGATCGGCCCAGCACTGCTATCTATTCAAGGCTTTGAAGCGAAAACCCGCACAGATTGGCGCGTAACACCCAATGGCGAGCCGGACGGCCAAGATGTCGCGGACGCATTGAACTTCAAGCTGAATCAAGCAGAGAGAGCAAGCAAAGCAGATCGCGCATGCTCAAAAGCGTTTCGTTCGCAGATTGGATGTGGCGTGGGTTGGGTGGAAGTGTCACGCGAATCCGACCCGTTCAAATACCCGTACCGCTGCACAACTATTCATAGAAATGAAATGCACTGGGATATGCACGCACAAGAGGCGGATTTATCAGATGCGCGTTGGCTCAGGCGGCAGCGTTGGTTATCGCCTGAACGATTAAAGCTGGTATTCCCGCAGCACGCAGAGCTAATCAATCAATGCCGTACGGGCGGTGGTGGTTGGTGGAGTTACATGGATGCAGCCACGCTGGATGGCGGCATGAGTACCGGATTGCAAAACGCATGGAATGAAGCGCGTGCATGGACAATGCAAGAAGACCGCTGGTACAACCCAACGACAAAAGAACTGTGTGTGGCAGAGTTGTGGTATCGCCGCTGGGTGCGCGTGCCGGTTATTAAATCGCCGGATGGACGGGTAGTAGAGTTTGATGACAATAATTTGGCGCACTCGGTTGCGGTAGCAAGCGGCACGGTGTCGGTTATGCAGGCCAATGTCCAGCGTATTCGTCGCGGCTATTGGCTGGGATCGCATTGCTTGTTCGACGGACCAAGCCCGTACACGCACCGCCATTTCCCGTATGTGCCGTTCTTTGGCTTCCGAGAAGACCAAACGGGTGTGCCGTATGGCTATGTGCGCGGCATGAAGTATCCGCAGGATGCGTTAAATAGTGGCAACGCCAAATTGCGCTGGGGCATGAGCGTGACAAGGGTTGAGCGTACCAAGGGTGCTGTGGCCATGACTGATGCGCAGCTTCGCAGGCAGGTCGCAAGGCCTGATGCGGATGTTGTTCTGGATGCTGAACACATGGCAAAACAGGGTGCGCGGTTTGAGGTTAAGAGAGATTACACGCTCACAGAACAGCATTACAAAATGCTGCAAGACAATCGGGCGACCATCGAGCGGGTTTCCAATATAACCAGTGGATTTATGGGAAAAGCAGGTTCAGCAACAAGCGGACTGCAAGAGCAAACGCAAGTTGAGCAAAGCAATCAATCCCTGGCGCATGTAATGGATAATTTCCGCGCGGCACGCACACAAATTGGCGAATTGCTGATGGCAATGATTATTGAGGATATTGGCCACACCAAACATGCAGTGGTGATAGAAGGGGATGCTATTACGCCAGACAGAACGGTTGTCTTGAATACGCCGGAAGTGGACGCTGATACAGGCTTGGCATATTTATCAAACGATTTGCTGCGCACGCGACTAAAAGTGGCGCTGGAAGATGTGCCGAGTACAAACAGCTACAGAGGCATGCAGTTGAACGCAATGTCCGAAGCGGTTAAATCCATGCCAGCCCAGTACCAGTCTGCGGTCTTGCCGTTCTTGGTGTCGCTCATGGATGTGCCATTCAAGCGCGATGTGGTTGAGGCTATTCGCGGCGTGGATCAACAGCAAAGCCCTGAGCAGATTCAACAGCAAATACAACAAGCCGTACAGGATGCGCTGACCAAAGCCAACATTGACCTCAAACAGCGCGAGTTGGAGATTAAGGAGCGCAAAGCGGAAAGCGACATTAAGCATATCGACGCGCAATCTGTGTTGGTGGGCGTTCAGGCGGCATTCTCTGCCATGCAGGGTGGCGCACAAGTGGCGCAAATGCCGATGATTGCACCGATTGCAGACAAGATCATGCAGAGTGCAGGGTATCAGCGCCCCACACCAGACGGTGTTGACCCCAATTACCCAACCGCAGAGCAAACTGCTGCCATGCAAATGCGTTCGCCGTATATCCAGGGCGAAGGTGCGCAAGTGGGCAGCGAGCAATTGCCAATCATCGAAGAGCAGAGAAAAAACACGCACCCTAATTTTCCAGCAAAGCCCGGTGACGGAGAAAGCGGCATGAGCGGTATAGAAACAGCGACACCAACAGACAATTTGCAGAGCTTGGATCAATGAATACGCAAGATGTAGATGTAAGCAAAGCGGTTATACAAACAATCTTTGGTGAGACGGAAATAAGAATAGAGCAACACAAAGCTAACGCACGATTGGTTTTGGTGTGCTTCAAGCCGCCGTGCGGTGGTGCGGGTATTTTTATGATGTTCAACAACAACAAGCTAATCGCTGATGCGCTGAATGACATGCGATTGGTGATAAACGAAGGCGCGCACGAGGCAAATAAAAACTTAACCCGGCATTTTAATTTCCACAGCTTGATGGCGATTGGCACGGGAGAGCTGGAATCCTCGCTTGAACTAGACATGATTAAAGCGGCGCGCGAAACAAAATAAAGCCTAGCAATTAGGCTTGCAATTCACCCCTGTGGGGTTCGCGCCAGTTTTCTCTTTATTTCACACTCTGTATCAAGTTATGGCTCAGTGAGCAATAACGATTCGCAGGCGCGAAAGCGTTTGTATTGCTGAACCCATGCGGCTACGGCGATATGTAGCGGGACAGACATGATTACAGAGCAACAACACAGTTTTATTGATGCGCTGGGCGGCGAAATGCCGACACCAGAACAAGCCGCTCAACTATTGGAGTTGGGTGAGGGCGATACCGCGATGGCGGAAACAGGTAGCGCGCCCAACGCTACTGCTGCTTTGGAAAGCGCACCGACTAACACTGACAACAGAGTGACGGATGACAGCGAAATTAACGCCGACAATGCCGTTATTTTGGCAAAAGATGGAAAACACACTATCAGCTTTGACAAGTTGGTAGAGGCTAGACAGAGCGCACAGCAGTACAGGCTGCAAGCAGAAGCCGCGCAAGCGGAGTTAGCAAAACTGCAAGCAGAGGCTCAGGCTCGATTGGTGAATGGGCAAGCGGCGACTTTGGTGGATAACCAGGTGGCAGTTGCACAGGCGGCGATTGATGCGGGAGAGGACCCGTCATTGTTTGGGGACTTTTCAGAAGAGCAACTGGCGGCTGGCATTCAGAAGCTAATAGATAGTCAAGTAGAGCAAAAGGTTAATGCTGCTTTGTCGAAAACGCTGGAGCCAATTCAGCGCCAACAACAAACAGAGGCGACGAATGCGCACTACAGCGCTATTTATGACAAGCATCCTGATGCAGATTCTATTGCTGAAAGCAAAGAGTTGGCTGATTGGATTGAGTCACAACCATCTTTTGTGCAATCCGGTTATCGGGGAGTGCTGGAGAGCGGCACAACTTCCGAAGTGATCGAATTGTTTGATCGGTTTAAGGCGGCAATCAATAGAGCTGATAGCAATGGCGCAGGTGAGCCGTCAAACGCTGATCTCAAAGCCAGAGCTAAAGCTGCTGTTTCTGCGGCGACGATCGCACCACCAACAAGCCTATCGGATATTCCGGGAGGCAGACCATCTGGTGCTACGCGCGAAGAAGCAATGGCCTCTATGACTGGTCCCGAAATGCTGGAGCAAATGGCATCTATGTCGCCCCAGCAGATCGAATCGTTTATGAATCGGAGCCTGTAAAGGCATTTGAAATTGGAGAATTAACATGACTAAAAAAACCGGAGCCGCCGCTGGTGGCGAGACAAACATGGTGCAACAGGCCGTTGGCTTGTTTGCTACCCACATGCAACGCAATTCCACAATGGCGCGACTGACGGGTGCTATGCCCAAAGGCACCGCTGGTGCGGAAGTTACGCTGCGCAAACAAACATCACAGCACATGCCGATTGTGACTTGCCAAGATTTGTCGAAAGGCAAAGGCGATGAAGTAACTTTCCATTTGCTGAACCCTGTGAACGCCAAGCCCATTATGGGCAGCCGCAACGCGGAAGGGCGCGGTACAGGCCTTTCTATCAGCGAAGATAAGCTGCGCGTCAACCAAGCGCGGTTCCCGCTGGATTTGGGCGACACCATGACCTCCATTCGCTCGCCAGCGGATTTCCGTGCGCTTGGTCGTCCGGTAGCCCAAAGCCTGATGGATCGCTATGTTGACCAAACGCTATTGGTTCACATGGCTGGCGCGCGTGGTTTCCACAGCAACGCGGAATGGGTTGTGCCTACTACTGCGGATGCGGATTTTGCTGACATCATGGTAAATCCCGTCAAAGCGCCCACCAAAAACCGTCACTTTGTTGCTGACGGCACGGGCATCAAGCCGTTTGCCGTAAACACTGGCGAGATCGACTTAGCGACCAACGAAACCATGAAGATGAGCGTGGTGGACGCGATTCGTACCACGATGGAGCAGATTGCACTTCCCCCGCCGCAAGTCATGTTTGAGGGCGATAAAGCCGCGTCTGATTCGCCGTTGCGCGTATTGCTGGTGTCCCCGGCGCAATACAGCTCATTCTCAACTGACAGCTCCTTCCGTCAATTGCAGGCTTCTGCGATGGCTCGTGCGGCGCAAGCCGGACAGCATCCGTTGTTCTTGGGCGAAGCTGGGCTGTGGAATGGCGTGTTGATCGTCAAGATGCCGAAGCCTATCCGCTTCTATGCAGGCGACACCATCAAATACTGCGCAGACGCGACAAGCGAAACCGAGTCTTCCTGCCTGGTTCCTGCTGGCTTCGGCACAACATTCGCGGTTGATCGTGCCATTTTGTTGGGCGGCCAAGCGGTTGCGCAAGCACTCGCTGCATCCGACAAGTCTGGTGTTCCGTTCTTCTGGAGCGAGAAGGAACTGGATCACGGTGACAAGATCGAGTTGTTGATTGGTGCAATTCGAGGTGTATCTAAAGTGCGTTTTGATGTGGATACAGGCAATGGCAAGGAGTTCACGGACTACGGTGCCATCGCTATTGATACCGCAGTTCCCATCATTGGCGCGCGTCAGTAATAGATTGGGGTGAGCCTTGCTCACCCTTTTCCTTTTTTCAGGAGAATCATCATGGCTACAGTAAAAAAGAATCAACTGTTTACACGACAGTTTGGCAACAACCCATACGGCAATGTCACCTCTTTGGAGTTTGGTTTTACAACCAACGCCAGTGGCGTTATCAATGATTCGGACGCAACAGCGGCGATTGCTATCAACGATGTGCTTGATCTTGGTCCATTGCAGGCGGGTATGCGATTGGATGATGCCAGTATTTTGGTATCTGACGCGCTGAAAGCGAGTACCACTTGTTCACTCGGCTTCAAATACGAAGACGGCGTAGATGATACGGGCGTTCCTCAAGATGCCGCGTACTTCGGTACAGGTTTGGCGTTATCGAGTACAGGCCGCGTGCGCGCCAACACCGGAAAACTCGTCACGCTGCCAAAAGCAGCGCGACTCATTATGACTTTTGCGGGTGCCAACAACGATGAAGCTGGCGCAGTAAAAGTATTGGTGAGCGGCGAATTAGCTGGCGCGAAATAACAAGAAAGAATACGGGGCAGGTAACACTGCCCCAGTATCCATGAGCAGGAGTTTTGTATGTTAGAAGAAGAAGTGTTAATTCGATTCATTGGCCGTAAACCGCCGTTTATTGACGATATGTATGGCACAGGACTGACATTTGAGCGCGACCAAGAACGCCGTGTGCCTAAATATATTGCAGACCAATTGCTCAAGCATGGCGATTTGTTTGAGCGTGTGAAAGAAGATGTGAATGCCGAAGAAGATGCAAACACTGAAACAGGCGAAAAGCCCGAGAAAGGCGAAAAGCCCAAGAAAGGCGAAAAGCCAAAGAAAGGCGAAAAGCCTAAAGATGACACCAAGGCTTTGCTAGAACAAGCGAAGCAACAACAAGCCAAGCAGCAAGAAGAAAGTCATTTGATTGAAGATATTCGTCTGCGCGTGATGACAACCGAAAACAAAGAAGAGTTGTCAGAAATGGCAATGGTGAACTGGCGACAAGAGCTGGATAAATCTATGCCGCTGGAAGATATGCGCGCCAGCGTTATTCAATTTATTGACCAGTTCGGCATTGTATGACGCTGGAAGAGCTGATAGCGCAGTATCGGCAGGAAGCCAACGATAAGGCGTTGCCGTATTTTTTTGATGACCAAAGCATTATTGGGCTATTGAATAATGCGGTGAACGAAGCATGCGTGCGTGCGCGGTTAATACATGAATCCGTAGACCCTGATATTGTGGATATGGCGGTAGCCGCGAATCAAACCGTGTGCCAGCTACACGATTCCGTGTACGAAATAGACTACATCGCGTTTACAGAGACAGGCAGTGACAAAGTTGTACCGCTGTATTTGATCTCGCGTGAAGATTTGGATGCGCTGGATGCGGATTGGCGCAGCAAAGAAGGACAGCCCGTGTATGCCATTCAGTCTGATAGGTCGATACGGCTGTCTCCCAAGCCGCTCGTTGCAGGCACTTTGTCTATCGAGTGCTTTCGGTTGCCGAAAACACCGATGGTTGTCGGCGCTGATGCACCTGAAATCCATGCAGAGCATCATCGTCATTTGGTGCAATGGGTATTGCATAAAGTGTTTAGTGTGCCTGATGCGGAGTTTTTTGATAAAGATCGAGCCGCTATTGCACTGAGGGCGTTCTCTGATTACTTCGGCTTGCGGCCTGATGCCGATTTGCGAAGAAAAACCAGAGAAGATGTGCCGCACCATGTCGAGGCTTTCTTTGTATGAGCAAGATGATGGTGGATATTAAGATTGGCGAGACGCTGCGTGTTGGCGATGCAGCGATCAAGTTGATACAAAAATCCGGCCAATTGGCGCGACTGGAAGTAACGGCTAATTCGGATACTGCCATCCAAATCCCTAACCACCCAGCGCGCATGAGTGTGCTTCCAAACAACGGAGTACAACATCATGGCTAATACACTTTTTGATTTTGCCCGCAAACGCTTTCTTGATGCGCAAATCAACTGGAATGACGACACGATAAAAGTCATTTTGGTGGATACCGGCGCTTATACGCCAAACACAGCCACGCACCAATACCTATCAGATATTTCCGGCTCTGCAATTATCGCAGGCCCCGTCACGATCACAGGCAAATCGACCACCGGCGGTGCAGCAGACGGCAACGATGTCACATTTACATCCGTATCTGGTGCGTCAATTGAAGCTATCGTTATCTACAAAGAAGGGGTGGATGCAGCATCAAGCCCGTTGATTGCGTACATTGACACGGCAACCGGCTTGCCCATCACGCCAAATGGCGGTGACATTATTGTGACTTGGGATAACGGCGCAAACAAAATCTTCCGTGTGTAATTTTTTAGCTGATACGCAGGAGTGTAGATGTGGCTACCAAACAACCCAAAAAAACCACACGCCAACTGGAGTTAGAAATCCGCCAATTGGACGCAAAAAACAGAGCGTTGTTAATTGAACGCAAGTTTTGGGTGGATCAGGGCGCAATGCTGCAAAACCAGTTACAAACTTGGCAAAAGATGTATGCCGATATGTTTGATCAGCTTGGGCGCGGCGTTGTTACTGATGAATCGGTAGCGGAAAACCTTGCTCTGGCAGCCGAGGAATTACGACAACCCATTGCGGCTGTCGCGGCGGTGGAAGCGGCGTTCTCCATGCTTAAAGCCGACACACAGGGGCAATACACGGCAGTTGGCCGCCACAAAAGAGGCGCAGAAAGTCTGCTGGATTTTGAGGATGGCTATGACGACACCCCATGACAACACACAAAAACCACCACCTATTGCGGTTGGTGTTTCCGGCATCCAATCGCAGGCGGTCGTGAATAAGTCTGACGGCGTTGATTGGCGGCACTGGGAAAAGGTTATCGGCTTGCCGCCGTTTGAAATGTTTTTGCGGGAGCATTTTGGAATTACAGAGAACTATATGGATGCCGCTCGCGTGGTGCTGGTGCAACATCACAACAATGGCACGCTGCATCAACTGTTTGATGATTACTGCGTTTGGCACAAAGCGACAGGTAACTGGAAAAAAGAAGACCCGCTTGGCAATATCATCGAGGAATAAGCTATGCCAGTCAGAAGTTACGGCGCAGAACGGGCTGGATGGCCTGACTTAAATGGCAACAGCGCATCATTGATTGCTTTATTGGACGCGGTGCTGGTTAATGGCAGCTCTACGCTAAGTGTTTCCAGTATCACACGCTCCGGCACAACAGCTACAGTAACTACGGCCACCGCGCACGATTACCAAACAGGCGACTGGATATTGGTGGCGGATGCAAATGAGGCGGCGTACAACGGCGCGGTAAAGATCACGCGCGGCAGTAGCACAACCTTCACATACGAAGTCGCTGGCTCACCAAGCACGCCAGCCACAGGAACGATAACTTGCCGCTATGCGCCCGCTGGCTTTGAGAAAAAATACAGCGGCACAGACAAGGCGGTATATCGCTCTTTGCGCAGTGATAGCAACAAACATTATTTGCGCGTGGTTGACGATGGCAGTGGCGGCGCTACTTACAAAAGTGCCGTTTGTTATTCGTGGGAATCTATGGATGATGTGGATACCGGAACATCGGGGTGTCCAACGCCCAACGCCCAACACTGGGCAAAATCCAATACCACAGATGGTACCGCTAGATGGTGGCGCATTATTACAGATGGGCGGCTGGTGTATTTTTTTGCAGGTACAAACATTGCCAAAACTGCTGGCGATACTTTAGTTGATGGCGCGATGGCGGTTTGGGGAGACTTCAAATCTGTCATGGCGGGCGATATTTATAATGTAATTCATGCGGCATACACTGCTGCGTATACAAACATGAACGTTATCAATTCGCTTTTAGGGAGTTGCATTTCTGCTTCATCATACAGCACCAATAAATCAATCAACATTGCGCGTTCTTATAATCAAGCATTATCTGTGGTAAATAACGCTGGCATACAAGGGGTTTCCGCTGGCAGCGAAAACTGCTTGGGTAATTCTGTTGCCATTCCGTTTCCAAACAAAGCAGATTCAGGGTTTTATATTGCTCCCTGCATTTTGTACGAAACCACTAATCAAACATTAAGAGGTGTAATGCCGGGTTGTTATCAGTCATACCACGGCAACTGCTTTTCAAATAACACCTTGATTAGCGGTGTGTCGGGGATGCCCAACAAAAAACTCGTAATGCTGTATGTTAAATCTAGCGGTTATACAGGCGGGGTTGTGATAGATATTGCCGGTGATGATGACGGCGAATGGTGGTGATGTATGGCATCCCATCGTTATTGGCGATTACTGATACCAGCCGCCGCGCGTTCTTCTAACTATGCGCAAATATCAGAGTTGGAGTTAAGGGAGTCCATTGGCGGCTCCAGTGTTGCATCAGGCGGCACAGCAAGCGCATCTTCAACAATGAATGCAACCTACGCCGCGTCAAAAGCGTTTGATGGCAGTCACACATCTGGCAATGCATGGTCTTCAATAACCTACGACACCGATTGGCTTAAATACGATTTTGGTGCGGGCAACGAAAAGGATATTGTCGAAATAAAGTTGTATACGCCGGATTCAAGTGGTGGCTCTATTAACCCAGCCGCCTTTCCAAAATATGCCGTTTTTCAATACAGCGATGATGATGTCACTTGGGTTGATCATCTTTATATTGGCGGCATGGAGCAGAGCTACAATAAATCGTATGTTTTCAACACATCCACCAACGCGCCAAGCTATATAGTAACTTCTCGCCTGCTTGATGCAGAGCAAAAAAACTTCATCAGAAAAACGCCGTTTACCGGTGATTATTGCTTGTCTGGTGTTACCACGAACATGGCAACCCCAGCGCCTCGGCGGATTTGTTTGCACGATCAATCGTCTCGCCAACTTATTGCCACCACGCATTCAAAAGCTGACGGAGTATTTGAGTTTGATTATTTGGCGAACCGTGAGTTTGTTGTGATTGGTGTGGATGATTCTGGCACACAAAATGACATCGTGTACTCACACATCACGCCTGTGCCGAGATAGGTGGTGAGTCGTGGCGTATACACCGCCCAGTGGAGATAGTGTTGTTCTTAACTGGACAGGCGCATCTTACACGCCGCCCGATGGCGACAGTGTTGTTATTGAGTTCAGTCCAGCAAGCCCAGACGACAGTTATGTTGTTGGCGCAACGGTAGGTGACACACTATCTGTTAGTGATGCCAGCATAGAAAACCTAACCAAGAGTGTTTTTCCAGGGGCTATTCCGCCACTATCAGCGGGTGTGCCGTATTTGCGGTGGACGCAATTCGTCCGCCCGCAGGGGGTTGGCGCTTTAGGTGTTGGTGGCCCAGCGACCAGTTTGCGGCTGCGCATTCTGAGTCCATCGCCCATCCCGCCTATCGTCGCGCCACAGCCCTATGTGTCTGGTGGCGTGAAGATTGTCAGTATTGGCGGGATTCAATCGGATAGTTTTGGGACTCCAAGGCTTTATGACGAACTATTGCCACCATCCATAACCAGCTTGATTCAATTTGGCGCGGCGGCGGTGGCTACTACACCAGGGATTTGGCCGCTTGGGGTTCGCAGTGACAGATATGGCGAGCCAAGTGTTTGGCGGTTCCCGTATCCAGAAGGTTTTTTGTCGTATCGCTCAGGTACGCACACAATTGATTATGGCCTACACACCCTGTATCCATCAGGGTTTGATTCCTACGAGCCAAGCCCTAGTGTTATTAGAGACAGGGCGCAGACTATCAGGCCAAGCGAAACTGGCTATTCTAATTTCGGGGATGTTTTTGTTAGAGGCGCACGGCGCTTTATTCAATCCGAAGGGTTTGATACGGCAACATTCCGTGACTATTTAACGGTGCGCAATACCCGTAGATTGTTGACAGCAAAAATCGGAGACATGCTGGAGGCGGGCAATCACGAGATTGTGAATAATACGCCTTCACTTTTTCCTACCGGAATAGATTTACTGGCGTTTGGCGAGGCTTTTGTAAGTCATTTTATTCGTAGAGCGCGTCCATCTGGCAACGACTTTGTGTTGTTTGGATCGCCTACTGTAAAAGGTACGCCCGCTCTGTTTTTTAACGGCATTACGCGCACGGCCGTTGGTGAGCCGAGCGTATCAAAAAAACACAGGCAAATAGAAACGCAGGGCAGTGTTAGCGATAAACACGGCACGGCACTGGTAACATTTACTTACAGAGTGCTGCGCGTAGGGTCTGGTATTTACCAAGCGGTCTTTGAGGAAAATATCAGAGTAGAGCATGGTGTTCGCACCGTTGAAACCATTGCGTCTTATCCTGGATTGTTTTTTGGTAATTCGAGAATTGATAGGGCTATTCGCTATGTTTCACCGGCCAGCATCAAACCACCCGATTTGGTGCCGCAAACCGTGTACGGCCCACGAAAATTAGGCGCGTTTGGGTTTGATTCACAACGATTTGGCAATAGGATTTTGCCAGAGTATTCATATATCGTGGCGCGTGGATTTCAAGGCGATATTGGCAGTCCAGAAGTTAGGAACATCAACAGAAGATTATTCCCTTTATCATTCAAAACCGGAGGAAGCGAAGAGTGGATGCGTCACGGCGCTAATCGAGTACACAATTTGCGCCAAATTGTTGCGCAGTATTTTGATGACGCTTCGTACTTATATCCACTGCCATTTCCGCCGCCGACCATTGCCAACCGTAACCGCGCCATAAGCACTATCGGCGCTGCCACCAACAAACACGGCCTTGCATTGATAGAGAACGCAGGCAGGGCTTTGTTAGTGACGGGCATTGATGCGCCAAAAACAGGCGAGTTCTACAAGGCCGGTTCAGTAACGCACAAAATACGATATGTGAAGCCGGATATTATCGAGCCACGATGGTTCTCGCCATACGCTGCTGTATACAACGCGGCGCGCGTGCTGGCTCCAAGCGGTTATTCTGCACAAGGGTTTGGCGATAATATCTCTGCAAAAAACACGCGAAGGTATTACATCGGCATCGGCAAGATTGATTCGGCGAAAGTTGCCGAGCCAATGATAAGTTTTAGAATCCGCACGCTTGTACAAAATAATCAATACGCATATCCGCCTGACATTAAGATGCCAGACATACAGTTGCTCAAAAGGTATGTGGATGTAGCTGGCAATGATTATCAGAAAATTGGACATACCGACTTGGTGATCCACTGGACGATTGTTCGCCCAACCACCAGCCCAATGACGCAATACGGTTATCCGGCGCTGAAAAACCTAACGCCGGAATTGCCTGCTTATGGATACGACCATACTGAGTTTGGTGATACAAGAATTAGAACACAGTGGCGCGCGATGTTTGCTCACGGCTCACTCATGCAGCAATTTGGAAATACTCGGATTGCTGATAGAACATTTCGAGTGCCGCCGAGTGGATTTGCTGCGACCAGAATGGGAAATGTAATTGTTGAAAAAACCGCTTCACCACCATATTCGCGTCAATACATTATGTTGGATGATATTGGCAGCGATGGAAACGGCTATGGCATTGACATACCAACATACCCTTTGCAGGTTTCTATTCCTGCAATTAAACATAATGGAGTCTATCCAGAAGGTTTTGATGCGGCAAAATTCGACGAGGCAAGAGTAACGGCCAACACCATTCGAGTGGAGCCTGGCTATTATGAGTTCCCTATTGGAGAGCATGAAGTTTCATTAAAAACACGCACCATAGCGGTAAAACCATACCCTGATCCACCCCTCCCATCCCCTGCTGCGCTATCACCAAGAACGATATGGGCGGTTAATGAGCCGCCACAACAAGCGAAAGATAACCACATAAGTCAGCCCATACATTATGTGGATGGGTATGGCGGTAGGTCGCCTGGGATAACGCTTGGATACCCTGCGGTTGTGCTTCAGCACAGGCGACTTACAGTAAGAAATCTACCAGCCACGCCGCCAACGCGCTACGGCAATCCAGAGATATTCAATAGGCTGTCGTTCGTTGCTGTTAATGGCATCCAGTCAATGCGCATTGGGTGGGTGTCAACGCCCGTCGATAAAAAGCTAACCCAATTTGATCCGTTTGATGGAGCAATGGTGGGGCTGCAATCTGTGCGCCGCTCAAAGCTGGATGGCCCTCAAAATATATCAATGAACGGATACGCGGCCACGCAGTTTGGGTTAGGCACACACATTGATTTGTTTAATCGACAAATACACCCCCCTGGGCTTCATTCTCTGCGAATGGGGGAGTCAAGTCAGTTTGATGTTCCATACACATGGATGTCTCTGCATGTTGGTCCGCCGATGCCAACGATTCCAGTCGGCACAGATATGGCGATAATCGGCACGCAATTTATTTCTTTGCGCGTTAGGGATATTGCCATGACTGGCTATGATGCGTTTTTGTGTGAATATGAACTGGAGGCATTTGATAAGCGAATAAGAATAACACGCGGCGCAAAAACCCTTCCTGTGCTATCTATCACCCCTATAGGGATTTCAGCGGAGCAATATGCCGTGCCAAATATAAAGCCAGCCGTGCGGTATATCCGGCCAGACGGCAATGCTGACCAATACCGTAAAGGAGCTTCACATGTCTGATGTCAAACTGATTCCGCTTGTCGGCATCAATACCGTAGCAGAGGATGCCGCTCTGGTGCGTGGCGGCGATGATCCGCGCGCGTATGTGCGGGATGCGGTGAACATGGATATTACCCCTGCTGGCAAAGCGAATCTCCGCTCTTCCAAGAAGCGCGTGACAACAACCGCTTTCAAAAATCTGTGGCAAAGCCCGTTACATGGCGATGTGTTTGGCACGCTCAACGCTGATTGGGTGAGAGTGTTTCCTGATACATGGGATAGCGAAGTATTGGCCGCCATTGGCGATGGCCATGCGGCGCATGCGGTAATCAACAGCCAAGTATGTGTTGCTGCACAGGCAGGATTATTCCTATTCAATGGCGCGCAGGCGCAACCACTAACCCTTCCTACGCCACCAGCCCCGTTGGTGGTGACTGGTGAAGGCGGGTCATTGCACGAGGGGCGATATGGTGTAGCGATAGCTTGGCTGCGCGGCGAGATGGAGTCTGGCACTTCGGCTATTGCTTTTGCAGACACGAATGAACACGGCGCAATGACAGTAACCATGCCGCCATGTTTTGATAATACCGTCACGGGTGTTCGTATGTATTTCACAGCTTTTAATGGTGGCGAATTAGGCAGGGGCGACGATTACCCAATAGCCACCACCAGCGTGGAGATTGCGCTATTACCGGAACGCGGGGCTGTGCCGCAATTTCAGAACTTGTCACCAATGCCAACAGGCAAATACCTAGGGTACTGGCGTGGCCGATTGATTACCGCAAAAGCCAATGTGCTGCGGTTTTCAGAGCCGTTAGCGTATCACTTGCACGACGAGCGTTATGGGTTTGTGCAACTACCACAACGCATTACATTCGTGGTTCCTGTGGACGGCGGAATATGGGTTGGACAGGTCAACCATGTGGTGTTTTTGGCTGGCTCACGCCCAGCGGAGCTTGTTGTGCAGCGCAAAGCATCGCGCGCACCGGTGCCGGATTCTGCGATACAAGTGGATGCCGACACCCTTGGTGCAGATATGGCGCAGGGCGGCGCTGGCGGTGCGTTGTGGTTGGCTGAGAATGGTTATGTGGTTGGGACGGCGACAGGACAGCTGATAGAGCTGCATGCTGGCAAACTATCTGGCATTACCGGCGCTGCTAGTACCTCTGTAGTGTTGGATAAGCGCGTGCTTACAGCGGTAGCATGATATTGTCCCTATTTGGGTAAAAATCAACCGCTGCGCATGAGTGCGGCATAGGACTCTTGGAGAACCCTATGTCACAACAACTGCGCAAAGAACTGTCACAAGCCCTGCATAACGATCATTACGATGTTACCGAGCAGGGTGTTTATTTTCCACGCCAAGGCGTGCTGGCCAGCGGCACATACATTGACCGCGTAAATGGCGGCGAATGGATGGAAACACCCAATTTGTTGGTGGATGAAGGCTTGGCTCACATGTTGAGTGTTGCCTTCGCGCAAACCGCAAAACCAGCGGGCTATTATTTAGCCCTATTCAGCGGCGCAGCAGCGCCAGCGGCAAACTGGACAGCATCAAACTTCGCTTCGGTTGCCAGCGAAATCGTCAGCCAAAGTGAAGGCTATACCAATGCCACGCGCCCCATCTGGACACCGCCAGCCAGCACGGCGACTAACTCCATCGACAACATGAGTGCCGTTGCTTCGCTGACTATTGCTACCGCTACATCGTTAAATGTTACCGGCGCTGCCTTGCTGACCAATAGTACGCGCGGCGGTACAACTGGCGTGTTGGTATCGGCCACCAAATACAGTGCTACGCGCGTGTTCCAAAATGGCGATGTGTTTGAAGTGGGCTATCGCGTTAGCTTGACGGTGTAATTTATGCACCAGCCACTACCTCACGGCCGTTTGGCCGTGGGTGGTGCGCCAACAGAGCAGGACAACGCAGCAATAGAGCTACTGGCGCGCCGATTAACAAATCTACGGCAGCTTTCTGGCGTGCCGAGCTTGCGCATGCTGAGAACATTGCCAGATGGCGGCTATGTGATAGCGCAAAACATGGGCGGGACATTTCGAGTTATTACCCATAAGCCGCTTGCCGACCAACCGCAAGAATCAGATGGTCTGGCCGGTGTCTATATCCCAATGTTGTTTTCAGGGGTGGTGACAAAGCCGGTTGTTGGGGGTGACGAAGGAGTGCAATTGCACTTGACTGAAGGCGCTCGCCGCCGTATTGCCAACTACAGCGGAGAAATATCGGTTGACAAAAAAGTTAGCCTGCATCGCTTTCGGGTTGAATACAACCCGATGGTGAAGGAGCTTGCGCAAAGATTTGAATCGCCCATGTTCTTTTCCCAGTACGCCACACAGCGCCCTACATGGTATTCCGGCGCAATGGCCGAAGTGATGCAGATTGTAGGGGGTTATGGCCGCCAAGATTTGATGGCGCTACCCAACAACCCTGTTGAGCGCGCAGAAATGATTCTGCCAAAAGATGTAGCCAAAAAGATATACAAAGAAATAAACGATCTTCGGCTACCGGGATACACAGGACTGCCGCCTACAAGCGGGCAGTTTCAGTACGACTACAAGTTCAACAATACGCATGGCGTGAGTTTTGGTTCTGATGGGAAGCCGTGGCTGGTCCGCGTCAACAAGTCTGGCGTTTGGGTGATGCCATTGCCGCTAATACCCGCTACCACCACCGAGGCATTTAGGGAATATGTTGAAGAAAAAGGCGATGATGAAATTATTTCTATTTTGGATCGGTTTGGCGGGATGCCATCGGGCGAGCGGTTCCCTGTTGGTGAAAGTGATATTTATGCGTGGAAGCGTGCTGGCGTAATAATCAAGATTTGCGAAATAAAAGATTTTTACGAGCATGTTTTCTACTCGTCAGCCTGCGGATGGTCATTTAACTCTAAGGGGACGGAGGGTTTTAATACTTGCTACGACTATGAGCCTGGAAGCGGATTGGGTTACGGGCTGGCCTTCAAAATGAAGCTGTCTATTGGGAGCAGGCAATACGATATGCTGCCCAAGAGTGATTTTTCTGGAAGCGATAGCGACATGAAGAGCGTTGCTGAGTATCTGGCTAAACTGGATAATTTGTTGCGCGGCAATTCTGCAAAAAATCTCGCTATAAAGTACAAACTGCGGCGCGTTGATGCCAATGAATTGTTGTCGCGTGCGCGCTCTAATAGTGTTGTAACAAATGAGGATGTTGACTATTGGGATAATTTGGAATTGAGTGAGATTGCCAGTTGCTCAGGTAGTGTCGGCGCTGTGTCGAGAGGGTGGTTGTTTGATCGTTGGCAGCCAGAAATAAAGTTCCCAGAGCCTCTTTTGCAGGGGTGCATCTCGCACATATTTCTTCCAATCCTTCCAACATCAGGGCCGTCTGCATACTCAATAAATCCACCATGCGACACAATCATGTTTGGATATTATGTTGGCGATACTTTGAAGGTGGTTAAGTATTTTCGTGAAGTTAGAGAAATAAAGCCAGGGATGGAAGATGGGTTTGAAGAGTGCATGCTGACTGGATCATGGACTAGAAAAAGCACGGGTTTTGGGTGGATTGCTGGCAGGTTTTACACAACAGATTTTGATGATCGTAAAGATTTGTACTCGGTTGTAACGACTCACAAAATAACGAGTGAGCCTGCTGGGGTTGATTACCCGCCACGGTTTTCATTTGATGAGCTTTTTAGCCGGACAGGGACTATTTGGCGCAATCATTATTTTTTGCGCACGAATGAGACGGCAATGACAGAAGGCCATTCAATGGATGTGGCGATTTGTATACCGTATCTTTGCCGTAATGCTGTTTTGCATGTTAAACGCTCCAGTGTTGGCGGTAGTTCGGAATCGTCGGGCGGCGGCGTTTTTTCTGTTAGGGATCCAGTAAGTTATAGATATTGGACGAATGACCATCTTTTCGCCTGGTGGGGTGGCTTGGAAGATATGAGTCAAAAGCCGTACCCTAAAAATGGAAATCCTGTTTGGGTTACGGTAGAGGAAAACGCATCAGGCGGTTGTGGTAGTGATGTTGGCTCTGGATCGTGGATAAAAACCCCGGCTGATTACACTTGGCTGGTGCGCCCTAAAACGGAAGAGTATTTGTTCGATGGCGGCGGAAGCCCTGCAAAAGTTGACTCTACTAGCTCGCATAGCTCAAGCGGCATGGAAGAGGATGGCGACATTAAAACCGACATTCCAGGCGAGCCTGGATTCATCTCTAAAGGCTATCCGCCATCACCTATGTTTTTCTTGCCGTCACCGCATGATGCTCTAGGTGTTTTTTATAGTGATGCCTGTAGGGTTGTATTCGGCGACACGATTTATGCAAGCTCGACTGAGCCACCTGGGTACGGAGTAGAGGAAAGAAAGCGTTGGGGCGATTGTAATTTGGTCGATAACAAAACGGCACATCACTTTATAGGCGTAATACATGAGTAGTTACAGAGAAGACACACAAGAAACCGCTATCGCGTCCAATACAACATGGGGCGGCTTAACTGTTTTGGCTACAGAGATGGTCCATGCTGTCAGCGTTTTGAGTTTTGGCGTGCTGGTGCTGCTGAATAGCGCGGCCATTGCGTCAGACGAAATACCTGCCGCCAGCCAGACATGGACATCTGATAGCGCGCTAGTGACGGACGCGGTGTTTGGCACAAAATATGCTGCCGCATTGACGCAAAACTCAGCTATTGCTCGTGATGCGTTTATCAATCGGCTGTTTGTACTGCATCGTGATAGCGCGACCGCTGGCAGTGCAATCCCCAATGGCTTATTGGCTACGACCAGCGATGTCATTCATGCTGTAGATACGGTTATCAGCACGCGCTATACCGCCTCCTTGTTCAGCGAAACAGCCAAGGCATCAGACAAAACATTCCGATTAGCGGCGCTCACCACACAAGAAGCGGCCATTACACATGACAGCGTGATGCACCGTGCGCGCATTCGCATGGTGGCGGTGGACGCTGTAGCCGTAACAGACAGTGTGGTAGCGCAATCCCAATCAGGGTCGGCGCTGGTTGTTGAAAGCACCCGTGTTATTGACAGCTTGCTTGCCACAACCCTGCACGCCAAGAGCTTGGTTGTGGCAAGTGCCTTGGCAGAGGATTTTTTTATTGGCGCTCCGCAAGGGCAAGCATGGACGGCCAATACGGATTCATGGGCTATGTCAAGGTATTCCCCCTATACCCTAGATGGTTTGGCGGTTATCAACGGGGCGTTATACGGTACAACCGAAGACGGGGTGTACGCTCTGCATGGTGGCACGGACGCGATTGATGGCGCGCTGGTGTTTGGCGCAGTGGATTTGGCTGGCAATGCTGGCTTAGTGCATCCATTGAGCGCCCACTTGGAATATGAAAAAACCAACGGCACCGCTGAAATGGATGTCACCACTACGCAATCAGGCGCGGCGGAAACATTTACCTACTCGTTGGCTAACGAGACGGCAGACAAGCTGACCAATGGGCGGTTTGTTTTTGGCCGAGGGTTACGCGGCAGGCATTTCCAATTTTCCTTGCGCGTCAGCGCAGAGCGTGCCGTTCTCAATGATTTGTTAATTTCAGCATCGCCAACAAAACGGAGAGTGTGAGTTATGGCTATTGCCCCTGACAGTATCTTAGGCCACGCCATCGACACAGTTCAAAGTAAAATGAGCGAGTTGAGCGGTGTTGCCACTACATACAGAAATCAATTAACGCAATCACTGAACAGTATTGGCAATATCAAGGTTAAAGATGTTGCTGACTTGCCGGAATTAACCATTCCTACTCCTTCCGCGCCTAATCTGTCGCTGGATGCCGTGCCTGTTTTTACGCCAACCACGCTAACGGTTCCCAACGCCCCCGCTGAAATTACCATTGATGATCTTCTTTCTGGTTTGGATGTGGGTGATTTGGATTCCATACCCGCTGCACCTGCTGCTGTAGCGATCAACATTCCAGACGCACCAGGCATGGCCGCGATTAACGCACCGATGCGACCAACAATTGACACGGCGGTGGATATTCCTGATGCCCCAACCATTGCTCTGCCAGAGATGGATGCGCTGGTCCAAATCTCATTGCCAGACTTTCAGTTTCCGCAACTGCCTACATTTGACGATGCGCCACCAACACTCAATGGCATCACTGTGCCGAATGTGTTCGTAAACTGGACAGAACCAGAATATGCGTCTGAATTACTGGATGAAATAGATGCGCAAGTCAAACGCATGATGGCAGGCGGTACTGGCTTGCCGCCACACATTGAGGATGCGTTATTTAATCGGGTTCGTGAGCGCGATGGCATAGAGGGCAAGCGACAACTTCAAGAAGCCGTGGACAATTGGGCGGCGCGTGATTTCTCGATGCCGCCTGGCATGTTGGTTAAACAGCGGGATGTGGTGTTGGAGCAAAACCGCCTGAAAGCAGGCGAGGCAAACAGGGATATTTTGCTGCAAGCGGGCGAATGGGAGATCAAAAACATTCAGTTTGCTGTGCAGCAAGGCATTGCGCTGGAGCAATTGACACAAAATCTGCATGAGAACATGGCAAAACGCCTGTTTGATGCCGCGCGATTCCAAGCAGAATCACAGATCAATGTGTTCAATGCGCAGATAGGCTTGTTCAATGCGCAAAACGCTTCTTTTCAAACACTGGCTCAAGTGTATCGCACTCGCCTTGATGCGGCATTGTCGCAACTGACCGCATACAAAACCGCCGTCGAAGGGCAGGTGGCTATCGGGCAAATCAATCAACAGCGCGTGGATGTGTTTAAGGCGCGGCTGGAAGCGGTGACGGCCAATGTAGAGATTTACAAAGCATTGATGCAGGGTGCATCTGTGCGCGCAGACACGATTAAAAACCAGTTTGATGCGTATCGCGCCGATGTGCAGGCATATGCCGAACAGATTTCTGCCGAGAAGGTAAAGTTTGATGCGTATGAATCCCGCATGAAAGGTGAGAGCGCAAAAGCGGGCGTGTACGACTCACAAATACGCGCTTACGCTTCTACTATCCAGGCCATTGCAAGCAAGGCGGATGTTAAAGTGAAAGCTGCGCAAGTGAAGACCGAGGTAGCGCGTGCGCGCATTCAAAAATATCTAGGCGATGTTGATCTTTACAAAGCAGAGGCAGATGTAAATCTGCGTGAAGTGCAAAATGCCACCATGACATACCAGGCACAGGTGGAAGCATGGAAGGCCAAAACCAATGCCACCGTTGCCACCGCCGAAATGGAATCGCGCTTTGCTGACATGACGGCCAGAACTAACATTGCGTACTCTGAAATGGCCATCAGCCAATACACAGCCAAGATGCAACACTCCATTCAACAAGCGCAGATTGCACTGGAAGCGGCCAAGGCTCTAGGGGCCTACACAGCACAACTAGCAGCAGGCGCTATGTCGGCTGCGCATGTATCGGCCAGCATTAGTGGTTCTGGTTCTGGCAACTCTAGCGATTCGCGGAACTATAACTATAACTACTGATAGCCTATTATCTGATTTCTGAAAATAAACAAGAGAGCGGATGATGCGCCTATTACGGATGGTCGCAGTTTTGTTGGCTTTGGCTAGTGGGTATATCTATTTAGCTAAAGAAGACACATCTTCGTCGATAATCAGTAGTGCTATGCCCGCTATGGCGACCGGTGCAGCAGTCGCCAGTCAAGGCTTTAATAAGGCGATGCAGTATGCACAAAACAAGATATATCCCGATGATGAAATTGGGGCATCCAGCACGCAGAGTGGCGTGCATGTTTTTACATGCAAAGATTCGGTAACGGAGGCGACAACTTTTTCGGATACGCCTTGCGGCTCTAATGCTGTTCAGATCAAGGTCAGGCAGGCCAATGTTCTTGATTCGTCAGGATGGAGGAAGTGGATAGCAGAGAAACAATATCAGCGGCAGCAAGCCGCGAGCAAAGTGGCAGCGGCTCGATCAGCAGCTCTGTCATCGAATAAACCAAACAACAAGGAATCATCTTTTGATAGGGAGACTCGTATCCGTAACTGTTTGGTGGATGCCGCACAGGTAAAATCAAAGTTCGGGAAAATGGGGCGCAATCAAACGGTGACCAGCAAAATGCGAGCAGAGGCCGAGCGGCGCTGCTATAGCAACGACACTTTAGCTCCCGTCATTAACGAAGACGATTATCGAGCGCCGCCCCCGTCAGCGCCGCCTAGAACAATTACGAATTGCGATGCTGCCGGATGTTGGGATACGCAAGGTGGGCGATATAACCACGGAGCAGGAAACACTTATTTTTCAACGAATGGCGGCGCGTGCCAAATGATTGGCGGGCAAATGCAGTGTCCTTAAAAACCACGCCCCTGTAGGGTTGGAGTATCTGCGCGTAACTTCTCAATATGTCTTCATGCTTCACGCCATGAGGATGTTTCAGCATGCCTTCGCAAAGCCCTGCACTCCCTAAAAAAACTCGCCAACCATCACAGAGTTTAGCTGATGGTGGCGTGGTTGATTACATCAAAAGCGCACTTGGCTTTAAGCCTTCTCCGCCACCAGCGCCTTCTGTGACTCCATCCATGCTTGGCAGCGGTCAGGCGGCCAAAGCAGCGGATTCTCTTGCTAATCGACAGAAGCGAATTGACGAGGCATCAAACTATGCCGATGGCGGTGTTGTGGATCGCATTAAAACCGCGCTAGGCTTTAATCCATCACCCCAACAAGCCCAGCCTGTTCAGCAGCCACCAAAACAACCAGCGCCAATTGATACATCCGTGCTAGGAAACGGCATGGCGCAGGGCGCTGCAACAGCCCTGAAAGGCGGCCAGCGGAGAATTGACGATGCTATTGAGAAGGCTTCTGGTTATGCCGATGGCGGGATGATCCGTGGCAAAGGCACTGGTACATCCGATGACATTCAGCGCAATATGCCGGACGGCACTTACATCATGCCAGCCGATTCAACCAAGACGATTGGCGCAAAGGCTCTGCAAAAGATGGGCAAAAACACGCCAGTGCATGTGAGCAATGGCGAATATGAATTGCCGCCAGAACAAGTGCATGCTATTGGCGTTCAGGTATTGGATGCCGTTAAAGATAAAACACACACACCCGTTCGCCAGCCCAAGGGATTTCATGCGGGCAATTTCTTTTCTGATGGTGGCGTGAAGGAAGATCCGTTCAAAAATAAGCCGGGGCAAGTAGGCGGCGGTCTTGATCCATTTGCCAAAATTGATAATTCGCAAATACCCAAAGGCGTGGCCGCACCAGAACCAACTGCGCCGCCTACGCCTGTAGAGAAGCCTGCCGCCCCTGTGGGCGCGCCTCCTGTGTCGGCCGCACCTAATAATGAGCCTGGTGTAATGGATGCCGTTAAGGATGCCGTTAAGGATGCGGCAAACTCTGCCTTGCGTAGCAGTGTAATTGGCGCACCGATGGCCGGAGGCAGCGACACGCGAAATGTGTTGAGTTCGGTTGGCGACGACATATCGGCGGCTAAGGGTGCCGGACAGACAATTGGTGCAACGCTTCGAGGAACTGCTGTAGTCCCAGCGATTGCGACAGATGCGACGAGTGCGTTATATGACACGAAAATAAAACCCGCTATGGGTTTTGTTAGTGATGTGTACAAGGGGGCCACAGGAAACTTTGGCGATGCGCCAGCCAGCCCAGCAAAGCCTAGTGGCGTTACTTCGCCGCCTAGTGTTGCCAAAGCGCCAAGCGGGGCAGAGACAAGTAAAAGTGATGCCGCGCCAGCAGCAGCAGCACCAAGCGCGCCGACTGTGCAGAATCCAGCATCTTCCGATGTGGCAAGACCAGGTGATGCAGCAAAGCCAGGCGATGTTGTAAAGACCACGGACAAAGACGGCAATGTTAGTTATTCAGGCCATAACATTGGCGAGAACTTCACCATCAATGGCAAAGCGCCTAGCCGTGGTGGGTATATGGTTGTGCCTGGCGGCGGTTTCGGTGGCACGCGTGCGCCCGTTAGTGACACAGGGTTTGTGCCTGGTTCTGCGCGATCAGGTGGCGGCAGGGTGACATTGATACGCGACTCTGCAACAGAAAAAAGAAACGCGGAGGTAGACAGGCGACAGCTATTGAGTTCGCTCAATAAGCGCGGCATGACGAGCAGCCAGCGCAATGCAATGGTTAGCCTAATGAATAACGAAAACGACAATGCCACTCAACTGCAACGCCAGGATATGTCTGATGTGGCGGCAATGAATCGTCAAGGTGCTTCCGATGATGTTGCGCTTACCAGAACAGCTATTACAGAAGGTGGCTCAAACGCACGCTTTGGCGCAGCAAATGACTTAGCGCGCCAGCAATTTGATTTGGACAGCGAAACAAAAGGCTATACGAACCGCGCGGCTGCAAGGCAAGAAAAGCTATATGAAAAATACGATGCGGCAAATACGCCAGAAGAACGCGATGCCGTTGCAAAGTCTATCCGTGATCTTTCAGGCAAAGCAGACAATCCGAAAGATTATTTGGTTGATGTTGGCGGCGGCCAGTCTTTCGACGAAAAGGCGGGCATGGTGCTGAATAACCCTAAACGATGGGTAGATTCTCGAAACGGGAAAGAGCTTGGGGCGCAGGCGCAAAGTACAGGCGCAGATGCAGGCGCTTTGAAATGGCTAAAAGAAAACCCTAACGATCCGCGTGCGGCACAAATTAAAAAGAGTCTTGGGCTATGAGTTTTGATCCTGATGCTTACCTTGCTAGTAAATTGCCTTCAACAACTGGTGGCGCAACCGAAGAGTTTGATCCTGATGCTTATTTATCTAGCAGAGAAGATTTGCAAGACGGACCGCTGGATCGCGGGATAAAAAACACTGGCTTCAATTCAAAAATGTCAGCGCAACTGGTGCTGAATGATACGCAAGGGTTGGCCAATACAGTAAAAGAAGCACATGAATACAATCAAGCAAACCCAGGCATGCCAGAAGGCAAGAAGCTATATGACGCTTACGAAAAAGGCGATGGCTTTTGGGATGGGGTTGGCAACACAGTCAAGCAAATAGGCGATGACTATACGGAAGCAAAAGGGTTTATTCCTGGCGTTAAAAAAATAGGCAGAGATATTCGCGCAATGGGAGAGGGCGTAATAACGCAACTTCCAAATGCTGTTGCGCCAATGGTCGGAACTTTCGGCGGTGCCGCACTTGGCGCGGCGGCCGGGTCTGAGGTGCCTGTGGTGGGCAATGTTGCGGGCGCTGTTGTTGGGAGTTTAGTTGGAGGCTCGGCTGGCAATGCGCTGGTTGAGGGTGGCGGACAGGTGCAGGATGGCCTACAAAAAGCAGGCATAGACGCTTCTGATACACAAGCTGTAAAGGCGTATCTGGACGAGAACAGAGGCCAGCTACTCAAGCAGACGGGGATTAAAGGCGGGGTGCTGGGGGTTGTTGATACCGTCACAGGCGGCGCTGCCCATGCGTTGTTGACAGGGCCGCTCAAGTCAGCCACTACGAGAGCGTTGACAGCCCTGGGTATCGACGAGGCGGATCATGCTGCTGTAGCAGCCGCAAAAAAATCAGGTGCCATTGACGCGCTGGTCAAAAATGACGAGAAATATCTTGCAGCACAGAAGGGCGCAGAGAACATTGCGCGCAACGCAGGTGCGGCAGCTTTGGAGCCTGTAGGTGAGTTTACGGGCGAGTATTTTGGCCAAGGCCTCGCTTCTGACGATTGGGATACTAAGAACGCTGGCCTTGAAGCACTATCTTCGATTGGTCAATCTGCTGGAACATTTGGTGTTCAGAAGGCTATTCAGTATGGAATGAGTCAAGGGGGCGCTCAGAATGCCACCGAGCCATCGGATAACCCGACCAACCCGAATCCAGCCAACCCTGGTTCTGGTGATGGCGCTGGAGTCGATCCGCTTGCACGGCCCGATGAAGCAAGAAGCCGCAAACAGCAAATACAAAAAGAGATTGACCTTATCCAAAGCAAAGGCTCGGATGCGACACAAGAAGACTTGGACAGGGAAAAGCGCCTAAATCAACAGCTAATGTTCGAGGAAGCAAACGAGCGGATCGCGCAAGAAAAAATAAAAGTTAATGGTCAGCAAAACCTCACAAACAATAGTGATGGCGCTGGCCAAGACGCGATAAATCTCTCAGAAATTGCAGGGCAGTTACCACCACAAAAACCATCCGAGCGCATGGGGCTTGATCCCAATGCTGGCGCGTTGTCGGATGCTGCTGCTTTGTCGGTTGATAGCGGGGCCAGCGGCAATTTCTTTTTGCCAGGCGAAGATGTGATTCCGTGGGATGATCCAGTCGCTACGAATGGCACTGAACAAGTAAACCCTGCATCACAATGGGATGCTATGGATGCTACGCAGAGAGCATCCGTGTTGACCAGCGTGGATGGCATGTCAGACAGAAACGGCAATCCTAATGTGATTGCTAATCGCCTGTCTCAGTTGAATTGGCACAACATGCCGCTGGGCGCGCAAGAAAAAGTGAATAGCGCAATTACGGCGAATGTCGCCGCGCCTGTCAACAATTTGATGCAGCAACAAGAAGAATTGCAGCCAGCATCCTCTATTTATGCCGATCAAGAAAATCAAAACCGCGATAGAGGCCGCGCCGACTCGTTGGTACAAATGGCTGGCATTAAAAACGATCCAGATTATGATCGCTTAGGGCGCTCTCAATCACCGTCAACAGGTGCGCCAATGGTTTTTGCGCCCAAGGAAACACTGAACAACTTAACTGTTATTGGGCATCCAGAAACAGTGACAGGGAGTGATGGCCGCAAAATCCAAACGCAATATGCGGTGGTAGAAGCTAGTGAATTGCAGGCTTCTCACGATGTTTCCGGCAATCAGAATCCAGTTTATTCCAGCGAGTTGCCAGCGGGCAATTTGAAGGCGTTGAACAATGGGCGAACCGCAGGCATTCAAGCCGCGTATACCAGTGGAAACGCAGACAACTACAAGGCTGCGCTGATAGGTGACGCGGCTCGGTTGGGTGTTGATCCAAATGCTATTGCTGCCATGAAGCAGCCGGTGTTGGTACGCACTTATGACGAAGCAAATAACAAAGGCGACATGGGCGCGTGGTCAAATGCCAGCGAAGGCTTGCGCTTGTCTGCCGCAGAACAAGCAAACAATGATGCGCGTGTTTTGGGTGATTTGCATGATGTTGTGTTGGATGACGATGGGAAGTTTTCGCCAACAAAAAACATGAACCTTATCCACCGTTTTGTTAATAGCTTGCCTTCAAATGAAGCGTCAGCGTTGCGCAAACGAGATGGCAGCGTCAATTTGCCCGCCGTGGAAAAAAGAATCCAGCACGCTATGTTAGCTATTGGGTTTAACAATGACGATTTAATCAATGCGGCAACAGAAGATACGGAACAATCACGCAATTTAATGTCTGCGCTGACACAATCAGCAGCCGGATTTGCAAAACTTCCAGCAGAAGCCGCTATTGGCACGAAGCGATTGGTTGTGCGCGCCGCAGAAATGTATCAAAAGGCCAGAGAATCCGGTACATCCGTTGAGCAGCTAGGCCGTCAGCAAGATTTGATGGGCGGATACAGCGCGCATGAAGAAGCTATTGCGGATTACATGGAGAAAAACATCCGTGCGCCCAAAAAAGTGGCGATGGTGCTAGGATGGCTGGCGGATTACGAACATCAAGCGCACCAATCACAGGGCAGTATGTTTGGTGATGATCTTGAAGCTACCAAAGATGCTGCCATTGCCTACGCCAACCAACGGATCAAGCAGGAGCTTGGAAATGACGCAAAACCCATCAGAGAACAACCAGCAACAACCCCCCAACAACCAGCAACCGATCACGGCCGAGGAACGGGCGCGACAACTGGCGCACATGAAGGCGCTACTGAGCGGGCTGGACGAAGTGGCGGAGCAGCATTTGGCCTCACAAGCCAAACAGAACAGCAACTAGCCGAGCAGGAAGCCGCGCAAGCCGCAGCCAAAGAAGAAGCGGCGCAACGCGAAAAAGCCGCACAAGACAAAGCCAATGCTGATGCAGAGGTAGGTCAGTTCACGCTGACGGGTTCTGACCGTGCGGCCGATGTTGCCGCCGCGCAGGGACAGCAAGATATTTTTTCTGGTGGCCGCAGAGAACCAGAAACGCCAGACCATGCTACCCGATGGCAGTCTATGTCTATTGAGGATCGCAAAGCGGTACTCAAACAAGAAGGTGGCTGGCCTACGCAATCCAATGGACTGAGCGTTATTGGTCAGCAGTTAGCGCAGCAGGATTGGAGCAAATTACCAAGCGGCATGCGCGACAAGATTCAAGGGTTGATGGATAAGACGGAATCTTCGCAACAAAAAACACAGCCTGCGCCAAAACAAAATCCAGAAACAAAAGCCGTACTAGAAGAAAAGCCAGAAGCGGTACAACAGAAGGCTAATGACATTCTGCGCGAAGGATTTAGCGATGAACAATACCGCATGGACTCCATGCAAACCCGCCAGAAAATTGCCGATAAATTAAAGAGCGCACAAGTTTCTGACGAAAAAGGCATTAAAGCACTGACGCAACTGTGGATGGCGCGTGTTGTGGTGGGCGCAAAGCAGTTGAACATGCTGCCTTCGGAATACTACAGCCGATTCATGGAAGGTGAGATTAAGCGCAGTGATGCTAAAAACAAAAACGATGTTCTGTATAGCGGCAAGGCTGTTGGCCATATTGAACCCTCGATAGAGAACCTATCAAAAGACATTGTGAGAAAGAACCCGATTGCGGCTGCGTTTGCTGCACTTGCTTCCAAAAGCAATATATTCAGGTTTGGGCGTTCAATCACCGCAACATCTATTGATGGCATAGCCAATCAGCTAAACAAGGATGCCGGTATTAGTTTTAGAGTATCCCGTGACCCGCAATCGCATCCGTACCATGCGGCGAAGTACCAAGAAACACTGGAGTCCGTAGATTCAGATGGCAATACCACAGGGAAAATACACCTGTATGAGTTGCGCGGCGGCAAAGGTAAGCAGCATTTTGTGGAAATTGATAGCGCACGCGGCACGCAAGGATCGCTGTTATATCAAGCGGCATTTGCTTGGGCGCATCAAAACGGCTCAAGACTTGTTCCTGATCCTGATGGCGTTTCAGAAATAAATGAATTGCGCCGCACGGAAGCAGCTATTTCCAGCGCGTTGCGTTTCGGAACCACCAAACATATTGGAATGCACGGCAATGCGTGGACTTGGCTTCTGCCAAACAATCAGGCGAGCATTGTTGATTCAATGGCTCCTGGTTTTGACGCAAACCTGCTTACAGAAACAGATAAAACCAAGCAGGCTGAAAACAATGAAAGAAGCCTTGAAGCTGCTGACGCACTGAAAAAAATAAATTCGCAATGGAGTCTTGCAGACACGCAAGAATCGTACTACGCTAACCTTGACATGATGCTAAACGCATCGCGCTTCATGGCAGAAGCCAGAGCGCCTTCACTGCGGGAGTATAATTTCGATGACAACTTCCAGCTCATACACCAAGCCCCTGATGGTGCGATTCAAACAGGCCAAGAGGCGATTGATCTACTCAATAATCTCGCTTCCATCAACAATAGAAAGGGTGTTGGCCTCAGTACAGCTCTGCGCACTGCACTCGCCAGAAAACTTGGAGAGTCGGGAGCGAACCGTCAGATCGTTGATTTTCTATCAGCCGACCTACAGCGAGAGGTCAACGCTTCGGACGAAAAAATACTCAGGGAAAATGGCCAAAGCGCGTCTGACTTTACTTGGCGTGCGCTCTCTGATGCGCTTGTGGATGACGCAGCGCAAAGCGAAATAGCAAAGGGGCTATTTTATCAAACCAGAAAAGCCAAAGACCGCCAGCTTGTATTATTTCCGCCAGCCGGAGAGGATATTCAGCGGGACAAAGGACGGGAAGCCGCCGAAGGACTGGATGGGAACATGGAGCGAGCCGCCAGAGCATCTGGGGTATTCGCCACGGTTGTCGGCGATGCCGAAGCCAAGCGTGTTGATGTTGGATTCAGCAGGCTTGATTCGCCAGCCAAAGTAGCTGCCGCCACTCGATTCCTCGCAAAAAACCCGCAAGAAGTTCTGCTAGTTGTTGTCACAGACAAAGATGGCAAGCCGCTGTCTATGTTGCGGCATACGATTGGCCTCAAAGATTCCTCGCAAGTTGATCCTGGGATTGTTGCTGGATGGGCGGCTAGTGTTCATGGTGGGAAAAATGTTTGGTTATCGCACAATCACCCATCAGGAGTGAGTGAGTTAAGTAATGCAGACAGGAGAATCAGTGATGTAATCGGCGACTTGTTGGATGGTTCTGGCTTGTCGTATCACGGCGTTATGGCTGTTACTCACACGGGTGAATACGCTTACGCAGGCAACGAAACAACAGAAAGAGGCGATATACCAGACCCGCATGAAGTGGCGCAAGCCAGTGTTGTTGAGCGAGAGCTGATTAAGACAGGAAAATTATCTGACAAACAAATAAGCTCGCCTGCTGATGCGAAAGATGAAACTAGGCGCGTTTCCAACAGACAGCAAGGCATTGTTCTTATGGATACGCAAAATAGGATTGTTGGGTTTTTGCCTGTCAGTTTTGAATCGTCGTCGGCCATTCGCGGCACTGAAACGCATGGCGATATTTTGCGCGCTATCAATACATCGAATGCCTTTAGCGTCATTCTTTATTCGCCATACGGCGACAAAAAAATTATAGATGGAGCAGACAACATCGCTACCATGCTTGATAAAGCTGGGGTGAGGGTGCTAGATGTTATTGCCGCCGAAGAGTCTTTTTCAGAAAAAGGAAAAAACTTTGGCAATAAAGGAAGGTTTTTACAAGAGCGCGAAGACTCGCATGGCGGTTACTTTAATCCAAAAAACCGCGAAATTGGTCTATCTGAAAAATCAGACGCTTCCACCTTCCTGCACGAAACAAGCCACCTATTCCTTGAAACACAAATAGAAATGGCAGGTATGGAAAATGCCGGGGCCGTGGTGAAGCATGATGCCGATACTGTTCTGAAATGGTTTGGCATTTCTGGCAATACACTGCAAGAACGCTTGGCGGCATGGAACGCCATGACGCTAGAAGAGAAACGCCCATTCCATGAGCAATATGCTGAGAGCAATGAGCAGTATTTTATGGAAGGCAAAGCGCCTAGCAAAGATTTGCAAAGTGCGTTTGATAATTTCCGCCGCTGGATGAAGCAGGTTTATAAAACCATCAAGAAGTTTCTGGCTTCTAACGAAGGCGCGAAGCTGAATGACGATATACGCGCTGTGTTTGATCGCTTGCTGGCAACAGAAGAGCAAATACAGGAAATGGAAAAGGCGCGCAATGCGAAAGCATTGGCTGGTGAAAAGCCATTACTGGCAAACAAAGCGGAAACCAAAGCCTTTGAAGCGGCAGCAAATGCCGTGGTGGAAAATGCGGCGGCTGGAAAATCAGAAGTTGGCAAGGCGAAAGAACCAGCCAGTATTCTCAATACCAGCAAAAGCAAATACATCGCCGCGCAAGCCAAAGAGCAAGGCATTAAGAAAGGCTCACCCGGCTATGACGCAGCGATTAAAAAACTCGAAGCAGCTTATGGGGAGGATTTGAATAAGGCCTTGGCTGCTTTGCCGTTTGATCAATTCCATGAATGGAATGTGAAAGATGGCAGTAAATCAGAAAATATGAATCGCAAAGCGTGGGAAGCGTTGCGGGAAGAGTATGGTACTGAGGATGTGTCTGGCTCCAATGTGGAACCGGTCAGCGATACAAAAACAGAAATGGATCGTCTCGCAAAAGAACGAGAAGAGCTTACTGGGCGCGCCGAAGAATGGGAATCTCGTATTGATGCAATGACAGACGAACAGGCCAAGGGTTTGTTTGATGCTATGAATCTTGCTGGCAGCAAGAGCCTTGATATTAAAGAGGCATTGAAAGAAGAGCATCCAGACGATCTGGACGAAGGCTATGAAGAGCTAAAACAGTCAAACAAAACGGATTTAGTGGCATCAAAAAAAGAAGCTGCTAAACCAGTGTCCACCACAAATCGCAATGAGTTTAGCATTGAGCGGTATGACAGAGAAAAAGATGAGATTGTGACTGACCGTTTTGAGAGGGGTGAGTATGTCAGAGCAATGATCTCAAATAATAAGTCTACCTTTGGTGAAATTGATGGGGTTTCACACGCAAGAAACAAGGTAAGTATTGACGGGGTATGGTACGGCTTTGGGTCTATCTACAAAGCAGAACGACCAGCAGAGCCAGAAAAGAAAAATATGGCTCCGCTTTCAAAGGTTATTGAAAAGGCCAACGAGAAATACGGAGAAGGACTGACGGAGTTCGACAGGGTTCCAGAGCAGTATTCTGGCAGTAAAACGCCAGCCAAAACTTCTACTGTCTCGCCATCAAGCAGCCCAGAAGAAGGGCAAGTGTCGCAGCGCAAAACGCTGGAGCCTGGCGATGTGTTTGTTACTTTGTCTGGTCGTCACACCACACCTTTTCCAAAGTACAGCTTGAAACCAAGTGCAGGGCAATCAACCAAGGACGACAAAAAGATATTGGCATGGCTGAAAGAAAACGCCATTGCTGAAGCGCAAGCGAGGGATGACAAGTTTAATTTGCTTCAGTTTGAAGGATTAAACATTAACAACTGGTCAACTGCTGATGGTTACTCAGTCAATCTGTATATGTTCGGTGATGAACACGGAGAGCTTGCGCCGTTCCGTGTTGATGAAACTAGACCTTCTTCTAGTAAAGAAAATGCAAAACGGGATGCGAATGCCAGTGGCACGCGTCAAAACGCCAAACAAGAACCGAAAAATGCAACAAACAAAATTGAGGATTTTGGCGAGAAGCTGGAAGGCGCGCGCAAAGACTACGCGCAGAAGCTCAAAGAAGCCAAAGCTGTGGATGTGGCTGCCGTACCGCTTTCGCAATCGTGGCCTGAGCCAAACTATGACAAGTTGCTGAAAGAAGGGGTTGATCCGCTAATAGTTGGCTTCGCGCGCGCCTTGCGTGAACAGATGCCGCCCAAACCCAAGAAAGACTGGAAGTTGAAAGGGTGGGTTGACCAGGTGAAATACATGCGCACCTTCGCGGAGGAATTACTGAGCGGTGAAATAGCACCAGAAAGCGTTGTGCAAACGCTGAACCCAAAAAATGAAAAAGAAACTACTTTAGGTAGGCTTGCAACAAGAATGCTTGGCAAGGCAGAAATGTACAAGGCGCTTGGGCATGAAGCCTCGCTGAAAGATTTTGACATGCGCGTTGGAACCTTTGATTCGTTTATGGGTGAGAGCTATAGCCCCGCCAAGCGTGTGTACTATGTTGAGAAAGATAAACGCCGTCCTGTAGCGTGGGGAGAAACATTAGAAGAAGCTGTCTCTGCGTTTGTGAAGAAGCAGAGTGAAAGCGCGCCCACTACCAGCGGAAAGAAAACGGAGTTTGGGTTGTGGCGTGAGGGCCATAGTGGCCAATACTTTTTTGGTAAAAAACTTGGCAAGAATTATGTCAAGCTGAAACGGTTTAACACGCTTGAAGAAGCGAAGGCGTACAAGAAAACCGAAGGCTTCCAAGAAGAAATGGAAGCCCTGCTGGAGAAATACAAAACCATTCCGTTCGAGCGCCGAAAAGAAAATGAGCCGAGGGTTGGTGACGATCACCGCAACGGCGCGGCTGTTACGCCAGAGGCTTTCAGCGAAGCGTTTAAGTTCCGTGGCGTGCAGTTCGGTAATTATGTTGAAGGTTCTCGTAGGCAGCAAGATTTAGATAATGCGTATGATGCGCTGAGTGACTTGGCAGCGGCGCTGGATATTCCTACGCAAGCAATATCGTTAAATGGCAAGCTGGGGCTTGCTTTTGGTGCGCGCGGCAAAGGCGGTAAAAATGCTGCGGCAGCGCATTTTGAACCAGAGAAAGTTGTTATCAACTTAACCAAAGAGAGTGGCGCTGGTTCTTTGGCGCACGAGTGGTTTCATGCGCTGGATAATTACTTCGCCAAACTTGACGGCGGAACGGGTGAGTTTGTTACTAATGGCGATGTAAACCCGCTTGTGCCTAACATCCGCCCAGAAGTGTTGGCAGCTTTTAACGATGTGATTAAAGCCATCAATGATTCTGGCATGCCGAAGCGGGCAGAACAGTTGGATGGGCGTAGGTCTAAAGATTATTGGTCTAGCCGAGAAGAAATGGCGGCGAGAGCTTTTGAATCGTACATCATCGGCAAATTGCACGAACAAAATGCCGCCAATGATTACTTAGCCAACATCGTTGGTGAAGATTATTGGAAAGCGGATGAGGCGTTGGCAGGCCGCGAGAATGCTGATACCTACCCATATCCAACTGTTTCTGAAATGGAAAGTATTGGTAAAGCCTTTGACCATTTGTTTGACACCATCCAAACCAAGGAAGGTGATGATGGTAATGTTGCGCTTTTTAATAGAAATGGTAATGATGCAGAAAGCCAACAGGAATTGCGTGATGAAAAAGAGCAAACATTCGCCAGCGGCCTGCCTCACAACCTACCGGCAGAAGAAACTACGGCAAGCCGCGCGCTTGAAAACAAAATCAACGAATGGCGAGCGAGACGAGGGGATATTGGGCGAGTTCGCGTCAGGGAAGTCAGCGCCGTATCACTGCCTAAGCAACTCCATCGGGCGTTGGCTCGATTCACTGACACCACAGGAACGCGAGTCGTTCTATTCAGAAACCTCACCCCAGAAGTAGATGACTTTGGGGGTGTCAATTTCCGTGATGGCACACTGTACATCAATGAGAACAGCCAGAACCCTATCACGCTGACTGCCGCCCATGAGTGGGTACATAACCTAAAGAAAACCAATCCATCGGCGTACCAAGAGCTTGAAAACGAAGTTCGTCGCCAAGGTCGATTGGATGCTTGGCATGAGCGCAATATCAAGGAAGAAGGTTTTGATCGTGGCCGTGATCACGCTATCGAGGAGCTTACTGCTGCTGCTGTGTCGGACGCGCTCACCGATCCTGTGTTTTTGCAAAAGCTGGCCGAGCGTGACCAAAGCGCATTTCGTCGTATCGCCAAAGCATTCCTAGAGTTTCTGAAAACACTAACAACAAGCTGGAAAGACCAAGGCAGTAACGCCTATTTACAGGATGTAGAAGCCTTTAGGGATAAGCTGGTGCAGGTGCTTGATGAATTACCTGTAGCCAAGCAGAGGCCCGGCGTTATCAAGGCGTTATTCCTGCGCGTATTCCACGGCACACCGCACAGAGGAATTGAGCAAGAAGGCTTCAAGCTGAACAAGATCGGCACGGGTGAAGGCGCGCAGGCTTATGGCTGGGGGCTTTACTTTGCCGGAAATAAAGAGGTGGCGGAGTATTATCGTGAGACTCTGGCGATAGGCAAGGGCGGCAACAATTTCCGTCAAATGGCGGTCGATGCGTTAGCGGCTGAAGGGGTCTCCGTGGATGACGATAGTGCGCTGACTGTATTCCAGAGGTTTGCAATGGAAATGACGGGCAAAGGTGGCAAGCCAGCAAGCTACGCCAGAAAAGTACAAAATGCTTCAGCGCCAATGAGGGCTTACGACACGGCAGCAATCGGTCGGGCGCTACAAACTTACGTCGAAGCCGAGAATAAAGGCCAACTCTACAAAGTAGAAATCCCTGAGGATGACACCTACCTGCTGTGGGATAAGCCGCTGATCGCGCAGAGCGAGAAGGTGAAGGCTGCGCTCCGCTCAATGGATAACCGCGTTACTTTTGGAAAAGACCGGGAGAGCGTAAAACAATGGATCAAGATAACTGGCGACATACCGCCAGAGATGCGCGCAATGACCGGAGGGGCGCTGTATTCACACATTGCTGGGAAACTAAACGCACGGCACGACTCTCCTAAGACCGGCAGCCAACAAGCCTCCGAATACCTGCAATCTCTCGGCATTCCCGGCCTGCGGTACTTGGATGGTGTGAGCCGCCACCGGCCGCTGAAAGACATCAAGCGGGAGTTTCTGGCTGAACTGCCCGAAGATGCCGACTTTGCTGATGTTGTCGAATTGCTCGGCACCGGCGCATTATCTCCGAAGAATGAGGCGTTGGTTCGTGCATTGGCTGCCGATGAGTGGCTGGGTTTTGACTACCCAGCGCAAGCTATCAGCGCTGCGCTGAGTAAAGAACTGAGCAACTTTGATGCCTCCCTTGCACTGAGGCAGGCCGTGGCAGATGCGCAGGAGGGCGGCACTCACAATTATGTGATCTGGGATGAAAACCTGCTGACACCAGAAGCGGCAAAGATAGAGCCGATGTTCAGTCGTGAGAGCGACGATGAAACACTACGCAAAGAGTTCTCGGATACCGATAAAGCCTACGGCGGTGAAGTGGCTTATGAGAAAGCTAAGGCAGACGGCAAAACAAAACTAAATTATCGCCAGTGGGTGCAGGTGCGTACACCACGGTTCAAGGAATGGTTTGGTGATTGGGAGAACGATCCCAAAAACGCAAGTAAAGTAGTCGCCCCAGAAACCGGCGAGCCGATGGTGGTGTATCACGGGACGGATGCTGAGTTCACTGTCTTCCAGCCTAGTTCAGACGGTGTTTATGGCCCCGGCGCGTACATGACCAAGTACGGCGGCGACGCTTCCACTTACGGAAGCAATGTGATGCCCGTCTATGCAAGCCTGCAAAACCCCTACACCGCCACTCCAGGCGAAGCACGCCGCGCAAAAAAAGAAGGCGGAACTAAGGCGTGGTCTAGGGCAATACAAGATAAAGGGCACGACGGCATTGTTCTGCAAGACATGAGTGTGGTTGTCGCCTTCCGCCCTGAGCAAATCAAATCCGCCACCGGCAACAGTGGCGCGTTTGATGGTAGTAATCCTGATATTCGGTACAGTCGTCAAAACGAAGTTTCTGGTTTTTCTGTAGCAGACATTAAAGACTCTTTATCCAAAACCTTTGGCCATGCAGCAGACAAGCTGCAACGGTTGGGTTTGGTGACAGTAGTGCAGACAGAAAAAGAAGCGATGGATTTGGCGTACAAAGCGCGTGCTGTAAAAGCTGGCAAGGATTTGAGCGACTTTGATGTGAAGTACAGCGAAACGGGTGATGTGCAGGGCTTCTACGACAAACAAACTGGCAAGTCATTCCTTGTTGCGGATAATTTGACGGACGAAACTGCATCCAGTGTGTTGGTGCATGAAGTTGGCGTTCACATGGCGGCCGACACCACCAATCCGCGCGGCAAGCAGGCTATGGATAAAATGATTCAGCGGGCTGGCAATTTACTCAAGCTGGAAAAAAGCGCGTTCATGGACAGCGTGCGTCAGCGCATGAAAGAAGCGGGTGAAACCAGCAACGAAGAAGCGGCAGCCTATATTGCAGAAGAGTATGAGACCAATCGTGCTAATGCGCCCAGCGCTGTTGTGCAATGGGTGAAAGACTTCATTGCAGCAGTACGCGGCTGGCTATTCCAGCACGGGGTGATTGTTAAAGACAACATGCTCACAGCGGCAGATATTGCAGCGATTGCACGCAGCAATGTGAAGCAAATAGCGAAAGAGAACGCGCATAACAATGGCGCAGAAACGCAATACGGACAGATGGAAAACGGCGAAAACATCGCAATCCTAAACTACAGCCGCGCCGCCGTGAAGCAATACGCAAACAGAGCAGCGAGTGAACTGAACAAGACTTTTAGCTCGCCCAATACATTGAACTGGTGGCACAAAACGGTTGGCACAATGTACAACCTTGCTGAACGCTCGCCAGCGTTTAAGCGTGTGTTTGATGCGGCACAAGGGTTTATTGATGATGTATCTCACTACGCCAATGATGCGGCTGATTTTGCACCAACCATTCTGCCGAAGCTGGAAAAATGGAGTGACATTGCAAAAACATCCATTGCTTCTGCGGATAACAAAGCCATTGAAAAACCAATCCACGAGGGAACGCTGGCGTGGAGGCGGAGAGAAGATGGCTCGCCGGTAAAAGTTGAGGATTTGATTAAAGAATCCAAAACATTGAGTACCGATGACAAAATAGCGCGCTTGTTGCGTAGCAAAAAGTTGCAGCACGGCGTGTTGAAGATGTGGCAGGGTATGTCGCCTGAGAATCTGCAAAAGCGCGTGGATTCTTTCTACGACAAACATTTGCTGAAAGCTGGTGTGGTTTGGAGTGACAGCGAACTCAAACAAATGTTTGGCCTGAACGACAAACAAGTTGGCCTTTACAAAGAGTATCGTGCTGCAATTGATCGCAGTCTCGATACGCTGGCGCGTGCCGACATGCTGCGGTTTGTTGGAGAGGATGCCAAGGACATTAAAGATGCGGTAATGGATGCCGACAATATCCGTGATGCTGCCGCTATGCTGACGCAGCATTTGATGCGGAAAGCCAAAGAAGACACTGACCGAGAAAAGCTCCTGATGGAATTGGTGCATGGCATTCACGAACGCCACGACAAAGTGAACGAACTGCAAAAAGAAGGTTATGCGCCGCTGTCTCGTTTTGGCAAATATACCGTGGATGTTGTTGATCCTGACACCGGCGAACGCCAGTATTTCAGCATGTTTGAAACCAAGCGCGAAGCCAATGCAATGGCAGAGGCGATGCGCAAGGAGTTCGGGGACAAGGCGGTTAGCCAAGGCACCTTGTCAGACGAAGCATACAAACTGTTTTCTGATATGTCGCCAGAAACACTGGAGCTGTTCGGCAATATGCTGGGGCTGGAATCAACCGGCGATAACACACAAGACATTGCGTTTCAGGAATACCTGAAATTGACAAAAACCAATCGCAGTGCCATGCGGCGGCTGATACACAGACAAGGTATTGTCGGTTACAGCCAAGACATGCCACGCATTTTAGCCAACTTCGTTTACTCCAATGCGCGTCAAACTGCGGCTGGATTAAACATGGGCGAAATGGGTGAGGCGCTGAACGCCATACCTAAAGCGCAAGGCGAGTTGAAAGATGCCGCTATTCGTTTGGCCGATTATGTGAAAAATCCACGCGAAGAAGCGCAAGCTGTTCGCGGGCTGTTGTTCGCACAATATCTCGGCGGTTCTGTTGCGTCCGCAATGGTCAACATGACACAGCCTTTTGCAGTTTCATTTCCTTATTTAACGCAATTCACCAGTGTGAAAGATTCGGCAGCGCAATTAGGACGCGCCGCCAAGGAATTGGCGCAGCGCAATCCTAAATACGATCCTGAATTAACGGCAGCATTGCATCGTGCCGTTGAAGATGGCGTGGTGGCCCCACAAGAAATACATCAGTTGATGGCGCAGGCGCGAGGCTCTGGCACGCTGAGTATTGGTGATGGCACAAAAACAGGAGAAGCGGCGGCTGCCGCTAAAAACGCAGTGTCCAAACTGGCATTCGGATGGGGCAAGGTGTTCAGCATGGCTGAACAAGTCAACCGGCAGATGACCTTTGTTGCCGCATACCGCATTGCCAAGGCCAAAGGCATGGATAACGCGGAAGCGTTTGCGCGCAAAGCGGTTGTTGATACCCAATTCCAGTACAGCAAGGCGAACAAGATGCAGTGGGGGCGCGGCGCTGTTGGCGGTACGCTGATGACATTCAAAACATACTCCATTGCGTATGTGGAGCTGTTGCACAGAATGTATACCCAAGGCGGTCCAGAGGGTAAACGCGCCGCGTTGCTCGCTCTGGGTGTATTGATGCTCATGGGCGGAGCCAGCGGCTTGCCATTTGAGGAAGACATGGAGGATGTTGCGGAAGCCTTGGCGCAAAAGCTGGGGTACAACATCAGCATCAAACAAAAACGCCAAGAGTTTTTGTCGGATGTGTTCGGCAATGGCATGGCTAACTTCATCGAGAATGGCATCACTGGCCTGCCTGGTATTCCTATTGATGTGTCTGGCCGACTAGGGATGGGTAATTTGATTCCAGGCACAGGATTGCTGAAAACAAAAACCGATCACACCAGAGATGTGCTGGAAATAGCCGGGCCGATTGGTGACTTTGCTAGTCGTGTTGGTTCTGGCGCTGGGCGCATATTATCGGGCGATGTTTTGGGTGGCGCACTGGAAATGTCCCCTGTTGCTATACGCAATGCGGTTAAAGGGATAGATATGGCCAGCACCGGCATGTACCGCGACCAGAAAGGCTACAAGGTGCTAGACACAAACCCTGTTGAAGCCGCATCAAAAGCGATTGGGTTTCAGCCGCAAAGCGTGGCGCGCATCCAAGAAGCTAATGCGGTGAATCAGCAGCAAAAGGCGTTCTACAACTTGCGTGCCGGAGAGATTCGCGGGCTGTGGGCGCAGGGTATTTTTGAGAAAGACGCATCCAAAGTGGCTGATGCGCGCTCGCAGATTGCTGACTGGAACGCAAAAAATCCCGATCAGCGCATGTTGATTTCTATTCCATCCGTGATGCGGCGCGTGAAGGAAATGAGTAAAACCAAGGATCAGCGCATTGCAGCTTCCGCGCCTCGCGTCATGCGGGCAAAAATGCGCGATGATGTAGCTGAAATACTCAACGAGCGATAAGCCCCTGTAGGGTTTGGTTTTACTTCCGCAACGCTAAATACTGCCGCCTGAATCAGAATGATTGGTGGCGGTATGAGGGGCGTGGAAAGCATCGTAAGAGCGCAAGACGGCACAGAGTTGATGCTGGACAGTTGGGCGCATGAATACACTTACAGCGATGGAAAGATTGTCACGGACACGGTGACGGACTTTCAAACCGGCATCCAATACAGAAAAACATTCACTTGGGATAATGGGGCGCTCACCAACGAAACCTGCTGGGTGAGATTATGAGTCTTTCCAGGTTGATGGCTGACCTCGCCAAATTAGGCATTGCCCCAAGTGGCGGCGGTTTGTCTTACAAATACATTGGCACATGGGCAGACAAACCTGATCCCAGCACTTTGCAGTATGGCGATTTAATTTATATCACCAATCACCCCGAGTATTTCGGTAGTGTGTGGTCGGCATTGCCGCTATTTGGGGTATATGTGCCGCAAACAGGCAATTTATTTATTGCAGCGAAGTACAGTCCAAGCGATTCTGATGATTCCGGTATAGACCAAATTTTGCAATCAGCAAATATACCTGCTGCGTTTTTGTTTGATGGCGCGCCTTTAGACTTCGATATTTTAATCTCTAAATCAGGCACAACAGACAGCGCTACAGTTAAATTACGACTTGGTACAGAGGGTGATTTATCCGATCCAGTGATTGCTACATTTTCAATGAGTGCCGCCCAGCGAAAATTGCGATTAACACCATCTGCGCAAATAACATCACCAACAACGATCAACTGTCAGCCTGAACTCGCAACAGATAACGCATCAAACAATGCGTGGCTTGCTGATGCAACCATCCCGAACATCTCAAACGCGCTGAAAATCTCTTTGTCTGTGCAGCTTTCTGGTACAACCGATACGGCAACCGTGCATAGTTTCTATGCCATCCAGCGAGGATTTGGCTGATGATTATTGTGCAGACATTGGCTGAGGCAAATGAGATACAAAACAAAATCCGCACGCGCAAAGTTGCGAACGGTTATGCAGTGTATGTGCGTGGGGATGTTGTGCCACCACTACCGCATCAAGACAACAATGTGCCGCTTAATTTTTAACAGAGGAAACAAAACATGAACGCAGTCAATATCACAGTACCTTTTTTGTTTAATGGCGTACATTACCAAGGCATGTCAGTACACAACGGCGTAGATTTCGAGCTGCTTGATGTACCTTGCTCTGAGCCTGATCGTGCGATCACTTTGGAGGGTTCTATCTGTATAAACGGCGAGACTGTTCCGGTTTCGTTGTCCGGCGTTATCCCAGCCGTGCAGAAAAAACTACTTTCAATTACCGGCGCTGAAGAAGGCTCATACCCGAAAGGCGTGTTGGTCAACGGTTTTTCTGCCGTGAACCCCGACGAGCCAGCACACCCGCTGTATTTGCAGATCGTGCCAGCGTCATCAGCGGAGTAACACCGTGAACAAAAAAGCAGGTTTTGGGTTCTCGGCAATCATTTTGGCGTGCGGCTTGGTGGCGAACTATGAGGGCTTGGTTCTGGGTCGCTACGCTGATCCTGTCGGGATACCCACCATTTGTTTTGGAGAAACTGACAAGGAAGTTGTCAGTTTTAATGTGCTGAACCGCCAGCAATGCACAGCGGTTCTCGGTGCGTCACTCGCGGAACATGCTCGCGCAGTTGCGCCGTGTATTACCCGTGAAATTAAACCCTATGAGGCGGCTGCTGTTTTGTCATGGTCGTACAACATTGGCGCGGGTGCGGCGTGTAAATCAACGCTAATTAAAAAGCTGAACGCCAATCAAGAATGGTGCAGCGAGTTGAAGCGGTGGGACAAAGCGGGCGGGCAAGTGCTGAAAGGCTTAACCAAACGCCGTGTGGCTGAGTATCAAATGTGTACGACTGGCAAATGGGAGCCGTGAAGTGTTGAGTTTTTTTGCTGCATTACTGAACAACTGGCGTGTGGTTTTGTTTGTCGCGCTGATTGGTTTCCTGACGCTGTTTTTTTCCGTGCAGAAAGCGCGTTTGACTGCCGCACAGAATGCGGCGGATGGCTACCGCGCGGAGTTGCTGCAATACAGACAAGCAGCAGAGCAGTTGAGCGCGGAATTAGAAGCATCTGAACAACGCGCCAAGTTGACCGATAAGATTTTGTCTGACCGCGAACAAGAAAAAGTGGCGGCGGAAAAACGCGCAGAAAAAGAATCGCGTAAATACAAAACAATTCTACGGGAGACACGGGATGCGTGCGCTAATAGTGCTGTGCCTGCTGATGTGCTTGGCTGGCTGCGCGACAACACGAACTGAAACGATTGTCGCCAAGCCGCCCGCTGTGCTGATGCAGGATTGCCCTGTGCCTGCAGTAGACGCGCAGACATGGGGCGACCTCCCTGCTGAATTGGTTGAGATGCGTAATGCGCTCGTGAGCTGTAACCGCGACAAGGAAAAATTACGACAATGGGCAGAAACGCTATGAATGATTGCGCCGGAACTTGTGAGGACTTCGACGAGCGGCTGAGACAAGTCGAGCATAACGATATTCGCTTCGCTGAGGCGTTGGAAGGTATCAAGAAAAACACCGACGAATTGCTGTCTGTTGCCCGTCAGCAGGTGCGGTTAGAAGAGCGGCAAATTTCTCAAGGACAAGCCTTAGATCGTATGTTCAAAACGATGGAAGAATCTAACAAAATATTTGATGCGCGTCTTAGGCTGCTTGAAACGAACGCGCCGACGAATAACCTGGCAACCAAATGGATTTTTGCTGGTGTTGCTGCCGCGATTTCTGCCGCTGTGACATGGGTGGGGCGGCATCTATGAGAAAGATCAGCTATCGTCGTTTCGACCACCCAAAGTACCGATTCATTCTGTCGGATGCGCTGCGACTGGATACCAATATCATCGGGCGTGCTTGTAAAACGGATTGGATCGAGCTGGATCGCAACGGCGTGATGACTCTATCTGCGGGTTACGCATGGGACGGCGCAAGTGGCACTGCGATCAACACGAAAAACAGTGTGCGTGCGAGTTGCGGACACGATGCGCTGTATCAGTTGATCCGTTTGGGATTGCTGCCGCGCACCAAGCGACTGCAAGCGGATAGCGATTTGCGGCGCTGGCTCATCGAAGACGGGATGTTGGAACTGCGCGCAAACCTGTGGTTCTTTGGTGTGCGCTTGTTTGGCGAGTTTTATATCAAGCGATCATGACCAAGAAGATGAATTGCAAAAAGTGCGGAGGATTGATGAAGCGCGGCGTGGCGCTCGAAAACATCATGTCCGGCATTCCAGATTTCCATGATCAACGATTGGCTGTTACTCTATCGCCAACTGGTCGCGCGCGCCTTGTGGGATGTTTGAAGTGCGAAACATGCGGCTACAGTGTTTCAAAAGCTGATTTGTAACCCTCGCGCGGCGTTTACGCACAATATATGCAACTCATTGATAGCATTACATTTCGATAAGCCTCCGTGAGCGCATGTTCAGACTCTAGCCAAGAATCAACATCCTCAATAATCGCCAGCTTCATGCGGTTGATTTCGTGAGCTGGGTTCTTCATGCCTGCGCAAGCGTTCACACAATCAACTATCCTGCTGGCGTTTTCCTCAGCCTTTTCCTGCATAATCTCAGCCAACATCTCGATTTTATTTTCTTTTGATGCGACATACCACATTCCATTCACTGATTCGCCGCACTCCCACGGCTCTGACGTATGTCTACTCATGTCGTTTTCCACGCCTTCCTCGGAGTTATGCGTCAGTTTTGGGGTATATTAGTAGTTATACGCATCTGTTAGCGCCGCACTTTGCGTTCAGCCATTCAATATCAAACTGCTTGCTCGCTGCATCAGGCGTATCCCCAAAAGCGCACACCCCATCTTGCAGATTTTCGCCGTACAGGGCGCACCACTGATTCCCATCAGGAAACAAGCGCGGCTTTAGCATCATGAATGGGCGCTTTTGTTCAATAGCCACAGATTCGGCTATTCCTGCTGCTATTTGCCATGAGTATCCGGCCTGAGTTGCTGCATGACATATTGCGTTTGCTGCCATGCTTTGATATTCATCGTTCATGTTATCTCTCCAGTATCGGCGTATAACAACGCCATGAATCGGACTCGTTTCACTCGCCGCTTATGGCAATGTTAGGTGCGAGGCGTGAAGTCGAGGCATTCCTCTGTCGTCACAACCTTCACCAGTTCAAAGTATCCATGCGGCGCATCCAGTTTACAGCTTTCATATGTCATCCTGGCTGGCCGCTCGAATTCAGACTCGTAAACTTGCTCAAGCCATTTTTTGCCAATCATTTCTACTTGTTGCTTTACGATATATCGAGTTGCCATCATTGCACCTAACAAGGCCATCAAGGCCGTTCGTTTCACTCACTGGACAGCTCCCTGCGGTCGCTGCCCCTTATGGCCGACGTTATACGTCACGGCTTATTCGTAACGGTTGCCTCAATTATCGGCGTTGCAGGCACAGGAACGTGTGCAGTCAAGTAGCTTATCTGCCACTCGCGCTTATCGGCTTTCTTTGCCTCAAGAAAGGCTGCTGCTTTCCGCTGCATTTGTACGCTGTACGGGCTGCTTGGAATGCAATCAACATTACCGCAATCATCAACTGCAACCATTATCTGTATCTGTGTAAACATAAATTACTCCGTAAATAAAATGCCGTACAACAAGTCGCTGGAGAATCGCGCTACGCGCTGGACAGCCCTAACGGGCTGCCTCTCAGCTCCACTGTTAGCTGCCATGTCTGCTGCGTCGAAACTCCATCATCTGGATCTCTCGCATCAAGTTGTCGCGCTCAAGTTCAGCCGCAATCTGTTTGTCTGATAGTTTGAGCAGGTCTTTTTTCATAACCCTGTCAACACGCGCCCTGCGCTTTTGCAGCTTATCCAGCGCATCAATAACGTGCTGCCCCGTTTCGCGTGAATTAACGATGGCTGCAAACTCGTTGTGTATCGCAATAGCCTCTGAGCCTATGCTGCAATACTCGTCAGCTTCGGCCTTTGCTTTGTCAGCAATGCGAGCCAGTATTGCGTGTTCTTTTTTCATGGCCGCTAGTGCCAACTCTTCGCCTGTTCTCACACCGTAATCCTCATACTTTGGCACCTAACTCGTCGCTCAAGGCTGACGCCGCTTCGCGGCGCACCTTAGCTCCACTGTTATACGGCAATAGGAGGCTGCGGCTGGTATCGCCAGTGCGTAAGCCATTTAATATCGACATTACTCGTACTGCCAACCCAGCCTTTATCAGTGTCGAAATAACTGTCAACGGTACATTCGGCAGATTCGTTCCACGTTACATACCACCCTGTTTCTGTCGGGTTGTCTGCCATTGCATACCACTCGTTTTGCGCGGCATTCCATGCCTCAAACTCCCTGCTGTATGAAATGGCCAACTGCACACCTATCGCGTCGGCGAATGTTTCAGGCGAATACGATCCAATCTTATTGCGCTTAACCCCGGCAGGAATTGGCCGCGCCGCCTCGAATCTGTCTTGTATTGTCATTCTGTAATTCTCTCCAAGTATTGCCGTATAACAAGTCGCGCAACTCGGACGGCTACCGCCGCCGGTTCGCTCCGGCGTTATACGGCATCGTATGTCGCCGCGAATATGTCAGGCTTGCATGGGTATCGCTCGCCTTTTACGCCAGTTATCACCCAATCACCATCAACAACAATATGGTCGCCTTCGAGAGTGTGGATTGTTGGGTAATCGCCAGCCTCACCCGTTGCTGGGTGCTTTTCCCAATAACAGATAACAACTCCTTCCGGTAATGCGTCCTCGTATCGCATACTGTCGAAGTATTGAACTGCTTCAATCTCTACGGGTTTTTTTCTAAACTTTGCCATCTTGTTTTCCTCTTAGTTAAAATGCCGTATAACAGCTCGGTGAAGGCTCGACCGCCTTCGGCGGCGGCCTTACCTCGGATGTTATGCGTAATAAGTAAACCCAACCAAGTCATCAGCTACTTTCTCTGGAGTCTTTGCGTAATCATGCCAGCCGAAATGATGCGTATAGCGTCGCTTGC
>JBGAVG010000011.1:0-54192 GCA_044228245.1 Methylotenera sp.
TCTTGATACGAAATGCATAGGCCAAATGGCTCGCGCCTTGATGTTGCACTGCAATCTGTCGTAAGAAATGCCCGACTTGCTGTTCCGTTTCGCACGGTGCAGCCCAGGCGAAAAAACGTGATTTATTGATGGTTTGCTCAGCAAAGCCAGTCGTTTCGATCGTTTGCATTAAGACAAACCTGTGATGTTGCCGCTTTCATCCACATTGATGCGCTCGCTGGCCGGCGACTTCGGCAAGCCCGGCATGGTCATGATCTTGCCGCAAATAGCCACGATGAAGCCTGCACCGCGTGAAAGCCGCAGATCGTTCACAGTCAGCGTATGCCCGGTGGGCGCACCACGCAAAGTGGCATCAGATGAAAATGAATACTGTGTTTTTGCAATGCAAATGGGAAAATGTGCGTACCGCTTCTCCAGCATTGCTAATTTTTCTGCTGCTTTTGGGCTTAGCTCGACGGAGTCTGCACCATAGATCTTTTTTGCAATCGTTTCGATTTTTGTCTGCAAAGAAACGTCGTCCTGATACAAAAACTTAAAACCTGATTTATTTTGTGCAAGCGTATTCACCACTTCATGCGCCAATTCGGTCGCGCCCGCACCACCATTCGCCCAGTGTTTACACACCACTGCTTTACAGCCCAGTTTTTCAACACTACCCATTAAAGCATCAATTTCTGCTTGCGTATCCTGCACAAAATGATTAACCGCCACAATTACTTGCATGCCGAATAGCTCATGTAAATTATTAATATGTTTTTCTATATTTTTGATTCCATTTAATAAACAGTTTACATTTTCCTGATTGAGTTCTTTTAAGTCCGCACCACCGTGATACTTTAATGCGCGAATAGTCGCAACAATCACTACCGCATCCGGCTGCAAATTAGCTTTGCGACACTTGATATCAAAAAACTTCTCCGCGCCCAGGTCAGCACCAAACCCCGCTTCGGTCACCACATAATCCGCCAGTTTCAGGGCGGTTTTGGTTGCAATCACCGAATTGCAGCCATGTGCGATGTTGGCAAACGGGCCACCATGCACGATGGCTGGCGTGTGCTCTAATGTTTGCACCAGATTGGGCAGAAAAGCATCCTTAAGCAAAGCTGTCATCGCGCCCTGTGCCTGCAGATCGCTCGCCAATACAGGCTTTCCGGCTGCATCTGTAGCCACCTGAATATTGCCAAGACGCGTTTTTAAATCGGCCAGATTTTCTGCCAGGCAAAATATCGCCATCACTTCACTGGCCACCGTGATATCAAAACCAGTTTCGTATGCTTGCGTCTGATTGATTGTCACATTCCGCAAGGCGCGATCATTCATATCCATGCAGCGCCGCCAGGTAATATCCTTAATATTCAGCGCGTTGCCATGGTGAATGTGATTGTCGATCAAGGCCGCCAGCAGGTTATTGGCGGCCGTAATGGCATGAAAATCGCCGGTAAAATGCAGGTTGATGTTTTCCATGGGCACCACCTGCGCGTAACCACCACCAGTAGCACCGCCCTTCATGCCGAATACAGGGCCAAGCGATGGCTCACGAATGCACACGACCGCTTGTTTACCGATTTTGTTCAGCGCGTCAACTAAACCAATCGTGGTCGTGGTTTTACCCTCGCCTGCCGGCGTAGGACTGATCGCGGTGACCAGAATGAGCTTGCCGTTAGAGCCGCCTTGCAACTTGTTTATACATGCGGGACTTAATTTGGCGATTGCATGCCCGTAAGGCACCAGATCTTCCGGGCTGATGTTAAGTGTTTGAGCGATATCGACAATCGGTTTAAGCTTGGCCGCCTGGGCAATTTCGATATCTGAAAGCATATTAACGGCGTCCCAGAATGCTGCCCAATACGCCGCGAATGATGCTGCGGCCAAGCTGGGAGCCGATTGCACGTGCAGCCGATTTGGCCGCGCTCTCCAGAATCGTATCTGAGCGGCTGGACTTCTTCTCCCCGCCCAAAACTCCACCCCAATCGAAGCCTTTGCCCTCTTCTGCAGTTTCTGCCGATTGCGCCGCGCGCGCTTTCAGCACTTCATAGGCGGATTCCCTGTCGACTTGCTTTTCGTAAAAGCCGCGCACAACCGAGTTATTTATTACTGCGCTGCGTTCAGAATCCGTCGCTGGCCCAATGCGACTTTGCGGCGGACAAATGAACGCGCGTTCGACTGGCGTCGGAATGCCTTTTTCATCCAGGAATGACACCAAAGCCTCACCCACACCAAGCTCGGTAATCACCGTCGTCACATCCACCTTAGGATTGGCTCTGAAGGTTTCAGCTGCCGATTTCACTGCCTTCTGGTCGCGTGGCGTAAACGCCCGCAACGCATGCTGGACACGGTTACCGAGCTGCCCAAGCACAATATCAGGAATATCCAGTGGATTCTGACTCACAAAATACACGCCCACACCTTTAGAGCGAATCAACCGGATGACTTGCTCGATTTTCTGCATCAATGCTGGTGGCGCATCAGTGAACAGCAAATGCGCTTCGTCAAAGAAAAATACCAGCTTGGGTTTTTCCAGATCACCTACTTCCGGCAACTTTTCAAATAGCTCTGAAAGCAGCCACAGCAGTAGCGTTGCATAGACTCGCGGCGAGTTAAACAACTGATCTGACGCCAGAATATTGATGACGCCTCGACCCTGGCTATCGGTTTGCATCAGGTCATCCAAATTCAGCGCCGGCTCACCGAACAACAGGTCGCCGCCTTCGGCCTCAATCTGCAGCAAGGCGCGCTGCAGCGCACCGACGCTGGCCGCGGAGATATTGCCATATTCGGTTTGATATTCCGCCGCGTTTTCTGCCGCATGCTGCGACATGGCACGCAGATCCTTTAAATCCAGCAGCAGCCAGCCCTTATCATCGGCAATCTTGAAGATGGAATTAATCACGCCGCCCTGTACATCGTTCAGATTGAGCATGCGCGCCAATAACAATGGGCCCATTTCAGCAATGGTGGTGCGCACCGGATGCCCTTTCTGTCCGAACACATCCCAGAAGGTCACAGGGCTCGCTTGCGGTTTAAAATCGCTTAAGCCAAGCTGTGCAACCCGGGCATCCACCTTTGGATTGCCGCCGCCCGCCTGGCTCATGCCAGACAGATCGCCTTTTACGTCGGCCATGAACACCGGCACGCCGAGCGCAGAAAAACCTTCTGCCAGGCTCTGCAGTGTCACGGTTTTGCCTGTGCCGGTCGCGCCTGCGATCAGGCCATGCCGGTTGGCCATTTTAGGCAATATATGAAGAAAGTTTTCTGCTTTTGCGATTCGGATTGGATTGGTCATTTTATGTAAGGATTAAATTTATGTGGCGATAAATGATAGGTTAGATTTCGCCTTTACGCGCCTTATCCATCAGCTTGATCAAGGCATCCTCAAGCTCCTGTGCTGATTTTTTGGCACGCTCGGTCGGGTTTTTAATGCTTTTGAGATCATACGTTGGGCGATCCAGCGCTAAATATAATTTCATTTTTTTATTGGCATCCGGTTTTTCATACAGCGCAATGCGGCATGGCGCGAATACCAGAAACTCGGGATGATCAAGCATGATCTCGGTGCCCATGCTGAGATTGCAGAACGAGTGCACCTCTTTGACACCTTGCGGATCAATACCACGCAGCTTCAAATGTTCGCTAATCGGAAAGTTGGCCGGATTCACAAAATTCATGCCCTCGGAAATGAATTTCAGGCTGTCCAGCACGTCCTGATAACTGACACCTTCTTTCACAGGCACTTCATAAATAGCGCTGTTCAAATCAAGGCCAGGCAAGCCGTTGGGCATCGCCTGCAGCATGGTAGGCGGCGTAGTCCTTTGGCTGGCGCACGCGCCCAGAACCAGTACCAATGCAATGCCAACGATAGCCTTAAGCTGCTTCATGTTAGTTCCAGACTCAAATCAGTATGTGCGATATACCTTCATTGCTTCATCCACCGCCCGGCGGTCGTATTTAGGTGCAAGCAGTTCAATAAAGCCGTAAAGATAGCCGCGTAAAAAGGCATCTTTGCGTATTCCCAGGTAGGTCGTACTCGGTGGGAACAAGTGACTGCAATCCAGACGCACCAAATCTTTGTCGCGCTCTTCATCATAAGCCATATTTGCTATCAAGCCTACCCCCAACCCCAGGCTGACATAGGTTTTAATCACGTCAGCATCAATCGCGGTCAGCACGACATTCGGCATTACGCCGGCATCATGGAACACCTTAGAGACAATAGTGCTGCCGGTAAACGCAAAATCATAGGTAATCAGCGGAAAACTAGCGATTTTGGCCAAGGTGAGCGGCACTGCATCAATCAGGCGATGTCCTTTCGGCACCACCACGCAACGGTTCCACTCATAGCATGGCAAGCATAGCAGCCGGTCATCAGAGCTGATCATTTCAGTCGCGATGCCAATATCCGCTTCGCCGCTCGCCACCTGCGCGGTGACCTGGCTAGGATTGCCCTGATGGATACTGAGTTTGACATGCGGATACATTTCGATAAATTGCTTGATGGCTGAAGGCAATTTATAGCGCGCCTGGGTGTGGGTAGTCGCAATCGTAAGCGTGCCGGTTTCTACCTTACTGAATTCGTCGCCTACCCGCTTGATATTTTGCATTTCAAGCATCACCGTCGCCGCCAGCTTAACAATATGCCTGCCAGGCTCGGTAATGCCGGTTAGACGTTTGCCATGGCGCTGAAAAATCTGCAGCTTCAGCTCATCTTCCAGCATCTGAATCTGCTTGCTCACGCCCGGCTGCGAGGTATGAAGTGCCTCGGCAGCCGCAGAGATGCTTAAGCCCTGACGGGCCACCTCATGGATATATTTCAATTGATGAAGCTTCATACAAAATCTCTTTTCGCTAAAGCAATCGTTATAACCAAATAATATACCAAAATAACAAATTAGTATTAAATAATTATATCAATTACTGATATATTACGCGCCTTAATGACTTACCTAGATTAGTTAACACATGGATTTTGCTTATTACATTATTGCCGGTTTTGTGGTCGGTTTACTGGTAGGACTCACCGGCGTCGGCGGCGGTTCACTCATGACGCCCATTCTGCTGATATTTTTTAACGTCAAAGCCGCCGTAGCGGTTGGTACGGATCTGCTCTATGCCTCCATCACTAAATCAGTAGGCATTTTTGCACATGGGAAACTGGGCAATATCGATTGGAAAATCGTGCGCTTGCTCGCTTATGGCAGCGTTCCTGCCGCTATCATTACCACGCTGTATTTAAGAAATGCGGGCGTTGCCTCAGACGCCACGGTAGCCAGCATCAAATTCTGGCTCGGCATTGCTTTGCTGCTCACCTCGCTGTCCGTGCTGTTTCGCAATCAACTCACGAAACTATCCAAAAAGGAACACTGGGTTAGCCCGCAATACGCACCGATATTAACAGTTATTTTAGGCTTAATACTCGGTTTTATGGTGACCCTGACCTCGGTCGGTGCCGGCGCTTTGGGCGTCACCGCCTTGCTCATCCTCTATCCTAAAGTGTCGATTACACGAATTGTGGGCACTGATGTAGCACATGCCGTACCATTGACCTTGGTAGCAGGTTTAGGCCACGCCAGCATTGGCACCGTTGATTATCAATTGCTTGGAACTTTGCTCATAGGCTCAATTCCCGGCATCTGGATTGGCAGTCATTTAAGCTCCAAGGTCGCAGAACACTGGGTGCGCACCGTACTAGCACTGATTTTAGTATATGTGGGTCAAAAACTGGCTTTCCCACAGTTCAATCAGTTGCTTGGAATTTCAGTATTGCTGTTTTTAGTAGCCTACAAGCAACTGGGATTGAAAAAAACCTGAGCGTACACTTATTTTTGAATTGGCACTTTTTAGATTAAAATGATGGGTTAAGTTTCAAGCAAGGAAATTATGTATAAATACGATGCAATAGACCAGCGAATTGTCGATGAGCGCGTGGCGCAGTATCGCGACCAGACCCGACGCTTTTTAGCAGGGGAATTGACTGAGGATGAGTTCCGTCCTTTACGCCTGCAAAATGGTCTTTACATTCAACGGCATGCCCCCATGCTACGCATTGCTGTGCCTTATGGCATGCTGTCCAGCCGCCAGTTGCGCAAACTGGGCAATATTGCCAAAAAATACGACAAGGGCTACGGTCACTTCAGTACACGCCAAAACCTGCAATTGAACTGGCCAAAACTGGAAGACACGCCGGAGATTCTGGCTGAGCTTGCCAGCGTTGAAATGCACGCCATTCAAACTTCCGGTAACTGCATCCGCAACATCACCACCGACCAGTTCGCTGGCATTGCGCCAGATGAAGTGATTGACCCGCGCGCGATGGCGGAAATCATGCGCCAATGGAGTACGTTCCATCCGGAATTCGCCCTACTGCCGCGCAAATTCAAAATTGCCGTGAGCGGTACCAAACATGACCGCGCCGTAGTGCAGGCACACGACATCGGCCTGGAGTTCTATACCGACGCACAAGGTAAGATGGCGATCAAGATCTGGGTGGGTGGCGGTTTGGGACGCACGCCGATACTGGGCTCCGTGGTACGTGAACATCTGGAATGGCAGCATGCGCTGACCTATTGCGAGGCGATTATTCGCGTGTATAACCTACATGGCCGCCGTGACAACATGTACAAAGCGCGTATCAAAATTCTGGTGAAAGCGCTTGGCATCGACGAATTCCGCAACCAGGTAGAAGCTGAATGGGCGCACCTGAAAGGGTCGCCAAACACCATTACCGAGGCTGAACTGAAGCGTGTCAGCCAGCATTTTGAAACCATGCCTTACGAAACATTGCCAACGCACGATGCAGGTTTTGATGCGGCTGTCGCCAGCAACCCGGCTTTTGCAGCCTGGTTGAAGCGTTGCGTGCATCCGCATAAGCAAGCAGGTTACCGCGCAGTGACGCTCTCGCTTAAGCCCCATGGCAAAGCGCCCGGTGATGCTACCAGCGAGCAAATGTGGACAGTGGCTGATTTGGCTGAGCAATACAGCTTTGGCGAATTGCGTGTTTCACATGAACAAAACCTGATTCTGGCGGATGTTAAACTTAGTGACTTGCATGCTGTTTGGGAGAAGGCTCGCGCTGCAGGCTTAGCCACACCAAACATTGGGCTGCTCACCGACATCGTCTGCTGCCCCGGCGGCGATTTTTGCTCACTAGCCAACGCTAAGAGCATCCCGATTGCAGAAGCCATTCAAATGCAGTTTGACAACCTCGATTATCTGCATGACATCGGCGACATCGAACTGAATGTTTCCGGCTGCATGAACGGTTGCGGGCACCACAGCGTTGGCCATATCGGCATTCTGGGCGTGGATAAAGACGGTTCGGAATGGTATCAAGTTTCAATTGGCGGCAAGCAAGGCAATGATGCCAGTTTGGGCACCGTGATTGGGCCATCGTTCTCAGCCGATGAAATGCCTGAAGTGATTCAAAAACTGATTGACGTATACATCAAGGAACGTACACCAGAGGAACGCTTCATCGATACTGTGCGGCGTTTAGGCGTAGCACCCTTCAAAGCGAACGTATATGCAAAAGAAGAGATTGCAGCATGAGTAACTTAATCCAGTTAAATCAAGGCATTGCAAATATAGCTACTGACGCATGGACGCTAGTACAGCTCCCTGCTTCTCAGGTGGAAGAGCGCAAACAGGCGGGCAAAGTGGTGCTGTTCAAGCTTACGGGCGAAAATACCGTCACAAATGAGCAAATTGCAACTACCGCTATCCCCGCCACTGGCAAAATCATCGTGCCATTGAGCGTGTTCATTACACGCAAAAATGAGCTTGCAAGCCGCATCCAGCAAGGCGAGGTAGGCGTTTGGCTGGCCACGCATGAGGTTCTGGAGCACCTGGTTAAAGACCAGCCTGATTTAAACACCTTGCCCATTATCGCAATACACGTAGAACGATTTGCAGACGGACGCATTTTCTCGCTTGGCACGCTATTGCGAACACGCTATGGCTACAAAAATGAACTGCGCGCTTTTGGCGACGTGCTCAGGGATCAACTGTACTTTTTAAAACGCAGCGGCTTCACCAGCTTTCAAATCCGCGCCGATCGCTCCGCACAAGATGCGATTGCCAGTCTGAATGACTTCTCGGTGCCCTATCAAGGCGCAGTAGATGAGCCGCGACCTGTATTTCAACGCTATAACAGGACTGCCTAATGAGCGATACCGTCTCTATGCTCAAACCGGTGGCCAGCAACCCTGCGACCAATCCAACATTGACTGATACGCTTGAAGCTACTGTTCACGCTAAAAAAGGAGAAGTGCTTGATGTGCTGCATCAAGCGGCCAAAGAATTTGGCGTAGAAAACATTACCTTCGCCAACAGTTTTGGTGCGGAAGACATGGTGTTAACGGACATCATTCTTAACAATGACTTGGGCATTGGAATATTCTCACTCGACACAGGCCGCCTGCCAACAGAAACCTACGACTTAATGGCGGAAGTGGAAAAGCATTACAACACCAAGTTGGATATATTTTTTCCACAAGCACAAACGGTTGAGGTTTACGTAAAAAATCATGGCATCAATGCGTTCTATAACAGTATTGAGCTGAGAAAAAGCTGCTGCCACATGCGCAAGGTAGAGCCATTGCAACGTGCGCTAAAAGGCAAAAAAGCGTGGATTACCGGCATGCGCGCCGCACAGGCTACAACACGCGCCAGCTTGCCGATACGTGAGTTTGACGAAGCGAACAAGCTTGAGAAATTCAATCCATTAAGCGATTGGACAGAACAAGAAGTTTGGGCATATATCCGCATGTTTAACGTGCCTTACAATGCACTGCACGACCAGTTCTACCCGAGCATTGGCTGTGCGCCCTGCACCCGCGCAGTTGCCGTGGGTGAAGATGTGCGCGCTGGCAGATGGTGGTGGGAAGATCCGAATAATAAAGAATGCGGCCTCCACGTAAAGAAATAGATTTAAAGTTAAATATTAATATAATTTTATAAGTTATTGAAATGTCAATTAAAAAGCAACCATTATCACACTTAGACTGGCTGGAAGCCGAAGCCATCCACATCCTGCGTGAAGTCGCAGGGCAATGCAGCAACCCTGTACTGTTATTTTCCGGCGGCAAAGATTCGCTATGCATTCTGCGCCTGGCGGAAAAAGCTTTTCGCCCGGGCCGCTTCCCTTTCCCTTTGATGCACATCGACACCGGCCACAACTATCAGGAAGTGATTGATTTCCGCGACCAGCGCGCAGCAGAGCTTGGGGAGCGCTTGATTGTGCGCTCGGTGGAAGATTCGATGAAGCGCGGTACCGTCGTGCTAAAAACGCCAGACGAACCGCGTAACAAGCACCAGTCAGTGACTTTGCTGGAAGCCATTGAAGAATTCGGTTTTGATTGCTGCATTGGCGGTGCACGCCGCGATGAAGAAAAAGCGCGCGCCAAAGAGCGCATCATGAGTTTTCGCGATGAATTCGGCCAGTGGGATCCTAAAAACCAGCGTCCCGAGTTATGGAATCTCTACAATGCCCGCTCGCACAAAGGCGAGAATATCCGCGCCTTTCCGATTTCCAACTGGACGGAGATGGATGTGTGGCAATATATCGAGCGCGAAAACCTAGGCTTGCCCAGTATTTACTTTGCACATCAACGCGATGTGGTGATGCGTAGCGGAGCTATCGTTCCAATCAATGTTCCGCTAGCCAGCAGTGAAGTCATCAACCCGCCTAGAGTGGGAGAAGAAATCATTAACATGCAGGTGCGCTTCAGAACCGTCGGTGATATTACCTGTACAGCTCCTGTCATTAGCGATGCTGATACGGTGAGCAAAATTGTACTGGAAACAGCGACAACAACAATTACCGAGCGCGGTGCAACACGTTTGGACGACCAAACTTCTGATGCCAGCATGGAGCAACGCAAGAAAGAAGGCTATTTCTAATGACCAATACTACTCATAACGACAGCCTGTTACGCTTCATGACCTGCGGCAGCGTGGATGACGGCAAAAGCACACTCATTGGACGTTTGCTGTTTGACACCAAAACCATTCTGGCCGATACGCTTACACAGATTTCAAATACCTCTAAAAAACGCGGCATGGAAGCCGTAGATCTATCGCTGCTTACCGATGGCCTGCAAGCCGAGCGCGAGCAAGGCATTACCATTGATGTGGCTTACCGCTATTTCAGTACGGGCACGCGCAAATACATCATCGCTGATGCGCCTGGCCACGAGCAATATACTCGCAACATGGTGACGGCAGCTTCTACCGCCAACCTGGCGATTATCCTGATTGACGCGCGCAAAGGCGTGCTCACACAAACACGTCGCCATAGCTATTTAGCTCATTTGGTGGGCATTCCACATATTGTAGTCGCCGTGAATAAAATGGATTTGGTGGATTACGACCAGAACGTCTACGACAAAATCTGCGCGGATTATCTGGCTTTTGCCAAAGAAATCGGCCTGCAGCGCAACAGTCACAATGAAGCCGGGCATGACATTCGCTTTATCCCGATGTCTGCTCTGAACGGCGACATGCTAGTGGACAGGCTCGACAACATGCCCTGGTACACAGGCGAAACGCTGCTCGAGATGCTCGAAAAGGCACCAGCTGCACATACCGAACAATCTGAAGAATTCCGCTTTCCAGTGCAGTTTGTATGCCGTCCGCACGCCAGTGCCGATGCGGAGCTGCACGATTTCCGCGGCTTCATGGGGCGCGTGGAAAGCGGTGATATAGCCGTGGGGGATGCAGTCACCGTACTTCCTAATGGCTACACTTCAAGAGTAAAAGCCATTCAACTGGGCGAAACGCAGCTGCAAAGTGCACAAACTGAACAAAGCATCACTTTGCTACTGGAAGATGAAATCGACACCTCACGTGGTGACATGATAATAAAAACGGGCAGCCCTATTGACCCCGTCAAGCAGATTGAAGCCTTTGTTTGCTGGCTGTCAGAAACACCGCTGTCACCTGCACGCACCTACATTGTTCGTCACACGACGCGTGAATCCAAAGCCAAAGTCGGTGCGATTAGTTATAAAGTAGACGTGAACACACTGGAGCAACAAGCAACAACTGACTTAAAAATGAATGATATTGCGCGCATGAGCTTTAAACTCGCGCAGCCGCTGATGGTGGACAGTTACTCAAAAAATCGTGCAACTGGCGCGTTCATTGTGATTGATGAAAGCACAAACAACACTGTTGGAGCTGGCATGATTGTTTGATTTAGCGCAATAATTAAGCCATGCAAGTTAACAAGATTTCTAATAAAATAGCGTTTTAGCTATTCAAGCTGTAAAGGACTGTAAAAATGACTTATGTCGTCACCGAAAATTGTATTCAATGCAAATATACCGACTGCGTGGATGTCTGCCCTGTGGATTGCTTTGTCGAAGGGCCTAACTTCCTGGCAATCAACCCGGACGAGTGCATCGATTGTACGCTGTGCGTTGCAGAATGCCCTGCTGAGGCGATTTTTGCTGAGGATGATGTGCCGGCAGACCAGCAGCAGTTTATCGCATTAAACGCGCGCCTGGCCAAGATCTGGCCTGTCATTACCTCACGCAAACCCGCGCTGGAAGATGCTGACGCCATGAATGGTGTACCTGGCAAACTTGATTTATTGATCGAGTAGTTTGTAACCAATGAGAATATAAATAAAAAAGGAGACATCAGTCTCCTTTTTTATTACCCAGACGAAATAGCTACATTGCGTATGCAAGCTCTGGTTGTGCCTGATTTAGCTTCACCTGTTCTGGTGCGTTGGAATCACCTTTCCAGAAATAATAAAACTCTCTGCCCACTTTCAAAAAGTTATTGTAGGCTTCTTCTGATGTAAACAGCGCCAAATTGGCATCCACCGCCTTACGATAAGCCACAGGCTGTTTATGCGGCGCGCTGCGCAGCATCAGTAATAGTAACTTCACAAGTTTTTTGCAGGCAGCGACGAAAAAGTCATCTGCACCGTGGCTCCGCAGTACGCTCTCGTAGGTCTCCAGCGGTTTTATTTCGGAGGTGGTCAGCGTAAGCTCATCCAGCGAATCCCACATCTGTTTCAGGTCTGTTTCCGCTGGCCTCCACTCTGGCGGATTTGCTTCGAAGGCATTGTCCTGGTTCATCGCGACAACTGCTTTGATGTCATTAATCCAGAAAGAAAAATAGTCCCGGATAACCGGCAAGTAAACAGGCCATAATGATTTATCCAGTTTCTTGAAAAGCTCGTCGACAGCCTCTCTAAAAGCAAAACCATCGCTATTGATTTTCTCGATATACGGCACAAGTCTTAAAATCACCACCTCGCGCTGGCGTAGCAACGCCTTGGATAACCCTTTGCGCTCCAGTAAATTCAGGTATGCATTGAGTGCGACATGTTCACGATTAATTTTCATATATTGCTCCACTTATCACATGTTGATTCATGTTAATTAAAGTATGCAAATAATCTTAGAAAGAACAATACTACTGACACTAGAACTATCGGATAGTTTTTATTAAACTTGAGATATTTGCATAATATAACTCATTATAATTAAGCGATATACATTTCATATGAAGGAATAAAAGCCGGTTATGGATGCAATTTCAAGCTTTGCGCTTGCCGGCGGACTAAGCTGGGCAAGCGGGCTGCGCTTATATCTCACAGTATTTATCATCGGCATGTTAGCCAAATTCGGGTATATCGACTTGCCGTCCTCTTTAAACATTCTGAACAACCCGGTTGTCATTGGCGTGGCGGGCATCTTAAGCATGGTTGAATTTCTGGCCGACAAAATCCCTTATGTCGATAGCGCGTGGGATTCAATTCAAACCTTTATTCGCATCCCCGCCGGCGCGCTGCTGGCCATGGGCGCCATGAATAGCGCCGACCCGATGATCGCCACGCTGGCGGCCTTGCTCGGCGGCTCGCTCACCGGCATGACGCACGCCACCAAAGCGGGCAGCCGTGCGCTCATCAACACCTCTCCAGAACCCGTCACCAATATCGCCACCTCGTTTGGTGAAGAGGGCCTGCTGCTGGGCGGCGGCTGGCTCGCACTTGCTCACCCCATGGTGTTTTTAGGCGTCCTCGCCGCGTTTATTCTGGTGATGATTTGGCTCATCCCCAAGCTGTGGCGTGGAATTAAGTTAACATTAAAAAATGTCGGGAAAGTGATTTTTCCAGATGCGTAAGATTTTTTAGCCTTTTTTCCAAAGTTGCGTCCTGTTAAACGCTACCAAACTGATTACCAGATATCCTGCCATTGCCAAGGCCAAGCCAGATGGCGCATACCAGACCAGTGGCACTATGATGCCTGCAGAAATGGCCGAGAACAGCATTTGTATAAACGCCTGACCAGATGCGGCCGTGCCGCGGATCTTGGAGTGTCTATCCAGCGCAGCCAACGAAAGAATTGGCATGGTCACGCCCATGCCAATGTTATACAAAGCGACGGGCAAAATATTAAACACGGGCCTGGCAGGCAATAAGTAGCTCACAGCAAGATTGACAAGAACGATGCATGCCATCCAAACATATGCGAGCTTGACGACTTTTTGCGGTGCATATTTGCCCGCAGTGCGTCTGGCAAGATAAGAGCCAACAATCATGCCTGTCACTGTAGGCACAAATAAGTAGCCGTACTGCTGCGGACTTAAGCCTAAGTGTTTACCTAAAAACACAGGGCTTGCCAGCACATACACAAAAAATGCTGAGAATACAGCGCCAAGCGCAATGCAGAGTTTTGTATACTCTGTGTCACTAAAAATGGTTTTGTAGCTATTGATGACGCTCTTCGCAGAAAGCTGAATACGCTTTTCTGACGGCATGGTCTCGGGTAGATAAGCCACTGTAGCCCACAACGTGAGCGCCGCATAAGCCGCCAGAAAGAAGAAGATGCTTTGCCAACCAAAACCGAGCAAAGCGCCGCCGATGATGGGCGCCACGGCAGGCGCGATGCCAAACAGCATCTGCACCGTGGCCATTACCCGCTGTGCTTGTGCGCCTTCGAACAAATCGCGCACCATGGCGCGCGCCACCGTGTTGCCTGCCCCGCCAGATGCGCCTTGCAACGCGCGAAAAAACCACAATGTTTCCACATTGGGCGCAAACGCGCAGCCGATGCTCGCCAGCACGAAAATGCCCAAACCCCATTTAATGGTGGCGATGCGGCCGATAGAATCCGAAATCGCGCCGTGCCATAGCGTCATGATGGCATAAGGCAGCAAATACACCGCCAAACTTTGCTGAATGTGCAAATCGGAAGCGCCTAAATCGGCACCCATGGCATGAAACGCCGGTAAATAAGTATCAATAGCAAATGGCGCCAATGCGGCAAGACTCGCTAGAACATACACCAAAATATTGGAATGTGGTTTCAAATTTGTTAAGTCTTATAATAAAAAAGGCGCATTATTAATGCGCCTTTCATTATAGCGGCTAATCGTTACGGCAAGGCATGAAACTCCTCTACCCGCTCCAGCAACTCACCCGCGATCACCCTTCTAGAATTTTTATCATTCCTGAACACGATCGGTTGCGCTTGCAATTGCGGGTTTTGTGCATCTGCAATCGCCTTGTCTATCAAATGGCGGTGAGGCGATTTGCTGCACACAGGGTCGGCGGCTTCGGCATCACCAGTGAGTAAGAAGGTTTGGCAACGGCAACCGCCCAGATCTTTTTCTTTTTCATCACAGCTTCGACACGGCTCTTTCATCCAGTTAGTACCACGGTATTGATTAAATGCAGGAGAATCTTTCCAGCTCCAGCCTAAATCATCGTCACGCACATTTGGAAAGCGCATATTAGGCAGCGAACGTGCCGAATGGCACGGCAGCACATCGCCATTCGCGGTAACAATCATGAACACTTCGCCCCAGCCATTCATACATTTTTTAGGCCTGTCGGCAAAATAATCCGGCACCACGAAAAAGATCTTCATTTTACTGCCAGAGGTTGCGCGGAACTCATTGGTCGCCGCTTCGGCGGCATCCACTTGTTCTTTAGTTGGCATCAGTTGGCTACGATTGATTAGCGACCAGCCGTAATACTGCGTATTAGCCAGCTCAATATAATCCGCCCCCAGTGCCTCGGCCATTTCCAGTATCTGCTTCATGTGCCCGATGTTGTAGCGGTGTATCACCACGTTCAACACCATCGGGTAGCCATGATTTTTAATCATGGCCGCAACTTTTTTCTTCAGTTCGAAGGTTTTGGTATTGGTGATGAAGTTGTTAATCTCTTCGGTAATGTCGTGCATGGAGAGCTGGATATGATCCAGACCGCCATCTTTAAATGCCTGAATGCGCTTCTCAGTAAGGCCGACACCTGAAGTAATGAGGTTGCTGTAATAGCCCAATTTATGCGCTTCAACCACAATGTCTTCAATGTCATCACGCAATAGCGGTTCTCCACCAGAAATCCCCAGCTGAATTGCACCCAGCTTGCGCGCATCACGCAATACCTGAATCCATTGCTCGGTGCTCAGCTCATTCTGCGTATGTTTATCGTAATCGGTCGGGTTGTAACAGAAAGCACAATGCAAAGGGCAACGGTAGGTGATTTCAGCCAATAGCCACAGTGGCTGTGTTTGTGTTGCAGCCGCCACTACGCCATTATTGACCTGCTGCGCCTGCACGGCTTTCTGTACCACTGAATCGCCTAGTGAGTTTTGTGTCATTTTGTTGCTCCTTAATCCTTGTATGGCTTAAACCTTTCTAAGCCATGCCTTGCCAACTGCCATCTCGAACATTCCGATAATGTCATCTTCGATGCCTTCTGCATCGGGAAAGGCTGCCTTTAGTTCTCTGACGACATCAGCCACGGTCGCCTTCCCATCCACGCGCTTGATAACTTCTCCGGCACCGCCGTGCAGTTTGACCATGCCTTCAGGGAAAAGTATCACGTAACTCTGCTGCGCTTCTTCCCATTGAAAGCGATGGTGCGGTGCAAGTGCGTAAATGTCGGTGTGTTGAATATGATGTTCCATAAATGCTCTTAACTGATGTTTATGACAGGTTGACGCAGATAATCGCGTCCTTCAACCTTGATGTCCGTACATTGCAACATGATGGAATCTGCCATCACCCACAGCACATCCAGCTTGAATTGCAAGATTTCAAGCGCACGTTCTTGCAATTCACGCGTTTTACCAAAATAATCCAAGGTCACGTGCAATCCTTGTTCCACATCACGCCGCGCTTGCGTGAGGCGGTTTTTGAAATACTGCATGCCTTCAGGGTTGATCCAGGGATACATATCTGGCCATGAATCAATACGCTGCTGATGGATATGCGGCGCAAAGAGCTCAGTGAGCGAGGAACATACAGATTCTTGCCATGGACGCTGTTTTGCGAAATTGATATAAGCGTCTACAGCAAATTTAGTTCCGGGCGCCACCAGTTTGAGCGACATAATCTCTTCACGGCTCAAGCCTACAGCATGGCCGAGATGGATCCATGCCTCAATCCCACCCTCGCCGCCTTCAGCGATTTGACCGCTTCCATCGTGATCAAAAATGCGTTGAATCCAGCCACGGCGAATTTCACGGTCCGGGCAGTTTGAAAGAATAGCCGCATCTTTTACAGGTATCGCGATTTGGTAATAATACCGATTCGCCACCCAACACTGCATTTGCTGCTGCGTTAGCTTGCCTTCATACATCAACACATGGATTGGGTGATTGATGTGGTAGCCTTTGCCTTTCTCGCGCAATTTGGCTTCAAATTCTTCTCTGCTCCATGGTGCTTTTTCATTTGTCATTTTCTAAATCCTTATAAAATAATATCCATACCGTCATAAGCCACTTCAATGCCATGACGATCAAGTTCTGCGCGCTCGGCAGAATCTTCTCTTAAAATCGGGTTGGTGTTGTTAATGTGAATCAATACCTTGCGCACCTGTTTACCATTATTAAGGCCAAATTTATCCAGATCTTCAATCATGCCGCCTTTGCCAGATTGCGGGTTATGGCCGATACTGCGTGCAGTTTTGGTCATCAAGTCCAAGTCAATCATCTCTGTATCAGTCCAGAACGTGCCATCCACCATGATGCAATCGGCCTGGTTCATCAATGCTGGTAAATGCGGTTCGATTAACTCCAAACCGGGCGAATACCAGCACTTCTTGCCAGTCGAAATTTCCTCGATCAGCACGCCTATCGTATCGCCCGGCTGCGGATTGTTACGATGTGGGGAATAAGGTGGCGCAGCGCTTTTTAATGCCACTGTAGTAAAGCGCAAATTCGGCACATTAGGTATCTCAAAGCTGGTTTTGCCATCAATAGGTACTTGATGATGGTTGATGCCGCAGTAATGTCCCAGGATGTTCAAAATCTGATTGCCGGAAGTCAAGTCGCCATACACCATGTCTGTGCAATAAATTTCGCGTTTGACTGTACCCTCGCGCAGCATGAATAAACCAGTGGTGTGATCGATCTGTGCATCAATCAAAATAATTGCCTGAATCCCCGTGTCACGTATCGCACGACCCGGCTGCAGTGCTGGAAAGTCCTGAATCTGTTGCAGCACGTCTGGCGAGGCGTTGAACAATACCCAATTCACGCCATCGCTGCTCACGCAGATGGAAGACTGTGTACGCTTGGTCGCCTTGATCGTGCCCTTGCGCAGACCGTCGCAGTTAAAGCAATTGCAGTTCCACTGCGGAAAGCCGCCGCCTGCTCCTGCGCCTAAAACATGTATATGCATAACGAATTTTCTTTGTGTTGGATTGTGTAGAAGAAAAAAAGGCTGCCATCAGGCAGCCTTTGTGTCATCTGCAATTATTTATTGCAAACATACATGGTTACTTCAAAACCGAAACGCATTTCAGTAGCTGCTGGTTTTGTCCACATGATCAAATCTCCTATTAGGTTGTGAATCAAGCACTCAATGTTACGTGTGGTGCTGTGCTTGTATGATTGACACTATACGCACTCGTTCCGCATAACACCTGCGAGCTTGCATGATAAACAGCTAGTGATTTTCATGATGTAGAAGTCTTGATTGCCCATGGATTCACGACCATAACGCCGGAATTTCCTGCGCTTATATCGCATCCTTGAGGCGCTTCTCACGGCGCGCGCGCACTGAAGCTGCCAGCTCTTCTAACAGATCGACCGTATCTTGCCAGCCCAGACAGGCATCTGTGATGGATTTGCCATATTCCAGTTTGCAGCCAGGCGTGTGCTCCTGACGGCCCGCGTTGAGGTGCGATTCCACCATTACGCCAATAATACGCGTGTCACCATTGGCTAACTGGGCAGCAACATCCCGCCCGACCTCCATTTGCCGCTGATAATCCTTGCTGCTGTTTGCATGGCTGCAATCAATCATCAACCTGGGCGCCAGCCCTGCAGCAGCCAGGCTGGCACAGGCCGCATTCACACTGGCAGCATCATAGTTTGGTTTTTTACCGCCGCGTAGAATCACATGGCAATCTTCGTTACCTGTTGTGGAAATAATCGCAGAATGGCCATCTTTGGTAACCGAAAGAAAATGATGTGGGGTTTCTGCCGTTTTAATCGCATCTATCGCCACCTGCACACTACCATCCGTGCCATTTTTGAAGCCAACGGGGCAAGACAAACCCGAAGCCAGCTCACGATGCACTTGTGATTCGGTCGTACGCGCACCGATGGCACCCCAGCTCACCAAATCAGCTGTATATTGCGGGGTAATCGTATCTAAGAATTCTGCACCTGCAGGCATCCCCAACTCATTCACGTCCAACAGAAACTTACGTGCGGTCTCTAATCCTTCATTGATGCGATAACTGCCATCAAGGTGCGGATCATTGATCAGGCCTTTCCAGCCCACAGTCGTGCGCGGCTTTTCAAAATAAACGCGCATCACAATTAGCAGGTCTGCTGCCAGTCTTTTTCGCACTTCCATCAATCGGTGCGCATACTCTATGCCAGCTTCGGTGTCATGAATGGAACAGGGTCCCACAATCACCAGCAAGCGATCGTCGGTCTGGTGCAGAACACGGTGGATCGCTGCGCGTGCCGCCAATATATTATGCGTTGAATCAACACTTTCTTTAAGGCGGCTCAACAAAGCGGATGGCGTGATTAACTCTTTGATTTCGCGAATGCGAACGTCATCCGTCGCCAGCTTTTCATAAGTGGCTGTTTCGTTTGTTTGTTTTTCTTTATTGGTCATCGGTTACTGCTTGTTGATAATATGTTCTAATACTTGTAAAAATCGCGCGTTTTCGCTGAACAGTCCTACACTCACACGCAAATAATCCGGCATTTCATAGTTGGCGATGGGCCGCACAATCACGCCGTTCTGCAGCAGCAGCTGGTTCACCGCGGCGGCATCTTGCACCTTGAAACTCACAAAATTCGCGCTTGAGGGGATGTATTCTAACCCTAATTTGTGAAAACCCTGCGTCAATTGCGCCATGCCGGCTTGATTGGCCGCATAACTGCGCGCGACAAAATCGTCGTCCGCCAGCGAGGCCACAGCAGCGGCTTGCGCCATGCTGTTCACGTTAAAAGGCTGCCGTACGCGATTCAGCATATCGGCCACAGCTGCATGCATTAAACCAAATCCGATTCTTAAACCAGCTAGACCGTAAGCCTTTGAAAAAGTGCGCGAAATTATGAGATTTTCAAATTCATTTAACCAACGAATGGCTTCAGACTTATGCTCTGCAGACAAATATTCATCATATGCCTCATCCAGTACCACTAAAACATCTTTCGGCACTTGTTTTAGAAAGGCTTTTAATTCAGCTTTTGCAATTAGCGTGCCGGTTGGATTGTTCGGGTTGGCAATAAAAATCAAACGTGTTCTTGGCGTAATCGCTGTTAGAAAACCATCCAGATCGTGTGCATAATTTTTAGCCGGAGTTACCACGCCGGTTGCACCCACCGCTTGCGTGACCAATGGGTAGACCGCAAACGCATGCTGCGAGTATATCGCCTCGCAACCCGCATGCAGAAAGGCTCTGGCCGCCAGCTCCAAAATATCGTTGGAGCCATTGCCAAATACTATTTGATTCGGCGCAACATTAAATTTTTGACTTACCGCCTCGCGTAATGCAAAGCTGTTGCCATCCGGGTAGCGCGCGATATCCGCAATGACGTCATCTATTGCCATTTGCGCTTTCGGGCTGATGCCCAGCGGATTCTCGTTGGAAGCCAGTTTCACGATATCCGCCTCGTTCAAACCCATTTCACGTGCAAGCTCGCTGATTGGCTTGCCGCCTTGATATGGTGCAATCGCGCGAATGTAATCAGGAGCCAAACTAGATAAATTCATAAGCAGAAAACTCGAAAGAAAACTTAAATACTGGCTGCAGGGTAGGAACCCAGCACTTTGAGCAGGGATGCGCGCTGTTGACACTCTTGTAGCGCAGCTTTTACTTTGGCATCAGTTTGATGACCTTCGATATCGACAAAAAATACATAATCCCATAAACCCTGTTTTGAAGGACGCGACTCCAGCTTGGTCATGCTCACGCCATGCCGTGAAAGCGGTTCAAGCAGATTCACCATTGCGCCCGGTTTGTTCTGGGTAACCATGACCAGCGAGGTTTTGTCAGCGCCGGAAGCGGCCACATCGTGATTTCCCAGCACTAAAAAACGTGTAGTATTTTTAGGGTCATCCTCGATATTTTCAGCCAGCACATTCAGACTAAACAGTTCGGCGGCACGTTTGCTCGCGATGGCCGCCACAAACGTATTCTCCGCGGTTACCGCCTCATGCGCCAATTGGGCAGCGCGCGCATTACTGGTTACCGCTTCGCGCGTGGCCTTTGGCATAACGCGATTCAGCCACTCGTGGCACTGTGCAAGCGACTGTGTATGTGACAGGATATGGCTGATTTTATTGATATCCGGTTGGGCAGAAAGCAGGCAATGGTGTATCGGCAAGGTGATTTCGCCACAGATTTTAAGCGAACTGGAGAGCAACAGATCCAGCGTCAAACCTACAGCGCCTTCGGTCGAGTTTTCAACCGGCACCACGCCATAATCGGCCTGATTCGCTTCTACTGTACGGAACACCTCTTCGATAGAGCCACATACAATCGCATTGCGGCCTTGTCCAAACTGTTTGAGCGCGGCTTCTTCGCTATACGTTCCAAGCGGCCCCAAAAAGGCTATTGAGAGCTCTTTTTCGAGCGCCCGGCAATTCGACATGACCGCACGGAAAATATGGCTGATCGCCTCATTAGATAATGGTCCAGCGTTATTCTCTTGTAAACGGCGCAATATTTGCGCCTCGCGCTCCGGGCGAAAAATCACGCCGTCTTCCTTCAGGCTGCCAATTTCGCGCGCGAGCTTGGCACGCTCATTGACGAGATTAAGTATCTGCTCGTCAATCGCATCAATCTGGCTACGAAACTTTTTCAGCATATCGCTCATTACTGGTTATTACTCCTGCCTTTTTGGCAATACTCGTACATTCATCACGCCTTCAATCGCGCGGATTTCGGCAAGCGCTGTTTCTGGTGCGGGGCTGTCCAGATCCAGCATGGTATAAGCGATATCTCCGCGCGATTTATTCACCATGTTATGGATATTGATCTCCGCTTTGGCCATCGCCGTGGAAATCTGCCCCACCATATTGGGAATATTGGCACTGGCTACTGCCACGCGATGCGCCGCCTCACGCGGCATCATCACTGCAGGAAAATTGACCGAGTTGCTGATATTACCGTTTTCCAGAAATTCGCGCACCTGATCAACCACCATCACTGCGCAATTATCTTCCGCCTCCTGAGTGGAAGCCCCCAAGTGCGGCAATGCCACTACACCCGGATGTGACTTCATGCGCGCGGTCGGAAAGTCACACACATAGGCACGCAGCTTCTTGCTATCCAGGCCATCCAGCACTGCCTGCTCATCAATCACGCCTTCGCGCGCAAAATTAATCAACACCGCGCCATGCTTCATCATCCCGACACGTTCTGCATTGACCAAATGCCGCGTCGCGTCAATTAGCGGCACGTGCAGCGTAATAAAATCACTGTGTTTGAATACGTCGTCCACGCCATGCACACGCTTGACCTCGGAGGAAAGGCGCCAGGCTGCATCCACAGTAATTTCTGGATCATAGCCGAGCACTTTCATGCCCAGTTTAAGCGCTGTATCCGCCACGATGCCGCCTACAGCACCAAGGCCGATAATGCCAAGCGTCCTGCCAGGCAATTCAACGCCTGCAAAATGCTTCTTGCCATCTTCAACCAGTCTGGATAGCGTTGCATCATCCCCTTCCAGGCCTTCTACAAACTTCATCGCCGGGCCAATATTCCGCGCGGCCATCAGCATGCCCGTCAGCACCAGTTCCTTAACCGCATTGGCATTGGCGCCAGGCGTATTGAACACCACCACGCCGCGCTTGCTCATATCGGCAACCGGGATATTGTTAGTACCAGCTCCCGCCCTGCCTATCGCCTGCACACTGCTAGGGATGTCCATATCATGCATTTTGGCTGAGCGCACTAAAACAGCGTCAGGGGCTGTGACTTCGCTGCCAACTTCATATTCATCCGTTGGCAAGCGTTTAATACCAAGCGTCGAGATCTTGTTAAGAATAAGTATCTGATGTTTGCTCAAGCCGTCCCCCTATTTTTCAAGCATTTAAAATGAACTTGAAACACTGATTTTAGTTATCGTCTAGCTATTGCTTTTCTCAAAATCCTTCATAAACTCTACCAACACCTTCACGCCATCCACCGGCATCGCATTATAGATTGAAGCCCGCATGCCACCAACCGAACGATGACCTTTGAGCTGCACCAGTCCACGCGCTTTGGCTTGTTTGATGAACTCATCATCCAATGCCTCATTTTTTAGCGTAAACGGAATATTCATACGCGAACGGTTTTCTTTTGCGGTAGGGCAGCGATAAAAATCCGTGCTGTCCAAATAATCATAAAGCATGCTGGCTTTAGTGATATTGGTCTTCTCCATTGCAGCCAGGCCGCCATTGGCTTTCAGCCATTTGAATACCAACCCTGCCACATAAATTGCAAATGTTGGCGGCGTGTTGTACATGGATTCATTTTCAGCATGAATCTTGTAATCATACATACTCGGCGTGCCCGCAATGGTTTCGCCAATCAAATCATCACGCACAATCACTATCGTCAAGCCTGCCGGGCCGATATTTTTCTGCGCGCCGGCATATATCAGCGCATGTTTGGCGACGTCCACCGGGCGTGACAGAATGTGTGATGACATATCCGCCACCAGCGGCACTTTGCCCACTTCTGGTGTCCAGAACATTTCAACGCCACCTATCGTTTCATTTGAGGTGTAATGCACATAGGCCGCATCAGGGTTGAGTTTCCACTGGTCCTGTGCAGGCGCATAGCTGAAATTCTTATCCGCAGAGGTCGCGACCACGTTCACTTCACAGTATTTTTTTGCTTCACCGATGGCTTTTTTTGACCACTCGCCAGTATTCAGGTAATCGGCTGCTTTTTTGCCGCGCAGCAGGTTCATTGGAATCATGCCGAATTGCGCCGAAGCGCCGCCCTGCAGGAATAGCACTCTGTAATTAGCCGGGATGCCCATCAACTCGCGCAAATCGGCCTCAGCTTCGGCTGCGATACTCATGAACTCTTTGCCGCGATGGCTCATTTCCATCACCGACATGCCGGCGCCATGCCAATCCAGCAATTCGGCCTGTACTTGCTGTAATACTTCTTTCGGCAGTACTGCAGGCCCAGCGGCAAAGTTATAAATCTGTGTCATTACCTCAATCCCCTTACTTAATTAATTTATTTATTCGTCGTCTGTCTCAACAATTTTTTCCAAGCCTGAAAGTTTTTCACCCTCACCCAGGTTAATCAATGTTACGCCTTGTGTAGCGCGGCCCAATTCACGAATCTCTTTCACGCGCGTGCGGATCAATATGCCGCCAGTCGTAATGAGCATGATTTCGTCTTCTTCATTGACTAATTTTGCCGCAACCACCAAACCATTGCGCTCACTGATTGCGATAGCTTTAACGCCTTGCGTGCCGCGACCAGAATGACGGAAATCCGCCAGCACGGTGCGCTTGCCGTAACCATTCTCAGTCGCCACCAATACGGTTTGCTGGTCATTTTCGGCAATCAGCACTGAAAGCACCCGTTGTTTAGAAGCCAGTTTCATGCCGCGCACACCACGTGTGGCGCGCCCCATCGGTCTGACATCGTCTTCGGTAAACCATACTGCTTTGCCGCCGTTCGACACCAGTACAATATCATTGTGGCCATTGGTGATTTCAGCCCCAATCAGATAATCATCATCATCCAGATTGATCGCGATAATGCCGGATTTACGCGGATTGGCAAATTCACTCAGCGCCGTTTTCTTCACGGTACCTTGCGCTGTCGCCATGAAAATAAAGTGATTTTCATCGAACTCTTTTACGGAAAGAATCGCATTGATTTTCTCGCCTTCTTCCAGCGGGAACAAGTTCACAATCGGCTTGCCGCGTCCGATACGGCTACCTTGCGGCACTTCGTATACTTTCAGCCAATACACACGGCCACGACTGCTGAAACACAGTATGTAGTCATGCGTATTCGCCACAAACATCTTGTCAATGAAATCATCCTCTTTGGTGGCTGCCGCCTGCTTGCCACGCCCGCCTCTACGCTGTGCGCGGTACTCATCCAGAGGCTGCGATTTCACATAACCTGTATGCGATAACGTCACCACCACGTCCTGTGGTGTGATTAAGTCCTCCAGCGACAGATCCTGCGCGTTTGCAACGATCTCGCTGCGGCGTTTATCGCCAAACTGTTTTTTAATTTCAGTCAATTCATCGGTGATAATCGTGGTCACGCGCGATGCATTGGCAAGAATATCCAGCAGATCTGCGATCTCATCCATCACTTCTTTGTATTCGCTGACAATTTTATCCTGCTCCAGGCCGGTCAAGCGCTGCAGGCGCATTTGCAGAATTTCCTGTGCCTGCACGTCCGAGAGTTTGTAGCCTTTGGGCGTCAAGCCAAAATCCACACTCAGGCCTTCCGGACGCGAAGCCTCCATTGCGGCGCGTTTCAGCATCTCTTCCACCACCGGCGATTGCCAGGTGCGCGCCATCAAATCCACTTTGGCTTCTGGTGGCGTAGGCGCGGCTTTAATCAGCGCAATCATTTCATCCACATTGGCTAACGCGACGGCTAAACCTTCCAGCACATGGCCGCGCGCGCGCGCTTTTTTCAGCTCAAATACGGTGCGGCGTGTGACCACCTCGCGGCGATGCCGTAAAAAGGCTTCCAGCATTTGTTTCAGGTTGAGCAAGCGTGGCTGGCCATCCAGCAAGGCCACCATGTTCATGCCAAACGTATCTTGCAATTGGGTTTGCTTGTAGAGATTATTCAGAATCACTTCGGCGATTTCACCGCGTTTCAGCTCAATCACCACGCGCATGCCCGATTTATCAGATTCATCGCGCAAATCGGAAATGCCTTCTATTTTTTTCTCGTTGACCAGCTCGGCAATTTTCTCGATCAGGGATTTCTTGTTCACCTGATAGGGTAACTCATCGATAATGATGGATTGACGGCCGCCTTTGTCCATGTCTTCAAAATGCGTGCGACCGCGCATCACCACACGGCCGCGGCCGGTACGGTAACCTTCTTTTACGCCTGCGGTTCCATAGATAATGCCAGCGGTTGGAAAGTCTGGCGCAGGCACCATCTCAATCAATTCTTCAATGCCGGTGTCAGGGTTCTTAAGCAAGGCAAAGCAGGCATCCAGCACCTCATTTAAGTTGTGTGGCGGGATGTTGGTCGCCATGCCCACGGCGATACCAGAACTGCCGTTGATGAGCAGGTTTGGAATGCGCGCCGGCATGATGAGCGGTTCATTTTCCGAGCCGTCATAGTTAGGGCCAAAATCCACGGTTTCTTTGTCGATATCCGCCAACAGCTCATGCGCGATTTTCGCCATACGGATTTCGGTATAACGCATCGCGGCCGCGTTGTCGCCATCCACCGAGCCGAAGTTGCCTTGGCCGTCCACCAGCATATAACGCAGACTGAAATCCTGCGCCATACGTACGATAGTGTCATACACCGCCGTGTCGCCATGCGGGTGGTATTTACCGATCACATCACCCACAATACGTGCAGACTTTTTGTAAGGCTTGTTATAGTCATTGGATAGCTCATGCATCGCAAATAAAACACGGCGATGCACCGGCTTTAAACCATCCCGCACATCAGGTAGCGCGCGCCCTACAATCACGCTCATGGCGTAATCAAGGTATGATCGGCGCATCTCGTCTTCTAAACTGATTGGCAGGGTTTCTTTAGCGAATTGATCCATTAGGCTTTCCGTTTATATTTATTGCCGTATTTTAACTTTGTGTGAAATTGGCGCTTTTTCAAAGCGATTTTTATGTATTTTTAAGCGCCAAATTCTAGCACGTTTAGCTTCGCAAAACACGCTTATTAACCCCTTAACACGGGTTTTTGCCAACTATAATTTCCGAATGATTTTACAAAAAAATTGCACACATTTAATTTTATTAAATTTTAATTTTTGATAATTATTATTTATGTATGTTATAAAAATATTAAACTGGACGCCGGCGACATTAAGCGTAAAATTTGCTATTTATGTAAGCACTTTATTTTTAGAAATTTAACCAAAGGAGATACAAATGGCCGTATTAGTAGGCAAACCAGCACCGGACTTCACCGCCGCAGCGGTGATGGGCAATAATGAAATCAGAGAAGACTTTCATCTCGCCTCGCACATCAAAGGCAAACCGGCGGTCATTTTCTTTTACCCGCTGGATTTCACTTTTGTATGTCCTTCAGAACTCATTGCGTTTGACCATCGTCTGGCAGAATTCAAGAAACGCGGCGTTGAAGTCATTGGCGTTTCAATTGACTCGCACTTCTCACATCTGGCCTGGAAAAACACACCGATTGATAAGGGTGGTATTGGTCAGGTAGCCTACCCGTTAGTCGCAGACATCAAGCATGAAATCTGCAAAGCTTATGATGTGGAAGCCGATGGCGGCGTAGCATATCGCGGCTCATTTCTCATCAACAAATCTGGTGTAGTGGTACACCAAGTGGTGAATGATTTACCACTAGGCCGCGACATTGACGAAATGCTGCGTATGGTCGATGCGCTGCAATTCTTTGAGCAGCACGGCGAAGTATGCCCGGCGGGCTGGAAAAAAGGCAAAGCAGGCATGAAAGCCTCGCCTGAAGGCGTCGCCAATTATTTGGCAACTAATGCAAAAGACTTATAGTCCTTGCTTGTAAATGCGTAAATAAAAAAACGGAGCCATAGCTCCGTTTTTTTATTTGAATAGCTAAAATCGCAGGTCAGTTTTCAAATCATCCACATGTTCCAAGCCCACGGCGATACGCACTAAATTATCTTTAATGCCGGCTTCTGCTCGTGCCTCAGCCGTGATGCGGCTATGCGTGGTAGTAGCCGGGTGTGTAATGGTGCTTTTTGCATCGCCCAGGTTAGCAGTGATCGAGATGAGTTCGGTCGCGTCGATCAGCGCCCAGGCGGCCTCCTGCGCAGTTTGTCCCGCTTTTGGCTTGATTTCGAAACTGACGATGCCACCACCGCTGCTTTGCTGTTTCATAGCAAGCGCATGCTGTGGATGTGAGCTTAAGCCAGGATAATACACGCGCGCCACCTGTGGCTGCTTTTCCAGCCAAACAGCCAGTTCCAGCGCCTTACGGGCATGCGCCTCCATACGCACATGCAATGTTTCCAGGCCTTTCAAAAACACCCAGGCATTGAAAGCACTCATGGTTACGCCAGCTGTGCGCAAAAAGCCGTACACCGGCTCCATCAGTGCTTTGGTGCCCAGCACCGCGCCACCTAAACACCTGCCCTGCCCGTCAATGTATTTGGTCGCAGAGTGAATAATGATGTCCGCACCCAATTCCAGCGGCTTCTGAATCGCAGGCGTACAAAAGCAGTTATCTACTACCAAGTATACACCTGCTTGATGGGCAATGTTAGCCAAAATCTGAATATCACATACCTCTGTCAATGGGTTCGAAGGCGTTTCCACAAAAAACAGTTTGGTTTTAGGCGTAAGCGCAGCTTGCCACTCTGCTGGATTGGTCAGCGACACAAAAGTCACCTCCAGCCCCCAGCGCTTTAGAATGTTGCCGAACAATTGCACGCTGGTGCCGAATATACTGCGCGAGGCCACCACATGGTCACCTGCGTTACATAAACCCATCACACAAGCCAGTATCGCAGACATGCCCGTTGAAGTCGCTACGCATTGCTCAGCGCCTTCTAGCGCCGCCAGTTTATTTTGAAACATCGTGACCGTCGGATTAGTGAAGCGCGAATAAATATTGCCCGGCTCCGTGCCGCCAAAGCGTGCAGCTGCCTGTGCGGCGTTATTGAATCTGAAGCTTGAATTCAGAAACAAGGCTTCTGAATTCTCGCCAAATTCGGTCGCCTCGGAGCCCGCGCGCACACTCAATGTTTCAGGATGATATTGATGCTTATCCATAATAATCTCAAATTCTATAGGTATAAAAAAACCCGTAATAGCAATAAGGCTAAAACGGGTTTTTTACAGCTCTCGCTTTAGCAGAATTTATTACGCGCCCGCAAGCTGAGTAAGGCTTTGTTTAAAGTTGGCCACTCAAATCAGCGCATTTACATGGTATGCCTAACATCACCGCACGTCAAGCAACTTATTTCAGAATTATGCCTCTGCAACCTCTTCCGAGCTTTCATTTGCCTGCGTATCGATCAGGTTCAAATCCATCTGCGTGCTTGCGTTGGCAGGTTTTTGCTTTTTAATGGCATCGCCACGCGCTGCTTCAATGCGGTTCAAATAGGCCGTATCTATATCGCCCGTCACATATTTACCATCGAAACAGCTGCAGTCAAATACTTTCATTTTTGGGTTGGATTTGGAAATATCGCGCACTAGAGCATCCAGATCTTGATAAATCAGCGCATCCGCTCCGATTTCCTTGCAAATCTCGTCGTCGGTGCGGCCGGTAGCCAGCAGCTCGTCACGGCTTGGCATGTCGATGCCATACACATTGGGGAAGCGCACCGGCGGTGCCGCCGAGGCAAAAAAGACTTTATTGGCACCGGCATCGCGTGCCATCTGTACGATTTGCTGCGATGTTGTACCGCGTACGATGGAATCGTCCACGAGTAATACATTTTTGCCTTTAAATTCAATGCCGATCGGGTTGAGCTTTTGCCGTACGGATTTTTTGCGCAAGGCCTGACCTGGCATGATGAAAGTACGGCCGATATAACGGTTTTTGATAAACCCTTCGCGGTAATCCAGCCCCAGCGCAATGCCCACCTGCAAAGCACTTGGACGGCTGGTATCCGGGATGGGAATCACCACATCAATTTTCTTATCCGGCCATTCGCGCTTGATTTTTTCGGCCAGACTGGTGCCCATATCCAAACGGGTCTGATACACCGAAACACCGTCAATCACCGAATCTGGCCGTGCAAGATAAACGTACTCAAAAATACAGGGGGTAAGTGTAGGATTTTCGGCGCATTGGCGGCTAAAGAAATTGCCGTCCATGTCAATAAACACCGCTTCACCAGGCTCTACATCACGAATCAGCTGAAAACCCAGCACATCGAGCGCTACGCTTTCCGAGGCAACAATATACTCTGTGCCTTTGTCAGTCTCCTGCTTGCCGATCACCAAGGGGCGAATGCCGTGCGGATCGCGGAACGCCAGCAGCCCAAAATTGGCGATCATGGCAACCACCGCATACGCACCCTTGCAGCGCTTGTGTACACCGGCAACCGCATCAAACGCCATGTCCGTATTCAGCACTGCATTGCGTGAAGTTTTTTCGATCTCATGCGCCAGCACATTCAGTAACACCTCAGAATCTGAATTCGTGTTGATGTGACGCAAATCCTGACGGAACATTTCCGACTTCAGCTGCTCTGAATTGGTCAGGTTGCCGTTATGCCCCAGCACGATGCCGAAGGGCGAGTTTACATAGAACGGCTGTGCTTCAGCCGCGCTGGAAGATCCAGCTGTCGGATAACGCACATGGGCGATGCCCACATTGCCGATGAGGCTGCGCATATGGCGGGTTTGGAACACATCTTTCACCAACCCGTTGTTTTTGTGCATGAAAAATGTGTTCCCGTCGCAGGTCACAATGCCAGCAGCATCTTGGCCACGATGCTGCAGCACCAGCAAACCGTCATACAACAACTGGTTTACCGGGTTTTTACCAACGATGCCTAAAATTCCACACATAAATGAATGTCCTGAATCAATTACACTATTTAATCATGATTAAGCTAATCATACTTGATATGTTTTGCTACAGCTTGCGGTGCCCAAGGAAGCGCCGCTTTTACCAGCGCTTCCAGCGGCGAGCTGAACATGGCATTTGTCCATCGCGCATCTTTGGGCAAGCTGGTCAATCCCGCCAGAAACACCAGAATGCAAACAATGATCAAGCCACGAGCAAAGCCAAATAAAGCGCCAACAAACCGATTAAGCCAGTTTAGGCCAATTTTTTTTATTAAGCTAGAAAGCGCTATCGTGAGCAAACTTGCAATGAGCAGCACGCCCAAAAAAAGTATTAAAAACGCGGCCAGCACTTTTAATGGTTCCGTAGGAATATCTTGCGGTAATACTGGAACAAGCTGCACCGCATAAGTTTTCGCCACATAAAATGCTACTAGCCAGCCCGCAATCGCCAATACCTCGCGCACTGCGCCCCGCATCATGCTCACGATAATCGAGATACCGATGATGAGCAGAACCGTGTAATCAAAACTGGTCATTTCGCTTTATTCAGTCAGTTAAAGACGCGCATTACTGGCTTACCACCATCCCGGTCAGGCCGGCGTCTTTAATGTTTTCCAGCGCAATGGCGGCCTCGCTCCTGTCACTAAACACCTGTGTCCGCAACCGAATTTTCTGGCCCTTCGCTGTATCTATTTTTTCAGTTTGTGATTTATAGCCCAAATCACTTAATTTGGACTGCAATTGTTTAACATTGGATTCATCAGAAAAAACCCCGATTTGCACATAGAATTTGTGTGCGGTTTCTTCTTTTGGCTTGGCTGTATCCTTGGCAGGCGCCTCTTTAGCTGGTTTCTCAGATGCCGCCTCAGGATCAGGCGTCTGTGATGGTTCAGGCGCCTGCCCTGCCACTTCCGGGACTTCTGCAACAGGGGGCTCGGCTGGCACGATGCTAGAGTCAAAATCGGAGGGTGGCGCGGCAGTGAGTGTTTGTTGATCCCCCGGTAAGGTAATGGTGATTTTTTCTTGCGGCGGTGAAGCGGTACGGTCTTTCAAGATCATCGGCAACACGATCACCATCAATAGCACCAATGCAATCGCGCCAACCAGACGGCGGCGTGCACGTTTTTTAAACATTATTTCCTGATCACTGGAGGGGGACTTTTGCATGTAACTTACCTTAAGACATTGGCTTTCAAATAGGCGCTCTTAATTAAACTGCACGCGCGGACACCCAGTTTATGGCATCTGCAACCGTATAAAACGAGCCAAACGCGATTATTCTATCATTTTTATCCGCATCTTTACAGGCTGCGGCGAGCGCCATACCGACGTCATCAAACAGTCGCACTGAAGATTGATTCACTTGTCTGACAAGCGTCTTTTGCAAATCCAGCGCTTTTGCGCCGCGCGCAGCCTGAATGTCAGCGATATACCAGCGCGAAATACACGGCGCAACCGCGCTAACAACGCCTTCAATATCCTTGTCTGCAAGCATCGCGAACACCGCCAAAGTACGCCCTGCGCAAGGCGTAGATTGCAGGTTTTGCGCCAAGGATGTTGCCGCATGCGGGTTATGCGCCACATCTACGATGATCTGCGGTTTGGATTGAACTTGCTGGAAACGGCCTGTTAATCTCACCGCGCCAAGAGCCGCATGGATATTGGCTTGCGAGACAGGAAAAATATACTTTAAATGATGCACAGTGCATATGGCACAGGCTGCGTTTGCAAGCTGAAATTCACCGGCAAGCCCAAGCACCGGCAACTGCAACACCAGCGCTTCATCTGAATATTGCCAGCCTTGCCCAGTTTTTTTTACCTGAAAATCGCGGTTGATCAGCTTTAAATCTGCACCTATTGTCTCGGCATAGTTAAGCAGACTTTCCGGCGGATTTTCATCACCGCAAATGGCCAGTTTATTGGCCCGGAAAACGCCGGCTTTCTCAAAGCCGATTTTTTCACGCGTTTCGCCCAGATATTCCATATGGTCCAAATCAACCGTGGTGACAATAGCGCAGGCAGGTTCAAAAATATTCACCGCATCCAGACGACCGCCCAAGCCCACTTCCAGAATGACGACATCCAAATTGGCGCGACAGAAATGCCACATCGCGGCAAGCGTGCCCATCTCAAAATAGGTGAGCGCGATATCCCCGCGCGCCGCTTCGACCGCCTCAAACGCCATGCATAAATCCTGGTCAGAGACCTCCTGATGATTAACACGCACACGCTCGTTATAACGAATCAAATGCGGAGATGTATAGCAGCCAACTTTATAGCCGGCTTCGCTATAAATCCGGCTTAGCATCTCGCAGGTAGAGCCTTTGCCGTTCGTGCCGGCAACCGTAATTATGGGGAAACTGGGGATTAATGAAAGCTTACTTGCGACGGCTTGCACCCTATCCAAGCCCATGGCGATGGATTTAGGATGCAAGGCCTCAATGTAAACCAGCCACTCTTGTATAGTTGTTGGCTTTGGCTGTGTGGCGGTCACGGGGAACAGATGTTAATAAGTTTATGCTGCTTTAGGGGTTCGCATTAGGCTGGATAAAATATTGGCCAGTTTTTGACGCATTTCGCGGCGATCGACAATCAAATCAACAGCGCCATGCTCAACTAAAAACTCTGCACGCTGAAAGCCTTCTGGCAAGGTTTCACGTACTGTTTGCTCAATCACACGTGGCCCTGCAAAGCCGATTAACGCATTCGGCTCGGCAATGATAATATCGCCCAGCATGGCGAAACTGGCTGATACGCCGCCCATGGTCGGGTCAGTCAACACCGAAATATAAGGCAACCCGGCTTGTGAAAGCCTGGTCAGCGCAGCGCTGGTTTTAGCCATCTGCATCAGCGAGAACAAGCCCTCCTGCATGCGCGCACCGCCACTTGCGGAGATGCAAATAAACGGTGCTTTTTGTTTGATAGCTGCTTCTACGCCGCGCGCAAAGCGCTCGCCTACCACTGACCCCATCGAACCGCCCATGAATTTGAATTCAAATGCGGCTACCACCACGTTCTGGCCGTGGATCTTGCCTTGCATAACGATTAACGCATCCTTCTCGCCACCCTCTTTTTGCGCGGCTTTCATGCGATCCGCATAGCTTTTGCTATCTTTGAATTTGAGTGGATCAACCGGCTCTACGTTTGCACCGATTTCCACATGTTTTTCTTCAGGATCCAACAATTGATTCAAACGATCCCGCGCGCCAATCCGGTTGTGATGCCCGCATTTCGGGCAGACTTCTGCGTTATTCTCCAGATCGGTTCTATATAGCACCGTCATGCAAGATGCGCACTTGCTCCATAATCCTTCAGGGACATTTTTCTTTTGCGCCACATTAACTGCGCGCTTGATTTTCTGTGGAATTTTATCTAACCAACTCATTTTTTACTCCTTAAGCATCAATCGCCGTACGTAGCTCCGCCATTAATTGGCTGATATTTGAAAGCAGATTATCTTCATTAGATTGCTCAATCGCAACCACTACGCGGCTGCCCACCACTACCGCATCGGCGATTGCGGCAACATTCCTGGCTGTGGCCGCATCTTTTACCCCAAAACCCACCCCGATTGGCAAATCGGTCTTGGTACGAATTTCTGCAACACGCGCTTTCACTTCTTCAATATCCAAATTAGCCGCGCCCGTTACGCCTTTTAGTGAAACATAATACAAAAATCCGCTGGCTTGATTCACAATCAAATCCACGCGCGCAGCATCCGAAGTGGGTGACAACAGAAAAATGCTATCCATACCACTGGCCTGCAATGCAGCAATAAAATCTTTACATTCTTCCGGCGGATAATCTACGGTCAGCACACCATCCACGCCTGCCGCTTTGGCTGCCTGGGTGAATTTCTCCATTCCCATTGCCTCGATCGGATTGGCGTAACCCATTAATATGATGGGAGTTTTTGTGTCTTTCTGGCGAAACTCCTGCACCATGTCCAATACTTTTCTTAAACCTACTTTATGCACCAAGGCACGTTCACTCGCGCGCTGAATCACTGGGCCGTCGGCCATCGGGTCAGAAAAAGGAATGCCCAGTTCGATCATATCAGCCCCGGATTTCACTAGGGTGTGCATTAGATTGACGGTGTGCTTCGGGTGTGGATCTCCTGCAGTAATGTAGGGGATCAAGGCTTTTTTGTTGCTGGCTTTGAGCGCGGAAAATACTGTTTGAATACGTGACATGAGCTTATTTTTATAAGGTTATATTGGAAAGTTTGGCAACCGTATTAATATCCTTGTCGCCGCGGCCTGATAAATTAACCAGAATAATTTCATCTTTACGCATGGTTCTGGCCATTTTTTCAGCATGTGCCAGCGCGTGGCTCGATTCCAGCGCAGGAATAATCCCTTCCGTGCGGCACAAATTATGAAACGCTGCCATTGCTTCATCATCGGTAATCGCAACATATTCTGCACGTTTGATATCCTTTAACCATGCGTGTTCCGGACCAACACCCGGATAATCCAAACCGGCCGAGATCGAGTGCGTTTCGATAATATTGCCATCGCTATCCTGCATCAAATAGGTACGGTTTCCGTGCAACACGCCAACCGGACTATTAGCCGTTAAAGGAGCCGCATGCATGCCGGTTTCCAAACCATGGCCTGCTGCTTCCACGCCAATCAGACGCACGTTCGGCACATCGATATACGGATAAAAAATACCCATGGCGTTAGAACCGCCACCCACACATGCAACCACCGCATCAGGCTGACGCCCGACCATTTCCAACATTTGTTGTTTGGCTTCTATGCCGATCACTGACTGAAAGTCACGTACCATCATAGGGTATGGATGCGGGCCTGCCACCGTACCAATGATGTAAAACGTGTTGGAGATATTGGTCACCCAGTCGCGCATGGCCTCATTTAGTGCGTCTTTTAGCGTTTTAGAGCCACTTTCTACGGGGATGACTGTTGCACCTAGCAATTTCATTCTGAACACGTTAGGCGCTTGGCGCTTCACATCCTCAGCCCCCATGTAGACTACACACTCAAGACCCAGGCGGGCAGCTATGGTGGCTGTCGCCACACCATGCTGGCCTGCGCCGGTTTCAGCGATGACTCTGGGTTTTCCCATCCGCTTGGCCAACAATGCCTGGCCGATGGTATTGTTGACCTTGTGCGCGCCGGTATGGTTTAGATCTTCGCGTTTGAGGTAAATCTGCGCACCGCCGACCCGCTTCGTCCAGCGCTCAGCAAAGTAAACCGGGCTGGGGCGGCCGACAAAATGTTTTAGATCGTAAGCAAATTCAGCCAAAAATTCTGGATCATGGCGATATTTCTCATACATCACGCGCAGTTCTTCCAGCGCCTCGACCAGGGTCTCTGCTACGAAAATACCACCGAATTGTCCAAAATGACCGCGCGCGTCGGGCATATCATAAAGCTGCATTGCTCACTCCTTGCATAAATGCGGCAATTTTTACCGCATCCTTGATTCCTTTACCGGCTTCCACGCCGCCACTCACATCTACCGCGTAAGGCTGCACTTGCCTGATGGCCAGCCCCACATTTTCCGCATTCAAGCCGCCTGCCAGAATAACCGGCTTGTGTAGATTCGCCGGAATTAAATTCCAGTCAAATGTTTGTCCCGTACCGCCCATGGCAGCTTCAGAAAACGCATCCAGCAACAATGCCTTGGCTGTGCGATACTGCTGTGCGCATTGTATCAAATTTGTGTCTGCTTTGACGCGAATTGCCTTGTAATACGGCAAGTTTATTTGCTCACAATCTTCAGCCGTTTCATCACCATGAAACTGCAGAATATCCAAACGCACGCGAGATAACACCGATTCGATTTCTACCTTAGGCGCATTTACAAACAAGCCGACAATACTCACAAAGGGTGGAATCGCCGCCGCGATTTTTTGCGCTTGTTCAACTGTCACTGCACGCGGGCTTGGTGCATAAAATACCAGGCCGATGGCATCCGCGCCTGCATTGACAGCCGCTAGCGCGTCTTCGACACGCGTAATCCCGCAAATTTTTACTCGGGTTCTCATCAAGGTTTCCATAAAACGTAAGCGTAACTTAAACACGTCGCGCTGTCAGTGTTAGCCATCAAATAATACCTAGCTGGCGCTGTGTTATGGGCAAATCCCATTTGTTATCGTACTGCACGCCGCTTAAATACAGGCCATGTGGCGAAAATGTTGGCGGCGACAAAGTGCGGTCCTTTTGTGTCAATAACTGTTGAATGAATTCCGGTGGATATTTGCCATTGCCCACATATACCAGCGCGCCCACCATGTTGCGCACCTGATGCTGCAGAAAAGCGTTCGCAGCAAAATTAAAAATAATAAAATCACCATGCGCCTTGATTGACGCAACCTGCAGATATTTGACCGGCGATTTCGCCTGACATTCGCTGGCGCGGAAGGCGCTAAAATCATGCTCGCCGCGCAAATACACTATCGCTTCCTGCATGGCGGAAACATTCAGCGGCATATGATACCAGCCGGCCTGATCGGCATAAATGGCAGGAGCCGTAGGCTGGTTTGCCAGCAGGTACTGATAGCTGCGCTGCGTGGCCGAGAATCGTGCGTGAAATTCTGCGTCAACAGGTCTCGCCCAAAGCACGCGAATCGTAGATGGCAGAAAGGCATTTACCCCGCGTAACCAGGCACTATCCGGGCGACTGGCGTCTGAGTCAAAATGCACCACTTGCATCATTGCGTGAACACCAGTATCGGTGCGGCCTGCAGCATGGATGCGTATAGCGTGCCCTGCAATTTTTGCGACAGCATCCTCCAGATAGTCCTGCACACCACAGCGGCTAGGCTGGCTTTGCCAGCCGCAATATGGCGCGCCGTTGTACTCTACCCCTAATGCAATGCGCATTTATACGAATGCTTTCGCTACAAGCATGATCAGCAAAACAACAAAGCAGGCTATCAGCCCGTAATCCGGCCAATAAAACCTGGGGATAGTGAAAACTATCGAGGATGCCTCATTCCCCGGATAGGAATCTATCGTGGTCATCGCTCTTAGCCGGCCAAGAAAATCCTGCTGTGATTTATTTTCGCGCTGCAATTCCACATAATGCAGGGTTAGCCACAACCTCACCGCAAAGCGCTCAACCTTTAATCCGAAAATTTTTAATGGCATCAGGATAAAATAAAACCCGGAGATAAGCTGCTGTCCGGTGTTGGAAGCCAGAATCAGGGAAATAGCTGCCAGCATGACGATAATCCTGAGAACTTGTGTAAGACCGGCTACGATGCCTTCATAGGTCGGGACAAATGGAAACGGCCAGGCAGGGACATGCTCCCCAGGCGTATTCAGCGAGAAAATCATAATCATCACCAAAAAAAGCCATTTAAACCGCTTAATGAAATGCAAAAACTGAGAGGTTCTGTTCAGCAGCAGAATCACCGAGAAAATGATTGAAACCGACAGCAGAATATTTAAACTCAACTGGTTGACCATTACTGCAAATATAAAAAAGCTGAGCAATTGTGTAATGATGTTTATTTTGAACATTCTGCTATTTTATTATCATTTGCCTGATATTTCCGGCAACAAATAAAAAAACCGGGCAGTCACCCGGTTTTTTGCAAGACATCTAGCCAATCTAAGCCAATTTGGCCAGCAGCGCTTCCGCACGCTTACGTTGATTAGTACCGCCTTCTTTCATCACCTCATCCAAAAGCTCTTTTGCACCTTCCTTATCATCCATCTCAATATAAGCCGCTACCAGATCCAGCTTGGTTTCGACCTCAATCGGCTCATGCTCGGACAATGTCATCTCCACCGCCTGGGCTGAACTTTCTTCCGCAGCAGCACTTGTGTCTGCGCCGTCGCTCAAATCCAGGCTAATCGTGGTTAAATCAAACGCGTTAGATTCAGAAGCGTCTTTGCTTTTTAACTCCGATGTCTCAGGAGCGATCGTGTTGATTTCAAAATTGAAGTCACTCGATTCGCCTTCGCTATCAGTACCGCTAATATCAAGCACCCCTGCTTTCGGTGAAGCTTCTTCCCCTACTGAGAAATCAAAATCTTCCAGCTTGATTTCGTTCAGCTCCGGCAGGCTCTCTGTTTTCTCGCTGATTGTGTCCGTTAGCCCGGCACCGGTTTCTGGCATGAATTGCGGGGCATCAAAAGTTGGAATATCCAGACTAGGCATTGTATGTGCAAACGCTTCTGTACTTGCCTGAACCGGTTCTTCGGCCACAGCATTCAATTCAGCTGTTTTGAAATCCCCCAGATCAAAGTCCAGGCCACCATCAGTCTCTGAAGCTTTATCTGCCTGTGTCAGTGAACCTGAGAAATCTACAGCATTATCAGCTTCCGGCTTAGCTAAATCCAAGTCAATTTCATTCATTGTCGCCGTATCCGGAGCGGCAAAATCCTGTGCCGTAGGCTCATTGTCAAATGAAAAATCCAGATCTTTTTCTGCTGCTAACGGTGAATCAGAAAAATCTGAGGCATCCAGTTTGTCGCTTGAATCCGCTGACTTGTTACTAGAACCAGCTGGACTGCTGCCTGCCTGATACAACGGGTTGTTAGGTTCCAGCTTGATACCGATTTCCGCCACTTTTGCCCATGTCGGATCTTCAGCACCTAAAGTTGTATAAAGCTCACCTGCGATTGTTTCGAAAGCCGATAGATTCTTGCTGGCAGCATACATTTCCAGCAATTTAAGATGCAGTTCATAGCGTTTTGGTTCTTTAGAAATCGCATCCTTCAGAATCTCCTCGGCCTGCGCATCGCGTCCATAGGCCATGTAAACCTCAGCCTCGGCGATCGGGTCAACATCATTGGTGTCAATCATGCCGCCATTAGCGCTCTGTGAAAAGTCGGTCAGGAAAGAAGTGTCACCTGTATCAACACTGGCGCTTGCCGTGTTGCCAAATACCGTGTTCGCCTTCAGGCCACCTGAAGTCATGATGCCCTGCTCAAAGTCGGCCAGACTGCGCTCCCGTTTCTTGCGCAGATACATCCAGCCGCCGCCCAACAACGCCAGCAAACCACCGGCAGGCAAAAGCGTCGTTAAATCCAGACCGCCCAAAATGCTGTCCAGGAAACCCGGCTCTGGAGCAGGTTCTGGCGCTGGAGCAGGTTTTGCGGCAGGTTTAGGTTGCGCTGGAGTAGCTTCATTCATCGCCGCAACTTCCGGTTTTGCGGGTTCGGCTGGTGCAGCTTGCTCAGCCGGCTTTGTGGAATCCACCGGCGCTGGAGTCACCTCAGCAGGCATGCTTTGTTGTTTATCCGCTGCTTCAGCCTGTTTCTGCAAATCGGCCATGTCGCCGTTTTTCAGCGCCAGCAGTTTCTGCATATCAGCGATTTGCTTCTCTAGCGAAGCGGTTCTTTCTTGCGCTTCTTTTACACTTTTCTCACGTGCCGTGGCTTCCTCTTGCAGCGCAGTGACTTTATCCTCAAGCGATTTTATATTTTCCGCACTGGCTTTAGCAGCGGCCGCATCCCCTGCGGAAAGCTTAACGACGTCCTTTGGCTCAGTGCTCGCAGGCATTGATTTGTCTTCAGCCGCGCCTTTGATTTTACCACCGGCGGATTGTGAGCTGGCTTCCGCTTCACCTGGCGCGGCATCCGCAACGATACCTGCCAATTTATTGCGGTAAGCATTCCAGTTTGCTGTTTGAACTTTGATCTCTTGGGAAGCTTCTTTGCGTGATATCGCATCAAGCGTTGCTTCAGAAGGCTGGCGTAAGATCTGCCCTACCTTCAGGCGGTTCATATTGTCGCCCTGGAACGCATTTGGATTGGTTTGGTACAGCCCTACCAGCATCTGCTCAAGACTGACACCTTCCGGCTTCATATCACGCGCGATTTTTGCCAGGGTGTCGCCACGCTGGGTAACGTATTCCTGACCGTTTGCATCAGAAACGGCCGCTATATCCTCTACCGGCTTTGTCTTTCTGGCACCTTTAGTTGTTTTTTTTGAACCGGATGGCGAGGCAGTCATTGTTTCGCCATCCATTTGGCCATTTTGTGTCAGGCTGCTTTGAGTTGATCCGCTAGATTTAACCTGGGGCAGTTGTGCGGTTTGCGTATCCGGCTCTGACTCGCCCGTATAGCCTGGCGGATCAAGCAAAACGGTGTATTCACGTAATAAACGGCCTGTGGCCCAGTCCACCTGTATCAGCATATCTAAAAACGGCTCGCTGATGGGCTGCGTCGATTTCAGTTTTAATACTGGCGTGCCGCCTGCATTTTTGGCAATGTCAACCTTGATCGTGTTATGGGATGCCGGCTTCTCGATGCCTTGGGTTGCGTATGCCTCTTCAGAGGCAATGGTTGCGGTAATGCTGCTCAGCTCTTCGGCAGTCACCGAAATCAGTTCTATATCTGCTTTAAGGGGTTCGCCCAGACCTGACATCACATTAAGCTTGCCTAGCCCCGCAGCAAACACGGAAATTGGCACTAACGCCATGCATAAGGCAACTGTTATTCGCTTTAATTTTGAGTTATGCACTATCCCACCCTTAATTTACTAAAATATTGCAATAACAAAAATAACATCAATCAGTTAGAGATGCAAGCTCATAATACACATTATATTCAGTAGCTATATGCACATATGTGAGTATTGTTGGTTTTTTTCAACGCTGGCGCTGAATCCAGACGTTCTTAGCGTGCCACCAATATTCGCAGCATACGACGTAACGGCTCGGCGGCACCCCACAACAACTGGTCGCCCACAGTGAATGCGGAGAGATAATCGTTACCCATATTCAGTTTACGCAAACGTCCCACTGGCGTGATAAGTTTACCTGTCACCGCAGCTGGCGTCAGTTCGCGCATGCTTGCCTGACGCTCGTTCGGAATCACTTTCGCCCAAGGGTTCGCCTCAGCCAGCATTTGGTTTATTTCATCTAACGGCACATCTTTGGTTAACTTGATAGTCAATGCCTGGCTATGACAGCGCATCGCGCCGATACGCACACACAGTCCGTCAATCGGAATCGGATTGTCGCTTAACCCCAGAATTTTATTGGTCTCCACGCCGCCTTTCCATTCCTCTTTACTCTGCCCATTACCAAGGTCGCTATCAATCCAGGGAATCAGGCTGCCGGCCAACGGTACGCCAAAATGCGCCTTGGGGAAAGCTTCGTCACGCAGTGTACCCGCCACTTCACGGTCAATATCCAGAATGGCAGACGCAGGATCTTTCAAAAAATCTCTCGCCACACGATGCGCTTCGCCCATCTGATTCAGCAATTCACGCATGTTCTGAGCCCCCGCGCCCGAAGCTGCCTGGTAGGTCATGGAAGTGATCCACTGTACCAGGTTAGCTTTAAACAGGCCATTTAGCGCCATCAACATGAGCGAAACAGTACAATTACCGCCCACCCAGTTTTTACCGCCCTTATGCAGCGCATCCTCAATCACATGCATATTCACCGGATCAAGCACAATCACTGCATCTTTTTCCATGCGTAATGTAGAAGCCGCATCTATCCAGTGGCCTGACCAGCCTGCTTTTCTTAATTGCGGGTAAATTTCGCTGGTGTAGTCACCGCCCTGACAGGAAACAATCGCATCCATGGCGCTAAGCGCATTGATGTCCTTGGCATCTAATAGCGCAGGTGTTTCCTTGCCGACGTTCGGGCCTTTGCCGCCCACTTGTGAAGTAGTAAAAAACTGCGGCTCGATTTCGCCAAAATCATTTTCTTCCATCATGCGCTGCATCAGTACACTGCCCACCATGCCACGCCAACCAACAAACCCGACTTTTAACATATTATTCCGTTCAAAATTCTAAAACTGCTTATTACCAACAATGCTTATTGCGTTGACTTTTTGATGGCTTCCCCAGCCTTTTCAATATCCTGCCCCACACCATGTACTGTGTTGCAGCCCGTCAACAGGAAAGCGCACACAATAATCGCGACCATCTTAGCCATTCAAGCTCCTTTAATCTCTAAAATTACCAAACTGCAAAGGAAAATCCGTCACGCTCTTTTTGACGAATGCGATTGCCTCTTGCAGGTTGTCTCGCTTTGCGCCATTTACGCGCACCGTATCACCCTGAATGCTCGCCTGCACTTTCAGCCCGCTATCCTTAATCAGCTTGGTGATACGCTTGGCAAGCTCGCTATCAATCCCCGCGCGGATTTTCAGCTCTTGCTTGACTTTATTCCCGCCAATTTTTTGCACATCCTTGTGATCTAAACGTTTGGACGAATCCGGCTCTTTTTTTTCCATGCCCGGCAACAAAATATCTTTGATTTGATCAAGCTGAAAATCATTATCACCAAACATGGTAATGATGCTGTCCTTTTCATTCAGCTCTACCTTAGCGGAAGTGCCTTTAAAATCATAGCGATTGGTGATTTGCTTACCCGCAATATCAATTGCATTTTTCAAAGCGACCATATCAACTTCTGAACTGATATCAAATGAAGGCATACGTTCCTCCTACTCGAAATGACAGACGTAATCCAATGTCTCAATCGTTTCAATATCAAAACTTGAATTACCAGGCACAGTAAATTTCTCGCCTGCACCATAAGTTTTCCAGGCGTCTTCACCTTTTAGTCGTACTTTACAAACACCCGCATTGATTTCCATTAACTCAGGAGCAGCAGTGTTGAAAGTAAGCAGACTTGGGAAAATCACACCTATCGTGCTACGCGTACCATTCGGAAACATCACAGTATGGCTCACGCATTTACCGTCAAAGTAAACGTTGGCCTTCTTTTTTACACTCACATTATCAAATTGTGCCATGCTAAAACTCTCCAATTAATTAGATTTCCATTATCGCAGAAATTGATGATGCTGCATAAAAGTTGATGAGCGGGATGAAGTGCAAGGCGCACGGCGCGCAGAAACCAGAATGTACTCAAATGTACATGAGGATTTCGAGCACCGCGCAACACAGCAACTCGTCCGCGCAAACACTTTTACATTGCGGCAACGATCTGGTCACCCATCTCAGAACAACTCACCCGCTTCATGCCTGCTTCATAAATATCGCCGGTACGGTAACCCGCTGCTAACACTTTTTTAACGGCATTCTCGATACGCGTTGCGGTGGCCTCGTTATCAAAGGTGTAGCGCAACATCATCGCTACCGAAAGTATCGTCGCGATCGGGTTGGCCAGGTTCTTGCCGGCGATATCCGGTGCGGAACCATGCGATGGCTCATACAAGCCTTTTTTGGTTTCATTCAGCGATGCCGAAGCCAGCATGCCAATAGAACCGGTGAGCATAGAGGCTTCGTCAGACAAGATATCACCAAAAATATTACCGGTCACCATCACATCAAACTGTTTCGGGTTGCGAATCAGCTGCATCGCTGCGTTATCCACGTACATGTGGCTCAATTCAACTTCCGGATACTCCCTGGCAACGTCAATCACGATTTCCTTCCAGAATTCGGTAGTTTCCAGCACGTTGGCCTTATCTACAGAACAAAGCTTTTTGTTACGTTTCATGGCGATACCAAACGCAACATGCGCGATACGACGCACTTCTGACTCGCTGTACACCATAGTGTTAAAACCTTCGCGCTCACCCTTTTCATTCGTGCGCATGCCGCGTGGCTGGCCAAAATACACGTCACCCGTCAATTCCCGCACAATCATGATATCCAGGCCAGCGACCACCTCCGGCTTAAGCGTAGAGGCATTTGCCAGTTCCGGATACAGCACGGCTGGGCGCAGGTTGGCAAACAATCCCAAATCCTTACGAATCGCCAGCAGGCCACGTTCCGGGCGCAACGGACGATCCAAGGTGTCATATTGCGGGCCGCCTACAGCACCGAGCAAGACTGCATCGGCTTCGCGGCAGATTTTTTGGGTAAACTCCGGGTATGGCGCGCCATACTGGTCATAAGCCTGGCCGCCCAATGGTGCCTCTGTAAACTCCATGGGCATACCTTCTTTTTTCAGCACCTCCAGCACGCGCAAAGCTTGTGCAATGATTTCCGGACCAATGCCATCACCGGGCAGAACTGCGATTTTCATTCAAATTTCCTTTTAATAAATTATGCAAAAAGCCACGGTTGGCTAGCTTTATGTTTCACCTCAAACGCTTTGATCTCACCGGCATGTTGCAAAGTCAGGCCAATCTCATCCAGACCGTTCAGCAAGCAGTGTTTACGATGTGGCGTAATATCAAAGCTGAATGTCTTGCCGGAAGGTAAAGTCACAGTCTGTGAAGATAAGTCTACATTCAACTTGTAACCCTCGTTAGCTTCACATTCCTTGAACAGTTGATCAACGATTGCAGCATCTGCCACGATCGGCAGAATGCCGTTTTTGTAGCAATTGCTAAAGAAAATATCCGCAAAGCTCGGCGCGATGATGACACGGAAACCGTAATCCTCAATCGCCCACGGTGCATGCTCACGGCTTGAACCGCAGCCGAAGTTATCGCGTGCCAACAGCACTTGTGCACCTTGGTAACGCGGTTGGTTCAATACAAAATCTTTGTTGATCGGGCGGGTGCTGCAATCCATGCCTGGCTCACCGTAGTTGGTATAACGCCATTCGTCAAACAAATAAGGGCCAAAACCCGAACGTTTGATCGACTTCAAAAACTGTTTTGGAATAATCGCATCGGTATCGACGTTGGCACGGTCAAGCGGGCAAGCCAAACCATTGAGTTGTGTAAATGCTTTCATGTTGTTTCCTTATATCTGGTTGCGAACGTCGACAAAATGACCGGCAATAGCAGCGGCTGCGGCCATTTCTGGACTCACCAAGTGGGTACGACCGCCTGGACCCTGACGACCTTCAAAGTTACGGTTTGAGGTAGAAGCACAACGCTCACCTGCACTCAAGCGATCTGAGTTCATAGCCAAGCACATAGAGCAGCCTGGCTCACGCCATTCAAAGCCCGCTTCTATAAAAATCTTATCTAAGCCTTCTGCTTCCGCTTGGCGCTTCACTTGGCCTGAACCTGGCACCACCATGGCTAAGGCAATATTGCTTGCCACTTTTTTACCCTTAGCTACGGCCGCTGCCGCACGCAAGTCTTCTATACGTGAATTGGTGCAAGAGCCAATAAAAATCTTATCCAACTTGATTTGCTCAATCGGCGTATTAGCGGTTAAGCCCATATATTTCAATGCATTTTCAATGCTAGTGCGCTTGGTTGCATCGGTTTCTTTGGCTGGGTCTGGCACGGTTGCACCTATCGGCAACACTTGCTCAGGCGATGTCCCCCAAGTCACTTGTGGTGCAATATCTGCGCCTTTTAATTCCACCACAGCGTCAAACTCCGCATCTGCGTCCGACTTTAAGGTATTCCAATAAGCAACCGCTTGTTCCCACTGGTCAGCTTTAGGTGCGTATTGGCGACCTTTTAAGTACTCTGCCGTTTTCTCATCTGGCGCGATAATGCCAGCGCGTGCGCCCGCTTCAATCGCCATATTACAAATGGTCATACGGCCTTCCATGCTTAAGTTGCGAATCACTTCCCCACCAAACTCAATCGCGTAACCTGTACCGCCAGCGGTACCGATTTTGCCAATCACCGCTAACGCTACGTCTTTTGCCGTCACGCCCTTGCCCAATTGACCATCCACTTTCACCAACATGCGTTTTGATTTTTTAGCAATCAAGGTTTGTGTCGCCATGACATGCTCAACTTCTGAGGTGCCAATACCGTGTGCCAATGCACCAAACGCGCCATGGGTAGAAGTATGGCTATCACCACACACTACGGTCATGCCAGGTAGCGTGGTACCGTTTTCAGGGCCAATCACATGAATAATCCCTTGGTTGGCGTGCTTAAACGGAAAGTAAACCAACGCACCCGTTTCTTTGATGTTGTTATCCAAGGTTTCCACTTGCAAACGTGAAATCGGGTCTTCAATACCCTTTGCCCAATCTTTTGTGGGCGTGTTGTGGTCAGGGTTAGCCACAATGGTGTCGGCGCGCCATGGTTTACGGCCTGCCAAGCGCAAGCCCTCAAACGCCTGCGGGCTAGTCACTTCATGCACCAGATGTCTATCAATATAAATCAAGCATGTGCCATCCGCATCTTCATGCACAAGATGCGAATCCCATAATTTATCGTAAAGCGTTTTTCCCGCCATGACTAACTCCTTAAATTGACGCTGAATTTTGAAACGATATTGTTAAAACATGTGCAGAATAAACATTTTCCAATACCCTAACAAGACTATTAGTTATACTAGTATTATAATTAACAGGATAGTGAAAAGCATTTCTATCAGCACACTTCTGCGTTGCTCGGTGCTCGTATCTTCGCTGTACAGCACAGTACTATCTCAGTCACTGCGCGCCGTGCGCCTTGAATCGCACTCGATATAAATGCTTTTCCATTTTGGAGAGAATTTTGGACAATAGACGAAAAGAGTTAGGCGAGTATCTTCTCGCCCTACGGCAGCGCGGAACGCCGGAGGAATTCGGCTTCCCATCCGGCGCACGCCGCCGCACCAAAGGCCTGCGCCGCGAGGAGATTGCTCAGTTAGCCGGCATCAGTGCCACCTGGTATACCTGGATTGAGCAAGGCCGCGAAGTGAATATTTCGTCAGAGGCACTTGATCGGCTGGCACAAGTACTGAAACTATCACGCACCGAACGTGCCTATTTGTTCGACATCGCCGGCCGCCGCGACCCGCGCGGTAACGAAGCTGAAGAAGACACGCCACCTGTTACTCTGGTGCGCTTGCTGGATAACATTACCATCCCCGCTTACATCATGGGCCGCACGTGGGACCTGCTGGCCTGGAACCATGCTGCCGAGGTGCTTTTTAGCGGCTGGCTGGATAAACCGGTCGGCGGCGCTTCCGCCCCTAACTTACTGCGATATGTGTTCCAGAATCCGGATGCAAAACAGTTCGTGGTAAATTGGGAAGTCCGTGCCCGCAGACTGGTGGCGGAATTCAGAGCTGATTGCCGCAGCCGGCTGGAAGAACAGGAGTTGCAGCGGCTGGTCGCAGAGCTATCGCAAACCAGCCCGGAGTTCGAGCGCTTCTGGAAACAGCATGACGTATTGGAACGGCAAGGTGGACAAAGAGAATTTAACCACCCAAAACTTGGCATAATTAACTATAGCCAAGTGACTTTAAGGCCGGTGGAACAGGAACAACTTAAGCTGGTGCTTTTGCAGCCTTCCTAGTGTGAAAGTAAGGCATCTATTTTCATTGTATAAACCATCGGCCTGAAAGCCGCATCCTGCCTGCCTTGCAGGGCGACGTTATTCGTAATGAATGCGCATACGTGCGATTATGTCCGCATAGCGGCAACCCGCCTTCGCATTAACGCTCCAACGCTAAGCCGCGCCAGCCAACTCGCTTGTTGCCCTCACCTCATCACGCATGAGCTTGTATTCAATCGCATCTAACATGGCGCGCCAGGAAGCATCAATCACATCTGTTGAAACACCCGTGGTTGTCCAGCTTTCATATTGGTCGGCAGATTCAATCAGCACACGCACATTCGCCGCCGTCGCGCGGTCAGAATCGAGCACGCGTACTTTGTAATCAGTCAGCCGCACATGCTTAATCGCTGGGTAAAAGCGCTCCAAGGCGCGGCGCATGGCGTTATCCAGCGCGTTCACCGGGCCATCACCTTCCGCGGCGGTGATTTCCTCTTTACCATCCACCGCGATCTTGATCATAGCTGATGAGTTCACGCCATTCAGTGCAGGCTCGTGGATATTGACCTGATATTCCCTAAATTCGAAAAATGGGCGGAATTTCCCGAGTTGCTTGCGTACCAGCAACTGGATAGAGGCTTCGGCACTTTCGAACTGATAACCTTCATGCTCCAGTGTCTTGATATGTTCCAGAATGCGTTTGGTGTCTGCCGAATCTTTGGCGAGCGAGGCATCTACCTCGTGAATTTTAGACAGCAAGGCGCTGCGCCCTGCCACTTCCGACACCAGGATATGACGCATATTGCCAACTTGTTGCGGGTTGATATGCTCATACGAAATCGGGTTCTTGCTCACGGCATCAATGTGCATGCCGCCTTTGTGCGAGAACGCATCGTTACCCACATAAGGTGCCTTGTCATTGAATGGCATATTGGCAACATCGTTCACGTAGCGGGCCGCAGCCGTTAAGTGTGCGATGTTTTGCTGCGGGATACAGGACAAGCCGAGCTTGAGCTGCAGGTTCGGGATGATCGAGCACAGATTGGCATTGCCGCAACGCTCGCCGATACCGTTGATAGTACCCTGCACCTGGACGGCCCCAGCTTGCACCGCTGCGATGGAGTTGGCCACGGCCATTTCGCAATCATTATGGCAATGAATGCCAATTTGCACTTTGAAGGCATTGACAACTTTTTGCGTGATTTCGTATATCTCGTTCGGGAAAGTGCCGCCGTTGGTGTCGCACAGGCACAGTACGTCCGCACCGGCATCCGCCGCTGCCTGCAAAGTTTTTATCGCATAATCCGGGTTGGCTTTGTAACCATCGTAAAAATGTTCAGCATCGAACACCACCTCTTTGTCCTGCTGCTTCAGGAAAGCGATGGTATCTGCAATCATGTTCAGGTTCTCTTGCAGCGTGGTACGCAGAATGTCGGTAACCTGGTAATCCCAGCTTTTACCGAAAATCGCCACCGCAGAAGTATTGGCACGTAACAAAGATTGTAAATTCTTGTCTTCCGCTGCTTTGATGCCCACTTTCCGGGTGCTGCCAAAAGCGATGATTTTGGCATTCTTAAGCTTGAGCGCACCGACACGCTCAAAAAACTCCAGATCCTTGGGATTGGAGCCGGGATTACCCGCCTCGATATAGCCAATGCCCAAATCATCCAGACGCTGGACGATCTTGAGCTTATCTTCTACTGTAAAAGAAACCCCTTGCGCCTGCGCGCCGTCACGCAAGGTGGAGTCATAGGCAACAACTTGTCTGGACATAAGAATGGTCTATTTTTTCCGGTTACGCAAATTGGCGGCAATACGCATCCTGAGCGCGTTGAGCTTGATAAATCCACCGGCGTCTTTCTGGTCGTATGCGCCCGCATCATCTTCAAACGTCGCAATCGTGGAATCAAACAGTGAATCCGTTTTACTGTCGCGTCCTACAATGATCACATTGCCTTTGTACAGCTTAACGCGCACCCAGCCATTCACGGATGTTTGCGTATGGTCAATCAGCGTCTGGAGGGCGATACGCTCAGGACTCCACCAGTAGCCGTTATAAATCAGGCTGGCGTAACGTGGCATGAGATCATCTTTCAAATGCGCCACTTCCCTATCCAAAGTGAGTGATTCAATGGCGCGGTGCGCCTTGAGCATAATCGTACCGCCCGGCGTTTCATAGCAGCCGCGCGATTTCATGCCGACATAGCGGTTTTCGACCAGATCCAGACGACCAATGCCGTGCTTACCGCCAAGCTGATTCAACTGGGCGAGCAACTCGTGTGCTTTCAACTTTTTACCATTGAGTGAAACCGGATCGCCGTTCACATATTCGATATCCAGATACTCGGCGGCATCGGGCGCATTTTCAGGCGAAACACTCCAACGCCACATTGATTCTTCCGCTTCCGCTGCCGGGTCTTCCAGATGACGGCCTTCATACGAAATATGCAGTAGATTGGCATCCATACTATACGGGCTACCGCCCTGCTTATGCTTCATGTCCACAGGAATGCCATGCGTTTCGGCATAGGCCATGAGTTTTTCGCGGCTCAGCAAATCCCACTCGCGCCATGGTGCGATAATATGAATATTCGGGTTGAGCGCATAAGCGCCCAGTTCAAACCGCACCTGGTCGTTGCCTTTGCCGGTCGCGCCGTGCGAGATCGCATCGGCGTTGGTTTCACGTGCGATTTCAATCAACCGTTTGGCAATCAAAGGGCGCGCAATCGAGGTGCCGAGCAGGTACTCGCCCTCGTACACCGTATTGGCGCGAAACATCGGAAACACGAAATCGCGCACAAATTCCTCACGCAGATCGTCAATATAAATTTCTTTCACGCCCGCCGCTTTGGCTTTACTGCGCGCCGGCTCCAGCTCTTCCCCTTGCCCCAGATCGGCAGTAAATGTCACCACTTCGCATTTGTATTCGTCTTGCAGCCACTTCAAAATCACCGAGGTATCCAAACCGCCGGAATAGGCCAATACGACTTTTTTAATCTTACTCATACTCTAAACTTTTCCTAATAGTAAATATTCCATCAGCGCCTTCTGAACATGAAGACGGTTCTCCGCCTCATCCCACACCACACTCTGCGCGCCGTCAATCACGTCGCTCGCCACTTCTTCTCCGCGGTGTGCGGGTAAACAGTGCATGAACAGCGCATCTTTATTGGCTGCGCGCATCATATCGCCGTCCACTTGCCAATCGGCGAAGTCTTTTAGGCGCTCTTCATTTTCAGCTTCAAACCCCATGCTCGTCCACACGTCGGTGGTCACCAAATCGGCGCCCCGCACCGCCAGCATCGGGTCAGCAAACTCTTCGTAATGGTCATGCCCGTATAAATTGGCGCGTTCAGGCTCCACTTCGTAACCCGGCGGTGTAGAAACGTGCACGTTAAAATCCAGCAGTTCCGCAGCCTGCAGCCAGGTATTGCAGACATTGTTGCTGTCACCGATCCATGCCACGGTTTTGCCTTTAATTGGTCCGCGATGCTCGATAAACGTGAAAATATCCGCCAGAATCTGGCAAGGATGGTATTCATTCGTGAGCCCATTAATCACCGGCACGCGTGAATTAGCTGCAAAACGCTCGATGATTTCCTGTTCGAAAGTGCGAATCATCACAATATCGCTCATGCGCGAAATCACTTGCGCCGCATCTTCCACCGGCTCGCCGCGCCCCAGTTGCGAATCGCGTGTATTGAGGTAAATCGCCGAACCGCCTAGCTGCTGCATGCCCGCTTCAAATGAAAGCCGTGTGCGCGTGCTGGCCTTTTCGAAAATCATCACCAGCGTCCTGTCCTGCAGCGGCCAGTATTGCTTGTAGCTTTTGAACTGACCTTTAATCCAAGTGGCGCGTGCGAAGATATGATTTAACTCTTCCGTTGTTAAATCGTTAAACTGTAAAAAATGTTTAATGGCCATAATGTATGTTCTACTGGCTTAAAAACTGCTTAATCAACGCTGAAAGACGTGTTGCCAGTTCATTCGCCTCGGCTTCGTTAATCACCAGGGGCGGCAACAAACGCACCACTTTTTCGGCGGTCACGTTAATCAGCAATTTATCTTCTAATGCCATTTTTACCAGCTCGGCACACGGTCTATCCAGTTCAATGCCAATCATCAAACCTGCATTGCGAATCACCACCATACCAGCCACACCATTCAACGCTGTTTTTAACTGCGAGACAATCAGATCGCCCATGTCTTGCGCATTTTCGCGCAGTTTTTCGTCCTGGATCGCATTCAAGGTGGTTAACCCTGCCATGGTTGCCAATGGGTTACCGCCAAAGGTAGAACCATGTTTCCCCGGCGTGAATACCTCAGCCGCTGCGCCTTTGGCTACGCAAGCGCCAATCGGCACGCCGGATCCCAGCCCCTTCGCCAGCGTCATTACATCGGGCATCATGTCCGTATGCTGAAACGCAAACCAGGTGCCGGTGCGGCCTATACCGCTCTGCACTTCGTCCAGCATCAGCAACCAGCCGTTGTCGTCACACACCTTGCGCAGGCCCTCTAAATAGGCACGCATATCGGCCGGTATATAAACTCCGCCTTCGCCTTGCACCGGCTCGACCAGTATCGCCACCACGTTGTTTTTGCGTGTTGCAATCTGCTTAACAGCTTCCAGATCATCGTACGGCACGCGGATGAAGCCGCTTACCAGCGGCTCAAAACCCGCTTGTGTCTTGCGGTTGCCCGTGGCCGAAAGCGTTGCCATGGTGCGGCCATGGAAGGCGCGTTCCATCACGATGATCTCAGGATTGTGAATGCCCTTGTTATGCCCGTAAAGTCGCGCCAGCTTAATCGCTGCCTCGTTCGCCTCACAGCCGGAGTTGCAGAAGAACACCTTGTCCATGCCCGATAATTCAGCTAACTTATCAGCCAGTTGTTCCTGTTCGGCAATATGATAAATATTGGACACATGAATCAGTTTTGCCGCTTGCTCGCTAATCGCCTTTGTCAGCTTTGGATGCGCGTGGCCTAGGCCGTTCACCGCCACACCTGCCAGCGCATCAAGATATTTGTTACCTGATTCATCCCACAACCATACACCTTCACCATGCGTGAAAGTAATTGGTTGACGACTGTATGTGTTCATTAAATGCGACATATATTCTCGTTACTCATTAAACCTAACTTCGTTGACTCGCCTTGCCGTACGGACTATGTACTGTCCACGGCTCGCCGCCTCGTTATCTTCAATGATTAACAAGAATTAAAAATTGAAGATAAGCAAAACCCAGAAAAGCAAAACGGCGGCTTAAGGCCGCCGTTGTAGCCTCAGTGCTTGTTAGAAGCCTAGTACGGCGCGATGACTCAAGCCGTTTGCCATGAAAAACAGCATGGGAATGGACAGCATCATATTGGTGCGGGAGGCCAGCATTGCCACACGGCGTGCCTTAGCCTTTGCCGCATCATCCGCTGGCACCATGCCTAAAATCTTTTGCTGGTTTGGCCAGATCAGCACCCAAACGTTAAACAACATGATGGTACCTAACCAGGCACCGATGCCAATGCCTTCATAGCCATTGCGCAGCATGAATGCATCACCCAGATTGGCGCCAAGCAGAGCTGCCCCAGCCAGCCAGGTTACGACTGCCGACCAGCGGAACCATAACAATGCGCGCGGCGCCACGTGCTTGGTAATGCCGGCCGCCGTGCCGTCAGCACCTGCGTCTTTAAGTGCGGCCATTTGCACCAGATTAAAGTAGTAGAGCAGGCCAACCCATGTAATGCCTGCAAGAAAGTGAATCCATCGCGCTAATGCTGGTACCAGTTCCATCTTACACCCCTGTCAGTAAAAAGTTTTTCAAAAATAATACCAACACTACCGTGAGTATCAGTCCGGAAATAATCGTGCCCGCTACTGACTCTAATGGATTTTTCATTGCAATCGCTCCTTAATAGATTTTTTTAATTCAGCTACCCGCGAGATTAACGCAAAAGCCGCAATTTAGCAAGATTTTGCACACACCGCACGCACTTAATGGCAATTTTGCACAGCCTCTAAAAATGGTTTAATCCGTACCTGCGTATCGGGGTGCGACGCTAACATTTCGAAGACGGGGTCAGTGCGTTGCCGCGGTGGGGCTTTTTTTGCCGTTTTATTGCCGCCTCCTTCCGATTGGGTCTGCAGGCGCTGCAAAATATCTGCAAACGCTTTGGGTGGCAGACAAGCTTTCTGCATGGCATCGAGCGCAAACACATCCGCCTCGGTTTCGTGCTCACGCGAGTAGCGCATTTGCATTAATGCCGCAGGCAAGCCGGAAGCCACCGAACTGACATCGCCCGTGATAGCTGCCAGAATCAGGCCTGACAGCACGCCCTGCAGGCTCTGCCTGAACGCATGGCGCTGCTTAACGTGCCCCAATTCATGCGCCAAAATGGAAATGATTTCTGCGTCATTTTTTGATAAGGCAATGATTTCATCCGTCACCACCATGATGCCGCCCGGCAGCGCAAACGCATTGGCTCCGATTACGCCGCCTTCCCTGAATTCCAGCCGGTAATGCGGACAATCCTGCATGGCCGCACAAAGTTTTTTTAACGCTGCCATAATGCTGTCTTTGCGCACCTGCGCAGTTTTGCTGGGTGAAAAATATCCGAAACTGCTATCTAAACCTTCTAAAGCCTGCTCGCCTAAATTAGCCTCCATCGCTGGCGGCGTGGCGTCTGCGACGTATTCCGCCAACTTTGGCACACCAAACTGCAAAAACAGCCAGCCTGCAACCACGGTAGCTAATAGCGAAGCAAGCACCCAGCCCAGATGATTTTCCAGATAATGCAAAGCAGACCAGAATGCACTTGATTTAGAAGGCATCGCCGCTTCCAGTTCACTGATGTCCAGCGCCTCCAGCCTGCCGCCATTGGGCAGATCGATCAAACGTTTGGCACCACCCAGCCTGGCCTGCACATCCAGATCGGCCAAAGCAAAAACAAGGGTTTCGCCATTTATCTCAAAAGCGATGTTTTTGGCATG
>JBGAVG010000012.1:0-32073 GCA_044228245.1 Methylotenera sp.
CAGATTTGGTGATTGGCGGCTTACCTGAAAAGGTACGTGACTTACAACATCAGCCATTATTCAAATTTGAAATAATGGCCGTTTTGCCACCAGATCACAGCAAACGCAATAAAGCGCGATTTCTAGCTGAAGATTTTAGAAATGAAACATTGATTACCTATCCCGTACCTGAAGAACGTATTGACATTATTCGCAATGTGCTTAAACCAGCTAACATTGTGTTTGAAAGACGCGCGGCAGAACTCACAGTTGCCATTATGCAACTCGTTGCCAGCCGTCGTGGTCTCGCCGCGTTACCAAGTTGGGGTATTCAAAGCTATGTAGATCATGAGTATGTGATTGCGAAACCAATTGGCACAAAGGGATTATGGTCTGAGTTGTACGCGACAGGTACACAAGACATGATGACAAAGCCTTATGCACAAGACTTAATACGAATTATTAAAGAAGTCTGCGCGAATAGTTTGACTGGTATTAAATTGCTTTGACCTGTTGGGTAAGTGATTTATGAAGATTGCGCAAACGTTCATTTGCGCAATCAAAATTCGCTTCACATAAAACAAGGGCTTGCGCATTGCGTAAATGTATTGCAAAATATAAATAAATGGCAACAGGAATTCGCAACGATGCGCATCGGTTATGCACGTGTTTCTACTCAGGAACAAGACAATCAATTACAAATCACAGCACTCAAAGAAAATGGGTGCGAATTAATATTTCAGGAAAAGGCTTCTGGTGGTCGTTGGGATCGACCAGAGTTGCATCGACTGCTAGGACAATTACGCAAAGGCGATGTCGTTGCCGTCTGGAAATTGGATCGACTATCACGATCATTGAAAGACTTGCTACTCACACTGGAAAAGATCGAAGAAGCGGGAGCGGACTTTCAAAGTTTGACTGAAGCGATAGATACATCTACACCAGCTGGTCGAATGATGATGCAAATCGTTGGTTCGTTTGCAGAGTTTGAGCGCGCCATGCTGCGAGAACGTACTAAGAATGGATTAGAGGCTGCACGGCAAGAAGGCAGAATTGGTGGTCGTCGGCCGAAGCTAACACCACAACAACAGAAAGAAATTATCATGTTCGTAACGTCTGGCCAGAAAACAGGTGCTGATGCTGCCAGGCTATTTCAGGTACACCCATCAACTGTAGTGCGATTGCTCGCTAAAAGTCGATAGAGTGTGATGAATTTAGCTTAGCGTACAATTTTTTCCGTTTTCTGCGTTCGCCCCTAATAGATGATGTGCGTCGTGAATCACATGAACAGAATCATGTCGGCTACGAAAGTAAATATATTATCTCTTTAACATGGCACCCCGAGCCTGATGCGGCAAATAAAGCTGCAGCAATGTTTGTGGATGGACGTGAAGAAGTCGGTATTGCTGCGCGTAATTTAACCCGATTTAAAGCGACCATTAATGATATTGAAGATCGTTTAACTTCGGTTGTAAAAGCCCGTCGTCTTGTTGATACGATAGATGAACATGACGGAATGGTAACCAGTGAAATCCTAGCTCACTTGCAAGGTTGTGTTTCTTTATCACCTCGCAATAAATTCAAAATGGGCGAAGTGCCGATGTACTTAGATGCCGTGTTGGGTCAATTAGATTTTGTTACTGGCTTCGAACCAAGAGTAGGTGAGCGTCAAATGATCGCAATCGGTATCAACGGCTTTCCAGCCTCATCATTCCCTGGTATTTTGGACTTTTTAAGTCGTTTAGCCATTGAATATCGTTGGTCAAACCGTTTCATTAATATTGATACACGCGACGCAGATAGAGTGTTGAATGGCTATCGCTCAAAATGGGCGCAAAAACGCAAAAGCATTATGAACTTATTGCGTGAAAATAATGGTGGTCAAGCGACCCATATCAACTTAGATGCAGACATGATTGCGTATTCTTAGTAAAACAGCCATATAAAACAATTGCAAAAAAGCCACCTAAGATAGTCTCAAAAAAGCCACCTATTTTTACTTAAGGCATCCAAAAAGTAATTAAGTTAAACTCATACGCATTAGGACTGCCCATCATCTGATAAAGAAATCAAGTCCTCCATGCACTCACGCATCGCACACCAAAAGCCGTGTTTGTGGACAGAGGCTCCGTGGATCTTCTCGTAATAGCGAATGGTTTCAAGGTTGACCCCAGATTCTTTGCTTAATACGCCAATTGTACATTCTTCAATCATGACTTGACTCTGTAGTAGCTACAGACTTTATGATACATGTTATAAATTAGAAGGGAAGAAATATGAGCGCACATTGCTGTCAACATGAGCATGAATCAGACAACAGTAACAGCCATCATGGACGCTATCGTAAAGTATTGTGGATTGCGTTAATGATCAATTTGACGATGTTTGCACTGGAAATAGCATCTGGCGTAAAAGCTAATTCAGTATCTTTGTTTGCAGACTCTTTAGACTTTCTTGGTGATGCAGCCAATTACGGAATTAGCTTATGGGTCTTAGGCATGGGTCTTGCAATGCGAGCTAAAGCCTCATTATTATAGGCTTTAACCATGCTACAGCTGTTCTACCTAGTGCACAAACCATGGGGCTTATTGGCTTAGTGGCATTTGCTGCTAATCTGAGTGTTGCTGCGCTACTGTATGCCTATCGTGAAGGTGACAGTAAAACATTTTCTCGATTCATCTGATGTATGTATTTATAGTAATTCTCCTATAGGCACTATAAAATCTGCACATGCAGAACCCCACCGGCGCAACAGAGCAAAAACAGCCAGATCAAAACATTGGAGTACATCCGGATGTAGTCAAGCTTGGGCTGGTGAGCATGCTTACTGATCTCAGTTCTGAGATGATTTTCTCGGTTTTTGCTATCTTCTTTACTTCAGTTGCTGGCGCATCGACTGCCTTGCTAGGGCTCATTGAAGGCTGCGCTGACCTGTCTGCATCATCCTTGAATTACCTGTCAGGCTGGCTGTCTGATAGAACCGGAAAGCGAAAAGTCTTTGCTCTACTTGGATATGGCTTCTCAACATTGGCCAAAGTGATTCTACTGGTAAGCAGCTCCGTCGTCGGATTAGGTATATTCCGTGTCGTTGAACGTCTCGGCAAGAGTTTCCGTGGACCGCCACGAGATGCTTGGCTGTCATCGGTTGCTGGTAAGACGAATCGAGGTTACTCATTCGGTGTACATAAAGCGCTTGATAAAACCGGTGCCATCCTGGGGCCACTTATCGCTTACGGGCTACTCCGGTGGCTGGGTGACGGAGCTTCGACCTTTAAGATGCTGTTCTGGATAGCCTTAATACCTGCTGTGTTGAGTATTATCGTATTAAGCCGGATTCAGGATCAGCCAGAACCAATCCATCAGCGTGAGAACATGCTCGAAACCTGGAATATCCTGAGCCCCCAGTTCAAGCGCTATCTCATTACATCTGGAATCTTTTCACTGGCCTACTTCAGTTTTGGCTTCTTGCTACTTCATGCGCATGACGCTGGCTTCACTACCCAAGACATTGTTCTGCTTTATGCTTTATTTAATATTTCTTTTGTCATCTCAGCGCCAATAATAGGCCAAATAGGAGACAAGATTGGCAGATCACGCATCATATTATTGGGCTACTTTACTTACCTTCTTATGTGCCTAGGTTTTGCATATGCTACGACCAGATGGGAAATCATCGTATTGTTTATTATTTATGGACTGTTCTACTCAATTGATGAGGCCCAAAGCAAAGCATTTATTACCGATATTGAGCTGGAGCACCGTGCATCTGCGATTGGTATGTATAACTTTGTGACAGGCATTATCTACTTACCAGCATCTATTCTTGCCGGTGTGCTATGGCTTACAAGCCCTGTAGCCGTATTTTTTACTGCAGCCACCCTTGCACTGCTCGCTATCATTTGCTTCTTAATTTTACGTCCAGATATAACATTCAATTAAAAATTTTTGGGGTCTGCTATTGGCTAGGGGCTGAAGTTTACTTGTCAGACTTGAACGGCAGTTTTGTCCCCAAGTTTCCTCAGAGCCCCAATAGAAGACTGGCAAGAAAGTGTCTAGTAAGGACTGGTCGATTCAGTTAATCCAGAGAGTGATGCGTAAACTGCAGATGAAGTTAGTGCCGCGATGAGAAGATTGAATCACAGACCTAGAAAAAGGCATGGATTTAAATCCCCTCATCAGGTATTTTTAGAACTTACGGGCGTTGCACTTCAAATTTGAATCCGCTATTCATTAATCAGTTCGTAAAGGTTATTAGCCACAAGCTGTTGAAACGCAATTAGCTTTGGAATTTTGGCCATTTATTGTAACCAATAGTAGGATTGTTCATCACCAGTCCGTGCGTAAAGACATCTTAGGGTTTTGGCTCATGTGCTAAACCAGTTCTTCTTTTTGAACTTTTCGCCATAGTAATCAATTTAAGAGCATCATCATGTCATCTGGCCGATACTCTTTCTAAAATGCGCAAGGGCGGCGGTGAAAAACACCACACCGATGATGACTAGCGCCAGCACTTGCGGCCAGATTACGTCGAACCCCGCGCCGCGGTAGAGGATGGCCTGGGCAGCGGAGACGAAATGCGTGGTGGGCGCAACCTGCATGATGTTCTGCGCAAGGATTGGCATGCTCTCGCGCGGCGTGGTGCCGCCTGATAACATCTGCATCGGTAGCAATATCAGCATCATCAACAGCCCGAATTGGGGCATGTTGCGCGCCAGCGTCGCCATGAAAATACCCATAGACGTGGTGACGAAAAGGTGCAATGTGGCGACAGCCAGGAACAGTGCCACAGAGCCCTCAATAGGCACCTTGAGTGCCCACTGCACGATAAAGTTTAGCGAAAATGCGGTAGCCAGCAAAACGACCAGCCCCATTGACCAGATCTTGCCCAGCATGATCTCGGCGGGGGTGACAGGCATGACCAGCAGGTGTTCGATGGTGCCGTGCTCGCGCTCGCGGATCAGCGCGGCGCCGGCCAGCACGATGGACAGCATGGTGACGTTGTTGATGATCTCCATCAGCGAGCCGAACCAGGCTCGCGTCAAGGCCGGGTTAAAGCGCATCCGCAAGGCCAGATCCACCGGTGGCGTGGCATTGCCGCGATAGCGCTGAACGAATTCGTTGATTTCGCCCATCACGATCTGCTGGATGTAACCGCTGCCGGTAAAGGCCTGGCTCATGCGCGTGGCATCCACATTGAGCTGGATAGCGGGCGCTCGCCCCGCCAGCACGTCGCGCTGGAAGTTCGGCGGAATATTGAGCGAAAAGGTATAGAGCCCCGCATCCAAGCCGACATCGACCTCGGGCAGCGTCACCCGCGTTGGCGGCATGAATTGCGGCGGACGCAGAGCCGAGGTGATACGTGCCGATAGCGGCGAGTCATCCTCGTCGACGATCGCGATCGGCACATTGCTGAGCGTCTCCGGCATGGCGGTGGCGGCGATGTAGACCTGAAAAGTGAAGCTGTAGGCGATCAGCACCAGCATGATCGGATCGCGCAGCAGGCTCCACAGCTCCTTGATGCCCAAACGGTAGATGTTGGATGCTCGGCTCATAATTATTTTTCCTGTTTTTTCAATAGGGCGATGGACAGGCAGAGGATAACCACGGCCGCCACGAGCATCGGCACAAATGTCACTTGCAGATCGGCAAACCCCAGTGCCTTGTTGAACACGCCGCGGCTGATAGTGATGTAGTACGTGGCCGGGTAAATTTCACCGACCAGCCGGCCTGCGCCTTCGAGCGTCGAGACCGGGTTGATCATGCCGGAGAACTGGATGGCTGGCAGCATGGATCCGATCATGGCAAAGAACATGGCCGCAATCTGGCTGCGCGTAAAGGTGGAGGCGAACAGACCGAAGCCGGTGGAGAAACCGACATAGATCAGCGTCCCCAGCAGAATGGTCATGAAGCTGCCCTTGACCGGGACGCCGAACAGGGTCACGGCCAACAGGGTCATCAGCAGAAAATTGAGCATGGCCAGCACGATGTAAGGGATTTGCTTGCCGATCAGGAATTCGCTGCGGGTCACGGGCGTGACATAGAGATTTATGATCGAGCCCAACTCCTTTTCGCGCACTACGGATAGCGCGGTAAGCATGGCCGGGATCATCATCAACAACAGGGGAATTACGGCCGGCACCATCGCCGGCAGGCTCTTCACGTCCGGGTTGTAGCGAAAGCGTGTCTCGATGCTGGCCGCACCGGCTGCAATGTCCTGACCGAAGCGGGTTTTGGCGATATCGATCAACCAGCCCTGGTGCATGCCCTGCACATAACCCTGCACGGTTTCTGCCCTCTGCGGCATCGCGCCGTCGATCCAGGCGCCGATCTGCACCGGGGTACCGCGCTGCACGTCGCGCGCGAAGCCCGACGGAATTTCAATGGCCAGCGACAGTTCGCCGCTACGCATGCGCCGGTCGAGGTCGGCATAGTCGGTAATCGGCGGGTGCTCTAGAAAATAGCGCGAACCGGAGAGGTTCAAGGCATAGTTCTGGCTGAGGCTGGTCTGGTCGCGGTCCAGCACGGCGTAGCTAAGATCGTTCACATCCATGGTGATGCCGTAGCCCATGATGAGCATCAGGATCAGGCTGCCGAACAGCGCCATCACTAAACGCACCGGGTCACGCCGCAGTTCCAGCGCCTCACGCAGGGTATAGCTGAAGGCGCGCGCAAAATTGAAGCCGCGATGCCGCATCCGCGGGTGCGCCGATATGCCTTGAGACGCGGCAGAAACAGGCGCCCAGGTCGTGGTATCGGGTATATCCTCTGCATCGGCCGGGTCTGCATCCTTCAAATAAGCGATAAAAGCTTCTTCCAGCGTCCTGGCGCCGCGCTTTTTGACAATCTCCTCTGGCGCGTCGCTGGCCAGCACCTGCCCGTCATTCATTAGCGAAATGCGGTCGCAGCGCTCAGCCTCATTCATGAAGTGGGTCGAGATGAAGATTGTTACCTTGTCAGTGCGCGACAGATCGACAAGGAACTGCCAGAAGGCATCGCGTGCTACTGGATCAACACCCGAGGTCGGTTCGTCCAGGATCAGCAGTTCCGGTGCATGCACCAGCGCTACCGCCAGCGACAGGCGCTGGCGCATGCCGAGCGACAATTTGTCGGGCATGGCATCGGGCACGCCGTCCAGCCCAAAACGAGTCAAAAGTTCGCTTACCCGCGACGGGATTGCCGATTCTGGCACGCTGAACAGGCGCGCATGCAGCACCAGATTCTGCTCGACGCTGAGTTCGGAGTACAGCGAAAACGCCTGCGACATATAGCCGACACGCCGTCGCGTGGTGATGTCGCGCGCGTCCACTTTCTGTCCGAACAGCCAGGCTTCGCCCTCAGACGGTGGCAAGAGACCGGTGAGCATCTTCATGGTGGTGGTCTTGCCACAACCGTTGGAGCCGAGGAAGCCGAAAATCTCACCGCGGTGGATGCGGAAGTTGACGCGGTCGACCGCCGTGAAATCTCCGAAGCGCATGGTCAGGTCGCGCGCTTCGATGGCAACATTCTCGCCGTCGGCAAACGGCGGCACCACGACTGCCCGATGGCCGCGTTTTTTTTCTTCCGGCAGCAGTGCGATGAAGGCCGCTTCCAGCGTCGCAGTGCCGGTGCGTTCGTGCAGTTCTTTGGGCGATCCTGTGGTGAGAATCCGTCCCGCGTCCATCGCCACCAGCCAGTCGAAGCGTTCTGCCTCCTCCATGTAAGCGGTGGCGATCATCACGCTCATGCCCGGACGCGCTTCACGGATATGGGCAATCAGTGACCAGAATTGCGTGCGCGCCAGCGGATCGACCCCGGTGGTTGGTTCATCAAGAATCAGCATATCCGGGTCGTGGATCAGGGCGCAGCACAAGCCTAATTTCTGCTTCATCCCGCCTGACAGTTTGCCTGCCGGACGATCAAGGAAAGCATGGAGGCCCGTCGCTTTCGTCAGTTCGTCGATGCGCCGTCTGCGTTCAACCGCATTGTGGCCGAACAGGCGACCGAAGAATTGCAGATTGTCTTCGACCGACAGGGCCGGGTAGAGATTCTTGCCCAGACCTTGTGGCATGTAGGCAATGGCGGGGCATACCCGGTCGCGGTGGCGTCTTGATTGCATGTTGCCGCCAAGCACCTCCACAGTGCCTTGCTGCACCCTACGCGCGCCGGAAATCAAGGCCAGCAGACTGGACTTGCCGACGCCATCCGGGCCGATCAGCCCGACCATGCAGCCAGCGGGCACCGCCAGATCAACGGCATCCAGCGCTATCGTCTTGGCATAGCGCAGGCTGACACCGGACAGGCGCGCGACCAGGCCACTTGGCGCGCCTGACATATTTACATGGGTGGTGCTGGATGTGGCAAGTGTCACTTAGCCGCCCTCACTCAGCGACCTTGATCTTGAGCGACTCAGGCCACTCGGCCTGCCGGTCCAGTTTGATCCAGGCCATGCCGGGCAGGCCGGTCTTGACCTGCTTCAGGTGTTTTTTCAGCAACTCTGGATCGATGCGGGCTTTCACCCGGAACATGAGCTTTTGTCGTTCAACCGCGGTTTCCACTGTTTTCGGCGTAAATTGCGCAACACTCGCGACGAACGACACTCGCGCGGGAACCACAGAGCCGGGCGCGGCATCCAGTACAAGACGCACCTCGCTGCCCAGCGCTACTTTTCCGGCCACCGTCTCGGGCAGGAAGAATGTCATATAGACATCGCTCAGATCCACCATATTGAGTACCTTGCCGCCGGCACCCAGCACTTCGCCAGGCTGGGCCACGCGATACTGTACGCGGCCATCGCGCGGCGCCTTGAGCTGGCTGTCCTTGATGTCCGCATCGATGCGCGCAATCGTCGCGGTGGCGGCCTCGATGGCGGCGCGTGCGCCTGTGACTTGTGACTTGCTTGCCACAATGGCCGCTGCGGCCGCTTTCGCCTGGGCTTCGGCCGCAGCCAATGCGGCTTGGGCGTTATACACTGCCGCCTGATCGTCGTCTAGTTGCTGGATGGATGTCGCGCCTTCACGCGATAGCGTTTGCGAACGAGCCAGGCGCCGCTTGGCGTTATCCAGCTCACTCGCGCGCTGCACCACGATGGCTTGCGCCGCCGCCAACTCACTTTCACGCATCCTCGCTTGCGCTTCGGCGCTCGCTACGCCGGTAATCGCCTGTTGCTGCTGGGCGCGCGCCTCATCGCGCTGCGCGGTGAGTACATCGATCTGCATTTGTGCCAGCACCTGACCTGCCTGCACGAAATCCCCTTCGAAGACGAAAATCTCGACCACGCGCCCCGGATACCTGGAGGCGACATCGATCTCGGTGGCTTCGATACGGCCATTGCCGCTGACAAAGCCTTCGCCCAGGCCTTTCGGGCGGGTCATCGTCCACACGCCCCAGGCGATCAGCGCAATGACAATGGCCGCCGCGGCCAGGAACAGGTTTTTCTTGAGTGCAGGGCTTAATGGATTCATGGTGAGTTCTCGTGTGTGCTGTTGTTTTAATTTGCCGAGTGGGTTGCCGTATCCACCGGGGCGGCAAATTCCTGGCTGCCGCCGCCCAGCGCTGCGTACAGGCTTACGCGGCTTGAGAGCAGGGCGCGGCGCGTTTGTACCAGTTGCTGCTCGGCCGTGAGCAGGTCGCGCTGGGCATCCAGGACTTCAAAATAAGGGGTGCTGCCATTGTCATAACGCAACTGGGATAGCCGCGCACGTTCGGTTTGCGCCGCCAGCGTCGCCTGTGCGATGCGCACCTGTTCAGTCAGCCAGTGGCGGGCGGATAAGGCATCGGACACATCACGGAAGGCCGCCTGCACGGTCTTTTCATAATTCGTCACCGCCAGGTTGCGACGGACTTCGGCCAAATCAAGGTTGGCGCGGTTGCGCCCGGCATCGAAAATCGGCAGGGAAAGGCTGGGCAGGAAGTTCCAGGCGCGGCTGCCGGAATCGAACAGGCCATCGAGCCCAGCGCTGGCGGTACCCGCCGAACCGGTCAAGGTAATGCGCGGAAAAAAGGCCGCGCGCGCCGCGCCGATGTTGGCTTGGGCGGCACGCAGTTGATGCTCGGCCGCGACGATATCGGGGCGTTGCAACAGCAGGTCGGAGGGCAGGCCAACGCGCAGTTCACGCGCCACTGCATTATCACTGAAACCGGTATTTTCCTGCAAGGGCGGTAGCGGCGAGCCGATCAGCAAAGTCAGCGCATGCGCCTGGACGGCTCGCCCCTGTTCGAGTTGCGCGGCCAGGGTTTGTGCCTGTTGCAGCAGAACTTCTACTTGCACCAGGTCCATCTTTGCGATCGCACCGACTTCAAAGCGCCGCTTAAAAATGCGCAACGATTCCTCGCGGCTGGCGATGGTCTGCCGCGCCAGCGCGATGCGCTCATCCAGTTCGCGCAACACCAGATAACTGTCCGCTACTTGGGCAATCAGGCTGAGCGTGATTGCGCGGCGCGCCTCATCGGTGGCCAGATAGTTTTCCAGCGCGGCATCCTTCAGGTTGCGCACTCGGCCCCAGAAGTCCAACTCCCAAGTGGCCAGCCCCGCGCCCACCTGATACTGGCTGCTGACAATGGATTGCCCGCTCATGTTGAGGTCGCCCGGCACACGTGCCCGGCTGCCATTGGCCGTGGCCGCAATGGTCGGCAACTGGTCAGCCCGCTGGATGCCATAAGCGGCGCGGGCTTCCGCGACGCGCAGTACCGCGTTTTTCAGGTCGCGACTGTTATCCAGTGCCCGTGCAATGAGCGCTCGTAGATGCGGATCAACGAAATAGTCGCGCCAGGCGGTCTCGGCGGCGATGCGGCCTTCGATCGTTTCGTTCGGTTGCATCCGGGTATCGGCGGGATAGGCCGTGGCGACCGGCAGCGATGGTGCTTTATAAGGTGGAGCCAGTGAGCAACCGTCCAGTGCCAACGCACCAGCCAGTGCGCACAGGGAGACCACACTGCGCAGATGTCCATATTTAGGCCCACATCTTTTCATAGTGACACTCTCTCATCAGCGGACAATTGAAAATCCAATCCTCACTTGCGTCCCACGGTCTAGGTTGTAGTCGAGCAGACTTTCACCGTACCCCTTGAATAGCTGGAAGTGCAGGAAGCCGCCGGTGCGGGCGAAAATCGGTTGGCGTAGCGGGTAGGAAAGATCGAGCTGGGCGCTACCATGCCCTGAGGTACCGTTGCGTAACTGCGTCGCCAAAAGCCAGCTGTCCTCGTGGCCATAGCGGAGAATCCAGTCCACGTAACCCCGGTAGCGCTGGATGTCCGGGTTGTCTGATTTTTCCAGATAGCCATAAACCTTGGGTGCGAAGATCAGCGTGTGTCCATCCGAAAATTCAGTGCGCCAGACGGGCTGCGCGAAGAGCGTGTTGATGCTGCGCGAATTTACGCCATCCTTGCCATTTGATTCGTGCTCGAAACCGGCGCGTAGCACCTCGGGCATCAGGCGGCTTTCATCGTGAGTCTCTCCCTGCCAAAAGAGACTGGGCCGGTAGCTGGTATCGCGAAATGGCGACGAATTGGCGCCCAGATCCCAGATTGAAGTCTGCGTATAGCCGAAATGCAGACGGGATAGAAATGGAATCCTCTGCACCGGATAGCTATCAGGGTCGAAAAACCGGTACTTGAAGCTCAATTGGAATCGGGCAGCGGCTCCACCACCATCACCCGCGACAAAGTACATGGGCTCATTGGCCGACAACGCCGGTTCGTCCGTGGCAAATAATTTGCTGCCTGTACCGCTGGATCGCGTGACGGGCCTCGTGTCGCTATACATGGGCGCACGCATCCGCTCGATCGGATCGGCGGCTGTGACGACGAGGGCCAGCCGGTTCGATTCGGCTCCAGCCAGATGTGCCCGAACCAGCCCTGATAGATGATCTGGCAATACCCCGCGATACGTTCGGCGTGTGTCCTCTGTCAAAACTGGATCTACGATAGCAAGTTCCACTTCCAGCGCCCTGTCGTCGCGCACTAACCTGAGTCTGAGCGTCAATGGCCACTCGGTCTGGGTCACTGGTTTGATGATTTCAAGCATGATAGGCGCGCCCGCCCGCGCAGTCTCATCAGGAGTTGCAATAAGCCAAGCCGACCCTGCAATGGCAGGTGGAGCGGCTAGACCGCCCACTATTACCAGGAAGCTGGATACAATTAAAAATAGGTAGTTATTCATGTCTCTCAATAGGGTCGAATTTAGTTACTTTGAGTGATACGGATTTCAAGCCGACTTTCGACCCACCATGCCAGTATGCCATCAATAGTGTCAGTCCCGCAAATCAGGTAGTATTAGTCGTGTCCAATATGCGCTCCTTTTAACCTTCCGATTTCCATTTGCGCGAGTTGCTGCGCTGCATGTTCATAACCAATATGAATGATTTCTTCGGCACGGCTAAATTCCAGGAAGCGAATATGACCCAGCGGCGGCTGGATCAGAATATCTGGTTGCTCCAGACCCAGACGCGTTTGCGTGATGCGTGTTTCCATGACGTTGACTGAGGCCAGCAGTACTTCAAAAATACTCGGTAATGCTTCTTCGGTCGATGCCCAGCGGGAAAACTGTGCCGCACCAGGTGTTTCGCGGGTAAGCAATTTGGCCTTGAGTTCCTGCATAGCCTGGCGGTAACTGTCTACCCAGCGTCCGAATTGGCTGGATAGCTCTGAATTTTGACTTATTCTGGACAAATTCAATAGCGGTTTGAAATTTTTACCTGCGATAATTTCGTGATTGAGATCAACCGCGATTACCATGTCGGCTCCTATGGCGCGAGCCACGCTCACCGGCACTGGGTTAGTGAGCCCGCCATCCACCAGAATTCGCCCGTTGCTGCGTACCGGAGTAAAAATGCCAGGCACTGATATGCTGGCGCGCACTGCCTCGATCACGTCACCTGACCGGATAACGACCTCCTCACCGCTAACGATATCGGTTGCCACTGCAGCAAAAGGTTTTGGCAGCGCCTCGATCGAGTTGGCATGAACATACGCGCGCACTAGGTCGCTGATCTTGGCACCGTCGAACAGGCCAGACTTGGGTAAAATGACGTCGAAGAAGGAAACCGTCTTTTTCCAGTCGAATGTCTGAAAAGTATCTTCCAGATCATCTAGTTTTCCAGCAGCATGGATCGCCCCGATGAGTGCACCCATGCTAGTACCAGCGATGAAGTCCACCTCGATGCCAGCATCCTCGATCGCCCGGATTACGCCAAGATGTGCGAGCCCCCGAGCCGAGCCGCTGCCCAGCGCCAAGCCGACCTTGGGGCGGCCTGGGTTGCTGTCGATTATCTTTCTCATCATCGCTGTCACTCCCGATCCGCTTTGCTACTCTTCCAGATCGACAGCATTAACCATATGCCACCGATCACTGCGCCAAAAAAACCGAGTAGACCAAAGAAGGGCAGCCCCAGCAAGCTGGGGCCGCCAGGCACGGTCATGACGATGGAGGAACCGATAATAAGCGCAGCAACGACAATGCCGATCACCAGCCTGTTGGCAGCACTGTCAAGCTGGTTGCCGAAGCGCCTCAGGTGTGTGATGTCAATATGGATTTCCAGCCGGCCGCGCCGGGCGGCACGCAACAGCCGGGAGAGGTCACGTGGCAAGTCGGCGATAAGCGCCAGCGCCTCACCGACCGCCCAACGGCCGCGCTTGAGGAGTGATGCTGGCATATAACGCTTACGTAGCGCCTGCTCCAGCAAGGGCATCGCCTCGCTGGCCATATCAAAGTCCGGATCAAGCTCGCGGCCCATACCCTCAAGCGAGATGAAGGCTTTGATCAGCATCGTCAGATCGGCTGGCAGAGTTAACTGGTGCTGGCGAAGAATAGCCACCAGGTCGGAGAGCATGGCGCCGAGGCTTAACTGCTTTAGTGCCACCCCGTGATATTGATCGACGAAAGTCTGGATTTCAAGTATCAGGCCGTCCTCATCCACCGCTGCGTCGCCTGTCCAGTCAAGCATCACATCGGCTACGCGCATGGGCTCATGCCGCACTAGTCCCAACAGCAGTTGAATCAACTGATCACGGCGTTCGTCTGTTAGCCGCCCAATCATACCGAAGTCAATGAAGGCAATGCGGTTGCCGAGCAGGTAAAATACGTTACCGGGGTGCGGGTCAGCATGGAAAACACCATCCTCGACGATCATTTTCAGCACCGCACGCGCTCCGCGGCGGGCGAGTATCTTGCGGTCGAGGCCAGCCTGATCGACAGCGGCAAGCTTGCGTCCTGAAATACCGTCGATGAATTCCTGCACGCAAACCCGCTCGCAAGTCCATGCCCAATAAACTCGGGGGATAATGATGATCGGGAGTGCCGAAGATACTTCAAGCACCGCTTCTGCAATGGACTCGTCTTTGTCAGTATACCCTGCAAAATTTTCTGCGATTCGCTCGGCATTGCGGCATTCACCGGCAAAGTCGAGCTCACGCCTAAGTGACTGGGCAAACTGCCGCACCACTTCCTGTGGGTGGAAACTGCGCAGTTCCGGGCTCTCCATCTCAGCTAGTTCTGCCAGCCTTGAGAGCCAGCGTAGGTCGGCTTCGATGATCGGTCGTATACCGGGTCGACGTACTTTGACTACCACTTCACTGCTGTCTGCGAGGCGGGCGCGGTGCACTTGCGCGATGGAGGCGGCGGCCAACGGGACGGGATCGAAAACAGTAAATATTTCCTCGGGCGGTGCCCCTAGATCTTCAGTGAGCTGCTGACATATCTCGGCATAAGGTGCAGCGGGTGCACTGTCCTGCAGCTTACCGAATTCGGCAATCCATTCCGATTCTAATAGGTCAACGCGGGTCGCGAGTACCTGACCAAGTTTGACGAAAGTTGGTCCCATCTCCTCCAGCGCCCGCCGCACCCGAGCGGGAGGAGGAAGGTGCGCGAACTCTTCTGCATTGCTCCAATGCAATGCACGCCCAGCTCGTTCCAAGGCATTGGCCAGACCTATCCGGCGAACCATGTCGCCGAAACCGTAGCGAACTAGGATTGAGGCAATGTCGTGAAGACGGCCAAGGTCGCGTATCGCTGTCAGCGCCTGCCACAGCATCAGTTTTCCTGGTCTTGGGGATGTTCAGGCTTGACGTGATCAGCCAAGCCAGTGAGAACGCCGGCAGCGATTTGACGCAACAATTCGGAAGTGGCTTGTGCTAGATGCAGACCAGCCCCAACCTGAGCGCGTCCCGCCATGCCAAGCTGGTGCGTAATAACAGCCAGTGTATCCTTCAGTTGCACGCCCACGGCTGAACCATAGACACGGACGTGCGAGGCTAGGTCGTGGAGGATATCTCCCGCCGCGTCCTTGGCACCCAAGGCCGAGCTTTGCAAGGTTTCCAGAAACATCGTCTCTAGACTTTCCAGATCGGTCCGTGCGCGGACGAGGTCTTCACTGGAAAATGTCTGCGCCCGACCCGCCGCTTCTTCCAACGCCAGTTTAGAGGCTTCGGCAAACTGTGCCAGCGCCGCATCCAACCCTGTAACGACCTGTTTAAGACGCGCTCGTGTGATTTCGATTTGCGCAGCTGACTGGTGTAACTCTTTTTGCGCTCCAGCCCGAGCGCCACTCAGCACGGCACTTGCAATCTGCCGCAGAGATTCGATATCATGTGATTCCGCGCTGATCTTGCGCAAGGTGAGCTGCCGCACAACCTCCTGTAAATCGTGATCCTGTTCGACGGCGCTACGCACTTCAGCTTCGAGCGCGGCCGTATCGTTACCGCCTCCAATATTGTTACCTGTTTCATTTTTCATGCTGGTGATCCTCCTAATGAGTCAGACCCGATTTTGTAGCAGGGCAAGTTTGATTATTATGCAGCATTTTTCTCTGTATTTTGCATGTAAGTTTTGGCAAATTCAGACGTAATTTGATTCTTAAGTTTTGCATGTCTGCGAATACGATTGTAAAATATATTCAAACGTCACACACTTGGCTTCATCTCACAGTAGCTTTGGCTTATTTTCATGGACTACCTAGAAAAGTAGGTAAAACTCTGCCTATTCAGAACATTGTTGACGCTGGTGATGGAAATATCACAGTTTTTTTTAATGATCAGAAATATTGGATTGCAGATAGGTAAATTGTATTTCCGCAATTATTGCAGGCTACTCTACTTACTATACGCACCAATTTTTACAAGTAATGATCCAAAGCTAAATGCAATATTGATGATTGAATGGCTGAGTTTGGACCTGCCATCCACTCCCGCATACGCCTTCATATCAAGGTGTTTTTCATCGCCTTAAACGAAGGCGCCACTTGGCATGACGCGCGCATAGTGCAGAATTCCGGTAGCGCCCGTGCCGACGCTCGCCTTGCGAGTCACAAAGTGTTCAATATATAATAAGCAATGCTTACTACTTTGGTGCTTGGACATGCAGCGTGACAGTCTCGGTTTTCTTCTGGCGGACGTCTTTCGCCTGCTTCGGCAGAACTTTCAGCGGCGCCTTGAAGGGAGTTCTCTTACCCTAGCGCAGGCTCGGGCGCTCGTTTACCTATCTCGCCATGAAGGTGTTCGCCAAGTCGATTTGGCAGAAATGCTGGAAGTGCAACCCATCACGCTCGCCCGGTTGATCGATCAACTGGCGGATGCCGGATTGGTCGAACGTCGCTCCGATCCCGCAGATCGGCGGGCATATCAGATGTTCTTGACACCTGCCGCAACATCCCACCTGGCCGCAATCAGACAGGTCACCGAGGCGATACAGGCCGATGCCCTGCGCGATCTCAACAAACAACAAGCCGCCATGCTCTTCGTCGCACTGCGCAAGATGCGCGACAACCTTGGCTCGCGGTGATAACCCGCGAAACAACGCTATTACTGGAGTCACCTGTTCATGAGCAATGCATTGATCGACAACGAAACAACCATCGCCGATGTACGACCACCCAAGCGTCGCTTGAAACGGCTGATCCTGCTGGTTGTGGTTCCATTGATCGCCGCGCTTGTAGTCGGAGTTGTGTACCTCAAGGGCGGGCGCTACGTCGAAACCGACAATGCTTATATCAAGGCGGACAAGGTCCCCGTCAGCGCCGCGGTGTCCGGCACGGTTACGGAAGTACTGGTTGATGAAAACCAATCCGTCAATGCCGGCCAACCGTTGTTCCGGCTCGATCCTGCGCCGTTTCAGGTAGCCGTAGCCAAAGCCGAAGCCAAATTGGCGCAGGTGCGCACCGATCTGGCAGCGCTCAAAGCGAGTTACCGCGAGAGACAGGCGGAAATCGCGCTGGCCCGAATCAAGTACGCCTTCTCCCAGAAAGACCAGCAACGCCAAGCCGATTTGGTGGCCAAGAATTTCATTTCCGCTTCCAAGTTCGACGATGCGAAGCAAAGCACCGACCTCGCTGAGCAGCAAATCAGCGCATTGGACCAGGACTTGAAGCGCATCGCGGAAACCTTAGGCGGCAGCGTCGATTCACCAGTGGAGCGCCACCCAAGCTATCGCGTCGCGCTGGCCGAACTGGAACAAGCCAGGCTCGATCTGGCGCGGGCCGAGGTGCGCGCCTCGCTGCCCGGCATAGTGAGCAAGCCACCCAAGCCTGGGCAGTATGTCGCCGCCGGTTCCATAGCGTTGGCCTTGGTGGTCAGCGGCAACTTGTGGGTCGAAGCCAATTTCACCGAGACCGATCTCACCTACGCTCATCCGGGCCAACCTGTCACCATCCGTGTCGATACCTACCCCGATGCGGCATGGAAGGGCGTGGTGGAAAGCCTGAGTCCCGCCACAGGGGCAGAGTTCTCGGTTATCCCAGCACAGAATGCCACCGGCAACTGGGTCAAGATCGCGCAGAGGGTGCCCGTGCGGATCAAGATCGAAGCCGCACCGACCATGCCGCAACTGCGCGCAGGGCTGAGCACCACCGTGGAAATCGACACCGGCCATCGCCGTCGCGTACTTGGGTTCTCGCTCTGAGATCAAACAATGACTGCCGCCACGACAGCCGCAAACCCGGAAAGCGCACATCGTGGCTTGGTCACCGTGTCGGTCATGCTGGCGACCATCATGCAGGCTTTGGACACCACGATCGCGAACGTTGCGCTACCGCACATGCAGGGGACTATGGGCGCGACCCAGGATCAGATTGCCTGGGTACTGACCTCCTATATCGTGGCGGCGGCGATCTTCATGCCACTGACCGGTTTCCTCTCGGCGCGCTGGGGACGCAAGCGCATTTTCATGTGGTCGGTGGTCGGCTTTACGGTGGCATCGATGCTCTGTGGCGCGGCGCAAAGCCTGAACCAGATTGTTCTGTTTCGCCTGCTGCAAGGGATATTCGGCGCGAGCCTCGTGCCATTGTCGCAAGCCGTGCTCCTCGATACCTATCCTCGCGAGCGCCATGGAGCGGCGATGGCGATGTGGGGCGTGGGCGTGATGGTGGGGCCGATTCTCGGCCCCTCGCTCGGCGGCTGGCTAACCGAGTATTACAACTGGCGCTGGGTGTTCTACATCAACTTGCCGTTCGGTGTGCTGGCCTGGCTCGGACTGGCGGCGTTCCTGCGTGAAACGCCGATCGACCGCACGCGACGCTTCGACCTTCTCGGCTTCGCGCTGCTGAGCCTCGGCATCGGCGCGCTGCAGATGATGCTGGATCGCGGCGAATCGCTTGACTGGTTTACCAACCCGGAAGTGGTAATCGAGGCCATGCTCTCCGGCCTGGCGCTCTATCTCTTCATCGCTCACATATTCACGCACGAGCATCCGTTCATCGAACCCGGGCTGTTCAAGGACCGCAACTTCAGTGTCGGCCTGTTGTTCATTTTCATTGTGGGTATCATTCTGCTCGCCACGATGGCCTTGCTGCCGCCATTCATGCAAAACCTGATGGGCTATCCTGTGATCGATGTCGGCTATCTGATGGCTCCGCGCGGCGTTGGCACCATGTTCGCCATGATCGCCGTGGGTAAGTTATCCGGCAAGGTGGACGTGCGCCACATGATTTTACTGGGTCTCATGCTGACCAGCCTGTCCCTGTGGGAAATGACCAATTTCAACACGGATATCGACGGCTGGGACATCGTACGAACCGGCATCACACAGGGGCTGGGGCTGGGGTTTATCTTCGTGCCGCTATCCACCATCACCTTCGCTACCCTGGCGCCGCGCTACCGCAATGAAGGCACGGCGCTGTTCAGCCTGATGCGCAATCTCGGCAGCAGTATCGGCATCTCGGTGGTGATTACCTACCTGGCGCAACGCACGCAGGCTAACCATGCCGCGTTCGCCGACTACATCAACCCCTTCAATCTGGCACTGAGGCAGGCGGTCGAGGCGGGCGCCTACAATCTGACCACGCCCGAGGGGCTGGCGGCCATCAACGGCGAGGTGACGCGCCAGGCCGCCACGCTGGCCTATTTGCAGGACTTCCGGCTGATGATGTGGATCACTGTGGCCGCCATCCCGCTGATAATCCTGTTGCGGGCGTCGCCGAAGAAATCCGCAGTGAACGATGTGCACGCGGCGATGGAGTGACGGCAGCACTGCCGAATGTGCGACTGTAATCGCCTGCTAAATCGCCGACATACTTTTAATACTATCGGAGGACAATGCGCATGTTTCAGACTATCGTTTTCGCCTATGATGGCAGCGCCGAGTGCCGAGACGCGCTTGAGGAGGGGATCGCACTTGCAAGCCGCTTCAACGCTAGCTGTCACCTGCTCGCGGTCGTGCCGCCACTATCCCCCTATTTCCTGGCCGCCGGCCCGTTGTCCGAAGACCTGTCGGAAAAAGACCGGGCCTACATCAGCGCCATCCTCGAAAAAGGCCTCGCACGCCTGCGCGAGGCGGGATTGGACGCCGCCGGCTCCATCAGGATATGGGAGGAGCCGGCCGAGGTCATTGGTGCCTTCGCTGGCAAGGTCGAAGCCGATCTCGTTATTGTTGGGCACCGCCGCCGCTCAGCCCTTGATCGCTGGTGGCGCGGATCGGTAGGCCATTCCCTCATCGACCAACTGCCGTGTAGCCTGTTCGTTTCCATGCCGCGCGAAGCGGCAAACCACTCTTCTTGAGCATTTCTAATAGAGGGTCGTAGTCGAGCATGGGAATTTCACATGCAAAGGAAAACAGAGTTTACCGAACTTGAACTTAGGGATTTTAACGAAAGATTTTCAAAACAATGGGTTACTGTTGACTTCAATTCTCAACTCATTATGTCAAAAGAAATGTGCTCCCCTTTCTCATAGACTAGTTCTAACTGGACACTTTCTTGCCAACTGGAGACTTCCCATATTGTTTAAGGCATGTCCAGCTGTACGGACTTTCAGGGCCACCTATTCAGCGTACCAGTAGTGCTGACAGCGTTGGAATGTTTTAGTGCTATACATAATTTTTTGCGCTCTCAAACTTAATTTAGCTAGTGAGCTTCATGAGTAATGTTGTAAGTTGATTGATTTCAGTATTGGTAAGCGACTTATTAACCCAATCCTTAAAAACATTTTCAAGTTCAATCATCACTTTATTCAGAATCGACAAAGTATTGATGTTGAGCATCACTGGTTTTATACGCCGATCGCTTTCGTTTGAAGTGCGTGAAACAAACCCTCTACTTTCCAGTTCCAATAACACCTTGGTTAGACCGCCGGAACTGATCAGCATTGAGTTCTGAATATCTGATGGTGTTAATACATAGGGTGGCGGTGAACGACGTAGCGTAGCAAGTACGTCGAACTCGGCTACGCTAAGATGATTGGCCGCTATGATTTCGGTTGCGCGCGCGTGTTGTTCTAATTGAGCGTAAAACAGTGAAAATCTTAAGGGCAATAATTGGGCATTATTTGATTCTGGCCAATATTTTTTATGCGCATCCAATAGGGAAGCAATTCTGTTGTGCATGATTGAATTCTGTTTTCAAAAATAGTCTTGCAATTATCTTTCAGGAAAGATAATATTGCAACAGTATCTTCCTAGAAAGATAATTTCCTATAATGATCCTGTAATTAAATAGTGCTGATAATAGATTGATAGTTAATGATTAGCCTAGGGTACAGCAGATAGTTACAGTTACATTCTAAATGAGTACAACAAGGACTTGATATGTCATATCTGAATATCCTCTCGCTAACAACCGTTCTGATTCTTTCTGCATGTGGTGGAAAAAGTGAAAACGCGCTTAATTCCAATGCTAAGCCACCAACTGTAACTGTTGTTAAAGTAGCGAACGAGAGTGTGCCGACAGTTAACGAATTGCCTGGACGTACAGCACCATACCTGATTTCAGAGGTGAGGCCGCAAGTCAGCGGCATTATTAAAGAACGTATTTTTAAAGAAGGCAGTGAAGTAAAAGCAGGTCAGTTGCTGTATCAGATTGATGCTGCAGTCTACCAAGCTGCTTATGACAGTGCTAAGGCTAATCTTGCTAGAGCATTGGCTAGTGTCGGTTCTGAAAAGTTAAAAGCCCAGCGTTATGCAGAGCTGGTTAAAATCGAGGCGGTAAGCAAACAGGCTAATGATGAGGCTGACGCTTCATTGAAGCAAGCAGAAGCTGAAGTCGCTGCAGCAAAGGCCGCTTTGGATAAGGCCAGAATTGACCTTGCTTATACAAAAGTGGTTTCACCTATTTCAGGCCGTATTGGTCGTTCAACCGTCACCCCCGGCGCATTAGTGACCGCTAATCAGGTTGATGCGCTTGCAACAGTACAGCAATTAAATCCAATCTATGTTGACGTTACGCAATCCAGTGCTGAGTTAATGCGTATGCAGCGTGATCTGGAACAAGGAAAATTGAAGAGTGCAGGCGGCAACACTGTTTCTGTACAGCTGGTGCTGGAAGACGGCAGTATCTTTGAGAAAGAAGGCAAACTTGCATTTTCAGAAGTCACTGTGGATCAAGGTACCGGTAGTGTGACATTGCGTGCAGTGTTTCCAAATGCAAAAGGCCAGCTATTGCCTGGTATGTATGTACGCGCGCGCATGACGCAGGGTGTAAAAAGCGATGCAATTCTGGTACCGCATGCTGCTATAGGCCGTGACCCACGCGGTAATGCGACCGTGATGGTGGTGAATGCCGAAAATAAGGTTGAGCCACGCATAGTGAAGACTGCGCAATCAATTAATGATAAATGGGTGGTGACTGAAGGACTGGCTGCAGGCGAGCGTGTGATTGTAGAAGGATTACAAAAAGCGAGACCCGATGCAGTGGTTGATCCTCAAGAAGCCAAGCCTGCCGTGGCACAAGAAAACGCGGCTGCTGCCGTGGCTAAGTGAGGTAGCTGACTATGGCACGCTTTTTTATTGATCGTCCTATTTTTGCATGGGTTATTGCCATCGTTATCATGTTGGCCGGTGCTCTTTCTATACTGAGCTTACCGATATCGCAATATCCTGCTATTGCACCGCCACAGGTCGCTATCAATGCAAACTATCCCGGTGCTTCTGCGAAAACAGTTGAAGACTCAGTCACGCAGGTGATCGAGCAGAAAATGACCGGGCTGGATGGTTTGATTTATATGAACTCATCCAGTGACGGGTTTGGTCGGGCGACTGTCACGTTGACTTTTAAAGCAGGTACCGATCCTGATATTGCCCAGGTGCAGGTTCAGAATAAGTTGCAGTCATCATTGCCGCTTCTGCCGCAGGAAGTGCAGCAACAAGGGGTCACTGTAGCAAAGTCCGCACGTAACTTTCTGATGGTAATTGGCTTTGCTTCTGAGAATGGGAGTTTGGAGGCGAATGACCTGTCTGATTTTATCGTTGCAACGGTACAGGATCAATTATCTCGTGTTAACGGTGTCGGTGAGGTGCAGATTTTTGGTTCGCAATATGCAATGCGTGTATGGATGGATCCGTCCAAGCTGAATAATTTCAAACTGACTGCTGCTGATATCAAGGCTGCGATACGCGCGCAGAATACGCAGGTAGCTGCAGGCCAGCTTGGTGGAACTCCGGCACTGCCAGGTCAGGGTTTTTCCGCCACTATCACTGCGCAAAGTCGCCTGCAGACGGCCGAGCAATTCAGAAATATTCTTCTGCGCAGTTCAAAAGAAGGTGGTGAAGTGCGTCTTGGTGATGTTGCCAGAGTGGATATCGGTGCTGAAAATTACGGTACTATCGCACGCCTGAACGGCAAGCCTGCCGCCGGTATCGGTATTAAACTGGCCCCGGGCGCAAACGCACTGGATACAGCGGATGCCGTGCGTGCAAAATTAGAACAGCTCAAGCCATATTTCCCGGCAGGCGTGACTGTGCTCGTGCCTTATGACACAACGCCGTTTGTGAAACTTTCTATTCAGGAGGTTGTAAAAACGCTGGTAGAAGCAATGGTGCTGGTGTTTTTAGTGATGTACCTGTTTCTGCAGAATCTGCGCGCAACACTGATTCCGACTATTGCTGTTCCAGTTGTGCTGTTAGGTACCTTTGGCATCATGGCTGCTTTTGGTTTTTCAATCAATACCTTGACGATGTTTGGCCTGGTGCTGGCTATCGGTTTGCTAGTCGATGATGCGATCGTGGTGGTTGAAAACGTTGAGCGGTTGATGACGGAAGAAGGTTTATCACCTAAAGAAGCTACGCGTAAATCTATGGATCAGATCACCGGCGCGCTGATTGGTATCGGCATGGTACTTTCTGCTGTTTTTGTACCAATGGCTTTCTTTGGCGGATCAACCGGTGTAATTTATCGTCAGTTTTCAATTACGATTGTAGCTGCAATGGCGCTGTCGGTAGTGGTTGCGATTGTGTTTACGCCTGCGTTGTGCTCAACGATGCTCAAACCTGTTCAAAAAGGTCATGGTCACGGTGAAAGTGGATTTCTCGGTCGCTTCTTTACCTGGTTTAATCGTATGTTCGACCGCAACACGCAGCGTTACGAAGCTACGGTCAGCGGTATATTAAAACGCAGTACACGCTTCCTGATTATTTACATAGCTATTGTCGTTGTATTAGGTGTTTTATTTGTACGCATGCCGACATCATTTCTGCCGGAAGAAGACCAAGGTATTCTTTTTAATCAGATTATGCTGCCTGCCGGTGCCACACAGGAACGAACCATTGAAGTGCTTAAAAAAGTTGAGCATCATTTTCTTGTAGATGAAAAAGATACTGTGAAAGCCATATTTACCGTGGCAGGTTTCAGCTTCGGCGGTAGCGGTCAGAACATGGGGATTGGCTTCATAAACTTGAAAGACTGGGAAGAACGCAGTAAGCCTGGCATGGATGTAAAGTCTATAGCCGGTAGAGCGATGGGGGCTTTCTCGCAAATTAGAGAGGCCATGGTGTTTGCCTTCGTACCGCCAGCAGTGATTGAATTAGGAACTTCTAATGGTTTTGATGTACAGATGCAGGACCGTGCCGGTTTGGGGCATGAGGCTTTGATTGCTGCACGTAACCAGTTTCTTGGTATGGCATCGCAAGATAAGCGCCTGATGGGCGTGCGTCCGAACGGGATGGACGATACGCCTGAATATCGACTTGATATCGACCATGCGAAGGCCGGTGCTCTAGGCGTAACGGTTGCTGATATTAATGATTCATTATCTACTGCCTGGGGTGGTAGTTACATCAACGACTTTCTAGATCGCGGCCGTGTCAAAAAGGTCTATCTGCAAGGTGATGCGCATTCGCGCATGGTGCCGGAAGATTTAAACAAGTGGTACGTACGTAACTCAAGGGGCGAGATGGTGCCATTCTCTGCTTTTGCCAGTGCGCACTGGACTTTCGGTTCGCCGCGTCTGGAACGTTATAACGGTCAGCCTGCTGTTGAATTGCTTGGCCAGGCTGCGCCAAAAATGTCTTCAGGGGAGGCTATGGCAGCAGTAGAAGAGATTATGACTAAAATGCCACCAGGCATCGGATATGAATGGACTGGCACCTCCTATGAAGAGCGCGCAACAGGTTCACAGGCGCCAGCCTTATATGCGCTGTCTTTGCTGGTTGTGTTTCTTTGTCTGGCGGCTTTGTATGAGAGTTGGTCAGTTCCGTTTGCTGTGATGCTGGTGGTGCCGCTTGGTGTGCTTGGTGCATTGCTGGCAGCAACGGGGCGCGGTTTGTCCAATGATATTTACTTCCAGGTTGGCTTGCTGGCAACGATAGGTCTTTCATCCAAGAATGCGATTCTGATTGTGGAATTTGCGAAATCGGAAATGGAAGCGGGCAAGGATCTGTTAACAGCGACCCTGGATGCCGTCCGTATGCGTCTGAGGCCTATTTTGATGACCTCACTTGCATTCGGTTTTGGTGTGTTGCCACTTGCGATATCGACCGGCGCTGGCTCCGGCAGTCAGAACGCCATTGGCACCGGTGTGCTGGGCGGTACGGTTGCTGCAACTATGCTTGGTATATTCTTTATTCCTCTGTTCTACGTCGTGATCAAGAGAATATTTAAAGATAAGCCGCAAATAGCAGCTTCTAATGCGGCGGTAATGACTGCCGAGGAGAATAAGGAATGATTAAATTGAAAACATTGGTTGTGGCAGTAGCTATTGCTACAACCAATGCCTGTAGCCTGATACCGGAATACCTGCGTCCGCAGGCACCTGTGCCGGAGACTTTCCCAAATGCCGACGCGAAGGCAGCATCATCTGCAACTCAGTTGAGTGACATTCCATGGCAGGACTATTTTGCCGATGCCCAGTTACGCGAAGTAATCGGCCTGGCATTGAACAATAATCGTGATTTACGCGTTGCTGCACTTAATATAGAAAAAGCGCGTGCACTCTATCGTGTTCAGCGTGCGGATATGTTTCCGCGCATAGGTATCACCGGCACAGAAACCGCACAGCGTTTACCGGGTGACCTGACTTCTAGCGGTGATGCAACTACAACGCATCAATACAGTGCAACGGTTGGTTTCTCTGCGTATGAACTGGATTTCTTTGGACGTATTCGTAGCCTCAATGCACAAGCGTTAGAGCAGTATTTAGGTACTGAAGAGGCAAAGAGAAGTGCACAGATCAGCCTCGTTGCCGAAGTCGCTAATGTATGGCTTATACTTGCTGCTGATAAGGAGCGCTTGGCGCTTGCTCTCAGCACTTTTGAGACCAGGCAGAAATCCTATGAGCTGATTCGCCGTACTTTTGAAGTGGGTGTTGGTTCAGCGCTGGATGTCCGTCAGGCGGAAACTCTGATGGAAAGTGCACGTGCCGATGTGGCACGCTATATAGCACAAGAAGCAAAAGACGCAAATGCGCTTGCATTGATAGTCGGAACAACAGTATCTGCTGATCTGTTACCTGCCATATTAAGCGATTCTGTTAGCGCAATAACAGAAGTGCCAGCCGGGGTGCCTTCAGAGGTGCTGACACGTCGTCCGGATGTTCTGCAAGCCGAACGTGCTTTACGTGCGGCTAATGCAAATATTGGAGCTGCGCGTGCGGCTTTCTTCCCAAGTATCACGCTGACAGCCGGTGCAGGTGTTGCCAGTGACTCTCTGGGTGGTTTGTTCAGTGGCGGTGGTGGTACCTGGAGTTTTATACCGCAGATTAAATTGCCAATTTTTGAGGCTGGCAGGCTAACTGCTAACCTGGAAGCTACAAAAGTACAGCGTGAAATTAATGTGGCTCAGTATGAAAAGGCTATTCAAACGGCTTTTCGTGAGGTGGCGGATGCTTTTGCTGAAAAATCTACTTTAGCAGAACGACTAGACGCCCGGCGCAAACTGGTCGAGGCGACTAAAGCCAGCTTCACATTGTCTGAAGCGCGCTATAAGAGCGGCATTGATAGTTATCTCGGTTTGCTGGATTCGCAGCGTGCGCTTTACCTGTCTCAGCTTGATTTGATCGAAATTCGACTGATTGAGTCAGCAAATCGAGTTGCACTTTATAAAGTGCTTGGCGGAGGCTGGAATTAACTACTCATTATATGCATTCGCATTTGTTACGAGGTCTCCTTAGCTATAGCCATCGTGTGATAGAAAGAAAATCAAATGAATACAAGCACAAGATCATTGGGTATCCGTCGTAAAAATAGCGAGATGTCGGAAGAAACACGCCAGAAGATAGTAGAAGCCGCAGAAAATGTATTTTGTGAAAAAGGCGTATGTAACAGCACAATTGAAGATATTGCCCTTAGAGCAGGTATGACACGCGGTGCTGTTTATTGGCACTTTCGTGATAAGCATGAAATTTTGTGTGCAGTATTGAAAAGTGTACGATTCCCGATTGAGGATGTCAGCCCAGGCCAGTCTTTTGAAGACTCATGTAATAGAATCAAAGCGGCTTTTCTGGAAACCATTAAAATGCCGCATGCATTAAGAGTCGCAAAAATTCTTTTGCACACCTCTGTTTTGACCAACAATCAATCCCCAGTCCACTTGCGTTTGACATCGATAAGATTACATTTAAAGGCGTATTTTGAGCAAGTCTTGAAATCTGCCATATTAAATGGAGAGTTACCAAAAAGTATTGATGAGGAGGAACTGTACGTCCTTGCAGTGACGTTCAGAGCAGTTCTTACCGGATTGTTATTTGAATTAATGCTGGAATTGGATGAAAAGACCCTTGCATCTGAAGTTGATTTGAGTCTTACCAGTTTCTTTCAGTTGATACAATTAAACAGTGGTAAAGAGTAGTTTTTCTGCTAGTAAGTACTTTATGAAGTGTAATATAAGGTTTTATTTCAAGCTCAAATTTTTGAGGATAGTCATACAATGCTAGTTGCATTTTTTGGACAACTTTACGTGCTTTTTGCATTAAATGGCAAAATTGCCATGTCTGGATTGTTTGTCTTTGGCTGGCCAACTGGAGTGCTAGTCAGTATAGTTGGGAAAACTTACAAAGCACAGTTTTACAATTTGCGGAAACCTAACTATTGATGTTTAATTTAGTATTTTATTAGACTATAGAAAAAGTATATCATAATTTAGTATAATACTTTATTACTGATTTTTCAGAGTAAAAGTGGCTGTCACCCAAAAAAATTAAACAATAACCAAATGCAATCTGCTTGTAGATTTTAAGTAACTGGCACACTTTCACACACCAGCCTTAAAGCATCAAAAGCTGTTTTGATTAGAGTGTAGCGTTATTACGCTAAACCAGATGTCCGTTTTCCGCCCCAGTTATCCCGCAATGTTTTTCTTGCTGTGAGCCATGCTTCTGCGCGCAACAACATAGGCCATAGCAGGATTGGATAAGTTTTAATCAGCGTATTTGCTCTAAGATAAGGCTGATACTGCGTTTCAGTTAATCCGATTGGTTTATGCAGTAGCGAAAGCAAACTATCAACAATCTGCTCATCATGTATCGCCTTATGCTGAGTCAGCAGTAGATCACTGAGCAAGGGCCTTCTGATGTTTAACCATTGCCATATATTCTCATCAGGCATCAGAATCGGTGCCGTAAAACTGCTGTCGTGAAATTCCAGCAGTTCTTTTGTCAAAATTTGATTTAGCGTTGTATCGAAAGCCTGTTTTTGACGTCGGCTCTCTTTGTAATCGGTAAAGGGTAAGTTTGAATCAGAATCTTCTTGATCCCCTAATTTGATGTTGACATGCTTATCACCAGCTGTATGCGTAGCACATATCAGTCGTCCAGGCACTGGTTGTCGCCAGCAGTATTTGCAAGCTCGTAACACATCAAATCTGCCGTTGTCTGAGAATCGAATATTGTCCTCAATCCCCAGTTTCAATTGTCTGCAAACTTGCAAGAAATAAGTAATTTCTATCGTCTCGTGGTCTGGGAAGGTTCTCGGGGGGTGCGTCGAAAAAAGACAAATCAGGTTAATGCAAACGGCAATTTCCGTGAGTTGGCCTGAAGGCAGGCCACTTCTAAAAACCATCTCAGCATATGTAAATTCCAAGTCTTCCCATGAAGCCTGGGTCAGATTCCCCAATACATCCTGATGACATTCCGGAATCAATGGCTGGAAATATTTCTTCATTAGGCTCAACGCAAGGCTGGGGGTAACAGCACGACCCTGCATTTCAGACTTGATTGCTTTCAGCCCTTGTGCAACGGGCGCACAAAATCTGAATTCAATCTCTGTATCGTCAATATACAGCGGCATAAGGTCAAGTGTCCAAAATAGGGGGTAGTTTTGAAGTGTCAAATCTTTCTATCATGATACATCGTGATGTTTGTGATTGTACTCAGAGGTGAACTATGGAAACGATGAACCTGGATGAAATAAGTAAAGTTTTGAAAATTTCTAAAGCCACAGCAAGAAACCGATTGAGTTTGCGTCTGCCAATGCCGCCTTCTTTCAAAGTTGGTCGTAGCCGCTTGTTTCTGACAACGGAGTTTTATCTATGGATGGCGCAACAGGCTAAGCCAATCAACACAAACCAATAATAACAAACATTTATTTGGAGAAATTGAAAATGACTTAAAGGAACCCCTGCAAACCGGGCCTTAGAAGCGCAAAAGGCTTGGGTTAGACCCAAGCCATCGGCACATACATCAAGATTGCAGCCTTGAAACCGTATTGTCTATGCACTTCAATCGACTGTCAAGGTCGAGGTCTCTTTATACCTGTTCGTCAGGTAATTCAACCAAATACACAAGATTAAACCCTGCCAAAAGGCAGAGATTTTTCCATGGAGATAAGACTATGCGCGTTATTCAATTAAAGATATTTTTTACATATCACTTGCCAATGCAGCCATTCATGCAGAAAGGCCTGATGACATTAATTATCCAAGTTATTTATTGAGCCATTTAATGTCTAACAGGAGACTACCCATGAGAAGGATACGCGACGTATTGCGATTGACTTTTGTATCCAATATGAGCCAACGCCAGATTCAGCAAGTCTTGAAAATATCACGTAATGCCATAGCTGACTACTTATGTCGTGCGCAAAATGCAGGACTTAGCTGGCCATTACCAGAAGATTTGGATGATGCTGAATTAGAACAGCTTTTATTTACACCAGTTCTTTTACCAAAAGTAAAGAGGAAACCAGTACCCGAATGGCTGGAGATTCATCAATGGCTTAAGGTAAAAGGTGCCACCCTAGAACTTTTACATTTGGAATACAAAAAAAAGTATCCGGATGGCATGTGTTATAGCAATTTCTGCACACAGCACCGTGAGTTTGAAAAAACACTGAAGCGTTCGCTACGCCAAGTACACATTGCAGGGGAGAAGGTCTTTGTTGATTACGCTGGCCCTACCGTACCGATACACAATATGCGCACTGGCGAAATACAGCACGCACAGATATTTGTCGGTGTATTAGGCGCATCAAATTACATATATGCAGAAGCGGTCTGGAACCAGCGTCGCGAGAACTGGATTGCTTCGCATGTGCGTATGTTTGAGCATTTCGGCGGCGTGCCCGTGATGGTGGTTTGCGATAATTTAAAATCCGCAGTTACCAAAGCGAGCCGTACCGAGCCAGTCATTCATCCCACTTATCTGGATATGGCAGCACATTACGGTACTGCGATCTTTCCGGCACGTGCTTACAAACCCAAGGACAAATCCAAAGCCGAGGGTGGTGTATTGATCGTTGAGCGATGGATATTGTTCCGGATTCGCAAACAGAAATTTACCAGTCTGGCAGAGCTGAATGCAACAATAAAATCGCTGTTATTAGACGTCAACAACCGTCCTTTCAAAAAACTGCCTGGTTCGCGCCAAAGTGCATTCGATAGTTTGGATAAGCCAGCACTTAAACCATTAGTGAGCCAGCCTTACCAATTTAGAGAGTTCCTAAAAGTACGTGCGGGCTTTGATTACCATGTCGAAATTGATCAGCACTTTTATAGTGTGCCGCATGTGTTGGTCCGTAAACAGCTGGAAGCTATTTTAACTGCAAGCACCATTGAAATACTGCATGGCGGTAAGCGAGTTGCCAGTTGGGCGCGCAGTTATGAGGCTGGGAAGAAATCTACGGATTCACTGCATATGGAAAGCGCACATCGTCATTTTGCTCAATGGGATAGTGAGCTTGAGCTTAGCTGGGCACTATCTGTTGGTGTCAGCACCCATGCATTTTTACAAGTAGTATTCTCAAAAGCACCGCATCGAGACTTCAGCTATCGTTGGGCAAACTCGATCAAATCAATGTCTCGCGAGTATGGGCATGAACGACTAGAGGCTGCTTGTAAACGTGCATTGGAAATTGGTGCCACTGCAACCATCAATGTACGCTCTATTCTTAAAAACAATCTGGATCAGAATCCTAACAAGCCAATCATCGCAGATGAAGCAGCTTTTGATCATGACAATATTCGCGGTGCGGATTATTACCACTAATTACTACTAGACCATTCATTTATCACAAAAAAGGATTTAATTAATGTTAACGCAACAAACCATAAACAAACTATCTGCAATGAAATTAAACGGCATGAGCAAAGGTTTTGAAGAGCAACTATCTAGTACCGCAGCACAAGGGTTGTCGTTTGAAGAACGTTTTGGCATGCTGGTTGATCAGGAGCAGACTTTCCGTGAGAATCAGCGGCTTAAACGGCTTCTAAAAACCGCCAAGTTAAAGGCAAATGCCTGTGTAGAAGACATTGACTACAGTCATAATCGTGGGCTGGATAAGGCTCAAATGGCTTACCTGAATAGCTCTGATTGGATCAGGCAAGGATTTAATCTGATTTTGACAGGGCCAACTGGCTGTGGCAAAACCTGGATTGCGTGCGCACTCGGCAATCAAGCCTGTCGGCATGGATTGTCGGTGTTATTTCAGCGCGTGCCGTTGATGCTTGAGGAATTACAGTTAGGTCATGCTGACGGAAGTTTCCGTAAAAGACTAATGGCCTTGGCAAAGGTGGATTTGCTGATATTAGATGACTTTGGCGCTGCAACGCTCAATGCGCAAAGTCGTGGTGACTTGCTGGAAGTCATCGATAGTCGCTCTGGGGGCAAGGCAACAGCGATTACCAGTCAAATTCAAGTTGAGCTTTTGCATGATTACTTGAGTGGTGGAAATCCTACCATGGCTGATGCTATTCTTGACCGCTTGGTCAGTGGTGCATTGCGGATTAATCTAAAAGGCGACTCTATGCGTAAACTACGCACTTTGAAACTTTAACTACTGAGTCATCCGTATAAGACAGCCACTGTCTGATTCAATATTGGCAGTGGCTTTTTTGCGACTGTTATGCGTGGCCTCTTTGATATTGTTATAGGTGGCTTTTTTGCGGTTATTATGAGTGGCACTTTTGGGTAAGAATACGCAACTGGGTGTAAAATGCTATAAGAGTGAGATTGTGAGGAACTAAAATGGCCTTGTAAGCCAATTCACTGCTGGATATC
>JBGAVG010000001.1:0-448011 GCA_044228245.1 Methylotenera sp.
GCTTGGTGGTGTTGCACTAAATCAGCTTGACCTTGCTGATTTTTAGTATGTTGAGTATCGTCAGGCATTATTGCTTATCCCTAACGCTCATGCTGTCGTTAGCTTCTAACTGATACACCTCACTAAAATCTAAATCACGCGCCACCACAATCGCCACACGTTCGCCTTGATTTTTAGTGAGCGTGGGCGGAATATTGATACTTTGTTTCAACACTTGGCTGGCCAAGTCATTGCCTACAGATTGGGTGTTTGAGAAACTTGCGCTGGCAATATTGCTGCTGGCATTGCTATTTTTAGCGGTTTCATAAGCAACCAAATCTTTAAAGCTGGACATCAAGAACGCTGAGCCAATACGCTCCAACCAGTGCTTATCTACATCCCCATCAAAACCACCGCGACCGAGCGCATCTGTGCCCAATGAATCTAGCGCAATCACCACACCTTCAGGCGTTTTGATTCTGTCCCATAACACACGTAATCTGGTATCGCCATGCTTAAGCCCCGTATATTCACCTGTAAGCAATGAGCCACGCTCGACTAGCACTACTTTGCCATTATCTGAATAACTATTACTGGTAGTGGTGCAAGTCACCATGCCTGGATTAGAGGAGTTAATTGCAGTATTGAGTGCGCAATCAAATTCATTGCCTTTGGCTAACACGTAATTGCGGTTTCCCAGTAGCCTTGCCTTGGTTTTAGGAGTGTATGTGGGTGTTAATTGCATACCGTCTGGGTTAGAGCGTGTGGATTTGTCAAACGCACCCTCACTTTCGACCTCTTGGCTCAAGGGTCTTGCTACCCTACTGTTGTTTGTGTTTTGCTTGTACAGACCTTGATTAGCAGTACCTGTTGCTACAGCTAACTGCGACTCGTCTTGCTCTGGCAGGATGTCAGCATCATAGCGGCTTGGGTTTGGTTTAACTGTAACAGTTTGCCCGTGTTGCATTTGTTGATTATTGGGTACTACGCCTATCGGTGTAACACCCATATTTGCGTTATCAGGCATCGGTGTTGTCTGACCCTGCATTTCTGCTGGTTTAAGCAGCGTACCTTCGCCTTCGGCACCCATTGGCTTAATTGTGTTTTCTGCGATAAATTTATGTGACTTTTGTGGTGCTTTGTTGGCTAATAGGTGGGCTTGATAGCGCGAGTATGCGAAATAGCCTGCACTGCCGAATAACAGTGGAATCGCTAACATAAATAGCATTGCGCCCCAATTTTTTCTGGCAGTGTAAGCTTGATCAATACTGGTTTTATGTGACCCCTTGCGTAGCTCCATCTCATCAGTTGAGTTTAGTTGCTTGTCGTTATGCTCTATGGTATTAGTCATGATTATTCTGTCACCTGACGTGATACGCCTAAGGTCACCGTGCCATTTTTAGGGCTAACATCTTCAATATCGTAGGCATCATTCCAAACACCCACCACTTGCTTGCTTAAACGCAGGACATAGTGTTTTGCCATACCATGAATGACGATAGTATCTTTACTTTCGCCCTCCATATGGGTATTCACCATGGATTCATCCCCATCGGCGGTGACGCGAAATACCGCTGGAATTTCGCGGTGATTCGGAATCTTAAGATAAGTAAAATTACCATCATCCCATGCTGCCGTGGGTGCAATTTCATCTGAATTAGTCATCACCTGCATGCTGTATTGCGTGTTGCGTACTGCTTGTGGTGCGGCTTGCAACTGTTTTACTTTGGCTTTGTTGATGGCCTCAATTTGTGCTGGCGTTAATGGTGCGACTTCGGCATTCGGCTTAGGGTAAGTATAAGCAATGCGCCAAGTGCCTTTATCTGAGCTGTGGTCTTTGAGTACCTGTAAATCAAAGGCATAGCTACGCCTATCCGTTTTAACGACAAGATTGCTATCATGGGCATTCTTTTTAGGTTTTAATAGAATGAAGTTGCTGCCCACTTTGGCTGAAGTAATCCAATTATCGGTATCGCCGCCGCCTACACCATCCTTCACAATATGTTCATCCGCTTCTAAATCAATATGGGTAGCAAAGCCACGCTTGGCTTTAATCATGGTGACTTGATTCATATCGTAAGGAATGAGCTGTACTGGGTTTGCTATGCTTTCACTGACTTGAGCATTGGCTTGCGCGAAACTAATGATACTTACTGAGGCAAGAACAGCTAACTTGATAGCGTTGAGCGTTAATTTAGTACGTACTAAATTTATGGCTGCTTGATTGATTGTAGACTTCATGGTGCGGATACTCCGTTAGCGGCTTGTGACGTGCCGTTAGCTGATGGTGATAAAGACTGAGGGGCGTTAATAATAGGTGCAGCAACTGCTGCGCCTTTTTCTTCTCTGTCGACCACATAGCCTGTGACCTTGAATCCATAAGGATTGGCATCAAGGTCTTTTTGTAATGTGAGTAGTGAAGGTTTTTCGTAAACATAAGTAATTGAGGCAATGTATTTGCCTGCAATTTCTGTGTCGTAGCCACGCTCGCGCGTGGTACGCTCATACCGAATGATGGCAGTACCCTGCGCGCCTGGCGGCAATGTCGTTGAAACGATGTGAATACGACGTTCTGTGTAATTACCGAGTTGTTTATCAAGCGCATTATCGTGACCAAACATGGCGCGATAGTTTTTGAGTACATCGCCAGCAGATAAAGCCAAAGTACGCTCATAGTCACTTTGTAACAGCATCCAGTTATAGCGTTCACGCGTGTTCACATACTCTTCGACCCAATGCCTATCGGCTGCTTCATTCAAACTAGCTGGTTTGTAACCTGTGGTATCTACCAATTGCGCTTCACCTGTGACTTTATCGACCAAGAAAGTCATCGGGATGACTTTATAAAATGGCAGCATAAATACCAAACCAGTTATCGCTAACACGGCCAATAATGTCATTATTTTGGTTATATTCCATGCTCTAACCTCAGACTGATGCAGCGCAATGGCAGTGGAAGCCTCCCAATTGAGGGCTTGTTGGTGAATGTCTTTTTTGTGATTAAATAGCATGCTGTTTACCTAGTGAGGAGTTTGATAAAAGTTGTTTTAGTGTTTTCATGGTGCTGGTTATCTATTCCGATAACGTGAAGCGATTGTATGGGCTGAGTGTCTTAAGCCTTGGCCAACAGTTTGTGTGGCTCGCCCTGCCAGCGGAGCACCTTTACCCAAATTCGCGCTAAAGCTGCTATTGTTTTCTATTTTTCCGCCAGCACTGCCTCCACCTTTACCACCACCCCGCATGGCGGCAAAGGTCATTTTTGCGATTTGTGCGGTGGCTAAGGCCAAACCTAAGCCACTGGCATTGTCGCCACCTCCCACTAAGCTATTGGCAATGTTGTCTAGCTTAGTAAACAAGTAGGCAAACAGACACATCACCACCATCAGACTGAATATTGCTTTCAGTGCTGCCGCTTGTTTCGCGCCAACGAATGCGGCTGATTGATCCGTATTAAAGCCTAGGTGAACGATGTATCCGTTGACAATCACAAACACCAATCCCAAAAATATCATCATGAAGAGTTGCAAAAGCAAGATGTAAACAATCTTGTTTTTCCAACCATCAAAGAAATTCTTGCTGGGTTCAAACGCTAATGCACCGATGAATAGTGGACCTACTGCCAACACTAAGCTGAGCGTTAGCAGGTTAGTGAAAAAAATAATGCCAACCGCACCAAACAAAATAAGGACACAAATTAAATACAAATTAGCCACGATACTGAGTGCAATACCACTTGCCACATCAAGAATATTTAGCTTCATTCTCGCTGCGACAAGGTCATTGAAAGGTGTTAGCAGTTGGTTAAAATTGCAATCTAGCGCATTGAACATAGCGGCATCACCAGTCCCTGTAACAGGACATGCACCGCCACCAGTTGTCGAAACAGCAACAGAACTCATTAAGTTTGCGCTGACCGTTTTGACGGTACCGATGACTTCAGCCTGATAGACGCCTGCACTACACGCGATAAATAGAATCATAGCCATTTTGGCTGAACGCCATACTATGGTACTGATTGGCTCACGCACTTCGCCACGCATCACAGCAAAACCTACAAATAGGTAGTACAGCGTTAATGCAGATAAAGCGATTGCAGCCACATAAATGCTTAATTGTGCGGACACTTGATTTACAAAGTGGTCTACGTAAGAGAAAAATGTACCGCCGATGTAGTTAAACATGGTGTACCTTTGTTGTTACCGTTGATATAAACTGCTTGACATAGTACGTCTTTGACGTATAATGCCCGTCATGTACACTTTTATTGAGCTGCCTATATTCACCCGTTATGCAGTTGATTACTTTAGCGATGATGCGTTGGCAGAATTGCAAGCCTCTATTGCTAAAAATCCAAAACAAGGTGATGTAATACCTGGCACAAATGGTGTACGTAAATTGCGATGGTCTAGGGCTGGCATGGGAAAACGCGGTGGCGTGCGCGTCATTTACTTTGTACAAGATGCTTTGGGACGTATTTGGTTGTTGACGGTATACGCCAAAAGTAGTCAAGAAAACATTGCTGTTTCTACTTTGAATCGATTGAAAGAGGTGGCTGAAAATGCAGAAATTATCTGAAGAAAAATTATTAGCACGTGATGCAAAACGTGACCTAAATGCTGAACTATTGGAATCTATAAACGACCTAAAAGCTGGCAAAGTGGGGCGAGTATCCGTTGTTACGCGCACAGGGCAAGTCATTGAATCGCCTGTTGCCAAGGCGCGCATTGCTACGCACATGACACAGTTACAATTTGCTACTTTAATGGGCGTATCTGTGCGTACTTTACAAGAGTGGGAGCAAGGACGACGCTCACCTAGTGGTGCGGCTAAAACGCTACTCAAAATAGCCGAACTTAACCCTAAAGCACTCATAGCGGTCGCTTGATTAAAATAAGATTTCATTTTTTATCTAAAATTGCACTTAGTTGAAATTAGCTATTGGTTGAGGTGCAGATGTAGGTTTTCCTCTATCTTCTAGCGTGGCGTTTGCTTGTAATTCATGTAAAGCCTGCAAGGCATACATGCAGTTGGGTGTTAGGCTGCGCTCAGCAGGGTTTTCGCTGCACCAATCACTTATCTTTTTATAGAGCGCAGGCTCTTTCAATAACTCCTGCACTGTGAAAGTCTTTTGCGAGTCAGTTTTGTCTTGCCCAGAACACGCCGTTAATAAAACTGCCGTAAGCGTAATAAGTGTTAGTTTCATGATGCAAATTCCCTTATTGATAGCTTGGTTAATCCCAATTGGTAATCGGTTCTGGTGCAGAAATAGGATTGCCTCTATCCTCAATCGTGGCCTTTACTTGCGCATCTTGTTTAGCCTGTTGCAATAACTTGTTTTGTATTTCAGCAAGCTGTGCGCCCAGCTGCATTTGCACCACGGTGTTTTGAATCTTGGCTTGTTCGCCTGCCATACGGGCTTGCAGTTCGGCAATGGCTTTAGGGTCGTCTGTATTGCTGATCTGATCAATTAAGCCCTGTATCTGCGTTTGCTCAGTAGTGGCGGTATCGTAGGCTTTTTCGTAATTGTCACGGTCTATGTAGTGTTTTTTAACTTCTGCTTGGCACATGACAAAAAACTCACCCGTTTGCCCGTTACAAACATCCATGGATTGCACGGGTCGCATCATTTGGCTATACACTTTTTGTGCATCAGCGGGTAAATATTGGCGTAAATTAGGATCGTTTAATACCGCGCCGAAGCCACGTTTCCCCGTCATGGACTGATATTGTGCAAGTTGTTGTGCGTATTGCTCTTTCATGGCTTGCAGCTGCTTACCCCATTGCACAATATTCTCGAGCGTATTAGCAAGATTCGCGGCATCAATAACAGGAATGCCGCCTGCATTGGCAGGCGCAATACTGACTTGTAAGCTGATCGCAAGAGTTAGCGTAATAACGAATGCTTTAATATTCGGTTTTAAGTGTTGTTTTTTCATGATATTTATCCTCGGTATTTTTTATATCAACAATTAAATCAATCAACCCAATGACCACAAGTTTGGGTGCTGTTTTGGCCGTTTCCACCAGTGAAGCCACTTAGAAATCTCCCGCTATTGTTTGAATTACTACCCATGAAGTTATTAAATGGCCAATACGTTTGTGACTGCGTCACCACATAATGTGCACCGTTGTGTAAGTCGGTATATGCATGGCCTTCATAGGCTGAGCAGTACGCAGGCTTAATGCCTTGAATGCAGCCTTGCAAGCCATTGGTATAAGCGATGAGCGTCGCATTCAGTGAGGCTGCATCACAACGTCCTGCGCCATTGGCAATCGCATTGACCAAGCTTTTCATTTGTGGTGTTTCTGATGAAACAGGACATAGATTTAAAAAGTTGATGCGGCCTTGTATGGTGTCGCTGAAATCATCAAAATCAATACTGAAATATTCATTCAGAGATGGCGAACATTCGCCTGGAGGCGAACCTGTAGAAAGACAAAGGATGGCTTCACAGGCTAATTTAACCTTACCTGTGAGTTCGCCATCATCAGCATGAGCAATACCCATTGCAAGTGTGGTTAGCAAGATGGCGGGTAATCTTAAATGGTGACGTATTGTCATAATGAAATTCCTTATTAATAAAAATTCTGTTGGGCTATTCGCCCTTTATTGGCTTTGGTCATGGCTTTACGCTGAGCTAATCGATCCAATAAAATGGGCATCCAGTCTTGTACGTCATCACCCACTTCTGCACGAATTTCATCGAGCATTTCTACGTTATCTAATGAAGTACTGAGTACGTCTAACATTTCATTGAGGCTGCCAAGGTCTAAGGTGACGACTGTTGAGGTATGACCTTGCTTGACTAGAAACTGACGGCTCGTTTCACCAAGTGTGCGGATGGTGTGATATTCCATCTCGGTAACTTTGAAGCCTTCCACGTAGTCGTGGTAATCGGCTTTGGGGTTAGGTAAAAATATTTGCGTAGCACATTGCTCTACCATGGCTGCAACGTGTGGTGTTTTAAGGATTTGTGCAGGGCTTTGTGTATCAAAGATACCGAAACCATTTTGTTTACGAATGGTAAATTGTTTGTTGACGGCAAAATCTGTGAATTCTGTCAGCTCTAAACGCTTCCAAAATTCAGCCATGACATAGATAAAACGGCGACCATCAATCAGGCTTTCTGTTAGGTGTAGTAAGTACATAGTGACGGGCGCAAGGATGTCTTTATCCTCTAAAAAAGCCGTGTCATCAAAACCAAATAGGCGGCCTTGACTCAAGTCTATTTTGTCTTCCATGTTATCCAGCACCCAGCCATAGCTGGCGCCTCTGCACCATTTTTGTAGGTAGTCATGCACGCTATTTTGTTTGGTGTTGGGAAGTTGCTGGTTGATCGCATATAGGCCTCGTTTGCTACGCTCAAAGGTCATCATCACACGGACTGCACGCTCTACTTCATGACTATCAGTGGCATTGAGTGGATAAGGCACGAGACTTTGCACAAGTTTTACTAGAAAGCTAATATTGTGTTCAGTCGCCTCTAGCTGAAATGGATTAAAGCCCGTAGGTATCCCTTTTTTAAGGACGCGATAATTGCCGCCTAGTGCGCGGATGACAATTTCAGCGCCACGATCTTTATCAAAAAAGATAATCGTGGGTTGGTATTTCAAAGTCATCAGTAGTAAGAACAACTCCAACACGGTTTTACCTGAGCCTGTCATACCGATAATCGTGGTATTGCCAGGTGCTTTTTTATCGGTGGAATCGTCGCTTTCGTCAGTGCCATGAAAATTAAAATAATACGGCGCACCATTCGGTGTTTTAAGAATGGTGACGGCTTCACCCCATGGATTGTTATTGCGCTTACCCGTGCCAAAGCCGTGCATAGCCGCTAAACCTGCAAAGTTGCGTGAGGTGAGATGTGCTTCACGTGGCCTTAAATGCCAGTGCGCAGGTTGATGGGCAAACCATGCAGCATCAGCCACTAAATCCAGCAGTGCGGTTTGGTAGCCATCATGACTGAGTGCCGAGCGTGCTTCTGCCATATTGCGCGTGGCTTCATCCATGTTATCGCCCAGTACGGCCAGTGAATAATGATACTCTCCAAGTACAAACTGCCCATCAACCAGCTGATCAATGGCTAGGTCTAAAGCCTTAATCTGTGAAGCTGCACCATCTTCGGTTGAAACAAGTTGGTTGCGCTGTTTTTCTAATTTGTCTTTGGCACTGGGTTTGTCTAATATCGAAAAACTTTGCGTCTCGATGTATTCATACGGTGTGTACAACAAGCTATTCATGCAGCCTGCGTCCGTATTGGCTGGGTAATCTTTCAAATCCAGCATTGCGGCGAAGCGTCTTTTATTCGGTGCACGAATTTCTATTTTCTCTTCGACGAAAAATAGGCGTGAGGTTTGTAACACGTCACGAATTCGGTAATCTTTGACAGGTACTTTTTCCCAAACAGCGTTAAGTAGGTAGCCGTAAAATGCGAGCTGGTTGGAATAGGTAATGTTGTTTTCTTGATGAGTGGCGAGCCGCTCTACATCATACTTTTTGAGTGTGGCTTGTATGCGTGTGGCTAGTTCTTCAATTTTGCGCACTGCGTGCTTATCTGCTTCTTCGATGGCACGCAGTGATTTTTCTTGAAGGTCTATGACGCGACCAAACAGGTTTTTCTTAACCGCACCATAAGGTCTATACACCAGCGTGAGATAGGTTTCGTTACCCATCATGTTGTAGCCCTCAAAACTGGCGTAATAGCGTTTTGCCAAGGTGTTCGCAAATGGATTTTGGTATTCGGTGGTGAATTGGTCTGAGTATTGACGGCGCACACGGTGTGACCAAATAGCGACTTCGCCTAGGCCTATCAGCAATTGATTAAACGCCTCATGCAATATGTCTAAATCAATTGCATCACGTGTTTCAAAAGCAATGCCATCTACCCGCCATGTGGTTAAATAGGCACCGTCTAAAGTTTTGACCACTGCATCGCTAATTGCACTGCTATAACGCAAATACTCGCTCGCACTGATTTCGTTGTTGGCAATTTTCTGATGTTTTGCAGTCATGGTTTCGTTATCGTTTTCTGTAAGTTCTTTTTAAAAGCTTTTAATATATAAAGTCTTTTTAGTAGCGCATGGGTGAACCCTATTAGGGGTTGATACAGTTCGCCCGTGAACCCTATTTGAGTTATACACAGCTCACACATGCACCCTATCCATTTTGTCTTGTGGATAAAGTGGCAGTTACCCACAGGGTAAAACAGCTCACGCACGAGCCCTATTGGTTTTATACCGCTCACGGGTGAACCCTATCTGAGTCAATATTCGTATTGTTAGCAGCGCTTTCTTTGATGATGACGCCTGACTTTTCTGCAAATTTTCTAATGAAATGTTGCATGCTTTGATCGAATTTCGATAAATCCACCATGCCTTTTGACTGATTATTGATGACAACACCATTGCCATTGACCTGATTGATATTGATTTGCAAGTTCTCAATGTGAATCACTTTGGCATCTATTTGCTGTGCCGAATGCACATAATTTTTGATGTCATCGACAATATCCGAGACTTTGTTCGGAATATAATCCCAAGATGCTTCTGCCACGTTGTTGTCAAATAGGTCTCTTAGCACAATCTTTTCTCGTAACACATAGTGATTTTTTCTGCCTATTTTTTCAGTTAACAAGTACGATAATTGCCGTAATTCTATGAGGTTTCTTTTTACTTGCGAGATGGATAAACCCGATTTCACGGACAGGGTATGCTCAGACGGGAACGAAGCACCCGTGTTAAAGTTGGCGTGTGATTTAATGACCAAATACACTTTAAGGGCAGAACCACTGATATTTGCAAGGTCGCCACTATCTATCATGGATTTAAATACATGAAACCATTGCGTGTTGACTGCTAATGTTTTATCCACGGCAGTCATTTATGAACGCTTTTTATAACGCATAGGTGCAACACTTTTTGCACCCCAAAACTTGCTATTACGATGTCTTGCACTCATTTTTAGCCTAAGCACATACTGCATTAAGCGTTGATCGTCACTCTTTGAGATAAGTCGCATTGTCACGATAATTGGAATAATCATCGTCAAGACTGTGACGCCTAGAATTGGCATGAGCCACATCCCCCATATCCCGATGACAAATAGCGGGATGCACGTGAAAGCAAGCGGCTCAAGTGGCACGCCAAATATCATACTGGGGCGCGTACAACCTTTGAAGATGAGGTCGCTCATGTTTTAGAAAAACAAAAGCGCAATCGCTGCTGCACTACCAATCATAATGGCGCCTAACAGCAAGTTGCCATAATCTTGAATTCTTGCGCCGCCTGAGGTGCACTTATAACCCGTCCACATAATCATGAGCGTCATGTATGCGAGTCCTAAGGCTGATGCCCATGTGATTACCTGATCAATGATAGTTGCGCCTGGCGTTACACCCCCTGGGGCAGCATGAGCGTGTGTTGTCAATAAAAGGCTAGTTGCGGCAATAGTGATGTGTTTGCCTATCTGAAGTGGTATGTGATTATTTTTGCCGTGGTGCATGCTATATCCTTTTAGTCTGTTTTTAATGGATGTTTAAATACAAGGTAATGCCATTGCCTTTTTGTTGCTTGCGGGGAAGTTTTGCGGAAATCTAGGCACATTAAAATACCACCGCATTTTCTGAATTTGTTGACTTGTCGGCGGTAATGGCGCTTATTTGGATTGCCTTGTTGTTTGCAGGGCTGCTATTAACGCTCAGTCTTGCGAGTACCTTGTTAGCGTATTGCGTGCCAACTGCTGAATTAAGTTGGCCAGAGTAATAACAAGAGAGAGCTCTATGGGTAGCATCTGCTTGATAGCCTCGTGCGCTTGCACGATTGATACATTCTCTGAGTATTTGGCCGCCCGCGTTTAAGTTGGTACACGCATCAAATACATTATCGAAATTAAGGTTAAAACGACTAAAGTTACTACGGTTTATTTGTGCCAAACCGACAGAATAGTTGTAGCCTGCGTTTTCCAAGAACTGCGCGGTGGCCTTGGCTTCAGTGATGTTTTGTGGTTGACGTTGCAAATGCGCATTCACTACGCCGATTGCGTATGGATTGTGGCTAGACTCTACGCTTATGACGCGCATCATTAACTGCTGATCCACCATGGGCGCACATTGTTGAATAGTGATGGTATCTAGTATCACTGCGCCTTATTCCTTGCCTAGCGCTTCGGTCAGCAGGTTAAGCTTAATCGCTTCAGCAGGCACTTCTAAGCATTCACCCGTGAGTTCGAGCTTAATGTGGATAAAACCAGCCGTTGTTGGTTTGTGATGCAGCAGTACCATGCAGGGTTGATGATCTTGGTAGAAGCCTAGTAATAACGGTTTTTTGATTTTGCTAGGTTCTGTTTTAGTCAGGTCAGTAAGTCTAGCTGTGGGCAGTTCTTCGTTAGCTGGGTTGTGATAGGGCAAATCTTGAGTAGCGACAGAAGCGTGAGTAGCATCTGCATTTTTGGCATTTCGTGAAACATTGTTTGTATCAGTAGTTGCCTCTATTTTGCGTGCCTTAAGTATCAATGCATTGGTTATTTCTTCATTGCTATTGATAAGCGATTCCGCTAGTACTGGCGCATCTTTGTACAAATTAATTAGCCTGTAAATAAGCTGTGCGCCCTTGATTTTCCCTTGGCTATAAGCCAAGGCAATCATTTCAGGCATGTCTAACAATGCTAAGTGATAAGTCACATAATTAGCATTCTCAGATAGCTTTTCGGCGATGCTGCTTTTACTGTCGCCTGCTGCAATGCGTTTTTGTATAAATTGCGCAATATCCATGGCCGCCATATTGGCACGCTTGGTGTTTTCAAGTACTTGGCTGTAATCATCAAACGCGCTTGCATTTGTTTCTATAATGGCCGCCATCTTACTCAACCCTGCCTCTAGTGAAGCACGGTAGCGTCTTGCACCGTGAATAATGGTGTAATTACCATTTACTGCTGGGCGAACGTGTATGGGTGTTTGTACACCTCTACGTTTTATATCACTGACAAAATCTTGCCAGTTTTCATCATTGAAATCTTTGCGTGGTTGATGTTCATCTTCGATGATTTGATTCAGTGGTATCGCCAGTACCACACCAACTTGGTTATCCAGTATTGCAGGGGCGGAAGTAGTTTCACGCTTAACAGCATCTAGCATTTCCAGGTTAAATACCGACTTTTTGACGTTGGCTATCATTAACCTATTGTCTCTACATGGGTAGACTCAACATCCACTTCAAGCTGTAATCGCGCTAACACAATATCAAATATCTTACGCATACTTGCCCAAGTGCTTCTGGCCATGGTGTTGGTTTTAGCGAGCTGCGCGATGGTGATACCTTCTTTTTGACATTCGCGTACTGCCTGACGTAGCGGCATTAACAAAATCCTGCCCTCGTTATCGGTTAAAAAGTGCTCGCCAATTCGTTCGCCTAATTCGGTTAATGCTTCTCGATGTTTATCAGTAGCCTCTACCATGTTAGGTAAAAAACCTAAGAAATTGAGCTTAGCGTTAAATACCGTTTTAATGTTAAGCACACCGCGCTGACCATATAGCGTCGCACTCATGCCTTCAATGCTTTCTTGAGATAACTGGATTGGGCTTAATACCGCATCTGCTAGGGTAAGGGCAATGGTGACGCGTATATCCAACGAGGGTGGCCCATCTATAATACAGAGGTCATAATGTGCATCTACACTGGTTAAGAAGTTGGCAAAGTGTTGGTGCGCGATAGATGACTTTTCTGTGAGCTCGCCTTCATGCTCAATCTTTACGCGGGCTTGCTCGACCAAGATATTATTAAACTGTCCATCGGCTTCAAGGATGCTGAACCCGCTAACGCCAACATTAGTATCAATGATGTCGGTGGTTTCAAATATGACCTCAGTCACGGTTTTGGCAAGCGGTACTGCCTCACCATTGCGTTTAAAGAACTTAGTGGTATTCCCTTGATCATCAAAATCAATGACGAGAACACGGTAGCCTAAGTTTCTGGCATATAGCGCGAGCTGACAAACATTGGTCGATTTACCTACACCACCTTTTTGCACGCCAATATAGAGTGTTTTCATGATGAATTGGATATTTATTGTTAATTAATGGTGTATAGTTTAGATATATCTAATATTGGTGTCAAGCAAATAAATAGACATATCTAATAATAATTGTAGTTAAATCTAATCTATGGATACATGGCAAACTAGATTGAAACACGCGATTGAAGTTAGGGCGGTGACGAAACTCGCGCTTGCAAAACACGTGGGGATAAAAGCACCGTCGGTAAGCGCTTGGCTATCCTCAAAATCGAAAAGCATGAGCGCGGAACACGCCATTGCAGTTTGCGAGTTCTTAGGCATCACACAAGAATGGCTATTCCTCGGCAAAGGTAGCATGGATGAAATCAAAAATGATACTTACAAAAGAAAGGTGCTAACTCAGTTGGCTGCTGAGTTACCAGAATTCGCGGTAGACGAAGCGATTAGAAGGATTGCTGATATTAAGGAATTCGTCGAAACCGTTAAGAAAAACACCGTCTCCGGCCAATAATGTCATTCAATTGTGTATTCAACTGGAGCTGGACTTTGGTGAGTCAGACCTTGACTCCTAGTGCTTTAATAAACTAACACGTAGCAACAACTCAGAACGGTGAGCTGCCACTTTCGGTATCAGTCCTCGCCACACGTTGCCGTCCTACCACGATCACCAGCTAAAAGCACTTACCTATCCCAATCTGCGACATTCAGGCATATTTAATAATAAATTAGATATATCTATTGCATAATTATTAGATATATCTAATAATACAAGCTCACTTTAATCACTTAAATTGTGGCTTGGGAACAGTATGCAATCACACATGCCCTTCTTCGTCGGTAGCGCTACTGTATGAGCTTATTTTTGGCGCACACAGACTTGATTCAATTGACTGGCTACGCCCGTAAGGCAAAGCAATGCGCTCAACTATCCATCATGAATATCCCTTACCGCGTTAATGTGAGAGGTGAGCCTTTGGTGACCATAGCCTACATTAATGGATTAAAAGCTGAGCCAATTAAAACTGGTTGGCAATCCAATCTAATGGCAGCTTAAACCATGGTGCGAGGTCGTAGGCCAACAGTTCATGCGAATTTACCACCACACATGCGTGCACGCGTACGCGGCGACACGACCTATTATTACTACGACACTGGCGGCAAGCCACGCAAAGAAATTTCACTAGGTAAAGTTTATGTTGAAGCCATCCGAAGGTGGTCTGAGTTAGAAGGCAAAAAAACCACGCCACTGATTTACTTTAAAGATATTGCTGATCGCTATTTGCTCGAAATTGTACCCACTAAAGCAGCACGCACACAAATCGACAACGTACGAGAAATGCAAAATTTAATTGCATTTTTTAACAACCCACCTGCACCAATCACAGAAATTAGGCCGATACATATCAGGCAATATATGAATTGGCGTACGGATAACGGTAAAAAAAGTACGGTACGTGCCAACCGTGAAAAATCTTTGCTTTCTCACCTATTTAACATTGCACGTGATTGGGGTGCATTAGATACTGTTAATCCATGTCAAGGCATAAAGGGTTATACGGAGGAAGGTCGAGATGTTTACGTCGAAGATAATATCTATGATGCAATTTATCAAGTGGCAAGCCAGCCTCTTAAAGACGCGCTGGATTTAGCTTATTTGACTGGGCAGCGTCCTGCTGACGTTATCGCGATGAGTGAGGCAGACATCCAAGATAAAATTCTGCTAGTTCAGCAAGGCAAAACCAATGCTAAGCTACGCATTAGCGTTACTGGGGAATTGAAATCACTCTTAGCGCGCATACTGAAAAGCAAGCAAGCGCACAAAGTGCGTACTTCGCAATTGATATGCACCGAAACAGGCAGACCGATTAGTCAAAATGCATTAAGACTTAGATTTGATAAAGCACGGGATAAAGCCATTAAACAAAACCCCGCAATAGCAAAAGATGTTAAACATTTTCAGTTTAGAGATTTAAGAGCCAAAGCTGCGAGCGATAAGGCAGAAAGTGAAACGATGCGTGACGCTCAACTGCAATTAGGGCATAGCTCTATGGCTATGACAGAGCAATATGTTAGGCAACGTCGCGGGCAAAAAGTAAGCCCAACCAGATAGTCTAAATTAGCTAAAAATGTCTATTTGCGGAAAAGTAAGGTATTTGCGGAAATAAATAGCGCGGCTTAACTTCCGTTAAGCCGCGCTGGTATTGGTAGGGTGTACGCGGATCGAACGCGTGACAAACGGATTAAAAGTCCGCTGCTCTACCAGCTGAGCTAACACCCCATTACTTTTTTGGTTAAGCCCAAAATTGCAAGACCGCGATTATGCTGGAAAGCGCGGTTTTGGTCAACGATTGATTTCATTTTTTAGACATAATTATCGATTCAAATTGAATAAAATTTGCTTCGAAGCAAAATAAAGGAGATGTTAATCTGCTTTAAGTGCTGAAATCAGCAGTGAGTAAAAAGCTTTCCCCTGATATAATTAGCGCCTAATTTAAGGAGCTTTTATGAGAATAATTTTATTAGGCGCACCTGGTGCTGGCAAAGGCACGCAAGCCACTTTTATTAAAGAGAAATTTAACATACCGCAGATTTCTACTGGCGATATGTTGCGCGCCGCAGTTAAGGCAGGCACACCTCTCGGGCTTGAGGCCAAAGGTCATATGGACAGTGGCGGCTTAGTGCCTGACGCCGTGATTATTGGGCTGGTGAGCGAGCGTATTAAAGAGGCGGATTGCGCCAATGGCTTTTTATTTGATGGCTTTCCACGCACCATTCCACAGGCCGATGCCATGAAAGCTGCCGGAGTGATGATCGATTACGTGGTGGAAATTGATGTACCTGACAGTGCGATCATCGAGCGCATGAGCGGCCGCCGCTCGCACCCTGCTAGCGGACGTACTTACCATGTAAAATTCAACCCGCCCAAAGTGGCCGGAAAAGACGATATGACAGGCGAAGACCTGGTGCAGCGCGAAGATGACAAAGAAGAAACTGTGAAAAAGCGTCTGGAAGTCTATCATTCACAAACAAAACCGTTAGTAGAGTATTACGCAAACTGGGCTAAAAGTGGCGCAGCAGGTGCGCCAAAACATGTAAAAGTGAATGGGTTGGGTGAAATGAACAGCATTCGCGACAATATTTTTGCGGCGCTTACGTAATATATCTTGAACATCTCTCCGATAGTATACAGCCTTGATAAAGCATCGGCGGAAACAAGGGACCATTAATACTTACAAGGGGCTAAAACCATGAGCAAAAGCGATACACCAGTTACTGAAAATCCTCCCAGCAGTTTGCCAGTAATACGCCGAGTTAAAGCCAGCGCCGTCATCGACTGGCTCCACGCTGGCGTGGAAGATACTCGGCGCGCCGGTCGCGCCAGCATGTTCTATGGCCTATTTTTTGCGGTCGCCGGATGGTTGATGCACAAGGTTTTTGCCGAAGCATACGGGCTCTTCGCAGGGCTAACCACAGGATTCCTCCTGCTCGGCCCGTTTCTCGCGATGGGATTCTACGACCTGAGTCGGCGCATCGAACTCGGAGAACCGCCGAAACTTGTTCCTAGCCTCACTGCCTGGCGCCCAAACATTGCCAATATCGGTCTGTTTGCCGCGCTGTTAGTCGTTGTCCTGCTAGTCTGGGCACGTGTATCTATCATTATTTTCACGCACTTTTTTGATGCGGGACTGCCAACCTTTGCCGATGTCATACTCAATGTAATTACACTCAAACAACCCACCTTCACCCTTGTCTATTTTTCTGTCGGGGGGCTCTTTGCGGCCTTCGTCTTTGCCATCAGTGTTGTCGCCATGCCGCTAATGGTCGACCGCAAGTCCGATGCAGTCACCGCTGCCAAGGCCAGTCTCCTTGCCTGCGGACGCAACCCTGTTCCGTTGCTGCTCTGGGCCTTCTGCATCGCAGTGCTTATCGGCTTTGGCTTTGCGACGAGTTTCCTTGGCCTGATTGTGACCATGCCAGTGGTAGGGCACGCGACCTGGCACGTCTATCGGGATGTGGTCGAAGCGAATAGCCCCTAGTACAAAACCGCATAACAATCGCACAATGAACAAAAATATTCGTTTTCAGATCCTATTGCTATGGGTCTTTTTGGTTGTGCTCGGTCTGAATGGCCGCTCTTACTTTCCCATTGACGAAACGCGCTATGTCACTGTGGCATGGAACATGTGGCTCAATGGCGATTATTTGGTACCCTACCTTAACGGCGTTGCTTACAGCCACAAGCCGCCACTATTATTCTGGCTGATTAATCTCGGCTGGAAAGTTTTTGGCGTCAACGACTGGTGGCCACGCCTTGTGCCTTCTTTATTCGCGTTAGCCAGCGTGTTCGTCACGCGTAACATCGCTGGCAGGTTGTGGCCTGGCCAAATAAATATAAAAGACAACGCCTCACTGATCCTGATTAGTAGCGGGCTTTGGGTTGCCTATTCCACTGCGCTCATGTTCGATATGCTGATTGCCTTCTTCACCGTGCTTGGCGTCTGGGGCATGCTCATCGCAGCGCAAGACCGTGGAATCAAAGGCTGGGTATTGCTGGCACTTGCCATTGGCGGCGGCCTGCTGGCAAAGGGCCCAACTATTTTACTTCAATTACTGCCCTTGGCCCTGCTCGCTCACTGGTGGAATGCTGACAATAAGCCCAATGCTAAAAACTGGTATTTGCCCTTGCTTTGCTCGGTGCTTGGCGGAGCAGCAATCGCCTTGGTATGGGCGATTCCAGCCGGGATACACGGTGGAAGCGTGTATCAGCATGCCATTTTTTGGGGGCAGACTGCGGACCGCATGGTCGATTCGTTTGCGCATAAGCGCCCATTCTGGTGGTATCTGGTCTTGATGCCACTGTTATTTTTTCCCTGGCTGTTATGGGGTGCTTTCTGGAAAGGTCTGTTTAAGCACAATTCTGCAGATTCAGGCATACGTTTTTGCGTCGCATGGGCATTACCGGTTTTCGTGGCTTTTTCGTTCATCAGCGGCAAGCAGGTACATTATGTGTTACCGATTTTTCCAGCGATTGCATTGATGGTCGCCATCTACACCAGCAAGAGCATCTCTACGTCACGCACGCTGACGCTGCCAGTTTCCATCGCATTACTCGCGCTGGGAGCGACTTTGTTTGCATTGCCACAATACGCGCACCTGCACCAGAACCGCTTTGCCAGCTGGATTGAAACGATTCCATCATGGTTAGGCTTGTTTACAATATTGCTGGCAGGTCTAATTTATCTGTTACCCAAGAAATCCGTCTCAAGCGCCACTTCGCAACTAGCCATGATGACAATCACTTTAATCACTGCTTTAATGTTTGTCATCATGCGCGCCGCGGGTGATGCTTACGATGTCAGGCCGATTAGCGCAAAACTCAAACAGCTCGAGTCACAGAATATCCCCATCGCTTACTTGGGCCGCTACCCAGGCATTTTTAACTTTCTGGACAGACTCAACCAATCGCCCGAAAATGTGAATGGAGCGAGCATCGAACCCTGGTTTGCTACGCATCCAAATGGACGCGCGATTGTATATTTCGATGATTTTAACAAGGTAGTTTTAAACCAAGTAGAGTTCGTGCAAGCCTATAAAGGCTCTGCCATTGGCATTGTGAATCGTGAGCAATGGCTGGCAAGAAAGAATGCACCCTCTTCCCAGCAGGCTAAATAACTAAATAATAAGCGCCGCTTAGAATTGGCTTTTTAGTCGCACCTGGCCTGCCTTCAAGTATAATCTCGTTTTAACTTTTCATTTCCGCAGAATCATGCAGCAGCAATATCCCTTCAAAGAAATCGAACAACAGGCGCAACAATATTGGGAGTCCAATAAGACGTTTGCCGCCGTAGAAGCCAGCGACAAACCCAAATATTACTGCCTGTCGATGTTTCCCTACCCAAGCGGACGCCTGCATATGGGGCATGTGCGCAACTACACCATAGGCGATGTACTGAGCCGTTTCCACAAAATGAAAGGCTATAACGTCATGCAGCCAATGGGCTGGGATGCATTTGGCCTGCCTGCAGAAAATGCCGCAATCGCCAATAAAACTGCGCCTGCCGCATGGACTTACAGCAACATCGAACACATGAAAACCCAATTGAAACAGCTTGGGTTGGCGGTAGATTGGGATAGGGAAATCGCCACCTGCAAGCCGGAATACTACAAGTGGGAGCAATGGCTGTTTACCGAGCTTTTCAAAAAAGGCCTCATCTACAAAAAAACCTCCACCGTAAACTGGGATCCTGTTGATGGCACCGTGCTTGCCAATGAGCAGGTGATTGATGGCCGCGGCTGGCGTAGCGGCGCGCTGGTAGAAAAGCGTGATATTCCGCAGTATTTCATGAAAATCACTGCCTATGCTGAAGAATTGCTGAACGATTTAGACAAGCTTGATGGCTGGCCGGAACAAGTCAAAACCATGCAGCGCAACTGGATTGGCAAAAGCTACGGTTGCGAGGTGGAGTTTCCAGTTGTTGGTCAAAATGGCAACCTGAAAGTTTACACCACCCGCCCTGACACCTTGATGGGCGCGACTTACGTGGCCGTTGCAGCCGAACATGCGCTTGCCACTTTAGCCGCAGAAAACAACCCGAAACTCGCTGAATTTATTGCCGAATGCAAGCGCGGCAGCGTAGCCGAAGCCGATGTGGCCACTGCTGAGAAAAAAGGCATGCCGACAGGCTTGTTTGTCACACATCCATTGAATGGCGAGCAATTGCCGGTTTGGGTGGCGAATTACGTATTAGCGAGCTATGGCGAAGGCGCTGTAATGGCCGTGCCCGCGCACGATGAACGCGATTTTGAGTTTGCAAACAAATACAGCTTGCCGATTAAAGCAGTGATTAAACACAGCGATAATGACGTGTTGCCAATGATAGAACATGGCGTGCTATTTGACTCTGGCGAGTTTAACGGTCTGGATTTCGATGCTGCCAGCGAAGCTATTTCAACCGTGCTTAGCACAAAAAACCTCGGTAAAAAGCGTACGCAATACCGGCTGCGTGATTGGGGCGTTTCACGCCAGCGTTATTGGGGTTGCCCGATTCCGATTATTCACTGCACCGAATGCGGTGAAGTACCAGTGCCTGCTGAATCGCTTCCAGTAAAGCTTCCTGAGAATGTTGTAATGGATGGCGTGGGCTCTCCCATTAAAAAAGACCCGGACTTTTACGAAACCACCTGCCCGACTTGCGGCGGCAAAGCCACGCGTGAGACGGATACTCTGGACACTTTCTTTGAATCATCCTGGTATTTTGCACGTTATGCCAGCCATGATTGCGATTCAAAAATGGTTGATGAGCGCGCCAGCTACTGGCTGCCTGTCGATCAGTATGTAGGCGGCATTGAGCATGCCATTTTGCATCTTTTATATGCACGCTTTTTCAACAAACTGATGCGCGACGTGGGTTTGATTAAAAACGATGAGCCGTTTACCAATTTATTGACGCAGGGCATGGTGCTGAAAGACGGCTCAAAAATGAGCAAATCCAAGGGCAACACGGTGGATCCGCAAGCGCTGATTGATACTTACGGTGCAGATACGGCTCGCCTATTCATGATGTTTGCCGCGCCGCCCGAGCAAAGCCTGGAATGGGCTGATAGTGGCGTGGAGGGCGCGAATCGCTTTTTAAAACGCTTGTGGAAAGCGTGTTTTGAGCATGTCAATTTGGGTGAAATTGCAGCTTATCAATCTGGCGAACTCACGACTGAGCTTAAACAGTTACGTTTGCAATTGCACCAAACCATTGAAAAAGTGGGCGATGATTATGGCCGTCGTCACAGCTTTAATACGGCGATTTCGAGCGTAATGGAGCTGATGAACGCGCTTGCAAAAATCGAAGCGACGGATGAAATAACGCGCAGCGTACGACAGGAAGTATTGCAGAATGTGACTTTGCTGCTTTCGCCGATCGTGCCGCATATTTGCCAAGCGCTTTGGGCAGAGTTGTACCCACAATGCCATATTCTGCAGGCTGGCTGGCCAGTTGCCGACAAGGCCGCCATGGTGCAGGACACTGTAGAATATGTGATTCAAGTGAATGGCAAACTGCGCGGCAACATGACTGCTTCACGCGAAGCCAGCAAAGAGGCCATCGAGAAAATGGCAGTTGAGCAAACTTATGTGACAAAGTTTTTGCTTGAAGGCACGTCTGTGCGTAAAATCATTGTTGTACCGAATAAACTGGTAAACGTAGTGATAGGATAAATGTTGAAACTCGGCCTTCGCACATTATTTTATATTGCCTTGATTGCCAGCCTGATTGGTTGCGGCTTTCATTTGCGCGGCACAGCCGATTTATCATTTAACAGCATATTTATTCAAGGCAACACGCTGGTCATCTCAAAAAACCTCAACAAACGGCTTCTTACCAATGGTGTGAAAGTGCTGGGCAGTGCCGAAAACGCAGACCTGTTGCTGGAAATGATAGGCGAAGAGAGCGAAAAGCGCATTCTTTCTTTAAGTGGCAAAGGCAAAGTAAACGAATTTGAGTTGTACTACCGCGTACACTACCGCACCAGGCTTGCTGGTGCGGAACTATGGAGCCCGGTACATACCATAGAAGCACGCCGTGACTTCTCATACAGCGATGCCAATCTACTGGCTAAGCAGGGTGAAGAAAAGCGCTTAAACGAGGGCATGCAACAAGACATCATTAGCGGAATAATGCGCAGGTTATCTACCTTAAAAAACAGCCAATAAACACCCATGGCGCGTCTGGAACAGAACCAACTTAAACAACAGCTTGCACAACAATTATCGCCGTTGTATGTATTGGTTGGCGATGAGCCATTAGCGCAAAGCGAATGCCTGGATATGATTCGCCAGGCGGCGCGCAGGGCAGGTGCAGATGAGCGCACCGGTTATATTGTGGAGCGCAACTTCAACTGGCAAGCGATCCAGCAATACGCGCAGGCGCTCTCGCTTTTTTCATCAAAACGTATTCTCGAAATTCATATTCCCAGCGGGAAACCCGGCGTAGATGGCGGCAAAGCCTTAAGCGAGCTTGCTGCAAATCCAATTCAGGACACCACGACGATTGTCGTGCTGCCAGGACTGGAGCGCGAGGCTAAGAGCAGCGCCTGGTTTAGTGCATTGCAGAATGCTGCGGCACTGATTGAATTGAAAGAAATTGCACCTAACCAGCTTCCGCAATGGCTTGCAGGCAGATTGGCACAGCAAAATCAAAGCACGGATGCAGTTTCGCTGGCGTTCATTGCACTTCAGGTGGAAGGCAATCTGCTGGCTGCGCATCAGGAGATTCAAAAGCTGGCGTTATTGTACCCTGCCGGCGAAATCAGTGCCGACGCCGTGCGCGAGGCCGTGCTCAATGTCTCGCGCTATGATGCGTTCCAGCTTGGCGAGGCCGTACTGGCGGGCGATGCCGAGCGTACTGCGCGTATTCTGCAAGGCCTGCAGGACGAAGGCGAACAGCCGGTCGCTGTAATGAACCCGCTGATGTGGGTATTACGCCCCTTGGTGCGCATTAAGCAGGCAGAAATGCGCGGCGAAAATGTAATGAATGCAATGGTAAATGCACGCATTTATGGCGACCGGCAATCTCTAGCAAAACGTGCATTGGCACGGCTCAGCCTGCGCCAGCTTGAAGCGGCGTTACAAAAGTTGTGCGATATCGACAAAACCGCCAAAGGGGTGATGCAAGGCGACGCCTGGCTGGAACTCTCCAGATTATGTTTCGGTCTGGCTAAGGTGCGCGGACGCTAAAACATTATTTGCAGAAAAAAAGTATAATGCCGGCTATGGACATTAAACATTACATGCAAACAGTAGGTGCTGAAGCGCGCAAAGCCTCTCGGCTGATGGCCAGCGCCAGCACCAACACCAAAAACCTAGCGCTCACACACATTGCCGATGCAATTCTGCGCGACAAAGCCGCTTTGCTTGCTGCCAACAAACAGGACATAGACGCCGCGCGCGCCAATGGCCTGGATGCGGCGATGCTGGACAGGCTCACTTTAACCGAAAAATCCATCCATTCCATGGCAGAAGGCCTGCGCCAAATCGCGACTTTACCCGACCCGATCGGTGAAATGAGCAATTTCAAATACCGCCCAAGCGGCATACAAATCGGCCAGATGCGCGTGCCTTTAGGCGTGATTGGCATTATTTACGAAGCGCGGCCAAATGTAACGGCAGATGCCGCCGGTCTTTGCATTAAATCCGGCAATGCTGCCATTCTGCGCGGTGGCAGCGAGGCGATTCATTGTAATCAGGCCTTGGCAAAACTCGTGCATGAAGGACTGGAAAAAGCCGGACTACCAAAATCTGCAGTGCAGGTGGTTGAAACAACTGATAGACAAGCTGTAGGCGAACTTATCACCATGAAGGCGTTTGTAGATGTCATCGTGCCACGCGGCGGAAAAGGCCTGATCGAACGCATCAGCAATGATGCACGTATTCCTGTGATTAAACACCTGGACGGCAATTGCCACGTCTACATTGATGACGATGCAGACTTGGCCAAAGCTTTGCCTATCCTGGAAAACAGCAAAACACAGCGGCTAGGCACCTGCAACACGGCGGAGTCGTTGTTAGTTGCACGTTCTGTTGCCAACTCCATGTTGCCTAAACTGGCCGATATGCTGATCTCGCATGGCGTTGAAATCCGCGGCTGCGCCGAAACCTGCGCGCTGGTAAAACAAGCCAACCCAGCGACGGAAGAAGATTATTACACCGAATACCTGGCAGCGATCATCTCCTGCAAAGTGGTGGATGGGCTAGATGAAGCGATTGCACATATCAATCAATATTCGTCGCAGCATACAGAAACGATCGTGACTGAAAACTATACGCATGCCAGAAAATTTCTGCGTGAAGTCGATTCCAGCAGCGTGATGGTGAATGCTTCCACAAGGTTCGCCGATGGGTTTGAATATGGCCTGGGCGCCGAAATCGGCATCTCGACCGACAAACTGCATGCACGCGGCCCGGTAGGTCTGGAAGGCCTGACTTCGCTTAAATATATCGTTCTGGGCGATGGGCAAATAAGAGCCTGATTACGCGCTATGGATACGTTCAGCCACGCGCTTTGGGGCTACGGCCTGTTTGGCTATAAACGCTATGCCTGGCTAGCTGTATTTTTCGGCGCCATGCCGGATTTAATCACATTTGGCGCATTCATGCTGATGCAAATGATTCAAGGCACCTGGCACATCGGGCCTCCTCCTGTGGCAATTATTCCGGAGTGGCTCTTTACCACCTATTCATTGGGTCATAGCTTTGTGATCTGTTTGCCTGTCATAGTTTTGGTTGCTATATGGCGCAGGCCTGTCGCATTCGCCATGCTGGCATGGCCGTTTCATATCGTACTGGATTTTCCGTTTCATACCTTCGCATATTTCCCTACACCGATTTTATGGCCGATACATGACTTTAAGATTGACGGCATTTCCTGGGCGCACTGGTATGTGTGGCTGCCGAATGTTGCGGGCTTGATCTTGCTGTTTTACTATCGTCGTCGCCAGAAAAACCGCCAACCGCTCACATGAAAAAATGCATAGGCCTCCTGGGCGGCACATTCAACCCCATTCACTATGGACATTTACGCACAGCGCAGGAACTGGCGGATGCGCTTGGCTTTGACGAAGTACGATTCATCCCGTCGGCTAATCCGCCACATAGAACAACTCCAGAAGTTTCTGCCGAGCATCGCGCTGCGATGGTGCAATTGGCGATCGCAGACAATCCTTTATTCAAGCTGGATATGCGAGAACTAGCGCGCACGGGCGCCTCTTACATGATTGATACACTCATTTCGTTGCGGGAGGAATTGGGTGAGCATGCCGTGCTGTGCCTGATCATGGGCAGCGATGCCTTTGTAAAACTTGACACTTGGCACCACTGGCAAAAATTATTGGATTACTGCCATATCATTCTGGTACAAAGGCCTAATATTGCGCCAGATCAGCCCAAGTTATCCGCAGAGCTTACATCGCTGCTGCACGACCATTACACAGAAAACGTGAATGATTTAATAGAAAGAACAACTGGCTACATTCACATGCAAAAGATTACGCTACTGGAAATCTCTGCAACCAGGATTCGGGAAAGCCTGAAAACTGGCCATAGTGTGCGCTATTTGATGCCGGAGAGTGTCATTGAATATATTGCCACTCACAAGCTATATGGATAATTAACCATACAGTTTGTGGCCATTTTCTGCGTGATTGCCGCAATATTTTCATCATAAACTGCCATGCCGGGCTCAATCTGATTGGCAATCCAGCCATGCAAATACAGTTGTCGCGCTTTGATGGCTTCCAGCGTAAGCAATGCATGATTGATGCAGCCCAGCTTCATCCCCACCACCAGTATTACCGGAATATCAAGCGCAGCTGCCAAATCGGCCATGCTTTGCCGGTGATTGAGCGGCACCAGAAATCCGCCCGCACCTTCTACAATCACAATGTCGGCCATCGCAGCCAACTTATCAAAAGCCTGTTTAATCACTGCTATTTCAATCTCAACGCCGGCCTGTTCCGCGGCAATGTGCGGTGCGATGGGCGCCGTAAAACTATAGGGATTGACTAGTTCGCGCGGGGCTTTGACGTTGCTGGCTTGCGTGAGCCTGAGCACATCTTCATTCACCCATTCACCGTCTACAAATTCGCATCCGGCCGCAACAGGTTTCATGCCGACTACTTTGTGGCCTTGCGCGACATAATCATGGATGAGCTTGCAGGCGACGTAGGTTTTACCTACGCCGGTATCGGTACCGGTGATGAAAAACGCTTGTTTCATTTACGTTTTGTAAAAACAATTGGCGCAAAATCCTGCCCTGCGGGCCGCATGGATATAGGCTTACTTTCTTCTGTCCAGGCATGCCCGTAAATCACTTCAAATGTCGCGGGCAGCTTGCCATGGGTACGGAATTTTTCGTAATGATCCGACAAGCTCTGCAAAAAACCTCTGCCTTGCAAACCGCGCGCTCGGCCATTTGTCGCGTTATGCGCGCCAATGGCTTTTAAGTCTTTCATCACGCCTTTTACGTCGTCATAAGTCAGCGTGTAGCGCTCCACATCCAGCACCGGCGCGCTAAAACCGGCACGTGTCAGTGCATCGCCAATGTCGTGCATGTCAATAAAGCGGCTCACATGCGTGTGGCCGTTGCTGGACGCCGCACGCAATTCTTTCAGGGTGTCCGGCCCAAATGTGCTGAACATTAACAGGCCATTGGGTTGCAGCACGCGCGTCATCTCCGCAAATGCGCCATCCAGGTCATTGCACCATTGCAAAGCAAGATTTGACCAAACCAAGTCTATACTGCTGCTGGCAAGAGGCAGGTGTTCAATATCCGCGCAGATGAGATTTTTGGCACCAAATACTTTTCTTAGCATCGGCTGCTGCGCGCCGGTTTTTTGTAGCATGCCAAACGCAATATCCAGCGAGTAAACCTCTGCCCTTCTGAATTTCTTTTGCAAGCCAAAGCTGCCGTGTCCTGTGCCACAGCCCGCATCCAGTATGGCCTGTGGGGTAATTTTTACCAAATCCAGACGGCTCAGCATTTCTTCGCGCACCTGTTTTTGCAGCACTGCGGCGGCATCATAGCTACTGGCAGCACGGTCAAACGAGGCGCGCACGCGCGCTTTGTCTATGAAATACTCATCCCGCATATTGGGCATCATAACTGGGTGGGCTCTAAAAACTGGTCAAGCGCTTCAATAAACTGCTCGCTATGCGATAAAAACGGTGCATGTGCGCTGCCAGACATCACACGCAGATAGCCCATCGGCAGCTGCTGCATCATCCAGTGTGCCGCCTGCACGGGCGCGAGCGTGTCTCTGTCACCATGGATGAGCAGTGTGGGTTTGCGTATATTGCTGGCCTCTTCGCGCAGGTCGGATTCTAGAAGAATATGCAAAGCGCGCAGTAGAGTGGTTTGCGTGGGCGTAGGTTTGGTATCAAAACTCGCGCGCAACTGTTTAATGGTGCTGCGGGCATCGCTTGCCTTCATGCATTGCAGCGTTAGAAACTGTAGCATGGCATGCCTGTAATTCGAGTTCACGTTGTGCGCAAACGTATTGAAGTAATCGGGATCAACCCCCGCTTCCCAGCCAGGACGGCTGACAAAGCAAGGCGTTGAGCCTACCAGCACCAGGCGGCGGATACGGTCAGGCTGATTCAGCGCGATGCGCTGCGCCACCAGGCCACCCAGCGACCAGCCCAGCACATCTGAAACGCCGGGAATCACCTGTGCAACTTCCTCTGCCAGCGCGTGCAAGTGGTAAGGCTCGATTGGCCGGCTGCTGCCCATGCCCGGCAAATCCACCAGATAAAGCATGTATTGTCTGGAAAGCCGTTTGACCAAAGGCTGCCATACACCGCTGTGCATGCCCCAGCCATGAATCATGACCAGCGGCTTACCTTGACCGATGATCTCTACATGCGCGCTCATATTTTCAACACCTTTTCTGCTTCGTTTATCGCCTGGGCAAGTTTAATGACATCTTGTTCACTATGCGCTGCCGAGAGCGAAATGCGCAGCCGCGCCGTATTCACAGGCACGGTTGGCGGGCGTATCGCGGGCACCAGAATACCCTGTTTCTGCAAGTGCTCACTTAGCGCTAAGGCCGCCTGATTACTGCCGATTACTAAAGGCTGCACCGCTGTTTCAGAAGGCATCAACTGCCATTTTCCCAGGCGCAGGTTTTGTTTTAAAGTGGTAATCAAATGCCGCAAATGTTCACGCAGATCATCGCCCTGTTCTATCAGGCTAACCGATGCCGCAAGCGTTGCAGAAAGTGCCGGCGGTGCCGGTGTGCTGTAAACATAGCTGCGCGCCTTTTGAATCAGGTAGTCAATCACCACTTGCTCCCCTGCTACAAACGCACCCGCGACACCTGCCGCCTTGCCCAGTGTGGCCATCATGATGATGCGCGGCGACTTTAGTTTGAAATGGCTCAGGCTGCCCTTGCCATGTTCGCCGAGCACACCAAAGCCATGTGCATCATCGATGTATAAACAGGCATCATACTGCTCGCAAAGGCGCAAATAATCAGGGATAGGCGCAATGTCACCATCCATACTGAATACCGCATCTACAGCGATAAGTTTATGTTTTGCCTTGCTTGCCTTCAGTAACTTTTCCAGCGCAGCCACATTGTTGTGTGCAAAACGCTGAAAATCCGCACGGCTTAAAATCGCACTGTCATTCAAACAGGCATGATTGAGTTTATCGCAAAACACCGCGTCATCACGCCCCATCAGCGCGCTGACCACGCCAATATTCGCCATGTAGCCTGTTGAAAACACCAGCGCCGCCGGCATGCCTACAAATTTGGCCAGCTTTTTCTCCAGTTCATCATGGTAACGATGATGGCCAGTGATTAAATTGGAAGCGCCACTGCCTACGCCGGAATCCCCTGCCGCCTGCTGCATGGTGGCAATGAGTTTTGGGTGATTGGCCAGCCCCAGATAATCGTTGCTGCAGAATGACAGATACTGCTTGTCATTAGCAACGATATGCTCGGCTTGCGGCGAATCCAGCAACCTGCGCTGGCGCAGCAAACCATCAGCTTTGCGCTGGTCTAATTCTTTTTGTAATGCCGTTAGCATATTCAGATTGGGTGAATACCTAATTTGGCAAACAGCGCTTTATCTGTTTCTGCTTCCGGATTGCCGGTTGTCAGTAACTTTTCACCATAGAAAATGCTATTGGCGCCGGCAATAAAACACAGTGCCTGAATACCTTCATGCATGCTCTGGCGGCCGGCAGAAAGACGCACATAACTTTGCGGCATGGTAATACGCGCCGCCGCAATCGTGCGCACAAATTCAAATGGATCCAGTTCCTCTGTGCCATGTAACGGCGTACCTTCTACCTGCGTAAGCAGGTTAATCGGCACGCTTTCAGGCGGGCGCTCCATATTTGCCAACTGCGCCAGCAAGCCCGCGCGCTGATTGCGCGACTCGCCCATGCCAATAATGCCACCGCAGCACACATTGATATCCGCCTCGCGCACGCTATCCAGCGTGTCCAGCCGATCCTGGTAGGTGCGCGTGGTAATCACGTCGCCATAAAACTCCGGCGCGGTATCCAGGTTGTGGTTGTAATAATCCAGCCCCGCTTCTTTTAATTGCGCGGCTTGCCCATCTTTCAGCATACCAAGTGTCGCACAGGTTTCCAACCCCATCGCCTTCACTTCGGCAATCATTTTGAGCACGGGCTCCAAATCTTTTTGTTTTGGGCTGCGCCAGGCAGCACCCATGCAGAAACGGCTGGCGCCATTGTCTTTAGCTTCCTGTGCCGCTGCCAGTACTGCATCCAACTGCATCAGCGGCTCGTTTTCTACATCAGTGTGGTAGCGCGCTGCTTGTGGACAGTAGCCGCAATCCTCGCTGCAACCGCCTGTTTTAATAGATAGCAGCGTGCTCACCTGCACCGCGTTCGGGTCAAAATTTTCGCGATGCACGATTTGTGCACGATGCATCAAATCGCTGAATGGCATCTCAAACAATGCGACAATTTCATCTACGCTCCAGCGATTCGCGGATTTTGTTTCACTGTTACAGGCTTTAAGCGCATCCTTATTGAGTGAATCCAGGTTTATAATGGATTCCTGCGCAGGTTTTTGATTGGTTTCGAGCATAACGCACCCTTTGTATGTGGCTGTTTATTTAGTAAATTATAAGCTGTAAAGGCAATATGAGGCAAACTATAAACAACTGGTTAAAAAATAATCAATTGTTAAATATTGATGTTTTTACATACGCTTTGCTAAAGCAAAACTGTCTCTTATGTGCATCGCCACAAGCCAATCAAACAGGGCTTTGCGGGGCATGCCTTGCAGACCTTCCCTGGCATCCGCCCAGCAGCTGTCCGCAATGCGGCCTGGCTTCGGATGGTAACGTATGCGGCAGCTGCATCGGCTCCCCACCCGATTTTGACGCGACTTCTGCCGTGTTTCTGTATAGCTTCCCCATCGACGCGATGATGCAGCGCTACAAATATGGCAACATGCTGAGCCTCAGCCAGACATTCGGGCAATTGTTAAGTGAAAAAATTCGGCCAGCTTCTCTCAATAACGGCCTCATTGATTTGGTGATTCCCATGCCTATGCACCCCGCGCGCATTAAAGAGCGCGGCTTTAACCAGGCGCTTGAAATCGCAAAGATTTTAACCAGAAATCATGCAGAAAAATTAGATTTCAAAAGCGTTATTCGGCAAAAACTCACTCCCCCGCAAGCCAGCTTGCCATTGAAAGAACGCGTTAAAAATATCAAAGGCGCATTTAAGGTAAATGGGGATTTTAGCGGCAAACGCATCGCCATTGTCGATGACGTGATGACCACCGGCGCCAGCCTGAACGAACTCGCAAAAACCCTGAAAAAAACTGGTGCAAGCCATGTAGAATGCTGGGTCGTAGCGCGTACTCTGCCGCATTAATAAGATTTTAACTATGTTTTCTATTGTACTTTTTGAGCCCGAAATCCCGCCCAACACGGGCAATATCATCCGTCTGTGTGCCAATACTGGCGCGCAGCTGCATTTGGTAAAACCTTTGGGATTTAGCCTGGAAGACAAGCAACTGAAACGCGCAGGCCTGGATTATCATGAATACGCCAACCTGCAGGTGCATGAAACCTGGACGGCATGCAAAGCCGTGCTGGCAGGCAAGCGCATGTTTGCAATCACCACCAAAGGCAGCCAGAACTATGCGAACGTGGAATTTAAAGCAGGCGACGTATTCGTATTTGGCCCGGAAACACGCGGTTTGTCTGAAGAAATCCGCAATGAATTTGCGCCGGAATTTAGATTGCGCTTACCGATGTTGCCAGAAAGTCGAAGTTTGAATTTATCGAACAGTGCCGCAGTGTTGCTGTATGAAGCCTGGCGGCAGGCAGGATTTGAAGGCGGCAGCTAAATTCTAGAGCAACTCGGATTTTTGTTCTCGCCCAAGCAAATCCATAACGGCTTGTTTGGCCGATTTACCATGCGTCAGCGCCAGATTGACCTCGCGGGTAATGGGCATTTCCACGCCGATGTTTTCTGCCCGCCGCATGACCTCACGCGCGGTATTCACGCCCTCTGCCACATGGCCCAGGCCATGCAGAATGTCCGCCAGATCCTTGCCGCTGGCGAGCTGCAGGCCGACTTCCCTATTTCTTGAGTATTGCCCGGTGCAGGTCAAAATCAAATCGCCCACCCCTGCCAGCCCCATAAAAGTCTCGGTTTTAGCACCTAGCGCCACGCCGAAACGGGTGATTTCTGCCAGCCCGCGTGTGATCATGGCAGCCCGTGCGTTGTTGCCAAACCCCATGCCGTCGCTGATGCCAGCGGCAATCGCCATCACGTTCTTAAGCGCGCCGCCCACGGAGACGCCAATCACATCGGTACTGTTATACACGCGCAGATTGTTACCGTGGATTAAATTGGCCGCTTCCAAAGCAAAATCGGCATCATTGGCCGCCAGCGTCACCGCAGTAGGCAAGCCGCGCACCAGCTCGGCTGCAAAGCTGGGACCAGAAAGCGCACCCCAGTGCTGATTGTTGCCAAGCTCTTCCAGCGCAACCTCATGCGGCAGCTTGGCCGATTGCGGCTCTAAGCCCTTATGCGCCCAGACAATTGGCCGGGTAGATTTTAACTTATTGATTTGTTTCAGAATATCGCGAAAGCCAGCAGTCGGCACCACCGATAGAATCAGGTCGGCATCTTGAATCGCCAGACCCAGATCATCTTCAACCTGCAGGCTATCGTTAAAGCGAAAATCGCCCAGATAAAGCGGATTGGCGCGCGCCTTGCGCATGCCGGAAACATGGCCGCTATTGCGCGCCCACAGTGAAACCTCATGTTGTGCGCTAATCTGCATGGCAAGCGCCGTGCCCCAGGCGCCTGCGCCCAAAACGGTCACTTTAGCCATCAGTTGACACCCCAAAGTTTGTTGGCTTGCACAAAGCCGGTAATTCCGTCACGGTGCTTAACCTTCACCCAGCCATTTTTAATGACGGGCGTGCCCTGGTTAGGTAAAACCATCTCCAGCATCACGTCTTTCTCTACAGTGGCGACCAATGCCGAAGCCGCATCCTCGGCCGACTTGATATCGGCTTTTGCGATCACCAGCACCATGCGTCTGCTGCTGAGTTTCTTATTTTCTATCCAGCTCAGGCTGCCTAGCTGGTCGCGCACTTTGGTCCAATCGCCCAAATTGACAATCACTTCAACCGGGTAACCGCCGCTTAGAATAAACAGCTTACTCGCTTCTTTGGAAGGCGCGTCGTATAAAATTGCCTTGGGCGGCACCACCGAACGGAACTCCAACGCCTGGGCAGAAAATGAAAACACCAGGCAAGCCAGCGCGGCTAAACCCCGTGTTGATAATAATTGAAGATTAGTTGGCTTTTGCTGCATGTTCAGCTTGCTGCTTTTGCTGCATATACAACGCTTCGAAGTTGATTGGGTTCAGCAACACTGGTGCAAAACCGGCGCGGGTAACCATATCCGACACCGCTTCGCGTGCATACGGGAACAGGATGTTCGGACAAGTCACAGAAACAATGACTTCCAGGTTTTCTTCCGGCACATTGCGTACCGCAAAAATGCCTGCTTGCGTCACCTCTACCAGAAATGCCGTTTTGTCGCCAATTTTAGCGGTCACAGTGACCTTGATGGACACTTCAAAAATGCCTTCATCCAGCTTTTGTGCACTGTTGCCCAGCTCCACGCTCACTTGGGGGGCGGTGCGCTCAGTAAAAATGTGAGGCGCACCAGGCACTTCTATCGAGGCATCTTTTACATATAATTTTTCGATACCAAAACCGGGTTGCGTATCCTGTTCTGCTTGTGCAGCCTCGTTTGAAGCAGCGCTGTTTTCTTTTGCCATGAATTTGTTCCTAAAACTTGTGATAGTTGTTGTAATTAGTTTGAAAAATAAAACGACTGAAAATCAAAATAATGCAGCATTTTAGCTTTTTATTGGCTTTTATTCATCTAAATAGTTAGAGATCGCCTTTTATTCCGCCAGCAACGGGTCCAGCCCACCCGCCAAATCCAGCGCACGCAAGTCGTCAAAGCCGCCAATATGCTGATCGTTGATATAAATCTGCGGCACAGTGCGCCGCCCAGTTTTCTGCATCATCTCAATGCGCAGCTCGGGCTGAAGGTCAACGCGGATTTTATTGATTTCCTTTATACCTTTACTAACAAGCAAACGCTCAGCATTGATGCAGTAAGGGCAAACCGCGGTGGTATACATGATAACGTTTGGCATGTTGTTATCTCGTTAAGCTTTTACTAATGGCAATTTGGCCTCTACCCAGCCACCCAAACCGCCTTGCAGGTTGTGCAGGTTGCTGAATTGCTGTGCCTGTAAGATCGTGCAGGCCGCTCTGGTCCGCGTGCCTGTCTGGCAATACACTAGCACCGGCTTGTCCTTGAATTTCTCGATTTCTTTGAGACGGTTCGCCAGCTCGGCCACGGGAATATGCTTTGCGCCCTGAATATGGCCAGCCGCAAATTCGGCTGCATCGCGCACATCCAGAATCAACGGTTTGGCACGATTCAGCAGCAGCACCGCCTCGGTTGCCGAAACATTGGGCACGCCGCCTGCGCTACGGTTTAATAATGGCCACAACAAAGCAATGCCTGAACCCACCGCCAGGCCGATCAATAGTGCGTTTTGTTTAACAAATTCAAACATCGTAGATTCCAACACTTTTCCTTTTCAAGTAATTAGCGCCGGATGCAATAATTTCAATGGAATTTTGACTGATTGCATGCGCTTTTATCAGCCGCCCATTATAATAGATATCCCGATAGTAATTAAAAGAAACACAGATTAAATCCGCCATGAGTAGTCGTGCGGGAGATAACCGGTGTTTGCTTAAGGATTTTAAAATGAAGACGACCCCTGTGATTTTGCTGATTTTAGACGGTTTCGGTTATCGCAAAGAAACCCAGGATAACGCGATTGCGCTCGCCAACACGCCCAACCTGGACGCACTCAAGGCCAACTACCCGAACACATTGATTAACGCCTCTGAACATTACGTTGGTTTGCCAGACGGGCAAATGGGTAACTCAGAGGTCGGTCATTTGAACATTGGCGCAGGCCGCATCGTGTTCCAGGATTTTGAGCGCATCAACAACAGCATTGCCAGTGGCGAGTTTTTTCAACACGCTGAATTATGCAAAGCATTGCAGCAGCTAAAAACAAACAATAAGGCGCTGCATATCTTTGGCTTGCTCTCAAATGGCGGCGTGCATAGCCACCAGGACCATATCCATGCCATGCTGGAAATGGCCGCCAAACAAGGCTTGAGCAAAGTCTATGTGCATGCGTTTCTAGATGGCCGAGACACGCCGCCTGTGAGCGCGGCGCCGTTTATTGAGGCATTGGAAGCAAAAATCAAATCACTGAGAGTCGGTAAAATCGCTTCTATCAGCGGGCGCTTTTATGCGATGGATCGTGACAAACGCTGGGAACGCGTAGAAGCCGCTTACACCATGCTCACGGAAGGCACGGCCGATTTTACAGAAACCACTGCCGGCGCTGCCTTGCGGGACGCCTACGCGCGCGGCGAGAACGACGAGTTTGTCAAATGCACGGTGATTCGGCAGCCGAACGAAGCGCCGATTCATTTAGAAGATGGCGACTGCGTGGTGTATATGAACTTTAGAAGCGACCGTGCACGCCAGTTGAGCCACGCCCTGCTGGCCGAGGAGTTTGACGGCTTCCATCGCCGCCATGTACCGAAGCTTTCGGCTTATTTCACTCTGACTCAATTTGACAAAAAAGAAGTGAAAGCCATACCGATCTTTGCGCCGTATACAGTCAAAAACACGTTTGGCGAACATCTGCAAAATCAGGGCTTAACCCAGTTACGCATTGCCGAGACAGAAAAGTATCCGCATGTGACCTTCTTCTTTAACGGCGGTGAGGAAACTGTTTTCAAGGGTGAAGACCGCATTCTGGTGCCTTCTCCTAAAGTCGAGACTTACGACCTGCAACCCGAAATGAGCGCACCGGAAGTGACCGATAAACTGGTGGAAGCCATCCTCAGCAAGAAATACAACGCTATTATCTGCAATTTTGCCAATTGCGACATGGTGGGCCACACGGGCAACCTGCAGGCGGCCATTAAAGCCGTCGAGACTCTGGACACCAGCGTTGGCCGCGTGGTGACGGCCATGCAAAGCATCGGCGGTGAGGTGATAATTACGGCTGACCACGGCAATGCCGAGATGATGCAGGATTACGAGAACCATCAGCCGCACACACAGCACACCACCAACCTGGTACCTTTGATTTATGTCGGCCGCAAAGCCAAGCTGGCCGAAACAGGCGCGTTGTCAGACCTCGCACCCACATTATTGCAGATGATGGGCGTACCGCAGCCAATAGAAATGACGGGTAAAAGCTTACTAAAATTTGATGCCTAAACTGCTGCAGCTTAAACGGCCAATCGTAAAGTGGCCGTTCCCGTTATTATTGTTGTTATTGTGTCTTTGCACTCCCAACGTTTTTGCCGCCAAGAAAATCGATGCGGCCAAGGAGGACTTAAGCGACATTCAGGAAAAAATCCAGGCGCTTAAAAAAGAGCTGGATAGCAATCAGGAAGCGCATAAAGATGCCACTGATGCGCTGAAGGAATCAGAAACTGCGATCAGCGCCGCCAACCGGAAACTGCGCGAAATCAATCAAAAACAGAACCAGAACAAGACCACGCTCAATTCGCTTAAAAAACAATCCTTAACCATTAATGAACGGCTGAGCGCGCAACAGAAGCAGTTAAGCGGCTTGCTGTACCAGCAATACAAACATGGCAACCAAAGCTATACCCAGCTTATTCTGCAAAACAAGCACCCCAGCGAAATCGCGCGCGACCTGAAATACCAGTCTTACATCGCCAAGGCGCACGCCAAGGTGATTGATGACATGCAGGATAGCTTGATCAAAGTGAAGGAACTCAATAACCAAACCGCGGCAGCCCTGCAGGAAGTCGCGGATTTAAAGGCTCGGCAGGTAGCAGAAAAAAAAGCGCTTGAACAGCAGAAAATAGAAAAATCGAAAGTTGTAAAAAATCTTTCGCAGCAAATCGCATCGCAACGTAACGAAATCGACAAGCTAAAGCGTGATGAAAAAAACCTGTCTAAACTGGTTGAACGTTTAGCCAGGATCATCCCGCCCCGCGTTAAGAAGAAATCGGCAAAACCGCGCGTAAATACAGAAACTCCCGACAACAAACCGGAAGACAACAGCAACACCATTATAGCCAAAAACGAATCGCTGCCCAGCAGCGATGTGGCGGGTGTGAATTTTGCCAGCCTGCGTGGCAAGCTGCGTTTACCTGTGCGCGGCGATGTCACAAACCGCTTCGGCGCACTCCGGGCAGATACCGGCATTACCTGGAAAGGCCTGTTTATCAGGGCCAATGAAGGCAATGACGTGAAAACGGTGGCTAATGGCCGTGTCGTGTTTGCAGACTGGATGCGCGGTTTTGGCAACCTGATTATTGTGGACCACGGCGATGGCTACATGAGCCTGTATGGCAATAACCAAACCGTGTTAAAACATGTGGGCGACGAAGTGAACGCAGGCGATGCGATAGCCGCAGTGGGCAACAGCGGCGGCAACGAGAGCAATGGTTTATATTACGAACTGCGCCATCAAAGCCAGCCGTTTGATCCGCTCAAGTGGAGCGTGATTCGTTAAATCCGTACAAATTCAACTGCATAACTTCAGTCAATAAAAAGGCGCACTTTTAGTGCGCCTTTTTATTGTGAACAAACTAAATCAATTAGCCGGAGCTGCTTCAGCAGGAGCTTCTGCCGCTGGCGCTGCATCCACTGGTCTGGTTTCGCCTGGTACGCGCTCTTCTGGCGTAGGTACATAGCCCCCTGGCTCAGTAGCTGCAGGTGCAGCCGGCGCGGCTTCCGCTGCTGGCGCTGCGGTTTCGCTCGAAGGCAACTCTGTAGCCGGTGCGACTTCTTCTACAGCCTTTTCGCTACATGCTGTTAATAATAAAGCTGTTAATAGTGCTGATATACACAGTGACGATAATTTCATAAAAACTCCACATTACAAATAAAAACTGTTCAGGTTAGCTGGCAGCCCAAACACCGGGCCAATCTATCAGCAAGCAATAAACAAGCCAATAAAAAGCCCCGCATTATATATCTGATTGTGAATTTTTTATATCTCAGCGTGTGTAATCCGCCGCAATCATACGACCCTTTGCGTAAGCTTCCTGCTCATATGGGCTATCACGGTATCCTTTCCGGCATGACCACAGGTAATCCCAAAGCCCCATCCCATGCAGAAACTGCGAGACATGCGTAAGCTCATGACCAAGCAGTTCAATGCCACGTAAAGTATTTGGCTGATAGGCGCCCGCACGCAAAAAAATACGGTGATAAAGCACCACCGCACACATATCTGCACGCAACCAGAGCGGTACTTTCCCCTCCACAATACGCACTTGATCCAGCACGATCTGCGCGAAATATGGCTTAAAAATGGTGCGCTCCTGCACTGTTAATGGGCGGCCTTGCTCAAACACTGGATCACTCGCCAATGGCGTGCATGATAATACGGCGTGTGGCGGGCATATGCCGGTGTTCAAACAAAAATATGCCCTGCCACTGCCCGAGCGCAGCTTTGCCATCCATCATCGGGATCGACAAGCTGGTTTGCGTCAGCGCGGTGCGCACATGCGCAGGCATGTCATCCGGCCCTTCCACTGTATGAATAAACAGCGCATCACCATCCGGCGCGATCCGGTTGAAAAACGCCTCCATATCCACCAGCACATCGCGGTCGTAGTTCTCGTTAATCATCAAACTAGCGGAAGTATGCTGAATATAAAGTGTGAGTAACCCCGTCTGCAAACCCAATGAATTCGCCCAGTTGAGCACTTGCGGCGTGATGTCGTAAATGCGGCGCCCCTGCGCCTTAACACTGATTTGTTGCGTGAATTGTTCCATTTTATAAGTCCTTATTCGAGAACATTAGCATAACTTAATTTCACAAAAATATAGTTGACAACGCAAAATCTTTTATTTAACCTTTTGGTTAATTAATAATTTAGTTAAATAAACATAGATTAATAAATATGTCCGACCAACTCAGCAACACATTTTCCGCATTGGCTAACCCGACGCGACGCGCGATTTTGGCACGTTTGGCTTTGGGGGAAACTTCAGTCAACGAACTTGCAGAGCCCTTTGCAATGAGCCTGCCCGCCGTCACCAAGCACCTTAAAGTGTTACAACGCGCGGGGTTGATTTCGCAAAGCAAGCAAGCACAATGGCGACCATGTAGGCTGGAAGCCACGCCATTGCAGGAGGTATCCACATATCTCGACCAATATCGCCAATTTTGGGAGCAACGCTTTGACCAGTTAGATAGTTACCTTAAAACCCTACAGGCACAGGAGAAGTCAACATGAACAAACTCAATTTCAACCCTGAACTAGACCTAATGTTAGAACGCGTGGTGGACGTACCGCGAGAGCTGATTTGGCAAGCTTGGACGACGCCGGAAAAACTGATGTCTTGGTTTTGTCCGCTGCCGTGGAAAACCATCGAATGTGAGATTGACCTGCGACCCGGCGGCAAGTTTTACACGGTGATGCAGTCGCCAGAGGGGCAGCGGTTTCCTAATACTGGTTGCTACCTGGAAATCATTAAAAATGAAAGACTGACATGGACAAATGCACTCGAGCCAAATTTTCGCCCGGCCAAGCAGCCAGAAGCCAGTCCCGGCCATAAATGTGCCGAATTTTTGATGACGGCCACAATTTTGTTGGAAATGCACGAAAAAGGCACAAAATACACCGCTTATGTGCAACACAGCAATGCAGTTAATCGCAAACGACACGAAGATATGGGTTTTAAAGAGGGTTGGAGCGCATGTTTAGACCAACTGGTGGCCATGATTAAAAACAAGAATTGATGCAGCATGTAGGGATACAAATGACTAAAAAACTTGAAGGCTCCTGCCACTGTGGCAAAGTGAAATGGCAGTTTAACGAGATGCCAGAATCTGCTACCGCTTGTAATTGCACGGTCTGCCGACGTTATGGCGTTTTGTGGGCATATGATTATGAAAATGAAAGCATCATCGTCTCAGGACAGACACAAGCTTATATTCGAGGAAAGGCCATTGAATTTCATTTCTGCCCTACTTGCGGCTGTGTAGCATTCTGGCGCGCGCAATCAACCGATAAAGATGGCAGGCGCAGGATCGCAGTGAATCTGCGACTAACCGAGCCAGAGCCTATTGCCAAGCTACCCATAGACCATTTTGACGGGTTGAACACGTTTGACGACTTACCAAGAGATGGACGTTGCGTTAGCGATTATTGGTTCTAAATTACATTAAGGAATTTGAAATGCGAACAGGACGTAATGATGTGCTGATTGAAACTCTTAAAGATCGGTTTGCGAATAACATGCGTCGTCACACTAGAACAGAATGGAACGCGGTACAAGCGAAATTGGACGCCAACCCAGAAAAGATTCAAGCACTTTTTGAGATGGAGCGTACCGGCGGTGAACCGGATGTTGTTGCTTATGACAAAAAACAAGGAAGTTTATCTTCTGTGACTGCTCACCCGAAAGCCCAACAGGTCGGCGCAGCCTTTGCTATGACCGCGGCGCGCTCGACGCACGAAAAGAAAACAAACCGAGCGGCAACGCATTAGAAATTGCCGCTGCTATGAGCATTGAGATGCTGACAGAACAGCAATATCGAGAATTGCAAGCACTGGGCGAATTCGACAAGAAAACGTCGAGCTGGGTGAAAACGCCTGACGAGATAAGAGCACTTGGCGGTGCGCTGTTTTGTGACCGCCGCTATGGCCATGTGTTTGTGTATCACAATGGGGCTGAATCGTACTATGCTGCCAGAGGTTTTCGGGGGCGGCTTAGCGTTTAAAGCAAGGAATTATGATGACTTAGAGTCAATTTTTTAATCAAAAGGAAATTAAAATGAATCATTACATTGATGGATTTATTATTCCAATCCCCAAAGTAAGGCTTGAAGAATACCGCGTGATGGCTGAAAAAGCGGCAAAAATTTGGAAAGAGTATGGGGCTTTGGATTATTGGGAGTGCGTAGGCGATGATATGGAGGTGCAAGGTACATCGTCGTTTCCACAGCTTGCTAATTTAGCGCCTGATGAGGTTGTGATTTTTTCGTGGATTGTTTATGAGTCCAAAGAAGCCAGAGATGCAGTCAATGCAAAAGTATTTGCCGACCCGCGCTGCAATGAAATGATGGATGAATCAAACCCAATCTTCGACTGTAAAAGAATGGCTTGCGGTGGCTTCAGGCCGTTGGTTCATGCGTAGCCAAAATGGCACTAATTGCAATTCGTCAGGAGAAATACTATGACAACACCAGCAAAAAATACCATTTGCCTCTGGTTTGACCGCGATGCCGAAGAAGCGGCACGGTTTTACGCCAGAACCTTTCCCAACTCGTCCGTTGGCACAGTATTTCGCGCACCGGGGGATAATCCTTCATGCAAGCAGGGAGATGTATTGACGGTTGAGTTTACCGTAATGGGCATTCATTGCCTTGGGCTCAACGGTGGGCCTGCGTTCAAGCATAGCGAAGCATTCTCTTTTCAGGTTGCAACTACTGACCAAGCCGAAACGGATCAATATTGGAACGCCATCGTTGGCAATGGCGGTCAGGAAAGCGAGTGCGGCTGGTGCAAGGACAAATGGGGTTTGTCTTGGCAGATTACGCCTCTGGCACTGATGGAGGCGATAGCTGACCCAGACCCCGCTGCCGCCAAGCGCGCGTTCGATGCGATGATGACGATGCGCAAGATTGACATCGCCGCAATTGAGGCGGCGCGCCTCGCGCTAAGATGATTTATTCCGTACTTATTAAAGTGAATTCACCATAACGAAAGAGAGAGCAAATATGCGTAAATTTATCCACAAACCACAAGGTGAACATACAATTACGCCTTATTTAAATATCAAAGGTGCGAAAGCGGCGATTGAATTCTACAGCCAGGTATTTGGCGCAAAAGAGACCGGGCGGCTGTCAGCCCCTGATGGTGCTGTGATGCACTGCGAGTTACAAATCGGCGATTCTAAAATCATGCTGGCGGAAGAGTCACTTGAATGGGGCAATATAAGCCCCACCACTTTGGGCGATAGCCCGGTGACCATTACTTTGTATGTGGATGATGTGGACGCGACCTTTCAGCGTGCGCTCGACGCTGGCGCAACGCAAATCATGCCGCTCAAAGATGAGTTTTATGGCCTTCGCGTCGGTGTGTTCTATGATCCTTTTGGGCACAAGTGGCACATTCATACACCGATTGAAGAAGTGTCGTTTGAGGAGATGCAGCGGCGTTGCGACGCCATGTTTGCTAACAAAAGTTAAATTATTGTTAAATTATTCATGTACCGCAAGAACCAGTATTATCTGCGGTGCCTGTAATAAAAGCTTGGCCCCCAGTAAAAACGGCTGTAGCCATAGGGGTAAAAACCGTAATACGGATAAAAGAATGGATCATAATAATAGCTTTGCGACCTTGCACGCTCCCGCTCAAGCTGCTTCTGGGCCGCACGTTTTTCCTGTTCGCGTTTATTCATTTCATCTGCCAGCGCATTCTGTTTCGCCAGCTCGTTGCTTTGCTGGATATAATCCAGCACTTTGATATCCACGCCTCGCTTACTTAAATCCAGCGTCTGGGCTGACGTCAGTTCGTAGCGCGAGTTGCTGGCTTTGATTTTAGCGATAATCTCATCACTGGTTTTACCCTGCTTGCTATCCGCTACAATTTCATCCAGGCTCACTGTCGCTATGGCTGGCGGAATCAGTTTAGCCAATTCTTCCGGGGTGATTCTATCCACCTGAACCTGCTGCGTGCCAGTGCTGGCGCAGCCAGCTAGCATAAACAGCGCAACCATCAATGCTGTTAAATAATAAGCTTTCATTGCAAACTCACTTTCTTTATGGCTGGCGACGCGCTGGTAATGCTCGCGTCAAAATTGTGCCTCTTTGATTGGTACAAGCCCAACACTTTCTTTACATACGCACGTGTTTCCTTATAGGGCGGCACACCCCTGTATCTATCTACCGCGCCTTCACCTGCATTGTATGCGGCTACCGCAAGCGTCACATCGCCTCTGAAATACGAGAGCAGCCAGCGCAGATACGCCACGCCACCTTTGATGTTTTGCGATGCGTTAAACGCATTCTTTACGTTGAAGCGTTCTGCCGTGGCAGGGATGATCTGCATTAAGCCATGCGCATTTTTGTTAGACTTTGCCGATACTTTAAAGTTGGATTCCGCGGTAATAATGGATAGCACCAGCTTGGAGTCGACCTTATACCAGTCGGCAATAGTGTCCACCAAACCCACTACCCAGCGCTTACTTTTTGGCAGCTTGGCCACATACGCATCGATTGCAGGTGAACCTTGAGAATAGCCATATTGCTGCACTGGCGCGCGCTCTGGTGCAACAGCCTCCAGCACGCATAGCGGCGTATCACTGGTTTTGATTTCAATCGTTTCCAGCATTTTTTGCGCCTCAAAATGCCCGTGGGTGGAGGCAATGCTAAACAGATTGGCCGCATAATCACGGTTGGCCGGCACACCGCGCCCAAATGCGTACAGCATGCCCAGCCGGTACAAACCCTCCGCGCTGCCATAGCGCGCAGCTTCGCAATACAGATTGGCCGCTTTCCAGGCGGATTCACCATTATTTTCGGCATCATTTTCATCGCTTACCAACACGCTTGCGCGCTCTAGCAACGCTTTGACCACCGGCGGCTCATTGTCAAACGTCTCCAGCTCGGCTTGTGTATAGGCATAAGAACTCTGGCTTGAAAGAATCAAACTTAAACTTACAAACCAGAGCCTCACATTTTTGAGCATGTTTTGTCGATCAGTTCGCCTTGTTAAAGGTCATTTTGCCTGCCATACAATCAATTATGACTGTATCTTTCGCCACAAAATTCCCTGCCAATATTTCGCGCGCCAACGGGTTCTCGATTTCACTTTGAATCGCCCGTTTTAGCGGCCGTGCGCCATACACCGGGTCGAAGCCTGCACTCGCGATTTCCGCCAGCGCGGCATCGGTAATCACCACCTCGATATCCAGCGCATGCAAGCGCTTGGTTAACAATTGCAATTGGATTTTTGCAATCGATTTCACATTGGCTTCATCCAGGCTATGGAAAACGACCACCTCGTCGATACGGTTGACGAACTCTGGCCTGAAGTGCGTTTTTACTTCGCCCATCACTGCCAGTTTCACCACTTGGTAATCCTGATCCGCCATGTTCTGGATCATTTGCGAGCCCAGATTAGACGTCATGATAATTACCGTATTCTTGAAATCCACCGTGCGGCCTTGGCCATCGGTCAAACGGCCATCATCCAGCACTTGCAGCAATACATTAAACACGTCCGGATGCGCTTTTTCCACTTCATCCAGCAAAATGACGGAATAAGGCTTGCGTCGCACCGCTTCTGTGAGCGTACCGCCTTCTTCATAACCTACATAGCCAGGCGGCGCACCAATCATGCGTGCCACTGAGTGTTTCTCCATAAACTCACTCATGTCGATACGAATCAAATGGTCTTCCGAATCGAATAAGAAGTTCGCCAATGATTTACACAGCTCGGTTTTACCCACACCGGTTGGGCCCAAGAATAAAAAACTGCCATAAGGCCGATTCGGGTCGCCCAGACCGGAGCGTGAACGACGGATCGCATCAGAAACCAAGCGCACAGCTTCATCCTGCCCTACCACACGCTCATGCAATTTAGCCTCCATGGTCAACAGTTTTTCGCGCTCGCCTGTCATCATCTTGCTCACCGGTATACCCGTTGCACGACTTACCACCTCTGCAATCTCGTCCGCGCCTACTTCTGTGCGCAGCATCTTGTTTTTGGCTTGTTCTGTGCTCTCCTCCACGCTTGAAGCCTGTTTTAGCTGCGCTTCCAGCTGTGGCAGTTTGCCATATTGCAGCTCTGAAACTTTTTGCCAGTCACCTTTGCGCTTGGCCTCTTCCATCTCTTGCCTGATTTTCTCAATCGCCTCTTTGATGTGGGCAGAACCTTGCACCTGCGCTTTTTCCGCCTTCCAGATTTCTTCCAGATCGGCGTATTCTTTTTCCAGTTTGGTGATTTCTTCTTCAATCAGGCCAAATCTTTTAATCGAGCCTTCGTCCTTTTCACGGCGCACGGCTTCGCGCTCGATTTTCAATTGAATCAAACGCCTGTCCAGCTTATCCATCACTTCCGGCTTGGAATCAATCTCCATCTTGATGCGTGATGCCGCCTCATCAATCAAATCAATCGCCTTATCAGGCAAGAAGCGGTCGGTGATATAACGATGTGACAGTTCCGCCGCCGCCACAATCGCCGGGTCGGTAATCTCGACACCGTGGTGCAGCTCGTATTTCTCCTGCAAACCGCGCAGAATCGCAATCGTCGCTTCCACGGTCGGCTCATCTACCAGCACTTTCTGGAAGCGGCGTTCCAATGCCGCATCTTTTTCGATGTATTTACGGTATTCATCCAAAGTGGTCGCGCCTACGCAGTGCAATTCGCCGCGCGCCAAAGCGGGTTTCAGCATATTGCCGGCATCCATCGCACCTTCCGCCTTGCCTGCGCCCACCATGGTATGGATTTCGTCAATAAATACGATGGTTTGGCCTTCATCCTGCGCCAATTCCTTAAGTACGGATTTCAGGCGCTCTTCAAACTCGCCGCGGTATTTCGCACCCGCCAGCAAAGCCGCCATGTCCAGCGATAACACTTTTTTGTTTTTAAGACTTTCCGGCACTTCCCCATTGACAATGCGCTGCGCCAGACCTTCCACGATCGCGGTCTTTCCCACGCCAGGTTCGCCAATTAGCACGGGGTTATTCTTGGTGCGGCGTTGCAGCACCTGTATGGCGCGGCGGATTTCATCATCGCGTCCGATCACCGGGTCGAGCTTACCCATTCTTGCACGCTCGGTTAAATCCAGCGTATATTTTTTAAGCGCTTCACGCTGGCCTTCAGCTTCCTGGCTGTCTACATTACCATCGCCACGAACCGCATGGATACTGGCTTCCAGAGCAGCCTTGGTGAGGCCGTTTTGCCTGAGCAATTTACCCGTTTCGCCTTTGTCATCCGCCAGCGCCAGCAAAAACATCTCGCTCGCAATATAGGCATCGCCACGCTTTTGCGCAAGTTTATCGGTGACATTCAGGAGATTATTCAAATCGCGCGAAATCGCTACTTCACCGCTGGTGTCAGGCGATTTTGGCAAATTGCCAATCGCGGCATTTAAGCCGGACTTGAGCGGGTTCAGCTGTACGCCTGCACGCGCAAGCAAGGACGCCGTGCTGCCATCCTCTTGGTTCAGCAAGGCAAGCAGCAAGTGCTGCGGCTCAATCGCGGTATTGTCTGCCCCCAGTGCGATGCTTTGAGCGTCATTAATGGCCTGCTGGAATTTGGTCGTCAGTTTGTCGAAGCGCATATTACCTCCTTAAAAGTCTAGTTATAAGCAAGGTGGGGCGGCTTTTGCCATTTTCAATGCCTAAAGCGCAGTTGCATCTGTTTCTATTTCTATCACACCATGTTTGATAGCGCTTAAGTTTTACTGATTCCAGTCGTTAAGAATTTACTAATTCGTTTTATAGGTACAAGGCAATGCGGCGTTAACGCCTGCTATATCAACCTGTGCTGTTTTATTAAAGATACTTAAACAAGTGAAAAACTCAACAAAACTAGATCAACCGCTGCTGGCTGCAGGCCATGCAGACTCTCTGAGCGAGTTGTTTTCAGACGAGCGCAAATCCGCCTGGAATCTGCTGGGTTCGCTGCAAGGCGTTGCCATTATTGCTACAGACGAGAAATGCAACGTCAATTTTGCCAACGCTTACGCCTGCGAAATCTTCAGCCTGGATCAAAATGATATCGCCGCAGGGAGCGGACAATTGCCCAAAGCAATCCATAAGCGCGTCATCGCCCACCTGAAAAATCCTGCCACGGATTTTGTACTGCAGTATGCCTTAAAAAGCGAGTTGCGCACACTTAAAGTTTTTACCTCCGATTTTACAAATCCGGAAAACAAAAAAACCGGCTACGTGCTTCACATGCATGACATCACAGACCGGGTAAACACTGAACTGCAATTGCGGCAGGCCGAAGAGCTGTTACGCAGCCTGATTGACGCCAGCCCGGATTTCATCTGCTTCAAGGATGCAAAAAACCGCTGGCTGGAAGCCAATAGCAGTTGCCTGGAGCTATTTCAACTTAGCCCGCAGGATTATCAATACAAAACTGATATTGACCTCGCCGGCATCGCAGATCCGATTTTCAGAGAGACCTTCCGCCATTCAAGGATCACCGATGAGCGCGCCTGGCACTCTGGAAAATCCATTCGGAATGAAGAAACCATCGCACTTCCGCATGGCGGCGAGAAGGTACTGGACATTATAAAAATCCCGCTTTTTAATGATGATGGCAGCCGTCAGGGCCTGGTGACGCTGGGCCGCGACATTACCGAACGCAAGATGGCAGAGAATCATTTGCGCGATCGCAGCGCGGTACTGGATGCACTGATTTCCTGCGACTGGCTGCTACACTCTGCTGAATCCTGGCACGCAGCAGCAACTGAAGTATTACAGCAATTATGCCTTGCGTTACGCTTTACGCGCGCCACTATTCTAAAAAATGTGGCCTCTAACAATAACGAATCCATATCTGCTCCTTCCAAAATATTGTACAAATGGTCGATGCCCGGATTCGTTAATCCACGCAGTGATCTCGAGGCCATCAACTTTAATGACGCACGCTTAACACGCTGGAATGATGCGCTTCAGCAAGGCAGCCCCGTTTTTGGCGACATCAAAGACCTGCCAAGCGAGGAACGCAACATCCTCAAACAGCACGACACGCAGTCCATTGTCATCGTGCCGCTTTTTTGTGACAACGCCTGGTGGGGGAACATCATTATCGAGCGCTGTCATGATCTGATTAAAACCACGCCACAAGAGCTTGGCTCCTTAATGGCGATAGGCAGATCGTTAAGCGTAGCCATTCAAAGAGAAAGCGCCTGCAAACGCTTGCATCAGGCCAAAATCGCTTTTGACAGCGCGACCGAGGGCATCATGATCATTGACCAGAACGCCTGCATTACCGCCATTAACAAGGGGTTCACTGACATCACCGGCTTCACTGAGGAAGATGTTCTGGGTGCTACCCCCAAAGTTTTGCAAGCGGGTCCGGACAATCTATGGAGCAGTTTATTTAACGAAGGAAAATGGTGTGGTGAAGTTTCAAATCACCGGAAAAATGGCGAGCTTTATCTGGAATGGCTCACGATTACGGTCGTCAAAAATCAGGAAGGACAAACCGTCAACTATGTCGGCGTTTTTGCTGATATTACCGAATACAAGCGCTCGCAGCATCGGCTGCATGAATTGGTCAACCATGATCCGCTGACAGGGCTGCCCAATCGCCGCCTCCTGAATGAATTGCTGGAACATGCCATTAAACGTGCCGAACGTGAAAAACATCAAATCGCGCTGCTGTTTATTGATCTGGATCGTTTCAAAGCGATTAATGACAGCCTCGGCCATCAAATAGGCGACAAACTGTTATATGAAGTGTCAAAAAGAATCCGCCATGTGATACGCGAGAGTGATGTAGTGACGCGGCTGGGCGGTGACGAGTTTCTGGTCATGATGGATATGATTAATCAACCGAAAGATGCCGAGCAGGTTGCACAGAAGATTATTCATGCGTTGCAGGCTGAATTCAATATCGACAGCAAAGAAATTTACATCAGCGCAAGTATCGGTATTTCCATATTTCCCAAAGACGGCAGCGATGTCGATAGCGCTATCAAAGCAGCCGATATCGCAATGTATCAGGTCAAAAATAATGGCAAAAACAATCATTGCTTCTATTCAGCCGAACTCAGTAAAGATGTCGTCGAGCGTTTTACCATGGAAAGCCAGTTGCGTCGCGCCCTGGAACGCAAGCAGTTCGAGGTGTACTACCAGCCGCAGGTATCTCTTGTTACCGGGGAGATTATTGGCGCAGAGGCGCTTATCCGCTGGAACCATCCTGAGTTAGGCCTTGTTTCTCCTGCCAAGTTTATCCCGGTTGCCGAAGAAACCGGCCTGATTGTGCAGATTGGCGAATGGGTATTGCGTCAGGCCGCTTTGCAGGCCATGCAGTGGATTAAAGACGGTTATGCAATCCAGTGGATTTCAGTCAACGTATCTGGCGTACAGGTGATGCGCAGCAGCTTCGCCGACACGGTTTACGGAATCATGATTGAAACAGACTGCAAGCCAAGCGTGCTGGAACTGGAAATTACCGAAAGTACCGTGATGCAAAATACGGAATACGTGATTGACACCTTCAATCGCATCAAACAGCTCGGTGTCCGCTTGGCTATTGATGACTTCGGCACAGGCTATTCATCGCTATCGATTCTCAAGCGGTTGCCGCTGGATAAAATCAAGATCGACCAATCGTTTGTGCGTGACCTGCCGCACGATCAGGACGATGCAGCCATTGCCAGCGCCATTTATGCAATGGCACGCAGCCTAGGCTTTTCTGTGATTGCGGAAGGCGTGGAAACCCTGGCGCATGCGGAATTCTTGAAAAATATGGGCTGCGAAGAAGCGCAGGGGTACCTGTATAGCAAACCTGTGACCACCACGGAATTCAACAAATTATTAGCCGCAAACAGGCAAAGAGGTAAATAAGATGCAATCTAATCAACCCCATTTTATTGAAGTTGGTCAACTTCAAGTCGGCTTGTACGTTCATCTTGACTTGGGCTGGATGGATCACCCATTTACCCTGAGCAACTTTAAACTTAAGGACGAAGAACAAATTTTGAAAATCAAAAAAATCGGGTTAAAAAAATTACGTTACGACCCGAAACGCAGTGATTGCGAGCCTTTGCCTGTAGCACCCGCTACGCCTGCCAGCACGGCTACTTCAGCAGTTGAAGCTGCTAGTGCAATCCCCAAAGATGAATCACCTGTCATGCCTTCTACAGCTGAACGTCTGGTGCAACTGCATCGTGCAATTGATGAAAACGAAAAAAAATTCGTCATTGCCAGCGATATGACACGGCAGATCACCCACAACATTCTTGCCGACCCCGAAACATCTATCGAGCAAGCCGCTTTGCTGGTAAATGATATGGTGGATACCGCGCTGATGGAAGGCGATGTTGCCATCCATGCGCTGAATGGCAATAACTCGAGCGATCAAAATTATCAGCACCCGCTCAATGTCACTGTGCTTGCGCTCATGATGGCCAAGTCCATTGAAATGTCGAAAGAAGATGTGCGGCTGCTGGGCATGGCAGCGTTATTCCATGACATCGGCAAAGCTGAAATCGCCGAGCATATTTTGACGAAAAAAGAGCCGCTGACTAAATCAGAGCAATTGCACTACGAACAGCACAGCGAGATTGGCGCGCGCATGGCGCAAGAGGTGGGCCTGCCGGTGCGCGTGGGTAAAATCATCTTGCAGCACCATGAACACGCGGACGGCACGGGGTTTCCTAACCGTCTGAATAACGAACAGACAGACCCGCTCGCCAGACTAGTCGCGCTGGCAAATGGATACGACAATCTTTGCAACCCCAATAACCATGCGCTTGCCAAAACGCCTTACGAAGCCCTAGCGCACATGTATGCGCATCAGCGCACAAAATTCGATGAATCATTGCTCAAGCATCTCATCAAGTCGCTGGGCATTTATCCGCCCGGCAGCATTGTGCAACTATCCACGGGTGTACATGCGATCGTTATTTCGGCAAACCCACACAAGCCGCTGCGCCCTTATGTGATGCTGCATGACCCGTTGGCTGACCGGAAAGCGCCACGGATACTGGATTTACGCCAAGAACCGAACATCAACATCAGCGCCTGCATACGTGCAAACCAACTGCCGCCGGATGTGCGAAGTTATTTGAATCCGCGCAACAAGATCAGTTATTTTATGGAAACCGAGTTATCAAAAAATGAGGAAACATCAGACTAAATTGGCCTGCTTTTTAACGCTATTACAATCAAGCCATCCTGCAGTGTATTCCATATCAGATAAGGCTGATTCTTGTCTTGAATCAGAATCGGGTAATCTGCTTTTTGGCTGGAAGTCGCAAGCGTTTTGGCTTCATTCCATGATTTACCGCCATCATTTGAAAACATGCCTAAGATACTGGATTTTCCGCCATTAATCTCGCGCCAGACTAACCAGACGTTTTCACCGCCCAATTTATCTGAAAAACTTAGCAATGCAGGATGACCTGCCTGTTTGGTATTGTCTCCAAATTTTTTCGCCGGCGAGGACGCCCAAGCCACACCATCCATGCGGCTGTAATAGAGTCCCGGCCTGGCATCGTTACCATCGAAATACGCCATATGGTAACCCCACCAGTCCTTGCCCTCACCCCCACTTGCTAACGCTGCACCATGATGCGGGCAGCCATCAATTTGCCAATGCCCAAAGGTGGCGCGATGTGTGTCGGGCTTCGCGTCCGCTTTCGGGATTTCAGCTATCATGTGGTCGCGTTCACTGCCCTCAAACACATGCCGCCAAAGCGCAACCACTGTACCATCCGGCTTGTTGGTTGTTACAATACGGCAGCACTCGCAACTGCTGTCAGCCAGCTTTTGTTCCCGCTCAAAACTTACCCCTTTGTCAGCAGAAACCGCATAATAAATCGCTGCGCCATCGTATTTTTTACCCGCCGCTTTTGCGGCAATCAGATCGCGTTTATCTACCCAGGAAACCGTGATATTACCGTCTGGCGCAACATTTAGCGCATCAAAACGGTGGGTGATTTCGGCACGATCCTGATGTACGATATAGGGCTTCTCGAAAGTTTTACCCGCATCAATCGACCGCGCAAACCAGATATACCCTGCAAACGGCTTTTTAAGTGCCTCCGTCCAAGTCACGTAGATATTGCCTTCTGGCGAGATGGCGATTTTTGGTCGCGCCTCGCCGTCTGCGCCAATTTTCTGTGGCATAGGGTTTACCTTTACAGTTGCCGAAAACGTTTTGCCAGAATCGCTACTTTTATCCACGACCACAAAACCATCAAGCACACTGGCACGCCATAAACTTCCCTGCGAATCAAATGCTGTACTGATTGCCAGCATTGATTTTTGCGGCATGGTGTGTTCTTCGTGGGCAATACTTAAAAATGTCGCCAACATCAAACAAAGCGATAAAAAAGTTTTTATCATTTTTTTAACCTTAGTAATCAAACTTCATGCCCGCAAAAAAAGTCCTCTGTGGGTAAGGGTTTGGGTTTACATAATATTTGTAGTTATTCAGGTTATTGATACCTGCCGATGCTGTCCATTGATTATTTACTTTATAAACAAGTTTGGTATCAAACACCGTGTACCGTGTAGCTGTGGTGCCATAAGTATTTGGATTGGTGGTATTGTATAGCAGATTAATCTCTTGATTGCCGCTGTAGCGGCCTGCCAGACTTACCGAAAACTTATCATTCACATGGTAAACCCCCACTACCGTCGCCCGCCAATCCGGGATACGTGGCTGATCTTTGCCCTCGGTAAACGGGTTCTTTTCATTTTTTATAATTTCGGAATCCACATAAGTCACACTGGCGTTCAGATCAAAACCATCAAACCACAAATCGTTCATTTGCAACGCGGTTTCTATGCCTTTGGTGCGGATTTTATCAACGTTCTGGATACTCGAGATCGTCACCCCAGGAATCGTTGTGGTATCCGTCTGCGAAATCAAAGCATCTCGTTTATCTTCATAGAACAATGAAGTTCGCCATAAACCCTTTGGCAAGATTTTCTCCACAGTAAATTCGCTCGAGCGTACATTTTCCGGTTTCAAATTCGGATCATTAGCCCGCACATTGCCAGGTAGACTGATGGTTTGGAATATTTCCGCCACTGTTGGATAACGATAAGCTTTACCGAAGGAACCGCGCAATATCCAATCATGTGTCGGCTGATATGACAATGCCAGTTTAGGTGAAAAATCATTTTGCGAGCGATCTGCATAATTGAGCTGACGAAATGCTGCCGGATTTGCAATATTAAAATTGCTGCCATCAAACGCTTTCCAATGCTCCCAGCGGCCGCCGGCAGTCGCTTTCCAGCCATGTGCAAACGCCCAGGCGTCTTGCAGATACAAAGCTTGCGTCTCGGTTTTTCCATACGAATTAGTACGCAAACTACCATTGTCACTTTTAAGCCAATTGGTAATATTCAACGTCTCAGATTCCAACTCATAGCGATCGTAGTGATAGCCAAAACTTAACTGATGCTCGCTTTTCATATCGCCGTCAGGTCGCCAATCACCTCGCAAATCAAGGGTTATCCAGCCCGTGCCATCGCCCTTTACAATGGTTCCAGGTGATTTAACAGCACCCTCGCCATCGTCAAAAGCGTTAGTTTGCACCGCGGTGCGAACAATATCTTTATTTTGGTCATACAGACTGGCTACTGCTTCAAAATCCCACACGCCACCAGTATCCGACTTAAGCGACAGGCCGTGCATCCAGTGTTCGCTCTCACTATGACTTGGCCCTGTGGCAGTTATAGTGTAAAAGTTAGGGTCGCCCGCAAAGCGCACAAACCGAGTTGTACCGCCAGCGGTCGTGTTCAGCAACGTCTGTCCTGAAGCGGTTTTTAAATAACTTTCCACGCTGCCGTCCGAATCGTTTTGCCATAGACCTAAGCTATATTTCGCTTGCAGTGTGGGTGAAATATCGTAAGCCAATTTAATAGTGGCGTTGTCCTGAATAGTATGGTCAATACCTGTGGTGCTGGTAATAATACGTGGCTTTCCGGTAGTATCAATATCACGAATGCCACCCGTGACTAAGGTAGAGTTAGCAAGCGTACCACCACTTGCGGCACGAACTGCATTGCCAAACGTCTGCGGTTGCCCATGACTATCCAGATGATCGATATTGATTAGAAAAGATAAATCGTTATATTTGCTGCCCACAGATGCGCTGCCATGGCCACCGCTGAATTGGTCATCTGCGCCATACAGCTTGAAATGCTGTGTAAATCCATCTAAAGCGACATGCGCTTCAAATTTCTCCGGCATGCGGGTAGTGATGTTCAACACACCGCCCATCGAATTGCCGGGATAAAGCGCAGAAAAAGGCCCGTACATCACATCTATACGCTCAATTTCATTGGGTGAAACCATGCCCCAGCGCGGCGGTGTGCTAAAACTGTTATTGAGAAAGTTGGATAGCAACAAATCGTCTGCATACACAATCGTTTGCGCACTGGCAATGGCACTGTTGGCGCGCATCACCAAAATACCGTTACGGTCACCAATGTAGCGCTCGCGCACATGCACGCTGGGCAGATACTGCAACGCACCCGAAGTAGTAACCGTGTTGGCGCTCTCTTCAATTTGTTTTGCGGTCACACTCTCTACCGTATTGGGAATATTGGCTGGTATACCAGGTTTGGCTGCCTTCACTTCAATTTTTTCTAAAGTTTGTTCTGAACCTAAATAAGTATCGTGATCTGCCCAAGCAAATTGGCTCATGCAAAACAATACGCTCATCGCGCATGTTATTAATTTTTCAGTCATTACTCTTTAACCTAATTTTTTCACTTTAATATTGTTGCAATTTTATTTGAGATATTCATCGAGCGGAATGTGGCATATTGCCGCGCGACAATTTGTCGCAGGTGGTTTTAACGCATTATTTTCGTTAACGTTTTATAATAGCGGCCTATAACAGATTCGCCCATTGGGCTAAAACAATAGTAGCTTATGCACCCACACCAACGGACTTTATCCAGCGCAACACGCCTTAATATGCATCGCTTAATCATATTGCGCTGGGTGGTGATGGTTTCCCTCGGTTTGGTGATTTTTGGCTTGCAGCTCGCCTCTATCCCTTTACCTGTTTTACCTTTATCACTCGTCATTGCAGCGCTAGGCTTATTAAATATCATGGCGTGGTGGCGCTTAAAGCAAACGCAGCAGACCACAGAGCGCGAATTACTTATACAGCTTTTAGGCGACATTGCCGCTTTTTCCGCGCTTTTTTATTTGAGCGGCGGTTATAGCAACCCATTTATCTGGATGTATTTACTGCCCATTACTGTGGCTGCGGTAGCGTTGCAAGCCCGTAATACCTGGTTGATTGCTGGGTTGAGCATTGCCTGTTATACCTTGCTTATCTTTTATCATATGCCGCTTTCGCACTTACATATGCATGACCATAGTGGCATGCAGGAAAATATGCATTTTGACATTCATTTAGTAGGCATGTGGCTGGGTTTTGTGGTGAGTGCGATTATTGTGGCGATTTTTATTACCCGCATTGGACAGAATTTACGCGATTACGATAAAAAAATTGCCGAAGTGCGTGAAAAAGCGCTTGAAGGCGAACGCATGCTGGCCTTGGGTACACTGGCTACCAGCGCCGCGCACGAGCTTGGTACGCCGCTTGCAACTATCGCGGTAATAAGCAAAGAGCTATCGCAGGAATTGAAAAACCAGCCAGCTGCTTTGCAGCAGCTTGAGATATTGCGTACACAAATCTCACGTTGCAAAGAAATTTTATCCTCTATCACCCGCAATGCAGGACAAAACCGCGCGGAGGCCGGCCCAGGCTTACCCCTGCGTGATTTTTTAGAGGATGCCATTCAACGCTGGAGGGACACCCGGCCTGCCACCGAGCTGGTTGTATCCATGCCTCCAACTGCACATAATCCGCATATTTTTATGGACAGGACACTCACACAGGCCATACAAAACTTGCTGGATAACGCAGCTGATGAATCCCCAGAGCGCGTGCTTTTTAACGCCGAATGGGATGATAAATTGTTAAAGATTCAGATTCGGGATTTTGGCAACGGACTGAGCGTCGAAACAAAAAAACAACTAGGCACACCATTTTTTACCTCTAAGAATGAAGAAGGCATGGGCTTGGGTGTTTATTTAACACAAACCACACTGGCGCGCTATGCCGGCGAGTTAAGTCTGAGCAATCATCCCGATGGGGGCGTAATGACCAGCGTAAGGCTGCCCCTTGAAAAATTGCTCGTAGAAAAATTGAAAGTTTCTAAGTGAATATGTTGAATACTGAAGAAAAACCGTCGGAAAAACCAACGCTACTTTTAGTGGATGATGACGAGGAATTCTTGAGCGTGCTCGCTCCTGCCATGAAAAAGCGCGGCTTCTTGGTCACAACGGCGAATAGTGCGGAAAACGCTTTTGAACTTGCCAAGCAAGATGCGCCGGAATACGCCTTAGTAGATCTTAAAATGCCGGGCAACTCGGGCCTGGTGCTGGTGCGCCAACTCGCCAGCCTCAATGCAGGTACACGCATTGTTGTGCTCACTGGTTTTGCCAGCATCACTACTGCCGTAGAAGCTATTAAGCTTGGCGCAACACATTACCTTGCCAAACCTGTAGATGCTGACGAGATTGTCGCGGCATTCAAAAAAGAATCCGGCGATGCCGAGGTGGAATTAGCAGCCAACCCGCTAACAGTAGATCGCCTGGAATGGGAACATATTCAGCGCGTGTTGGCAGAGCATGATGGCAATATTTCTGCTACTGCAAGAAGCCTTAACATGCACAGACGCTCATTGCAACGCAAATTAAACAAGAACCCAACTAAAAATTAGGAGCTGATATGGCCGCAGGCAGTCTACTCGCGCTTTTAGACGATATCGCAACAATACTGGATGATGTTTCGGTGATGACCAAAGTCGCTGCCAAAAAAACCTCCGGCGTGCTGGGCGATGATCTAGCGCTCAACGCGCAACAGGTTTCTGGTGTGCGTGCAGAGCGCGAGCTTCCGGTAGTATGGGCAGTGGCAAAAGGCTCATTCATCAACAAGCTGATATTAGTGCCGACTGCCTTGGCAATTAGCTACTTCATCCCTTGGCTAATCACGCCGTTGCTCATGATAGGCGGCGCGTATTTGTGCTTTGAAGGCTTTGAAAAAATCGCCCACAAATTCCTGCATAACGCGCATGAAGATGCAGCACATAATGCTGCACTAGCCGAAGCCGTTGCAGATGAAAAAGCAGATCTGGTCGAACTGGAAAAAGAAAAAATTAAAGGCGCAGTTCGTACTGACTTTATATTGTCAGCCGAAATTATTGTGATTGCTCTTGGCTCTGTAGCTGGGGTGACAGCAACCTTTAGCAAACAAGTCGCCGTTGTTTCGCTGATTGCGATCATCATGACAGTAGGGGTATATGGCCTGGTAGCCGGCATTGTAAAAATGGATGACCTCGGATTGCACTTAATGCTTAAAAAAGGTAAAAGTTTTTATAGGCAACTGCAGCGTAAAATTGGCGAAAAATTACTGAGCTTTGCACCTTATTTGATGCGCACATTATCTGTGGTTGGCACGGCCGCCATGTTTATGGTGGGCGGCAGCATTATCGGTCACGGCGTACCCGCTTTACATCATTTCAGTGAGCATATCGCCGAAGTTATGCAACATTTACCTGTAGTTGGTGGTGCATTATCTATCATATCGCCGATTTTAATCGATGCAATTGTTGGCTTGATTGTGGGTGCAATTTGCGTTGCGGTGTTTGAGCTTGGTAAGAAATTTTTACCTGAAAAGCGATAGCGTTTTTTTACTAAAAACTACATATTAATTTCTAGCGTCACTTTTATGGTGTCGCTTGTCGCTATTTTTTCTTTTTTTCGCACCTCTGCTTTAATCGGCAAGATGTAAGCGTCGGTTTTAGAATGCGGAAAAATTGAGGTCTGCCACGCCGTATTGCCGATGGTCGCCAGCACACGCACAGCGCCCCAGCCACGCCGTATACCTTGCAAGTTCTCGCTGAAAAATTTGATTTCTTCCGATTTATCTTTCGGCAAAGTAATAAAGTGCCAAGCACCTTTGCCTTGCCACAACCAGCACTTTCCGGTGAAAGTGAAACTTAAATCCAGCATGGCTATTCGTCGTCGCTAAAGCGCTGCTCCAGCCAGGGATCGGCTTCGTTATGATAGCCCCGCACTTCCCAAAAACCGGGTTTATCAAACTCGTGCAGCTCGATGGCTTTCAGCCATTTAGCGCCTTTCCAGGCGTATCTTTTTGGCACCACCATGCGCACCGGGCCGCCATGTGCGGTGGTAAGTGGATAACCAAGCACGCTGTGCGCAACCATCACGTCATCGTCAAGCAAAGCCGCCAGATCAAGATTGGTCGTGTAGCCATCGTAACCGTGCAAAGTCACGAATTTGGCCGTTTTCAGCGGTGCTGCCTGCATCAGCAAATGCTGCGCCTTCACACCCACCCAATCCATATCCAGCCTGCTCCAGCGCGTAACACAGTGAAAATCTGAAACACTGGTGGTTTGAGGCAATTGCTGAAACGCCTCCCAATCCAGATTCAGCTCATTCTCTACCAGACCGTAAACACGCAGTTTCCAGTTGGTTTTGTTGATGTCCGGCAGAATACCTAAATCCAGAATCGGGAAATTTTTGACTTCAGTCTGCCCGGCGGGCACGCGAACGTTTTGATTGATTTTTCCGGGTTTATTGCCTTTTTTTGCGATGGCAATTTTGCCTTCAATGAGTTTTTTCCAGTCTGGCATCGCAGTATTTTTAAGCCTTGTCTTGTTTAAAGCTATCCCACAATAAAATCGCCACGCCCACGCTTATCGCACTATCTGCCACGTTAAAGGCCGGCCAATAATATTCGTTGATATGGAAATATAAAAAATCCACCACATAGCCCAAAGTCAGCCGATCGTACAAATTACCGATGGCGCCACCCAGCACTAAGGCGAGGCCAGTACAAAAAAGTTTTTGCGTTGGATTTTTGCGAATCAAGTAAGTAATCACTATCACAGCAATAGCTGCAATTGCTGTAAAAAACCACTTCTGCCAGCCGCCAGCACTGCTTAAAAAGCTAAATGCCGCGCCCTCATTATGAAAGCGCACCAAGTCAAAAAAACTGGTAACAGTTAAATGCTCGCCATATTCAAAGGCATTTTGCACCAGATGTTTCGTGTATAAATCCAGCGCAACGACAATCGCACTGATTAAAAACCATTTACGCATGCGAACGCGCCTCACCTTTTCCAAACAAGTTGCTTACACAACGCCCGCAAATGTGAGGATGTTCTGCGTCTGAACCCACATCGGCACGATAATGCCAGCAGCGGTCGCATTTGATGTGTGGGCTTGGGGTTACTTGCACCTCCAAAGCCCCGGCTCGCTCATGAACTTTGGCGCGTGATGTAATCAGCACAAAGCGCAAGTCTTCACCTAAACGATTTAATGCCTCTGCTACTGCGCCTTCTGCATAAATATCCAGCTCAGACTGCAATGAAGAACCCACCAAGCCTGCGGCGCGTTTTTCTTCTATCGCTTTATTCGCTGCAGCACGCACATCCAGAACAGTTTGCCATGCCTGCATATCCGCGTCCGTCAAGCCGTGCGCGGGCAATGCGTACCAAACATCTTCAAATACCGTTTTATCGACGTCCAAACCCAATGTCTGCCAGATCTCATCAGCAGTAAAGCTCAATATTGGCGCCATTAAGCGCATCATGGCATGCGTGATGTGGTGCAAAGCACTCTGCGCAGCACGGCGTGCATGTGAGGTTTCGCCTGCCGTGTAGAGCCTGTCCTTAAGAATGTCCAGATAAAAACCACCTAAATCTTCCGAGCAGAAACTCACAAACTTTTGCACCGCCAAATGAAACTCATAACGCTCGTAATCGGCCAGAATTTCTGTTTGCAGTTTTTCTGTCAGCGCTAAAGCATAACGGTCAATCTCCAGCCATTCATTGACGGGCAACAAATCTTTACTTGCATCGAAATCTGCCAAATTGGCGAGTAAAAAACGTAAAGTGTTGCGAATACGCCGGTAACTTTCAGCAACACGTTTTAGGATTTCATCCGAGATTGTCAGCTCGCCCGAATAATCGGTTGAAGCCACCCACAAGCGTAGAATATCCGCGCCATAAGTATCCATCACCTTTTGTGGTGCAACCACATTGCCTTTGGATTTGCTCATTTTGTGACCAGAGCCATCCACCACAAAACCATGCGTTAACAAGGCATCGTAAGGCGCGCGTCCATCTATCGCACAACCCGTGAGCAGGCTGGACTGGAACCAGCCGCGGTGCTGGTCGGATCCTTCCAGGTACAAATCTGCAGGATGCCGCAACTCAGGGCGGCGTTTCAACACTGCGGCATGCGTCGCACCTGAATCAAACCAGACATCCAAGGTGTCGGTCACTTTTTTGTATTGCTCGGCATGCGCTGGCGCATGCTTGTTCAGGAAAGCTGCGCCGTCCAGGCTGAACCAGGCTTCGATACCCTGCTGCTCAACTTCCAAACAGACTTCTTCCAGCAGCTCCAAGGTTAGCGGATGCGGCTCACCAGTTTCTTTATGTACAAACAGCGGCATCGGTACGCCCCAGTTACGCTGACGCGATACGCACCAATCTGGGCGGTTCTTGATCATCGCTTCCAGCCGCGCGCGGCCCCAGCTTGGGTAGAACTGTGTCGCATCCACCGCTTTATTGGCGTATTCGCGCAGACTGATTCCCACTGCGTCTTCTTGATACATGCCTATAAACCATTGATGCGTGGCTAGCTGCATCAACGGTGTTTTATGGCGCCAGCAATGCGGAAAACTGTGATTCAAGCGTGCGCTGGCAAGCAATGTGCCGTTTTCCTGCATTACGGCCAAAATCACTTTATTTGCTTCCTGACGTGATAAGCCACGTATTTCCTTGAGCTCTACCAAATCACTGGTAAAAAATTTGCCGTCTCCCCCTATCAGTACGCGTGGCTTCTCATTCGGATAATTCTCGCGCATCACCAGCCAGTCGTCGTTACCATGCGCTGCTGCGGTATGCACCAAGCCAGTACCTGCTTCCGTCGTGACATGCTCGCCGCAGATAATCGGCACTTGGCGGTTGTCGAATGGGTGTTTAAGCAATATTCCGTCTAGGTCTCCTCCTAGACAGTTTCCTATTATTCTGAACTCAACCTCTTGATACCTTAACATTACTGGCTCGACCAATTCTTTAGCCAACACCAACAAACCTTTACTTGTTGAGACCAAACTGTAAACTGTTGAGCGGTGAACCGAAACCGATTGATTAGCAGGTAAAGTCCACGGGGTGGTCGTCCAAATGACAGCATATGCATCACTATTTACTTGGTCTCCATCTTCAATCCAAGTATCGAAGGCTCTAAAAATGTCTTTTTTGTCTATAAATTTAAACCCAACATCAATCGCAGGCGAGTTCACATCCTCATATTCCACCTCTGCCTCGGCCAAGGCAGAACCACAATCCACGCACCAGTGCACAGGCTTGCTACCTTGGTACAGGTAGCCGTTCTCGTAAATCTTGCCGAGTGCGCGCATGATGTCGGCTTCTGTTTTGAAATCCATTGTTAAATATGGGTTGTCCCAATCGCCAAGTACGCCCAGGCGGATAAAGTCCTTTTTCTGCTTTTCTACTTGCTCAGCGGCATAGGCACGGCATAGCTCGCGGAACTTGGCGGGATCTATATTTTTACCGTGGTTTTTCTCAACCACCAGCTCAATCGGCAGGCCGTGGCAATCCCAACCTGGAACATAGGGCGCATCAAAACCACTCATGGTTTTGGCTTTGACGATAATGTCTTTGAGGATTTTATTCACCGCATGGCCGATATGAATATCCCCGTTCGCATACGGCGGGCCGTCGTGCAAAATGAATTTTTTTGCACCTTTGCGCGCCTCTCTGATTCTTTGATAGAGCTTCTTGTCTTGCCACTGCTTCAGCCATGCGGGCTCACGCTTGGCCAAATCGCCACGCATAGGAAAGCTGGTTTCAGGCAGATTGAGTTTGTATTTACTTTGTTCTGTATTAACGTCTTCGGTCATGGCTTGTTTCTAATCTTGCTTCTTAAAATATTGTCTAGCGACTTCTATATCGTTTGCAATTTGCGCTTTTAGCGCATCTAAATTTTCAAATTTCATTTCTTCACGGATTTTATGCATAAATTCTACATGCACATGCCTTCCATATAAATCACCATTAAAATCAAGCACATGCACTTCCAGCAATAATTTTGGCACACCCGCGATGGTTGGCCGCACGCCTAAATTAGCCACAGAATTCAGCCCGTCCAATTTTACCGCATAAACGCCGGTTAAAGCAGGCCGTTCGTGCCGCATGTGAATATTGGCCGTAGGGAACCCCAGCTGCCTGCCGCGCTTGGCGCCATGCACCACTTTGCCGCTGATGCTGTAGTTGCGCCCAAGCAATTGTCTGGCTAAATTCAAATCACCATTTGCCAGCGCTTTACGCACGCGCGTGCTGGAAACGCGTTCGCCATCCAAATTGACTTGCGACAAGCTGATTAAATCGAATCCATTCGCTTTAAAATCGGCCACAGTGCCAGCGCGCTTAGTGCCAAATTTAAAATCTTCACCCACCAATATCGAGGTTACATTGAGTTTCTCGCGCAAAATTTGTTGCATGAAGTCCTGCGCGCTGATAGCTGCAAAGCGTTTGTTAAACGCACAAACAAACACTTTTTCTACGCCAAACTCTTCAAACCGCTCCAGCTTTTCACGCAAGTTGCTCAGCCGTTCCGGTGCGTTCAACGGTGTAAAAAATTCGCGCGGATGCGGCTCGAACGTCATCACCGCTGGCGTTAATTTTTTATCTTTTGCAACCTCAATTAATCGGCGCAGTAAGGTCTGATGACCCAAGTGCATACCGTCAAAATTGCCAATCGCCAAGGCGAGCGGTAGACAAGGCTGGGCTGGCAGGTGCCGGAATACCTGCATTAGCGCGAAACCCTGCGCGAAAAATCCTGCAGCCTGAAGCCCTGCGCCCATAGCGCGGCAAAATAAGTGCCAGAGCCCACCACTAGCAATAGCAGCATGTGCAAGACTTTTTGTATGAATGTGTATTGCAGCCATTGCTGCGGCGCACCCATGCTGTAACCTAGCGCCACCGCCATTACCAGCACCGCTGCCACAAGCTTGAGAAAAAACACGTCCCAGCCTGTGCGCGGCGTAAATGCGTGGCTATTGTGCAAGTTAATGTAGAGCAAAGCCGCGTTGAGGCAAGCGCCCAAACCGATTGCCAGCGCAAGACCGACATGCTTCATATCCAGCACAAACACAAACAGCAGATTCATCAGCTGCGTCATCACCAGAGTAAACACCGCAATTTTCACGGGCGTCTTAATGTTCTGCCGTGCATAAAAACCAGGCGCCAGCACCTTCACCAGAATCAGGCCCAACAGCCCCAAACTGTACGCGATAAGCGCTTGTTCAGTCATGAGCACATCGCGGGGAGTAAACTTGCCGTAGTAGAACAGTGTAGCCACCAGAGGCTTGGCCAACACCGCAAGCGCCACTGCGGCAGGGGCGGCTAAAATCAGCGTTAAACGCAAGCCCCAGTCCAGCAATTGCGAATAATCACTATCCGATTTATCCACATACGACTTCGCCAGACTGGGCAGCAAAATCGTGCCCAACGCCACGCCCAGCACACCGGTAGGAAACTCCATGAGGCGATCGGCATAATACAGCCAAGACACACTGCCGGTTTGCAGAAACGAGGCAAAAACATTGTTGATAACAATCGAGATTTGCGCCACCGAAACACCAAAAATCGCCGGCAGCATCAGCTTTAAGATACGCTTCACGCCTTCATCCTGCAAGTTCAGCTCATAGCGCGGTAACAAGCCCAGTTGGCGCAAATACGGCCATTGGTAAGCAAGCTGAATCACTCCGCCCACAAACACCGCCCACGCCAGCACTTTGATAGAGTAATTGACATGCGGCGCAACAAACAACATAGCGATAATAAACGACACATTGAGCCATACTGGCGTAAAGGCCGGCACCTGAAACTTGCTGTAGGTGTTCAGCACGCCGCCTGCCAGCGATACCAGCGAAATGAAGAAGATATAAGGAAAGGTAATGCGCAGCAATTCAACCGTTAAGTTGAATTTGCCTGCCTCTGCGACAAAACCGGGGGCGGTAATCGCCACAATCAACGGCGCGGCAAGCATGCCTAAAATCGTGACGGCCACCAAAAACACACCCATCAGGCTCGCCACATGGTTAATCAGCGCATGTGTTTCAAGCGGAGTGCGCTGCACTTTATATTCCGCCAGAATCGGCACGAATGCCTGGCTGAATGCGCCTTCTGCCGACACCCGGCGCAACAGATTGGGAATTTTGAACGCAACAAAAAATGCATCTGTCGCCAACCCTGCACCAAACACGCGTGCGATAAGCGTATCGCGCACAAAGCCCAAAATGCGCGAGATAAACGTCATGCTGCCAACCGCGGCCAAGGCTTTGAGTAAATTCATTTAATCTTTATAAATTGAAAATTACCGCGATTTTAGCATGCCGGCCCTGCAATTTTCAGCCAAGCCCTTCTTATAAAGAATTATTGCGGGTAAATTAAGCTTTTGTTCTTGCAAAAAGAACCAAAAAACACTAATATGCACGGTTTCGTATTAACACCCGTTAAGCATTAGGATAAAGAACACATGGCAAATACCGCACAAGCACGCAAACGCGCGCGTCAATCCGTTAAAGTAAACGCACACAACGCAGCGTTGCGCTCAACTTTGCGTACTGCAATTAAAAAAGTAATCAAAGCCATCGAATCTGGCGACAAAGCAACTGCAGTGGCTAGTTACCAAGAGAATGTCAGCGTGATTGACCGTATCGCGGATAAGAAAATTATCCATAAAAACAAGGCAGCGCGTCATAAAAGCCGCTTAACAGCAGCGATTAAATCATTAAAAGGCGATGCGCCTGTGATGCTGGCTAAAAAAGCCGCACCTAAAACCAAGGCTGCTGCCAAACCGGCAAAAGCAGCTCCGAAAGCCGCAGCTTCAAAAGCTGCAGCGCCAGCAAAAGCGAAGGCGCCTGCCAAAGCAAAAGCTGCTAAATAGAGAGCTCTTTAAGAAATAAAAAAAGCCTCGCATGCGAGGCTTTTTTTATTTCTTAAGTTTTAGCTCTCGCCCACATGCAGTTCACTGCGCGCAATTAACGCGGCATTCAGCACCGCCTCTTTATCTTGGCCGATTACGGTGAAATGCCCCATTTTACGGCCTTTGCGCGGTTCATGCTTGCCGTACAAATGCAGCTTTAAACTGGCATGGCTGAGCGCCTTATTCCATGCGGGTTCCAGAGCATCTCTTTTAGCATTTGCAAGCCAGCTATCCCCCAGAATATTCACCATCACGGCATTGCTATGCAAGCTTGCATCGCCAAGCGGCAAGCCTGTCATCACGCGCACCTGCTGCTCAAATTGATTGGTCACGCAAGCATCGATCGTGTAATGCCCGGAATTATGCGGGCGCGGCGCGATTTCATTTACCAGCAACTGATGCCCTACCACAAAAAACTCCACCCCCAGTACACCTATATAGCCCAGTTTTTCTGCCAGTTTTTTTGCAAGCTCGCGTGCGTTGGCTTTCAGCACCTCACTGCAGCGCGCCGGCGCGATGCTGATATCCAGAATACCGTTCAAATGGCTGTTTTCTGCCGTTGAAAAGGCTTCGATATTCCCGGCTGCATCACGCGCCAGTACTACTGAAACCTCTAAATCCAAAGGCAACATTTTCTCTAGCACACATAACTCATCGAATGCTGCAAAAGCTTGTTGTGCCTCAGACTGGCTTTTAACGCGAGCCTGTCCTTTACCATCGTAACCAAAACGCGCCACTTTAAGGATTCCCGGATAAAGTGAACTGGTGTCATCAGGTAATTCGTTTGCATTACTAATCACTGCAAATGGTGCGACCGGTAGCCCTGCATCATTAATAAAGTTTTTTTCATGTATGCGATTTTGAGCGATAGCTACACTTTTTGAAGAGGGTCTAACAATGGTAGTTTCTTCAAGCTTTCTTAAGGTTTGCGCAGGAACATTCTCAAACTCTGTTGTGACGGCTGCACAGGTTTGCGCCATTTGCTTTAACGCATCTGCATCATCATAATTCGCACAAAGATGCACATCGGCGATTTTGCCAGCAGGGCTGTTTTTATCAGGATCCAGTACGGTTACCTGATAGCCCATTTCGTGTGCAGCAATCACAAAAAAACGGCCTAACTGGCCGCCACCCAGCATACCCAGCATGGCGGGCGCAAGAATTACATTTGACTTCATGGTTTGTCGCTTAGCTCCATTGCATGCACTTTATCAGACTGTCTGGCGCGAAATTCTGCCAGTTTTCTGGCAAGCCCAGAATCATGGTTAGCCAGAATCGAGACTGCAAACAGGCCAGCATTGGCCGCGCCCGCCTCGCCAATGGCAAAGGTCGCCACCGGAATGCCTTTGGGCATTTGTACGATAGACAGCAGAGAATCCTGGCCTTGCAAATGCTTGGAAGGCACTGGCACGCCCAACACGGGCAATGTGGTTTTAGCAGCCACCATGCCCGGCAAATGCGCCGCACCGCCTGCGCCTGCGATGATCACCTGGTAGCCTTCATTGGCTGCATTTTCCGCAAACTGAAACATCAAATCAGGCGTGCGGTGCGCCGAAACCACCTTGGCTTCATACACTACGCCAAAATCCGCCAGCATTTGTGCTGCGTTTTTCATCACCGGCCAATCGCTATCCGAGCCCATAATAATGGCAACCAATGGTTTATTCATCGCTTAGTCTCTCAAGTTATCCCTAAATTACGTACTTATAAAAGCACCATGTTATCTCTGTGAATGAGCTCAGATTCTTCTACATAGCCCAGAGTTTTCTCAATCTCACTGCTCGCTTTGCGCATAATCCGCGCGGCTTCCAGCGAATTATAATTCACGATGCCGCGTGCGATTTCTGCGCCGGCTTCGGTCATGCAGGCGACCACATCACCGCGTTCAAAATTGCCTTGCACTGCAGTTACACCGATCGGCAGCAGACTTTTGCCTTCAGTCTTAAGCACTTTTACCGCACCGGCATCCAATACCAGTTTGCCACCTACACGCAAATGATCGGCCAGCCATTGTTTTTTCGCGATAGTTTTAATTTGTGTGGCTTGCAAATGCGTACCGATGGCTTCACCCGCACTCAAGCGCAATAACACATCTTTCTCACGGCCTGAAGCAATTATCGTATGCGCACCGCTGCTGGCTGCACGCTTGGCAGCGAGTATCTTGGTAAGCATGCCGCCGGTACCGACACTGCTGCCTGCGCCGCCCGCCATTTGCTCAAGCTCCAAATTACCTGCCGTCTCGAAATTAATCAATTTTGCATGCTTGTCTTTGCGCGGGTCCGCCGAATACAGCCCTTGCTGGTCGGTCAGAATCACCAGCGCATCCGCTTCAATCAGGTTTGCCACCAGTGCTGCCAGGGTGTCGTTATCACCAAAACGGATTTCTTCAGTTACCACCGTGTCATTCTCGTTAATGATTGGAATCACGTTTAACTCGAGCAGCGTTTTGAGGGTGCTGCGGGCATTCAAATAACGTTTTCTATCGGCCAGATCTTCGTGGGTAAGCAGTATCTGCGCGGTGTGCAGGCCATGTTCCGCGAAACAGCTTTCGTACATTTGCACCAAGCCCATTTGGCCAACCGCTGCTGCGGCTTGTAGTTCATTCACTTCCGCCGGGCGTTTTTTCCAGCCCAGACGTTGCATGCCTTCCGCCACCGCACCGCTGGAAACCAGTACAATCTGCTTGCCTTGCTTTGCGAGCTGGCTGATCTGTGCCGCCCATGCCGCGATTGCCATGCGATCTAACCCCTCACCATTATTGGTGACCAGGCTAGAACCGACTTTTACAATCAGCGTTTTGCTATTGAGTAATAATGACTTGCTCATAATTATTTTCAGATGCTGCTTGCGCCGTTGCTCTTGCTTCTTCCAAATGCTCCATAATAGCGTATGTCAGTTCCTTGCAGCCAATCCCGCTAATGGCTGAAATTGCAAAAACACGGCCTTCCCAGCCATAGGCTTTTACAAAATCCGCAACCGCTTGTTTTGCATCCTGCACCATGTCTATTTTATTCAACACCAGCCAGCGCGGCTTGTTATACAGCTCTTCGTCATATTTTCTTAGCTCATTGACAATCGCCCTGGCCTCGGCTACCGGGTCAGTCGCTTCGTCAAACGGCGCGATATCCACCAAGTGCAATAGCAATGAGGTGCGCGACAAATGGCGTAGAAACTGGTGCCCAAGCCCTGCACCCTCGGCGGCACCTTCAATCAGGCCGGGTACATCGGCAATCACAAAACTGCGGTTGGCATCTACCCGCACCACACCTAAATTAGGGTGCAACGTGGTAAAAGGATAATCCGCTACTTTTGGCTTTGCAGCAGAAACCGAGCGAATAAAGGTTGATTTACCTGCATTTGGCATGCCCAGCAACCCCACGTCTGCCAGCACTTTAAGCTCCATATAAAGCTCAAATTCTTCGCCTGGTTCGCCTTTTGTGCATTGGCGTGGCGCACGATTTATTGATGATTTAAAATGCACATTACCCAAACCGTTATTGCCGCCTTTGGCCAACAGCACTTTTTGACCATGCTCTGCCAAGTCAACAATCATATGGCCTGTAGCCTTATCTGAAATCACGGTGCCGACTGGCACGCGCAAGATCATGTCTTCGCCTTTTGCGCCATAACACTCTGCGCCGCGGCCATTTTCACCGCGCTGGGCGCGAAAAGTGCGTGTATAGCGATAATCTACCAGCGTGTTGATGTTGCGGTCTGCAATCGCATAGATTGAACCGCCTTTACCGCCATCGCCACCGCTGGGGCCGCCCATCGGCTCGTATTTCTCGCGGCGGAAGGTAGCAACACCGTTGCCGCCGTCACCGGCGTAGACTTTAATAGTTGCTTCATCAATAAATTTCATGTGTAGAGTGTACCAAATAAAAAAGCCCCATCAAACGATGAGGCTTTATGCAATTATAGCCGCTTAAACCGCTACAATACTTACTGTATGGCGTTTTAATGCGCCTTTAATCGCAAAAGTCACTTTACCGTCTATTTTTGCAAATAGTGTATGGTCTTTGCCCATGCCTACGTTTTCGCCTGCGTGCATTTTGGTGCCGCGTTGACGCACGATGATGCTACCTGCAGAAACCACTGTTTCGCCGAATGCTTTCACGCCCAAACGTTGTGAATGTGAATCGCGACCGTTACGTGAACTACCGCCTGCTTTTTTGTGTGCCATGATTAATCCTAACTCAGCTTACTTAGCTGCAATCTTGTCAATTTGAATTTCTGTAAAACTTTGGCGATGGCCTTGTGTTTTACGGTAATGTTTACGGCGGCGGAATTTGAAAATCATCACTTTATCAGCACGGCCGTGTGAAAGCACTGTCGCGCTGACTTTGGCACCTGCAACCAAGGGCGCGCCAATAGTAGTGTTATCGCCATCTGCAATCATCAACACCTTGTCGATTACCACTTTGCTGCCAACATCGCCAGCTAATTTTTCAACTTTTAATTTCTCACCAGCGGCTACTTTATATTGTTTACCACCTGTTTTAATTACTGCGTACATGTTTTTGCCTGACTTCTACACGTTCAAATGAATCGCGCATTATACGTAAATTTATTGCATTAGCAAACTAGAAATTGGTCTTTTGGGTAAATTATTGTCTATTTTATGCAAACACGTAGCCTTGTGGCTTGCCATGCTAAAATAACGCCTTATTTAAAATCATTTTTAGCTCGATTAGCGTGACATTCAACTCCATTCATAATTCAACCGAAAACCCCATTCATTCGTGCATCGCAAACGAAATGCGCCTGGTAGATGGCGTTATCCGCAAGTCCCTGCATTCCGATGTTACGCTGGTCAACCAGGTTGCCGATTATATCGTCAACAGCGGTGGCAAGCGCCTGCGGCCAGCACTGGTGCTGCTTTCTGCCGGCTTATTCGGCAATATCTCGGCCAATCACCTGCAACTGGCAGCGATTGTTGAGTTTATCCATACCGCCACTTTGTTACATGATGACGTCGTGGATGATTCCTCCATGCGGCGTGGCCAGCAAACCGCCAACGCCATGTTTGGCAATGCCGCCAGTGTGCTGGTGGGCGATTTTGTCTACTCGCGCTCCTTCCAGATGATGGTAACCATCGGCAACATGCGTGTGATGGAAGTGCTGGCGCAAGCCACCAATGTGATTGCAGAGGGCGAGGTGCTACAACTGCTCAACGTGCACAATGCCGATATTTCGGACGAAGCTTATCTGCAGGTTATCCGCTACAAAACCGCCAAGCTATTCGAAGCCGCCACCCGCCTGGGCGCCATCGCCTCAAACGCCTCAGCCGCGGACGAAAGCGCACTCGCAGTTTATGGCATGCATTTAGGCACAGCCTTCCAGCTGATTGATGACGTGCTTGATTTAAGCGGCGACAGCCAGGAAATCGGCAAAAACCTAGGTGATGATCTGGCAGAAGGCAAACCCACGCTACCTTTGCTTTACGCCATGCGCAACGGCAACGCCGCGCAAAGCAGCATGATACGCCGCGCTATCGAAAATGGCGGTCTGGATCAGCTGTCACAGGTAATTGAAGTGGTAAAAAATTCCGGCGCTTTAGCGCATGTAAAGAAAATGGCCGAAATAGAAGCATCTATCAGCTGCGCAGCCATTACCCACTTCCCTGAAAGCAAATATAAGCAAACGCTGATTAATCTGGCAGAGTTCGCAGTCAAGCGGGATTTTTAACAATCCCGCTCAACCAACCATTATTACTGATAACTGGTATATTAATTTAACGTAATCGGCTCACCACTATCTGCATGGTAATAGCTTAAATGCGCGCACTCACTGGTGCCTGCTGTCAGACTGCCATCAAACAAAGCTTTGCCTTCCACATCCACCACCGCGTAACCATTATGATACAGCGTTACTTCGGCTAGCTTTGGTGCCAATTTCGGTGACATTTTTGCGGCATTTATTTTGCCTTTTTCTCTCATGGCAAAACTGATGCAGGTTTCGTCCTCATCTTCGCTATAAACTTCCCAATCGTTTTCACCTGTCAACTGCGCCAGCCAGCCTGGTAAATCAACCTCCACGCGGCAAATAACCGGCTCATCCCAGGCAGGATGGCTAAAGTTATTCAACTCGATCAAGTCGGTTGCATTCATTTGCGGCTCATTATGGTCAGTCATTTTAGTTCCTTTACACTTACAACATCATAGACATCTTTAAAATGGTGTTTGTTTACTTTTTTTCAAGCAATTTTTACGCCATATTGATAACTAAAGTTGCACAGTTCCTGTAACGATGACATGATAATGTTAGTTTACATTAACTTGATGGATAGAACATGTTTGATTTTTTAATGCCGCTGTCGAATTTGCTGCGTAGCGAGCCCACTTTCTTTGTGACATCTTCTGTCATCCTTGGGCTGATGGTGGGCAGCTTTCTCAATGTGGTGATTCACCGGCTACCCAAGATGATGGAGCGCGAATGGCATGCCAACTGTCTGGAATTACAGGGCAAAGAAGTGCCGGAACAACCCAAATACACCATAGTGACGCCGCGTTCTACATGCCCCAAATGTGGCCATCAAATCACTGCTTTGGAGAACATCCCGATTATCAGCTACCTGATGCTAGGTGGAAAATGCAAAGGCTGCAAAACTAAAATCAGCATACGCTATCCATTCGTAGAAGCCTTAACTGGCGTACTGATAGGTTTGGTAGCTTACAAATACGGGTATACGTATACGACACTTTTTGCCTGGATATTTGTGCTCGCGCTAATTGCCATGACATTTATCGATTTCGACACTCAGTTATTGCCCGATGACATAACCTTGCCTTTGCTATGGCTGGGGCTGCTGCTCAACCTGAATGGCGGCTTCACTGACCTGAAATCCGCCGTCATTGGCGCCATGGCCGGTTATCTTATTCTATGGTCGGTGTATTGGCTGTTTAAGCTTGTCACCGGCAAAGAAGGCATGGGCTATGGCGACTTCAAATTGCTGGGCGCCATCGGCGCATGGTTTGGCTGGCAATTACTGCCTGCCGTGATTTTGTTAAGTTCTGTGGCTGGCGCGGTGATCGGCATCGGCATGATTTTGTTCCGTGGTAAAACCGGCGGCACAGCCATTCCGTTTGGCCCATTTTTAGCCTTGGGTGGCATTGCAGCGCTGTTTTTTGGGCAACAATTAGCTGGCTTTTATCTTACATAAATGTACGTTGTTGCGCTTACCGGCGGCATTGGCAGCGGCAAATCAGAAGCCGCTAAATTATTTGCCGAGCTGGGTGTGCCGGTAACCGATGTCGACGTGATTTCGCACCAGCTGACCGCGACCAATCAGCCACTGGTTAAGGACATTGAAGCAAGCTTTGGTAGCGCATACATCACGCCGGAAGGCGCATTAAACCGTGCTGCCATGCGGCAATTGGTGTTTAAGGACGATGCCGCACGTACCAGGCTCAACGCCATCCTGCACCCTGCTATCTATGATGAGGCATTGAGGCAATTGCAAATGCATAAGGATGCGCCGTATCAAATTCTGGTTATTCCATTGCTGTTAGAAAGCCCGCGCTATTTACCGCATATCAACCGTATTTTAGTGATTGATTGCGATGAAAAAACACAGATCGAGCGCGTGAAACAACGCAGCCAGTTATCAGAACCTGAAATTATCGACATCATCAAGGCGCAAGCTGCAAGAAAAAAACGGCTGAAACTTGCCGACGATGTGATTGAAAATAACGAAAATATTGAAAAATTGCGTGAAAAAATCCTGCTAATTCACGAAAAATACATTAATACTTGCTTACTTAGCAAAACAATTTCATAATTCACGTCAATTTAATAATACAAGTTGGCAGACTCTATTTTTCCGAAATGTCTAGCTACGAATTCCCATTTAACGAGCGTATTCGCACTCTTTTGCGATTGGAAGACCTGTTTAGCAAAATCTTGCTGCACGTCGAGGCTGGGCATCAGCACAGCCATCACAGCGCGCTCATCTCGCTGCTGCAAATGCTGGACATCATCGATCGAGCTGACCTCAAGATGGATCTGGTGCAAGAGCTGGATCGTCAACGGCTTACCATGCAGAACCTGCGCGGCAATCCGGTAATCTCCGAAAAAGTGTTAGATAACATCCTCAAAGAGATCGGCGCATGCTCAACCGCATTGCGTAGCGATAACGCGAAACTGGGCCAGCACCTGCGCGAAAACGAATGGCTGATGAGCATCAAGCAGCGTGCAGGCATACTGGGTGGCGTATGTCAGTTCGATTTACCTTCATATCACCACTGGCTGAATCTTGACCAAGCACAGCGCAAGATTGATTTTGACCGTTGGCTGAAACACCTGCGGCCAATGTATGACGCCATCAAGACCATTTTGCATATCTTGCGCGGCAGCGGAATCTCCACGAAATACCATGTGGATAATGGATTCTTTCAGCAAATGATAGGCGGGGCGAAACCCGCGCAAATGCTAAGAATTGAAGTAAGTGACAAATACCCATGTTTTCCCGAAGTAAGCGCAAACAAATATGCCATTAACGTGCGCTTTTTTGAGCTGGATTTTGTACAAAAACCCAAGCAATGTGAACATGAACTTGATTTCACGATGACTTTATGTAATCTTTAAGGAAATCAACTTCCAGGCAAAGCGAATAATGTCATCAGATCAGCCGCATGCATTCAAGCCAACGATGGTCACCTGCCCTACCTGTAAAAAACAAACGGAATATAGCGTCAATAATGTTTTCAGGCCGTTTTGCTCCGAGCGCTGCAAACTGATTGATTTAGGTGACTGGGCAAATGAAAACTATAAAATCCCGGACAATAAACCGCCTCATGAGCCAGAGCCATGAATGAATTATCCGCTTTATTCATAGTCACAGCTTATACTTAATTCTGAGTCCAAAATTATGAAAATTCTCAAACACCTAATTCTTGCGAGCTTGCTCGCGGCTTGTGCTGCAAAGGCGGATGTAACCATCACGGATGCTTGGGTACGCGCTAATGCGCCAGGCCAAAAAGTTGGCGCAGCTTATATGACGTTAACCAGCCCGCAGGATAGCACCCTTGTCTTCGCAGAAACTCCGGCGGCGGGTACAGTAGAAATTCACAGCATGAGCATGGACGATGGCGTCATGAAAATGCGCATGCTGGAAGAGTTGCCATTAAAAGCAGGCAAGCCTGAGAAGCTTGCTCCCGGCGGTTTTCACCTCATGCTGTTCGACTTGAAGAAGCCATTGATTGCCGGTGAAAAAGTGACGTTCAGGCTATGCTTTAAAGACAAGGCCAATAAGATCACCGACCAAACCATCACGCTGCCGATTAAAGAAGCGAATTAGCCGCCACGCCACGCTGGATGGCGACGCCCCGCGCACCATAGGCAAGCGCGACAGGCAAGTCATTCAGCACCATGCCGCCAAGCGCATAAACGGGCAATGTCATGCTTGCGGTCATTTCAGCAAACGTTTGCCAGCCGAAAGGCTCTGCTTCCGGATGGCTGAGCGTTGCTTTTACCGGTGACAATACGGCAAAATCCAAATCCAGCGCTTGCGCGTGTGCCAACTCTGCTGCGTTGTGGCATGACGCCGCCACGATTAATCCCGCCGGTTTCGTTTTCAGCATTAATAACGCGTGACCCGGCAAATGCACCCCGTGCGCCCCCAGATCGCGCGCCAACCCGATGTCCTGGCTTATCAACACTTTTGCTGCATAAGGTTTTGCCAGATCGATGATCTGCGCGGCAAATTTCATGAACGCATCTTTTGAAAGATGTTTTTCACGTACTTGAATAAGCTTCAGGCCGCGCGCCAGCTGATCTTCAAGCATGGCAAAAAAAGCCTGCTCGCCCAACTCCGCAAGATTGCTGATCACATAAACCGGCGGCAATGCCAGCGCTTTCAAAATCGGTGCATTGGCCGGCAAAACAGGAGAAACCGAGATGCTTTCCGCATTTTGCCAGCTTAATCCCTGATTTTCTCGCGGTGCCAATTCGCCGTCCCAGCTGTTTACAAAATAAAAATGCAACAGCACGGTTTTTGCAGGCGAATCATGGGTTTCAGGGTAATCAAACCGGCGAATCAGCCATTGTTGCATAGAAGTCGGCTTAATGCCCAACTCCTCTCCCAGTTCGCGCGTTAGCGCATGCTCCGGCGTTTCTCCCGCCTCTATTTTTCCGCCAGGAAACTCCCACCAACCGGCCCAGCCTTTGCCATGCGGGCGGCTTGCCAGCAAGAATTCGCTTTGCCCGGCATGGTTTTTACGCTGCAGAATGGCAACAGCCACATGCGTGACCTTACTCATTTAGTTTGCGTTTTCCAGCGTAATCTCTGGCAAACTGATAGGCAACACGCCCGCTGCGCATGCCGCGCGTATGCGAAAATCCAAGCGCAGCCTGCTTTGCAGTTTCATCCCAGGGCACGTGAAACGATTTGAGCCAGTTCTCGGCAATCGCCAGATACTCATCCTGATCAAACACATAGAATGACAGCCACAGGCCAAACCGCTCGGCAAGCGCCACCTTCTCATCCATCGTCTCGTTGGGGCGAATTTCGCCATCGGCCTGTTTATACGCCAAATTATCCGTCATCATCTCCGGCATCAGGTTTTTTCGGTTTGAGGTCGCGTACACCAGCACATTGTCCGAGGTATGCGCAATCGAACCGTCCAGTACGACTTTCAACGCCTTGTAGCCCGCATCATTAGCCTCGAATGTCAGGTCATCGCAAAAAATAATAAATTTTTCCGGCCGGTTGCGTATCAAACTCACAATTTCTGCCAAATGAATCAAATCATGCTTCTCAACCTCAATCAACCGTAAACCCTGGCTGGAATACTCTGTGAGCAGGGCTTTGATCAGCGAAGACTTTCCGGTACCGCGCGCGCCTGTCAGCAGCACATTGTTAGCGGGCAATCCCTGCAAAAATTGGCGCGTGTTACGCACGATTTCAGCTTTTTGCGCATCGACAAAATGGATATTTTCAAGCCGGATCGCATGTGGATGGGCAATGGCCTGCAAGGCGCCTTTATTGTGCTGCACCACCCAGCGCCAAGCGCTGGCTGACCAGTCTATAGGTGCAGCAGTGTCTGGCAGCAAGGCTTCCAGCTTGTTGATCAAGCCTTCTGCCCGGGCAATCAGACTGTCTAGTTTTTCCATCAGGAACGATAATCTGCGTTGATTTTCACGTAATCGTAAGAGAAATCGCAGGTCCAGATCGTGATATTTTCACTGCCGCGATTCAAGACCACGCGCACCAGAATGTCAGATTCTTTCATAATCGCTGCACCTTGCTCCTCGCGGTAACTGGCCGCTCTGCCGCCCTTTTCGGCAACCAGTACATCGCCCAGATATAGTTGCAGATGATCAACATCCAGGTCATCAATACCTGCGTAACCGATTGCTGCCAGAATGCGGCCAAGATTTGGGTCAGAAGCAAAAAATGCGGTTTTAATCAGCGGCGAGTGCGCTATGGCATACGCCACTTTGCGGCATTCCGCCTCGTTTTTGCCACCTTCCACCGTCACCGTCATGAACTTGGTCGCGCCTTCGCCATCGCGCACTATCGCCTGCGCCAACTCAATGGCAACTTCAGTCAACGCGTCGCGGATTACTGCAAAATTATAGCTATTTTCCGTGATTTCAACGTTTCCTACCTGGTTGGTCGCCATCAAAATCAGGCTGTCGTTGGTCGAAGTATCGCCATCCACCGTAATGCAGTTAAACGATTTATTCACCGCATATTGGATGATACTTTCCAAGGCGCTTTGGCTCACTGCGGCGTCCGTCGCAATATAGCCCAGCATGGTCGCCATGTTCGGGTGAATCATGCCGGAGCCTTTGCTGATGCCAGTGATCGTTACCGTTTTGCCATCCAACTGAATCTGCCGCGAGGTACCTTTGGCGACGATATCCGTTGTCATGATTGCTTCCGCCGCATTCAGCCAATTGTCTTCTTTCAGGTTCTCAATCGCGGCTGGCAACCCGGCAATCACTTTATCCACCGGCAAAGGCTCTAGAATTACGCCCGTAGAAAACGGCAGCACTTGGTTTGCGCTGATATTCAACAGTTTACCCAATGCCTCACAGCTTTGTTTAGCGCGATTCAAGCCATCCTCACCCGTACCTGCGTTAGCGCAGCCCGTATTCACCAGCAACGCACGAATACCTTTTTTCGCAGCCAGGTACTCTTTACAAAGCACCACAGGCGCTGCGCAGAAACGGTTTTTGGTAAATACGCCCGCGACGCGGCTGCCTTCCACCAGCGTCATCACCAGCACGTCTTTACGGTCAGGTTTGCGTACATGGGCTTTGGAAAAGCCTAATTTAACGCCTCTGACAGGCAATAGGGATGCGGCTTCCGGGGCATTCAATTTAACAGGCATAACTTAATTCCTAGTTTCATTTTAAATCTAAGCGCGACGCCAGGTCGTGCCTTGTGGTGTATCTTCTAAAATCACACCTTTATCAGCTAAATCTTTACGAATATTGTCAGCTTCAACAAAGTTTTTGCTTTTCTTTGCTTCCGCTCGCTTCTCAATTAGCAATTTGATTGAGTCATTAGTATAGCTACCCGCCGCAGTAGTGCTTCCAAAAACGCCCAAACGACCAACAACACTTGTTGATCTAATGTCACTTCCCTGCAAAAACTCATTCGGATCCCGTTGCAATAAACCTACCACTGCACCTAAATTTTTAAACAAGTTTACTGCTTCCTGTGATTTGGTTTTATTCACTTCATTTGCCAAGTCAAACAGCACCGCCATCGCTTCCGGCGTGTTGAAATCGTCATCCATTGCTTCTTTAAAGCGTGCCGCTTGCGGATGGTTCCAGTCAATTTTGTTAGTGCTCACTTCTAGTCCTCGCAGCGCGGTATAAAGGCGCGTGAGCGACGCCTTGGCATCATCCAAATGATGGTCAGAATAATTGAGCGGGCTGCGATAATGCGCACGCAGGATGAAAAAACGTACCACTTCAGCATCATATTTTTTCAGCACTTCACGGATGGTAAAAAAGTTGCCGAGCGATTTGGACATCTTCTCGTCATCCACTCGCACAAAGCCGTTATGCATCCAGTAATTGGCCATCTGGCAGCTATGCGCGGCTTCAGATTGTGCGATTTCATTCTCGTGATGCGGAAACTGCAAATCCTGTCCGCCACCGTGAATATCAAAGTGATCGCCCAGGTGTTTCTCACTCATCACCGAACATTCGATATGCCAGCCCGGACGGCCTTTCCCCCAGGGAGAATCCCAGCTCGGTTCGTGCGGCTTTACCGCTTTCCAAAGCACAAAGTCCATCGGGTCTTTTTTGAATGTATCGACCTCTACGCGCTCGCCTGCACGCAGGTCTTCGAGCGATTTTCCTGAGAGTTTACCGTAATCTGCAAAGCTGCGTACACTGTAAAACACATCGCCATTGGCGGCCAGATAAGCGTGGCCTTTTTCAATCAGTTTAGAGATCATGCTGATCATGCCATCGATGTGAGCCGTGGCGCGCGGCTCAATATCCGGCCGAATGATGCCGAGCTTGGCGGAGTCTTCATCCATGGCGTCGATAAAACGCTGCGTCAGCACGTCGATAGTTTCGTTATTTTCGTTGGCACGTTTGATGATTTTGTCGTCAATATCGGTGATATTGCGCACATAAGTCACATCGAAGCCGGATGCGCGAAACCAGCGGGAAACCATATCAAACACCACCATCACACGGGCATGGCCCAGATGGCAAAAATCATATACCGTCATGCCGCACACATACATGCGAACTTTGCCGGCTTGAATTGGAGTAAACGTTTGCTTTTCGCGGGTGAGGGAGTTGTAAATTTTTAACATTTGCGAATTATAAAGCGTTAATACGGACAAAATTGATTAAAAAATGTAATTTATAGCCTTAATGCCAATAGAGCTATTGGATGTTAGCTATGCAATTGATAGAATGGCGTTTTTACTAACTCGCTTGAGTATACCATAATGATAATTCGCAACACTTTACTCTCAAAAATACTAATTAAAATATTGTTAGTTTTATCTTTTGCCGGCTCTTTCATTTTTACTAACTCAGTTGCATTTGCCAACGAACTCAAAGACATTTCACAGCTGGCCGAAAGTGGCCAGCAGGCTGCCGCGCTGGAGCGCATTAATACTTACCTGGCGGCCAACCCGCGCGATGCACAGGCGATGTTCATGAAAGGCATTATTTTAGCCGAGAGCGGCAAACGTGATGATGCGATTAAATCATTCACTGATTTGACCGAAAAGTATCCTAACCTGCCGGAACCATACAACAACCTTGCGGTTTTGTACGCCGATGCTGGTCAATACGATAAGGCCAAAAAAGCGCTTGAAACCGCCATCAAAACACATCCAAGCTACGCAACTGCCCATGAAAACCTGGGCGATATTTATGCGCGCATGGCTTCTGAGGCTTATGACAAGGCGCTGCAGCTGGATAACGGTAATGCGCGCGCGCAAAGCAAATTATCGATGATTAAGGATCTGTTTGGCACCGGCAATAAAACCACACTGGCCGCAAAGTCGAATGATGCCAGGACAGAAACGAGCAAACCAACCAAAACCGGCACATTGCCGATTCGCCCTGCAGATAAAAAAGCGGAGCCTGTCAAACCAGTTGCTGACCTTAAACCAGCCGACGAAGTTAAGCCAGCCGCCGACGCTGGGGCAGTTGAAGAACAAAATATTACCGATGCGGTAAACAATTGGGCAAAAGCATGGTCTAGCAAAGACTTGGATAAATATTTTGCCAGCTATGCAGATAGCTTCAAACCAGCAAAAGGTGAAAGCCGTAAAGCTTGGGAGCAAACTCGGCGCGAGCGCATCAGCAAACCGGCAAGCATCAATGTTGAACTGGCAAACCAGAAAGTGGTAATGGATGGCAGCGACAACGCAAAAGTGACCTTTAAGCAGACCTATGTTGCAAATGGTAAACCCATTCGTACCAATAAGACATTGATGCTTAAAAAGTCGAATGGCGTTTGGTTAATCGATCAAGAAATTGCATTAAATTGATTTTTACTGAAATGAACTAAAGATTGAAATGTTTTTAACTCAAAAAGTTAAGTTTCTAAAAGTCATTTTTGTAGTGGCATGTGTCGTATTGCCCTGGAACGCCACGGCCGTTAATCACGGCAGCTTGGTAGACCAGTTGCTTAGCAATAAATTTGGGAGGAATCTCGTCGAGAGCCTGCTGGTAAAAAGCCTGCTGGAAATCACCCAAGGTAAAACCAGACAAGCGCTCAACACGGTGAACGACCTCATTCGCACTGCACCTAACTTCAAGCTGGCCTATCTCATCCGCGGCGACCTGCTTGCCTCGCAAGGGCGCGCACTGGCAACATTAGGCGATTCCAGCGCAGTCATCCCGGACAGCGCTACCAGCAACGATGAAATTAAAGGCTTAAGGGACGAGGCCCGCACCCGTATTGAATACTACCTGTCTGAAAAGAGAACATCACAACAACCCAACCTGCTTGTTAAATTAAGCGATGAACAAGAGCATTTGATCGTTGTAGATACGGCCAAGTCGCGCCTGTTCTTGTACAAAAAGGTGGATGGCGCTTTACAATACGCCGCTGATTATTATGTCACTGTCGGCAAGAACGGCGTCGGCAAACAAGTCCAGGGAGACAAGCGCACGCCGCTGGGCGTTTACTTTGCAGGGCAAAAGCTTACCCAGCCATTAGCGGACATGTATGGTGACGCCGCGTATCCGCTGAATTACCCAAACGAACTGGATAAACATCAAAACAAAAATGGCTATGGCATCTGGCTACACGGCACCCCCACAAACACTTACAGCCGCCCACCACGTGCCAGCGATGGCTGCGTGGTACTCAGCAACCCCGACCTGAAAGCTTTACAGCCCATTTTACAGTCTGGCAAAACGCCTGTGATAATTGCGAATAACCTGGAATGGGTAGATAGCAGCAAATCCAACGAAAAATTGGAAGCGCAAAAAGCCAGAATGCAGGCCCTGCAAAAAACCATAGAAGACTGGCGTCAGGATTGGGTTTCGCAAAACACTGACGAATACTTAGGCCATTATTCTAAAAAGTTCTTTTACAGCGATGGCGGTTTTAACAAATGGGCAGAATACAAGCGCGGCATTCAGGCAGCCAAATCCAAGGTGTCGATTCAGCTGGAAGACATCAGCATGTTTGGCTACCCGGGTTCTGAACAACCCATTATCGTGGTTAATTTCGAACAGGATTTTAAAAGTTCCGCCTTGCAAAATAAAATGCGCAAGCGCCAATACTGGGTGAATGAAAACAATCAATGGAAAATAATTTATGAAGGCGCTGGCTGATGCAAAACATTAAGCTTTATCTATTTGGTGTATTGCTTGCCTGCACAGCTAGCATCCATGCGGCTCCCAGCGTTGAGTTTCAAACCTCCCAAGGCAATTTCACAGTTGAGCTTTACCCAGAAAAAGCGCCTAAAACTGTCGCCAATTTTTTGCAGTATGTGAAAGACGGCTTTTACGAAAACACCATTTTTCATCGCGTCATTAACCGCTTTATGATTCAAGGCGGCGGCTTTGAGCGCGATTTAACCGAGAAAAACACACGTGCACCCATTGTCAATGAATCCAACAACGGTTTATTGAACGAAACCGGCACCATTGCCATGGCACGCACGGCCGATCCTGACTCCGCAACTGCGCAGTTTTTTGTGAATCTGGCGGACAATCAATTTTTGAACTACACCAGCCCAGATCCAGAACAGATTGGTTATTGCGTATTTGGCAAGGTCACCAGCGGATTTGACGTAGTGCAGAAGATTGGCCTTAGCCCCACAACCAGCATGGGCAGAAACGCCGATGTACCGGTTAGACCCATCATCATCAAAAGCGTAAAACTGCTTGCTGAAGTAGCCAAGTAGTTTTCGCTTCCAATTTATTTTTTTAACACATTATTAAGGATTTAACGTGGTTAAACTTTCTACCAATTTTGGCGACATCACACTTGAACTTAACGCAGAAAAAGCGCCCATTACCGTGGCTAATTTTTTGCACTATGTCGAAAAAGGATTTTATGACGGCGTGATTTTTCATCGCGTGATCGATGGCTTTATGATTCAGGGTGGCGGCTTTGATACCAATATGAAACAGAAAGCCACCGATGCCGAGATCAAGAATGAAGCGGATAACGGCTTAAGCAACGATGCCTACACCATTGCGATGGCGCGTACATCCATCCCGGATTCAGCCAGCAGCCAGTTTTTTATCAACGTAGCCGACAACGATTTTCTTAACCATACCGCGCCGACATCAAGCGGCTGGGGCTACTGCGTATTTGGCAAAGTAGTCGAAGGCATGGACGTTGTAGATAAGATTAAAGGCGTAAAAACCACCAGCAAAGCGGGGCATCGCGATGTGCCGGTTGATCCTGTAATCATAGAAAAAGCCAGCATTATCTAATCATTCATCCATTTTTCACATGGATCACTGCTTATTTATATCTGATTTGCATCTATGTGATTCGCGCCCGCACATCACCAAGGCGTTCATTTCGTTTTTGGAGAAAACCGCCAGTAACGCCCAGGCGCTTTATATCCTGGGCGACTTATTTGAATACTGGGCGGGCGACGATGCCATTGCAGCCGGTGTACACAAACCCGTCATTGACGCGCTTAAAAACCTCACCAAGCATGGCATAAAAGTTTTTTTGATACCTGGCAACCGCGACTTTTTAATTGGAGAAGGTTTTGTAAGCGCCACGGATATTACAATCCTGCCTGACCCGACCTTAGTCATGCTTTATGGCAAGCCTGTATTGTTAAGTCATGGCGACGCATTATGCACAGACGATATCGCCTACCAGCAGTTCCGCAGCGAAGTGCGTGATGATGCCTGGAAAACCCGATTTTTAAGTCAACCACTGGCAAACCGTATCACTTATATCGAACAACTGCGCGCCAAAAGCGAGCAGGAAAAATCTGTCAAATCGATGCAGATTATGGATGTGAACCAGGATGCGGTAGCCGATTTATTGCGGGAATATGCCTATCCGCCCCTCTTCATTCATGGGCACACGCACCGCCCCGACAGGCATGTTCATGCACTTGATGGCAATGTATGCGAACGCTGGGTGCTAGGCGACTGGTATGAGCAAGGCAGCTACCTGAAACTAAGCGCTGATGGCTGCCATGCGCATGCACTATCGCCATAGCCATTACAAATAGGCCATGGCAAAAAAAATATTAGTGTGCACTAACTATCGCGCCAACCTCAATAGTCCCTCATGTGCGGCGCGCGGCAGTAAAGAAGCAGCTTTAGAATTAACACGGCAATTACAGGATAAGAATGTAAAGATAGAAATAGAAGAATCGCCATGCATGGGGTTTTGCAACATCGGGCCCAACATGCGCCTAATCCCCGGCGGTGAATTTTTTCACGAAGTTTCCGACAAAAAAATCACCGAAATCATCGAGGCCGCAAAAATATTTCTAAAAACCTGAACCGCTATGATGCGCGATATCCGGGTATGCTGGCCACATCCACTGCATCGATTTGTGCGGGCTCCAGAAACTTCTCCGCATAAGCCAAATAGATTTTTTCGCGGATAAACAGATCAAAAATGTCTGGATCGATGTGATTATCCAGCCGCATTTTGCCCAAAATATTCAGTGTCTCAGAGAGGGTTTTCGCCTTTTTGTAAGGCCTGTCTTTGGAAGTAAGCGCTTCAAAAATATCTGCAATCCCCATCATGCGCGCCGGGATCGACATCTGCTCGCGCGTTAAGCCTTTCGGGTAGCCCTTGCCATCCATGCGCTCATGATGCCCGCCTGCGTACTCGGGCACACGTTGCAAATCTTTTGGGTAAGTCAGCGCATTCAGCATGCTGATAGTCACCGCAATATGATTGTTAATCACCATGCGTTCCTCTGGAGTCAAGGTGCCGCGCTCGATGGTGAGGTTATACACCTCATCTTCGCTTAAGAACTTAGTGGTATGGCCGGTGTCGTTCAGATACTCGTAATTAGCAATATGCTTAATCCGCTGCAGATCTTCTGGCTGCATGGATTCGCCGCCAATATTCATTTTGCGGATGAAGTTTTTATCTTCTTCAAGTGTTCTTTTAATCACACTGATTTCATGGTCAAGTTGCAGCGGGTTGATATGCGTGTCATTTCTGGCCGATGCCAGCGCCTTGCGCAAACAGGCATTTTCGCGCTGTGTTTTGAGCAGCTCAAATCGATGATCGATTAAATGAATGCGGTCAAAAATGGTTTCCAGCTTGGTCGCTTTATCCATCACATACTCTGGTGTCGTGACTTTGCCACAATCGTGCAGCCATGCCGCGATTTTGAGCTCATAGACCTCTTTTTCGGTCATGGTAAAACTTTTCAGCGGGCCTTCATTGGTTTTAATCGCAGCCTCGGCCAACATCATGGTGAGCTCAGGTACGCGCTGGCAATGGCCGCCGGTATATGGGGACTTTTCATCAATCGCATCGGCAATCAGCTTGATGAATGACTCAAATAAGTTTTTAAGGCCTTCGATGAGATTGTGGTTGGTAAGCGCTACAGCGGCTTGCGAAGCCAGAGACTCGACCAGACGCTGGTGCGACTCCGAAAACGCAATGATTTGACCGGTCTGCGGATCGATTGCATTGATCAGCTGCAAAACACCGATAATCTCATTTTCATGATTCTTCATCGGCACGGTCAAAAACGATTTTGAGCGGTATCCCGTTTTTTCATCGAATTTTCGTGTGCCGGAAAAATCAAATCCTTCCGTCAAATAAGCGTCGGCAACATTCACCGTTTTGGCATTGACCACGCTGTAGGCCGCGACCATATTGATGTTTGGCTTGCCATCTTCAAGATAAATCGGCAATGGCGGAAACGGGATTGCCTTACCTGTGGTGCCGCCCATCGCGATATCAAGACTCATGGTACGCATGATCTCGAACTTGAGCTTGGCGTCTTCAGTCACCGTATAAAGCGTCCCACCATCGGCATTGGTAAGTTCTTTCGCGCCCAATAAGATGATTTCCAGCAGTCGATTATTATCGCGTTCAGCCGAAAGCGCCACGCCTATGGAGTTCAGGCGATCAAGCTGAGTGAGCATGTTTACAGTTTGCATTGCGATTTAAACAGAAACATACAATTAAGTTACAACAAGAAATCTGGCCATCAACATGCCAACTTAAGCCAGATAGAATTCCATTTTTACGCCAGCCAAATCAATCACATCATGGTCATTTAATGCAAAGGCCTGCATGCCGATATTTTGGCCATTCACGATTGGCCGCTTTTCGCCTTCTACATGCGCAATAAAATAGCCATGTGGCCGCTTGGTGATCACCGCCACCTGCACGCCAGGCTTTCCTAAGGTGGTTAATGCTTTATTTAATGAAAGGTCGCGGCCGGAATCGCTGCCGCTAAGCACCTGCAAATGACCTGTTCTTTGCATATGTGCTAACGCTTCTGCGGAGGTTTGCTGAGGCGGTGTGGATGTCACTGGTACGGCGATTTTGTCTTCAGCAGTTTGCTCATGAGAAACTAGCTCGTCCTGGATTTTCTCAGCTTCTGCTTCGACGCCGGATGCAGGCACCACCAGCCGTGCAGGCCGCATCACTACGGTGTTTTCAAAACCGTTATGTTTCGGCATTTTTTCTTGTGTTTTATTCTCATACTTGAGCTGATATTTACCGAACTCTATGACATCGTTATGTAGCAACACATGCTTTTTGATTGGCTTATTATTCACAAAGGTGCCATTGGTACTGTTCAGATCCTCAAGGAAAGAATCGTTGCCAATCGTGACAATCGCCGCATGATCGCCGCTCACTGCCAAATTATCGATATGAATATCATTGGTGGGGCGGCGCCCGATGGTAATACGCTCTTTGTCTAACGCAAACTCGCCTAGCGGGTTGCCATCCAGCGAAAAATGTAACTTTGCCATAATCACCCTTGTCATGTTTTCCAGTTTATCGTTCTGGTTATACTATCAAAAGCTTAAATATCTGGCGATTTTAGTACCACCGAATAAGTTTTTGAACCAACTTTTCTCAGCCGTAAACGTCTTTTTTATGATTGCTATCACTACCGAAATATTATCTGTTCCACCGTTTTCATTTGCAGATTGAATTAATCTGGTTGCTGCATGCGCGATATTACCATCCGCCTCAATCAGCGTTTTAGCTATTTCTGCGTCATCAATGAGATCTGACAACCCATCAGAACACAGCAGATATACATCATCCACCTCTACATCCAGTTCCTGCAAGTCCAACTCCACTTCAGGATCCACGCCCAGCGCGCGTGTAACGAGGTTTTTATGATGAGACAATTTTGCCTGCTCCTCAGTCATCATCCCTGCGTTAATTTGCTCTTGCACCACTGAATGGTCTTCCGTAAGCCGCACCAACTCCTCATCACGCAGGCGGTACATGCGTGAATCGCCAATATGCCCCACCACCAGTTTATTATCGGTAAAAATACCCGCCACCAATGTCGTGCCCATGCCAGCGCATTGCGGTTGGTTTTGCGAAATCTGGTAGATCGCCGCATTGGTTTTCTCAACCGCATCTGCCAGCATCCGCGATTCCGGCAGTGAATTTAGCGCAAATTTTTTCAAGCGCGATTCATTCTGCATGGCTTCAGTCACTTCAGCCGTGATCATCAGCACAGCGATTTCACTTGCTACCTCGCCCGCATTATAACCGCCCATGCCGTCAGCCAGCACCAGCAAGCCTATCGATAAGTCACTCGCAACCGAGTCTTCATTATGCTCCCGAAACAAGCCCACATCGGTAAGCCGCACCACATTGATCGCGTCTGATACATTCAAAATTTCAAGCCCATAAATGTATGAATTATTATTATCATTATTGAATGCCTGATATGTCTACTGCCGTCTAAACTCCTGCGGCCTTACATTCGCGGCCACTTTATCCAATACGCCGTTGATGTATTTATGCCCGTCTACTCCGCCATACAGTTTCGCCAATTCGACGCCTTCGTTGATGGCGACGCGGTATGGAATGCTCATATCGAACATGAGTTCAAACGACGCAATCCGCAGAATCGCGTGTTCCACAGGGCTGAGTTCCTCTAGTTTTCTATCAATAAAGGTTGCAATTTTCTGGTCAAGTTCATTAATCTTGCCAGTCACCCCTTCCAGCAGATGCTTAAAATACGCCTCGTCTGCTTTTATGTACTCCGGATCGTCTTGCGCATCCAGAATAATCTGTTTGATTTCACCAGCATTGATCATGCCGCGATATACCGCCTTCAACACCAATTCGCGTGATTTGCGGCGATTCTGGCTTGTTTTTGGTTTTTTAGCTGCCTTGATTTCAACCTTGGTATCACTCCCAGAAGTACTCATAACGCGCGCACCAAGTTAGCCATCTCAATCGCCACCTGCGCGGCCTCCGTGCCTTTAACCAGCATGCGCGCCAATGCCTGATCATCATCTTCCGTGGTTAACACCGCATTGGCCACCGGCACGCCCGTGTTAAGCTGAACTTCTGAAATGCCGCGCGCAGACTCGTTTGCAACTACCTCAAAGTGATAAGTTTCGCCACGGATAATTGCCCCCAAAGCAATCAGTGCATCATATTTTTCGCTTAAAGCCATGTGCTGCAAAATAAGCGGGGTTTCCAGTGCGCCTGGCACGGTAGCAATGCGAATATGCTCAGGCTTTACGCCCAGTTTCAACAATTCTGCATGGCAGGCCGCCAGCAAACCTTCGCCAATATCGCTATTAAAGCGTGATTGCACGATGCCAATCTTTTTGCCTGCGCCGTCTAAATTAATGTCTATTTTATTCAATGGATTCTCTAATAATGTGCTAAAACCGCTATTTTACCTGATAAGCGCTGACACATTTTGCCGGTTTTATCTAAACTCCGCTAAATAGCACCCAAGCCTTTTGCACCGTACTCCAAACACCGTAACTAATCGGTATCAACACAGCCGCCCAGGCCAGCTTGACCAAAATAGGGTGCTGTTCCGCATTACCCATTGAAGCTGCATTTGCTGAGGCTTTCTGCAGGGATTTTTCATGACTGATTTTATGCACTTCTTCTAATTCCACATCGGTCATGAAGTATTTATCCGCTACCGGCTTCACCAGCATATTGGCGACAAAACCCACCACCAGCAGGCCCGCCAGCACGACAAAAATCGGCGCGTAAATCTGGTCGAACGGGATGCCTTTTTCCAGCCGGGTATCATGCATATAATTCACCACCACTGGCCCTAAAATGCCCGCAGTTGACCAAGCGGTAAGCAGGCGCCCATGAATCGCGCCGACAAACTGCGTGCCGAACATATCTGCCAAATAGGCCGGAATAGTGGCAAAACCGCCGCCGTACATCGAGGCTATCACGCAAAAACTTGCCACAAATAAAGCGAGTGATTTCATGCCAGCCATATAAGTGGCAGTGCAATATAAAATGGCACCTAATGTAAAGAAGATAAAGTAAGTGCGTTTGCGACCCAGCTTATCTGACGAACTGGCCCAACCGATACGACCAAAAATATTAAACAGTGAAATCAGGCCAACGAAGCCTGCACCAACCGCCGCAGCCGCAGCCGTCATGGCCTCATCCTTTTTAATCTCCGCAAAACCAATCCCAGGCTGGCCAATCAGCGCGCCGCCAAAGGTTTCCTGCAGCATCGGCGCAGCAGCGCCGATAATGCCAATGCCCGCGGACACATTCATGCACAGCACCAGCCACAGCAGCCAGAACTGCGGCGTTTTATGTGCATTTTTCAGATGTACATGGCGCGTTGCAATCATGGTGTTTTTTGTTGTGTCCGGCGGAGTCCAGCCGGCTGGCTTCCAGCCCACTGGCGGCACGCGGTAGCCCAACGCACCGCAAAGCATAAACACGGCATAAATCGCAGCGAGTGCAACAAAGGTTTGCCAGACACCCACACTGTCGGGTGTTGCAAAGTAGGACATTAATTTTGTAGCCAATGGCGAGCCAATCATCGCACCGCCGCCAAAGCCCATAATCGCCATCCCTGTAGCCATGCCGCGACGATCCGGGAACCACTTAATAAGCGTGGATACAGGCGAGATATAGCCCAGCCCCAGCCCGATGCCGCCAAGCACGCCGCTGCCCAGCCACATCATCCATAGCTGATGCGCGTACACGCCATAGGCAGAAATCAGCAGGCCGCCGCACCAGCACAGCATGGACACCAAGCCCGCCTTGCGCGGCCCTTCGCGCTCCAGCCAGCCGCCCCACAGTGCTGCCGAGCATCCAAGCAGCACGAAAAACAAGGTGTACATCCAGCCCAGATCAAACTGCGTCCAGTTGCAATCGGTCGCGAACAAGGCTTTTGCGGTGCCCGACAATTTTTCGCCAAATGTGGTGGCACCTGCTGCGCAGGCCGCCAGCGGCTTGCCATCTTCGCCCAGCAAGGCATTGCCAAGCGGCTTCCAGAACACGCTGAAGCCATACGCCATGCCAATGGACAAGTGCACCGCCAAAGCTGCTGGCGGCACCAGCCAGCGGTTAAAATTTGCATTTGCGGTGATATATTCTTTTGATAAAAAACCTGCCATGCGACCCCCTGAAATATACGTAATATCGTTGTTATTCGAACATGCTACATAGTGTTACAAAATGCCAGAAATGGCAATTGTGCCTGAAATTTTATCGCAAAAAAATTGTTTGAATTTTGTCATGAATATGTCATATTAAAGTCACAAAATGGCCTGGACTGAATAAATCGAGATCACACAATGCCAGCAAATATTTTAGTAGTCGAAGACGAGCCCGCGATACAGGAACTGCTTGCCTTGAACATCACGCAAGCGGGCCACAACGCCATACGCGCACTCAGCGTGGAGCACGCACAGGAGCTGCTTCACAGTACATTGCCAGATTTGATTCTACTGGACTGGATGCTGCCCGGCATGAGCGGCATTGAATATGCGCGGCGCTTGAAATCCGACAACCTCACCAAAGCCATCCCCATTATCATGCTCACCGCACGCAGCGATGAATATGACAAAGTACGCGGTTTGGAAGTCGGCGCGGACGATTACGTGACCAAGCCATTCAGCCCGCGTGAGCTGAATGCGCGCATCAAGGCGGTATTACGCCGCCGTGCGCCGCAAATGACCGATGACCCGATTGAGATACAGGGCCTGTTGCTGGACCCTACCACACATCGCGTGACGGGCAATGGCACCAATATTGATTTAGGGCCAACCGAGTTCAGGCTGCTGCATTATTTCATGAGCAATGCCGAGCGCGTACACACCCGCAGCCAGTTGCTGGATAAAGTATGGGGTGACCGTGTATTTGTTGAAGACCGCACGGTAGATGTGCATATCCGCCGTCTGCGTAACGCCCTTGCCGTATCCGGCCATCAGGACTTAGTCCAGACCGTGCGCGGCTCGGGTTACCGGCTCTCTGCAGTCAAGGAAAGTTAGCTCAACTTACATAAAAGCTGGCTATAATTAAGCAATTTTAATTTGAAGCTTAATTTGTGCCCGATATTCGCTTAAAAGCTGGTTTGTTCATCTGCGCTTTAGGTGCAATCTGTATTTTTTTATGGCTGATCAGCGGCGCCACCGTCGCGCTAGTCATATTTTCAATCGGCCTTCTGATTTACCTCGTCATCCATATTTCCTGGCTGCATAAACTGCATCTCTGGTTCAAGAACCCGGTGTTAGAAGAAATCCCGGAAGGTTCCGGCGTTTGGGAAGACGTATTTACCGCGCTATTGCGATATGAGCGCCATAACATCGCAAACCAGACCCAATTAAACTCAGCGCTGGAGCGTTTCAACCTGACCGCCAACGCAATCCCGGACGGCCTGGTTATCTTAAGCCCCAGCAACGAGATCGAATGGTGCACCCCCCACGCCGAGAACCAGCTCGGCCTGAATTTGACCACCGATAAAAACCTGCCCATTGTGAATCTGGTCAGAGACAGCAATTTTATTGCCTACCTATACAACGGTGAATATGAAGAGCCTTTCAAACTCAAGTCCTGGCGCAATCCTGAAGTGGTATTCGAAATTCGGCTGGTTCCATTTGCATCCAGACAAAAATTGTTAATCTGCCGTGACATGACGCAGCTTGAAAAAGTCGATACCATGCGCCGCGATTTTATCGCCAATGTGTCGCACGAGCTGCGCACGCCGCTCACCGTGGTGGGCGGCTTTCTGGAAACCTTAAGCGATATGGCAGGCGCTGTACCGGATGCACTGAAAAGCTATTTCACCATGATGCAAGAACAGACCGGGCGCATGCGGCGCATTATCGAAGATCTGCTCACACTTTCGACCATAGAAAGCAACACGGAAAACCCTGAAGATGACGAAATCGACATGGGGAACCTGCTGAAAAGCATACAAAACGATGCTATTGGCCTGAGCCAAAGCCTGAACCAGGGTTTAAAAAATGCCAAACATAATATTCATCTGGATGCAGATCCCACGCTCAATCTGGCAGGCGCGCAAGATGAGCTGCAAAGCGCCTTCAGCAATCTGGTCAGCAACGCCATTCGCTACACGCCCAAAGGCGGGGATATTTTTATTTCATGGGGCTTAAAAAACGAGCAGCCCGTATTCTCGGTGCGCGATACCGGCATCGGCATCGAGCAGAAGCACATTGACAGGCTGACCGAGCGCTTTTACCGCGTCGACCGCGGCCGCAGCCGCGAAACCGGCGGCACGGGATTGGGGCTTTCCATCGTCAAACACATTCTCATCCGCCATCAGGCCAAACTGGAAATCACCAGTGAATTTGGCGCAGGCAGCACGTTCAGCGTGATATTCCCAAAATCGCGCATCGTGCATAAAAAAGTAATCATGCAGGCATGAGATTAGGGTTATTGCTATTGGCTTGCAGCCTGATTTCCGCGTGTGCCATGAATTCGCCAGTTGAAAATAAACCCATCCCCGAGCGTGGTGACAGAATCTCTGCCAACCAGTTGGCGAAAAACGATTTTGACCGTTTGGCCGATGTGGAGATGGCAGAAAACACGCAAAGTCTGCGCAATTTAATGACCAAGCTTTATAAGCGCAACCCGAACCAGCTGGCCAAAAGCACGCCTGATCCGGTGGAAAAGATGGTGGATTGGGTATTTGAAGGCGAGCAGCAACACCGCTTTCAGTTTAAAGAGATCAACAACAAACAAGGCACTGATGCTATCTTTTTGGCGTTCGATGCCAATTATCAAGGCGACCGCGTACTGCCGTTTATTGTCGGCCTGCACACCATGCTGCTGAAGGCACATGGCAACAAAACCGATTTTTATTTAACCGATAATATCGATCCGCAAAGCGTTTACAACGTCGCCCGCAATATCGAAATCGCCGCATGGAAACTCTCAACCGCACGCGATGCCAATGGCAACTTATACCTGCTGACCAACGAGATTAACGACAAAGACCGCAATTTAAGCTTTGAACGCGAATTCGGCAAAATGATAGGCCGCACCGATTTATACGCCATTGCTTTGGCGGAAAAATCACAACGGCTGATTTCACGCGTCATGCAAAGCCTCGCCACCGCAGTATTTTTACCGTTTTAATTCAAAAATGGATGCTCTGGAAGGCGCATGGATATTGGCCTGCAGAGCATGTGTTTTTTGTTGTTTTAAACGATATTTAATTTAAGTTACTTGTCGGGGGTAGCCCGACGGCTAATCACTTTCTTTTGTTTGTGCAAAAGAAAGTAATCAAAGAAAATCACACCCCACATCACGGCCTACGGCTGCCTTGCGTTGCTCAACAAAATAAGCGGCTGCGCAACTCAACCTAACAAGCCACATAAAACGTGGCTTGTTGCGGGATTCAGACAAGTGCTCGCCTTCATCTTATTTTGTCTGCGCTACTCAGCGTGATGTAAGGGGATGTAAAACCCGCTAAGCACATACCCTGAGAGGCAGTATCCATGCGCCTTCCAGGGCATCAGCTTTTCGCGTTCGCATGGTTTGTTTTTGACTTTCAATCCCTTTGCCGCGCCTTCGGCTTGAGCGGCAGATGGATAAGCGGCGAGGACTGTTTGAGCGTAGCGACAACTAAGGCTGCGCCAGCAGCCTGTTGCGGCGTAGGCTAACCTTTAGGTTAAGTGAGTGAAACGAACGGCCGAAGCCAATTCCGCAGCCGCCCAGGTGCGGCGCTAAGAACGAAGGAGAAAAGCGGCAGCGGGGTAGCCTTTTCTTTGGTTTCTTTCTTTTGGCTACGCAAAAGAAAGAAACTCGCTAGTCGCGCGAGAGCGACATTTTTATGCCACAAGGCACACAAAAAATCCTGTGCTATTGCTCTAGTTGTGCGGCAACAGTTCTTCTGAGAAACTTAAATCAGCATATAAAGATTTATGTGTATCTTCAACTTTTTCGTATATTGCTAAATAAAGTTGATCCGCATTTAGCCCTGGCATTTCAATATCCGACAAATTCAACTCCAAACTAAAACCAATATTTAATTGGTCAAATAAACTTTCGAAACACTTTCTTGATTTATCAGATATAAATAATTCTTTTTTATCCAAAATTTCCCTTATTTTTTTATCGTGAGCCAATAATGAAAGATTTGCATCATCAGAGATATCTATAGTTCTTTCTGAAAAATCACCACCTCCATTTATTTCAGCTACTCTTGCATGGCAATAATTCCGCAAATTCACTATTTTTTCCGATAGCGCTTTAAAAGCATCCAACCGCTCAGAATGCAAAATTTCTATTCTCTTAAGTTTTGATTCGAATAGCTTACTTAGCTTGTCATATTCATGAGAAATCGACTCTTCAAGCCTAGACTTTAGCCACCAACCAAGAATAGGAACGCAAGCAACAAAAAACAAATTAATTAATAAGTAATAAATTGGTGGTGTCATATATTAATTACCTAACGCCACTTCCACCAAATTATCAGAGAAAGTCGTCGAATGCCCCATATCTCCAAACTCCGCGGCACTAATGCAATTCACCGTACCTTTATTGAGTTGCCGCCAATAACCAAGCGTGGCAACCACAATGCCGGGGTTGACGTCTTTGGTGATGCGCGCATCGCCTTCAAACACGCCACGGTCATTAAACACTTTCACCTTAACGCCTTCTTTAATGCCGCGCATCTCGGCATCTGCCGGGTGAATCATCACAAACTGCTCGCCCTGGCCTTTGATTTTTTCCGCCATGTTGGCATAGCAAGAGTTCAAAAAACCATGGCTTTTTGGCGAGATGATGTTGAGCGGATATTTCTTGGCCAAGGCAGGGTTGCTATCTGCGCTCTCCCGATTCGCCACATAATCCGGCAGCGGGTCTAAATCCTCACCGGGTTGAAAGCCTTCGTACATCTGTCTAAACGGCCCTGCGACGAAGTTTTTCGCGCCCTCGACCATGAACATGCATTTACCTGTCGGCGTGGGAAAGTTGCCTGCTTTGTGCGGCGCACGGTCATCTTTGGTGCCCACTTTGAGCTTGGCAAAGCCGTGTTCACGCATGTAGGCTAAATCGTAGCCGTCACACGCGGGAGCATCCCAAGCCACATAGTTTTCCAGACATTCGGAATCTGACCATTTGAAGTTATCTTCTTCAAAACCCAAGCGCTTGGCCAAACGGCGGAAAATCTCATTGTTCGGCAATGCCTCGCACGGCGGGTCGATGCATTTGGCGTTGTAGGTCAGATACAGATGTCCCCAGCTTAGAATCATATCTTCCATCTCCGCGCCCATGGCGGCTGGCAGCACAATATCGGCATACGCAGCAGTATCGGAGATAAAGTGATCGGCCACAATGGTGAATAAATCCTCGCGCTGCAAGCCTTTGATGATTTTGTCGGTTTCCGGCGATTGCGTGACGGGGTTGGTGTTCCATACCATCAGCGATTTAATTGGGGTCTTGAGTTTTATTTCGCCCGTGAGTACACGCCCCAACTGTAGAATATTGGCAACTTGCGTGCCTTCCGGAATCAAATCCGGGCGCGAAATCACATCAAATCTATATGGATGCTCCCACACCGGGAACTGCAAAATACCGCCGCCCACATGGCGCCAGGCGCCAATCAGCGCAGGCAAACAGGTTACCGCACGGATGGCCTGGCTGCCGCCATAACTGCGCTCCAAAGCCACCCCAATACGAATTGCGGCAGGCGCGGTGGTGGCGTATTCGCGCGCAAATTTGCGAATATCTGCCGCAGGAATACCGGTGATTTTTTCCGCCCATTCCGGTGTGCGGGTTTTGGCGCGCTCGGCCAGTTCTTTAAAACCAACCGTGTAATTGTCGATATAATCCTGGTCTTGCAAACCTTCTTGAATAATCACGTGCATCATCGCCATGGCCAGCGCGCCATCGGTGCCGGGCTTGGGCGCGATATGCCAATCGGCCTCTTTGGCGGTGCGTGAGGCATAGCTATCTACCACCACCACCTTCGCGCCTTTCTTTTGCGCGTCATGAATGATGTGCCAGTGATGCAAATTGGTGGAAACCGAATTAGACGCCCACACCACGATGTATTTAGCATGAATAAAGCTTTCCGGATCTACCCCGGCAGTCGGCCCCACAGTCAATAACCATGCGGTGCATGAGCCTTCGCCACAAAAGGTGCGCTCACACACAGTCGCGCCCATGCGATTAAAAAACGCATCGCCGCCATTTAAGCCGTGCACCAAACCCTGATTGCCCAAATAGCTGGCAGGCATGATGGCTTGCGCGCCATCGGTTTTGATAATCGCCTGCCATTTATCAACAATTGTATCCAGCGCTTCGTCCCAGCTAATACGCGTAAACTGCTTGCTGCCTTTGGGGCCAGTACGCTTCATCGGGTAGAGCAAACGGTCAGGGTGATAATGGCGTTTTTCGTAATCTTTGAGTTTGACGCACAAGCCGCCGCGCGTCATGGGGTGCTCTGTGTTACCTGTGACCGCAACAAGTTTTTCGTTTTTAACATGAAACACCATGCTGCAGGTGTCTGGGCAATCGTGTGGACAACCGCCATGAAAGGTCTTTACATCGGCATCAACAGGCTTGTTCATTTTAAAAAAATCCCCCGAATTGATTAACACATGTTTTTTGTTTTTACTATATACCCACTTGTATAGTTTGTGTAATTTTTTTAATTGCATCGCAAAACGTGATTAAAATAGACGAATGAATAAGCCGATTGATACGCCATTACGATTGTTAAACAATTTAACGCCCAGCCAGTTTTTAGCCGAGTATTGGCAGAAAAAACCGCTGCTGATTCGCGGTGCGATACACGATTTTAAGGGGCTGCTCAACCCCAATGAGCTTGCAGGTCTGGCATGTGAAGATGACGTGCAAGCCAGAATTATCAAGCATATCAAGGGCAAATGGCAGGTGGAGAATGGCCCGTTTGATGAAGCTGACTTTACTCAACTGCCCGAGAAAGACTGGACGCTGCTGGTGCAAAGCGTAAACCATCACCTGCCCGAGGCGGCTGATTTATTAAGCCAGTTTAATTTTATTCCGCATGCACGGCTGGATGACCTGATGGTGAGCTATGCGCCTGACGGCGGCGGCGTAGGCCCGCACACAGACAGTTACGATGTGTTTTTGCTGCAAGGCAGCGGCCAGCGTCGCTGGAAAATCAGTGGAACAAATAATAAAAATCCGGTCGATTTAAGCCTGGTCGAAAACGCGCCGCTAAAAATTTTGAAACACTTTAATACCGAGCAGGAATGGGTACTGGAGGCGGGCGATATGCTCTATCTGCCGCCGCAAATTGCGCACTGGGGAACCGCAGTGGGTGATGACTGCATGACGTATTCCATCGGCTTCCGTGCGCCGAAAACGCAAGAGCTGATGCACGAGTTTTTAAATTACCTGCAAGATCATTTGACCACGGAAGGCTTGTACAGTGATCCGGATTTAGTCCTGCAAAACCACCCGGCTGAAATCAGCGAACGCATAATCAATAAAGTAAGTGAGATGCTGCAAAAAATCACTTGGGACAGGCATAGCGTCGCGGATTTTTTAGGCAAATATCTGACAGAACCCAAGCCGGACATTGTGTTTGAACCTGCCCGAAAAATATCGAAAAATGAATTTACCAAACAGCTTGCCAAAAAAACTTTATGGCTAAGTTTAAAATCCCAACTGCTATTTACCGGCAACAGCTTTTATTTGAATGGCGAGAAACTGGCAATACCTGCGGAGATGATAGGATTTATGCAGGATTTTGCAGATAAACGTTACTTAAAAACACCTGCCCTGCAAGCCAATATCCATGCGGCTCTTGGCGATGTGCTTTTTGAGAGTTATTTGGCTGGATTTGTGTGCTTTAACCACAAGTAAGGAGACAGCATGAGCGAAACCGAACTGATTCCTGACACGATTATTCTAGGCGAGCGCAATTACGAGGCGGCGCTTGATATGCTGATTGCCGAGGCAACCAGTGACTTGCTTATTTTTGACCAACATTTTTTAAAGGGTGATTATGCCGGCCAAAAACGTTTTGAGCTGCTTTATCATTTTTTAAGCAGCAACCCGCTCAGCAAACTTACAGTCATTCTGCACGATACGCAGCATTTTACTAATCACTGTCCTAAACTGTTTGAGCTGCTCAGAGCTTTTGGCCACAAAATGACCGTGTACGAAACCAACGACGCAGCAAAGGTCGCCAAAGACTGTTTTGTAATTGCCGACAAACACCATTACCTGCGCCGTTTTCACATTGATCAGGCGCGTTTTAAGTTTGCGTTTGATGATGAAGAAATGGCGGCCAGTTTATTGATGCGCTTTGATGAACTGCTTGAAGAAACAGCCAGCGTGGTTTCTGTTACCCAACTCGGTTTGTAAGCTAGGAACGGCCTCCATGAAAATTTTAGTTTTGATTTTGTGTTTGCTAAGTTTTTCTGCTGTTGCGGAAACCGAGTTTAAGATCATCACCTTGCAGCATCGGTTTGCTAACGACCTGCTGCCTATTATTGAACCGATGGTGGGTGCAGAAGGCACAGCAACAGGCATGGATAATCAGCTGATTTTACGCGCCTCGCCGGAACGTATGCGTGAAATCGAGGCCACCGTCGCGAAACTGGACGCGGCAAAGGCAAATCGCAAAATCACCGTAAATACCAGCAACAGCGCGCAAACCCGGCAGGAGCGCACTGAAGCGAGCGGCAAGGTAAAAGTGGGCAAAGTGACTGTGGGCAACGACAGACGCGCCAGACCCAACAGCGGCAATGTAGAATTAGAGCGCAACGCCCGCGATGCACAACAAAACAGCAGCCAGTTTATCCATGTTCTGGACGGCGAGCGTGCTTTTATTCGCGTGGGGCAGATGGTGCCGTTCACGCAGGAATGGGTGACCATCACGCGGCGTTATGTGCAGATAGAACGTACAACGGACTGGCAGGAAATATCCACAGGTTTTGCGGTGCGGCCGCGCACGGTTGGCAACCAGGTTGAATTAGCAATCACGCCACGTATTGCCAGATTGAATCAGCAAGGCTTTATCGACTTTGAAGAGCTCACAACCACTTTGCGGGTAACACTGGGGGATTGGGTAGATATCGGCGCCACGATGCAACAAAATGATGAAGTCAGCCGCAAGATTCTGGGCGTACAAAACCTATCCAGCCAGCAAATAACCAGCCTGACCATCAAAGTCGATTAAAAATCGCGGCATTGGATGAGCTGAATTTGAGGTTCCGTCCGTAAATTGTTGCAAATCAACGACTTTTTTAATTAAAAATCATCAATAATCCAAAAAATACTGGAATTTTTTGTTATTGCTGGTAAAATGCTGCCACTCGGTTGGGCTAAAGGTGGTCCGCCGTAACTGGTTTAACTTTAGTTCATATCGTAAGGGATACAAAAAATGACACGTTCTGCTCTATTAGCTGCATTATTAGCACTTGCATTAACTGCTTGTGGCGAAAAACCTGCTGAAGCTCCTGCTGAAGCTGCACCAGCTGCTGAAGCAGCTCCTGCTGCTGAAGCACCAGCTGCTGAAGCTGCTCCTGCTGCTGAAGCACCAGCTGCTGAGGCTGCTCCTGCTGCTGAAGCTGCTCCTGCCGCACCAGCTGCTGAAGCTGCTCCTGCTGAAGCTGCTAAGTAATTAGCCTTTAGTAACAAGCATAAAAAGCCGACATTTAGTCGGCTTTTTTGTTTTTGTTAGCTGCCATGCCGGCTTGGCACATCACAGAACTAGCTACAGCTTCGCCAGGTGAAGCCTTCCGTTTGATCAGCAATCCCGACCCAGTCCATTTCACAATTAAGCACCCGGCTTAATGCCTTCTTGGCTAACGCCTGCGTATTATTTTTTGCGCTTAAATGTGCCGCAATAATATGTTTTAGCCTAGAGTTATCCAGCTTAGCCAGCAAGGCAGCTGCACAATCATTATCCAAATGCCCGAGCCGGCTGCCCACACGTTTTTTTAATGGCCAGGCATATGGGCCATTTTCCAGCATTTGCAAGTCGTGATTACATTCCAGCACCAGGGCGTCGCATTGATTTAGCACCTGCTCAATATGGGCAGTTGATGAGCCTGTATCAGTCAGCACACCTAGCTTGTGATCGCCATCCGTGAAAGTGAATTGTGTCGGCTCGCGCGCATCGTGTGGCACCGGGTAAGGCGTGATTTCCAATTGTCCAATATGAAACTTTGTATGGCTATCAATCACATTGAGCAATACGCGAGCATCTTCCGGCAAATATCGCTCTGTCATCCTGAGCGTTCCGTGCGACAGCCAGACAGGAACGCCGTATTTTGCCGCAAACCGGAATGCGCCTTTCGCATGGTCATCGTGCTCATGCGTCACTAGAATTCCGCTTATCTGTTGTGGCTCTAAACCCAGTTTCAGCAAGCGTTTGATGACTTCGCTTACACTAAAACCACAATCAAGCAATAAATGCGTTTGCGCCTTCTCTATCACCATGCAGTTGCCAGCACTGCCGCTGCCTAGCGACGCAAAACGCATGCAGATGCTATTTCAGCTGATCGTACAACAAGGCAATAATACGGTTAGCCGTGGTGCTGCGGTTGCGCTTATCATCCTTATCCACCACATTTACACGTGTACCGCCATTTTCAGTTTCGACCACTTTGATGCGGTATTGCTTGGATGGGTCGGTCTTGCCGTCATCACCTTTCCAGAATTGCAATTTATCAACAATGGTTTTATCTTCTTTTGGTTTGGATTTATTTTCTACTTCTTCATCGTCACCCCAGAACTTCAGCGTATCGAGCAACCCTTTCTTCTTTTTGGGCCCATCATCAATATCCACATCGGCGTAACGCACATAAAACAGGCCATTTGAGCGGTCTTTATCTTCTGTTACAAACCCAATCCGATCAAGCGCCAGGCCAACACGGCGCCAGCCGCGATCAAACGGGTCATTCAAATTAAGCGTTACGCTGCTATCCGCTTCTTTTACGACTTCCGCACGTTTTTCAGATACCGGATTTGCGACAATTTCCTGGGCGCGTTTCTCAGCCACGCCCAATTTCACCATCAATCTGCGCAACAGTTCCGCATCTAAATCCGCATCCATTTCCTCAGCTTTGGTCAGCGGCTTTGAAGAATCCAGACGGTAGCCTGTATCAATTTCACCCAACTGCGTTTTAACGACATTTTTGCCATCATCCGGCGCACCGCTTACGGTGCGGTGCGTCATGTAAATTTCGGTTGAGCCTTCTTTTTCACCGCGCTCCAGGCGCGTACGGAATTTGCGCCTATCGGCCAAGCCAGAGAGCTTATCCAGCCATGCATCAAATTTCTCGCCAATATTTTTTTTGTCCTCTTTTGCTTTAATCGCATCAGCTTCTACCCATTCGGTTTCCATCACACCTGTCTCGGCGTTTTCCACGCGTACTGCAAAACCCTGGTCTATCCAAAACTCGCGCACCACAGGCCAGATTCTTTCTGCCGGCGCATTTACCACCAGCCAGCGCTGGGCGCCGGCTTTTTCCATACGCACGCCATCAGATGTAGGCAACACCTTCTCTACGCCCGCCTCTTGTCCTTCCTGCGCCTGGTTATAGGTATTGTAAGTAGTAGAACCGCCTGGCACGCTGTAGGCGTCGCTGGAGCTTACCGAGGTCAAATCAGGCGGCACTTCAAGCGGGCGTGAGCGCCCAGCACCTTTGTAGTCTGACGACGTATCGACAAACGGAATAGAATCGCAAGCACTCACCAGCATTGTAAGCAGCGCTGCTGCGGTTAACTTGAATATCACACTTTGTTTCATCTCTTTACCACCATTTACTGTAATCAAATAAGACCCGCCTGACGCATCGCAGCACGCAGCACGTCATGATATTGGGCAGACAAGTTCACCATCGGCAACCGTATGCCAGCTTTAATCAAACCCATCTGTTGCAAGACCCATTTCACCGGGATTGGGTTCGCCTCAACAAATAATTTTTGATGCAGGCCGAATAATTTTGCGTTAATCTCGCAGGCTTGTTTTACATTGCCTGCGCGCGCGGCCACACACATTTCGTGCATCAGTTTCGGCGCCACATTGGCGGTGACCGATATCACCCCATGGCCGCCAAGCAGCATCAGCGCCATCCCTGTGGCATCATCGCCGCTGTAAATCGCAAAATCTTTAGGCACGCGCAGCAGCAAATCGGTTCCCCGCTCGATGCTGCCGGTCGCATCTTTAATCCCGACAATGTTATTGACAGCCGCCAGCCTAAGCACTGTGTCGTTCGCAATATCACAGCCAGTACGGCCTGGCACGTTATACAAAATTTGCGGAATATCTACTGAGTTGGCGACCGCCGCATAATGCTGATACAGGCCCTCTTGTGTAGGCTTGTTGTAATAAGGTGCCACCAACAAACATGCATCCACACCTAAGGCCTTCGCTTTGGCCGTGAGTTCAATCGCTTCACTTGTGGAATTTGCACCCGTGCCGGCAATCACCGCAATGCGTCCATTGACATGCTCTACGGTTGTTTCAATCAGCAAACAATGTTCAGCAACATCTACCGTGGGTGATTCGCCTGTCGTGCCGACGATGACAATACCATCGGTACCTGCATCAATATGAAAATCAATCAGCGCGCGTAACGCATCCAGATCCAAACTTCCATCGTCAAACATGGGCGTGACAATGGCAACCAAACTACCTTGCAGCATATTAAAACCTGCCAAAAATAAAGTGTGTTATTTTAACCGAAACTGCCCACTTAATGCGAAAACGCTGTTGTTCTGACTTCAAATAAATCACATATATCAAATTATGCTAATAATATAATCACATATTCTTTGTAACTATAACAAACATCACATATATTGCTTGACTCGGGAACATGCGCCAAGGAGTTTTGGTTGAATTTGCCTGCCGGATTGCGTTCTAAGCAAGCATAAAACACAGTATAATCGCATTAAAATTAACAGGTTCGCCTATGTCACAAAGTTACATTTTAATTTTAATCAGCACGGTATTAGTGAACAACATCGTACTGGTTAAAATTCTGGGCTTATGCCCATTTATGGGGGTTTCCAAGAAGCTGGAAGCCTCCATTGGCATGGCCGCTGCAACCGCATTCGTGCTCACCATTGGCTCGATGACCAGCTGGGCCATCAATCATTATCTGCTCGAGCCAAACAACCTGCAGTACCTGCGCACACTGTCATTTATTGTAGTCATCGCGGGCGTAGTGCAGTTTACCGAAATTGTCATGGAAAAAAGTTTCCCGTTACTGTACCAGATGCTGGGCATTTTCTTGCCGCTCATTACCACCAATTGCGCTGTGCTGGGCATTCCGCTTCTCAATGCGCAATCAAGCCACGGGCCAATAGAATCGGCGATATACGGTTTTGGCGGCGCGGTTGGTTTTTCGATGGTGCTGATTTTATTTGCCTCATTACGTGAACGCCTGGAAGCCGCCGACGTACCAAAAGCGTTTCAAGGCTCGGCCATCGCCATGGTGACTGCGGCCCTGATGAGCCTGGCGTTTATGGGCTTTGCCGGACTAGACAAATATTAAAAATGCAATTTTCGTCGTCATACGGTGTTGCTTACAAAAAACATCTGCTTACATATACCCCATATGCCGCGCCAATGTTTTTTGCGCGCGCCTTGCCCGGCTTAGAAACTTGCATTTTTAAGGGTTTTTTGGTGAGTTAATGATAACAGCCTTATACATCATGATAGGCCTGGCGCTGGCGCTGGGCGTATTATTGGGTTTTGCCGCGCTTAAATTCAAAGTAGAGGGCGACCCGCTTATTGCGCGAATTGATGCCATTCTGCCGCAAACACAATGCGGCCAATGTGGCTACCCTGGCTGCAAGCCTTATGCCACGGCCATTGCCAAAGGCGAGGCCGATATTAACCAGTGCCCGCCAGGTGGTGAGGCAGGCGTACGCGCACTGGCCGATTTGCTAGGGTTAGAATATAAGCCGCTTAACGCCGAGCATGGCGAGCCCAAACCTAAGTCAGTGGCTTTTATTGATGAAGAGGTATGCATCGGCTGCACGTTGTGCATTCAAGCTTGCCCGGTAGACGCCATTTTAGGCGCAGCCAAGCACATGCACACTATTATTGCGAGTGAATGCACAGGCTGCGAGCTGTGCGTGGCGCCGTGTCCGGTCGATTGTATCTCGATGATACCCATTGCAGAGACACCCGATAACTGGAAATGGAAATATCCCACCATTCCGATTAAGTCCGTGCCTTTTAACTCAAAACCTGTCTAACGATATAAACAAATTGGCAACATGAACGCACTGGTTAATTTTACTAAAATTTTCAAGTTTCACGGCGGCGTGCACCCGCCTGGCCACAAGGCGGAATCGACCCAACTGCCGATTGGACAATTGCCGTTGCCGGAAAAGCTAGTACTGCCTTTGCGTCAACACGTCGGCAACATTCCAAAAGTAAAAGTGGCTATTGGCGACAAAGTGCTGAAAGGCCAATTGCTTGCCGAGACGGAAGGCACGGTATCTGCAGCCATTCATGCGCCCACTTCCGGCGTGGTAACGGCAATCGGCGATGCGGTTATCCCGCACCCTTCCGGCTTGCCGGACAGGTGCATTACCATTACACCCGATGGCAAAGACGAATGGATTGAACTCCAGCCACAAGATTGGCGCAATACGCAATGCAATGATTTAATCGCAAGCTTGCGGCTATCAGGCATTGTGGGTTTGGGCGGCGCCACCTTTCCTACCCATATCAAGTTTCGCGTCGGATGCAAATCGGATGTGCATACGCTGGTGATTAATGCCGCCGAATGCGAGCCCTACATTACCTGCGACGACATGCTGATGCGTGAACGTGCAAATGAAATTGTAAAAGGCATTGAAATCGCCCAGCGCCTGCTGGGCGCAGAAAAGATATTGATTGGCATAGAAGATAACAAGCCGGAAGCAATTGCGTCCCTGCAGGCCGCTACCACAGGCACTTCCATACAGATAGTGGTGGTGCCTACGCTCTACCCCAGCGGTGATGCGCGGCGTTTGGTGCATTTAGTATTAGGCACTGAGATCCCGTACGACAAGCGCTCGACCGAAGTTGGCGTACAGGTATTTAACGTGGCGACCATGCGGGCGTTGTATCGTTATTTTGAACTTGGCGAGCCATCGCTTAGCCGTATTGTAACCATGACCGGCAACGTGCAGCAGCCGCAAAATTTCGAGGTGCTTTTTGGCACACCTTTGCCGCATTTGATTAAAGCCGCTGGTGGCGCCAAACAAGGAACCACACACTACATTATGGGTGGGCCGATGATGGGATTTGACCTGCCTGACGAAAATGTACCGATTACCAAAGCGGCTAACTGCATCATTGCGGCTTCACCCAATTTATTTGCGCCGCCGCCCACGCCGATGCCTTGCATCCGCTGCGCGCGCTGTGCAGATGTTTGCCCGGTGAATCTGCAGCCGCAAGAGTTGTACTGGTTTGCCAAATCGGATAATTTCGAAAAAGCGAGCGATTATCAGTTGTTCGATTGTATTGAATGCGGCGCCTGCTCGTATGTGTGCCCCAGCAATATCCCGCTGGTGCAGTATTACCGCTATGCCAAAAGCGAGATCATTGCGCTGGATAAGGCACGTGAGGCCGCTGACCTGGCGCGCGAACGCAATGAATTCAGGCTGGCACGCATCGAGCGTGAGAAACAGGAGCGCGCACAAAAGCATGCCGAGCGTGCGCAAGGCGCCAAACAAGAAGGTGAAAAAACACCTGCCCCAGGAGCCAGGCAGGATGCACCTTCCAGCCCTGCCGTTTCAACGGCGGATGACGCCAAAAAAGCCGCCATCGCAGCCGCCATCGAGCGTGCCAAGGCATTAAAACTGGCTGCCCAGCAAGCAGGGGAAGTACCTAAGAATACTGAACCGGCAAGCGCTGAAATTAAACAGGAAATCGCCGAAATCGATGCGCGGCGCAAAAATGTGGGCCTGGGAAAACCTGCCATAGCAGAGATCACAGCAGACGCTGACAAGCAGGCCAGAATTGCGGCAGCTATTGAACGCGCCAAAGCCGCAAAAGCAGCAGCAGAGGCTGCCAAGCACGCGAATGACAATTTAATTACAAAGGAATAATTTGAATCGCTCCCCTTATATTTCTGATGCACCAAGCGTGAGCGCCATCATGCTCAAAGTGTTGCTGGCGCTGGTGCCTGGCATCATTGCTTATGTGTGGGTGTTTGGCGGTGGCGTGCTGGTCACGATTACATTGGCCACCGTTACTGCATTACTCGCAGAGGCAGTTATGCTAAAGCTTCGCAATCGGCCTGTGCAGCCATATTTAACGGATTACAGCGCCGTGATCACCGCATGGCTGTTAGCGCTGGCGATCCCTCCGCTTGCGCCGTGGTGGCTGATTGTGGTCGGCACCTTATTTGCGATTGTAGTTGCCAAGCAATTATATGGCGGATTGGGTTACAACCCGTTCAACCCCGCCATGATCGGTTATGCCGTGCTGCTGATTTCGTTTCCAGCGCTCATGACCAAATGGCCGGCTGCCTTGCAACTGGCGCAAACCAAGCTTGGTTTTGCTGATCAAATTCAGTTTATTTTTAGCGGACTTTTACCGCAAGACGTGAAACTGGACGCGGTCACCTCTGCCACGCCATTGGATTACTTAAAAACACAACTCACGCTGAAACATGATGTCGCCAGCATTAGAGAGGCGCCTATATTCGGCGCGTTTGGCGGCAAAGGCAGCGAATATATTGCAATGGCCTATTTGTTGGGTGGTCTGTATCTGTGGCAGCAAAAAATCATTTCCTGGCATTTGCCCACGGTGTTTCTAGGCGCTTTGGCGCTCATTTCCGGTGTGTTTTGGGTCATTAACCCAGCACATTTCGCATCGCCCTTGTTTCACTTGTTCAGCGGCGCCAGCATGTTGTGTGCATTTTTTATTATTACTGATCCCGTCAGCGGCCCGACCACGCCAAAAGGCAAGTTATATTTTGCGGCGGGCGTGGCGGTCATTACCTATCTCATCCGCGCCTATGGCGGTTATCCGGATGGCGTGGCGTTTGCGGTGATTTTTATGAATATTTGTGTGCCGCTGCTTGATATGCATACGCAGCCGCGTGTATTCGGGCATGAGAAGTAAATATGCCTGAAACCATTTTAAAACACACCAGCAAAACCGCATTTACGCTGATCGCCTTTGCCTTGGTGTTTACGTCGTTGATGGCTTACGTGTTTAACATCACCAAAGCGCCGATTGAAAAAAGCGAGGCCGCTGCGCGCATGGCTTTGTTCAGGCAAATTGTGCCGGAACACATGCATGACAATGATTTACTCAAAGACACCATCACCATTGCGCCCAACGATTTGTTGGGCAATCGGCAACCCACCATTGCCAACCGCGCGCGCATTAACAACGCGCCTGCAGCAGTGATATTAGAGGCAATCGCGCACGATGGTTACAGCGGCGATATCAAGCTGCTGATTGCGATTAAACACGACGGCAGCATCTCTGGCGTGCGCGTGCTCACGCATAAAGAAACACCTGGTCTGGGTGATTATATTGACATTACCAAAGGCGATTGGATTAAACTTTTTAACGAAGAATCACTCGTAAAAACAAGTGACGAAAACTGGAAAGTAAAAAAAGACGGTGGCCAGTTTGATTACATGGCGGGCGCAACCATCACACCGCGTGCGGTAGTGAAAGCAGTGCATAAAGCGTTACAATATTTCGAAGCGAATAAACAAGCGTTATTTGCCTAAAGCGAGAAATGAAAATGAGCGAATTTAAAGAAATTGCCTACAACGGATTATGGAAGCAAAACACAGGTATAGTCCAACTACTAGGCCTGTGCCCAACATTAGCGGTTACCACATCCGTGGTCAACGGTGTGAGCTTAGGCATAGCAACCGCATTGGTCATGGCAGCTTCTAACGGCGCGGTTTCTCCAGTGCGGAAATACATATCAGATGAAATTCGCGTACCGGTATTTATTCTGGTAATTGCGGCGCTGGTGACGGTGATTGATCTGATCATTCACGGCTTTGCCGAGCCTCTGCACAAAGTGCTGGGCATATTTATTCCGCTGATTGTGGTGAATTGTATCGTGCTTGCGCGCGTAGAATCGTTCGCGGCCAAAAACCCACCCGCTCCCGCCATATGGGACGGCTTCATGATGGGCCTCGGTCTGACGATTGTATTGGCCATATTGGGTGGTATGCGCGAAATCATCGGTAAAGGCACGCTTTTTTCCGGGCTGGATCTGGCGCTGGGGCCACAGTTCAAACAGTTTATGGTAACGGTTATCCCGGATTATCACGGCTTTTTGTTAGCGATTCTGCCCCCCGGCGCGTTTTTGGGCCTGGCCTGCTTGATTGCTTTCCGCAACTGGGCCGAGCAGCGTAAATCATCTCCAAGTCAACAAGCCAGTGGCGCGCTTAAACCTGCGCATTAGCCAACAATTAAAATGAATGCGGAAAAACGTGCCGAGATTTTTAAGCGACTCAGCATCGCCATTCCAAATCCAACGACAGAGCTTGAACATTCCAGCACGGTTGAACTGCTGATCGCCGTGATTTTGTCTGCGCAGGCCACTGACAAAGGCGTAAATATTGCCACCCGCAGGCTGTTCAAAGTTGCCAATACACCGCAGGCCATTGTTGACTTGGGCATCGAAGGCCTGGAAAGTTATATCAAAACTATCGGGTTATATCACGCCAAAGCTAAGAATATTATTGCCTGCTGCGAAATGTTAATACAGCAACACGATGGCCTGGTGCCCAATACCCGCGCGGCTCTTGAGGCATTGCCAGGCGTGGGGCGCAAAACCGCCAATGTGATTTTGAATACCGCGTTTGGCCAGCCCACCATCGCGGTCGACACACATTTGTTTCGGCTGGGAAACCGCACCAGGCTTGCCACTGGCAAAAATGTGCTGCAAGTCGAGCAAAAATACCTGAAAACGATCCCGAAAGAGTACATGCAAGATGCGCACCATCTGCTGATTCTGCATGGCCGCTACACATGCACCGCACGTAATCCCAAGTGCGGCGAGTGCTGCATTGTAGATTTATGCGAATATCCACATAAAACAATTCCAAAAATTCATCTGATGGCTGGTGGCGCGGCATGAGGCCTTTGTAAAAGTGTTTATTGTGAGTGAAGTGCAAGGCGCACGGAGCGCAGAAGCCGAGATAGTATGGGGTATACAGCGAGGTTATGAGCACCGCGTAACGCAGCAATTCGACGCAAGAAATACTTTTACAAAGGTCTCAATATGAAAGTCGCAACCGGGCTAGCCATTGGCGCAACACCCATGCCAGAACTGGCAGCCAAAGCGGTCGAAATGGCCATGGCAAAAGCCAATATCCATGCGCCTTCCAGCGTATTGTTATTTTTAACTTCTGAATTTGCAGCCGATCCGCAATCTGCCATCAAAGCTGCTGCCAAGGCAGCGCGCTGCACGCAGATTATCGGCTGCTCGGCCACCGGCATTTTTACGGAAGAAGATTGGGTGATTGATAGCCCGGCCGCTGCTGCGATGGTGTTTTCAGACTTAAACTTCGGCTACCCCAGAGCGGATGCCTTGCAGAAAAATACCGATTTACTGCTTACGCTCACTGCGCCCAATGCCATCAACACGACCTGGCTGAATCAATCCGGGCTCAGGTTCGGTGGCGTTTCTGGCGATGCGATTGGACACGGGCCTTTTTCGGTATGGCAAAACGGCAAAGGCACCACGCAAGGTTACTGCGAAGTGACGCTCACCAATATCGCGATGGCCGTAGCGGCCACGCATGGCTTGAAGCTAATATCTGCCCCACAGAGAATCACCGCTTGCAATGGCAATGACTTGCTCACCGTAGCCAATCTGCCGGCACTTGCCACACTGTTAAGCGCATGGCAAAAACACGCAAAAACATCAGATCCCGCACCATACCATCAACTCATGGCAGTGTACGCCAGCAAAGCCAGCCAGATAGAACGGGGCGAGTACAATATCGCCTCCATCATCATCGAGGATGCAGATAACGCCTCCGTTACCCTGACTAAGCCTCTGCAAGCAGGCGACTGGCTTAGCTGGGCAATTCGTGATGTGGATGCGGCGCAAATTGATGTTGTCAAAACCGCCACCGAACTTAAGCAGCAATTAGGCACAGAGCCTGCGTTTGCCCTGCTGTTTTCCTGTTTAGGACGCGGTCCTTATTTTTATAACGGCACCGATCAGGATTTGGCTTTAATTAAAACATTGTTCCCCCATCTGCCCGTGATAGGTTTTTATGGCAATGGCGAAATCGCACCTATCAACGGCATTAACGAGTTACTGCAGTATTCCGCCGTATTGGGCTTGTTTTCCAAAAGCAAGGTGACCTATTTATGAGCCTGTTTAACCCTTCCCGAGACGAGGTGCGCGAATTCTTTTTTGGCATCTGGGCTAAATTCAAGGCTTCGCAAGCACTGACTGATTTAGAAAAAATCGGTTTGGGCGTGATACACATGCACCCCGAATATCACGCTATCCTAGATGCGCCGACACAGTTCAAGCATCAGGCTTACTTTCCGGAAATGGGCGAAACCAACCCGTTCTTGCACATGAGCCTGCACCTGTCCATCCTCGAGCAAATCAGCATCAATCAGCCGATTGGCATTGCTGGCATTTACGAGCAATTGAAACTTAAACACCAGAACGAGCATGATGCCCAGCATGATATTCTGGAATGCCTGGCAGAAGTGATTTGGCAGGCACAGCACAATAAGGCTGCACTCGATGCCAACTATTATGTACAATTGCTACAACAAAAAGCGGGCAATCCATCACAATGACAACAGCGAATGTGCACGACTGGCTTAACGATCACGGTGACTTCCTGTACCGGTTTGCGCTCGCGCGTCTGCGCGACCCGCATCTGGCGGAAGATGTGGTACAAGAGACGTTTCTTGCCGCAATCAAATCGCCTAGCTTTGCCGAGCAATCCGCGCCACGCACCTGGCTGACAGGCATCCTCAAGCACAAAATCATTGATGTCATGCGTAAAAATGTACGCGAAATTGCCGCTTCCGACTTAATGGACGACGAAGATGCCAATATGGATGAGTTTTTTGATGAAACCGGGCACTGGGCAGAAAAACCATTGGCTTGGGACATGCCAGACAACGCGCTCGAGCAACAGCAATTTTTGAGTATTCTGCAAACCTGCATAGACAAACTGCCTGCTAAATTAGCGCAACTGTTTTTGATGCGCGATGTAAACGAAACTGATAACGAAGAAATCTGTAAGGAACTGAGCATCACCACGACTAATGCCTGGGTGATGCTGTACCGGGCCCGCATGGGATTAAGAAAATGTCTAGAAATCAATTGGCTAGGAGCTTGAAGGTTTAACTATGCTGAGTTGCAAACAAGCCAGTCAACTTATTTCGCAATCGTTAGATCGGCCATTAACGCTACGTGAACGTTTTGCACTGCAGTTGCATCTAATTATCTGCAAATACTGTAGAAAGTTTAGTCAACAATTAAAAACCTTACGCGTTGCTTTAATACAGATGACCCGCTCTATCGAGAATAATGACGCTATCAAAATGCCATCTGCGGCCAAAAAACGCATTGAAGATCAACTTGCAACAAATCGCCCGCAACCATAACCCTTAACTAATCTTAAAAGGAATCATTCATGAAAACTTCAAATAAAACACTCGCATTGGCCGTTAGCGGCGCATTTGCACTTTCTGTCGGCTCAGCAAGCATCGGCGCTGCAGAAAACCCGTTTGCAATGAAATCACTCTCTAGCGGCTACCAAGTCGCTGAAGCTGATGCCAAAATGAAAGACGGGAAATGCGGGGCAGGTAAATGCGGCGGTGAGATGAAAAAAACCGATGCTAAATCAGCGGAAGGGAAATGTAGCGCAGAAAAAATGAAAGAGGGCGCCTGCAGTGCCGAGAAAATGAAGGAAGGTGCCTGCTCAGCCGAGAAAATGAAAGAAGGCGCATGCAGCCACGACAAAGCTAAAAAATAAACATTATCTATCGTTCTAAATGTCAACACTAGCTGACATCAAGGGCACGGGTTTGGGGTTAAAGCGCGAGTTGATACCCCAAATCCAAAGCCTGTATCAAACACCCTTATTAGCCAATCTCGCTTTTGTAGAAATCGCTCCAGAAAACTGGATTGGTGCCGGCGGCAAAGCCGCCTCCGATCTGGCCTGGTTCACAGAGCGCTTCCCTATTGTCTGTCATGGGTTGTGCTTATCTTTGGGCGGCCCAGACCCGCTCAATACTGATTTCTTGAAGCAGGTAAAGCAGTTCCTCGAATCTAACAAGATTCCACTCTATACCGAGCATCTAAGCTACTGCAGCGATATTCAACATGGCAAAGCGGGTTATCTGTACGATTTATTGCCCATTCCATTTACCGAAGAGGCCGTGCATTATGTAGCTAAGCGCATCCGCCAAACCCAGGATATATTAGGCCAGCGCATTGCAGTAGAAAATGCTTCGTTTTATGTCGCGGCGCCGATTTCAACCTTAGACGAACTCACATTCATTAAAGCGGTGCTGGAAGAGGCCGACTGCTGGTTACATTTGGATATTAATAATATCTACGTCAACAGCATCAATTTTGGTTTTAATGCCCATGAATTCTTACGCGGCATTCCGGATGAACGCATTGTATACAGCCATGTTGCAGGCCATTTGCAGGTACAACCGGATTTGCTGGTGGATACGCATGGCGAGAACATCATCGACCCGGTATGGGCTTTGCTGGATGAAGCGTATCAATTATTCGGCACCTTCCCGACACTGCTTGAGCGCGATTTGAATATTCCAGCGCTGCCTGAGTTAATCCATGAAATTGATAAGATTGCAGCATATCAGGCGCGGCATCACTTGCAACAGACGAAAGTTGCATAATGCTGGATTTTCAACACTATCAAATCGCCTTCACGGCGCACATCCGCAACCCAACCCAGCATAAAAGACCAGCGCGTGTAGTTGATGCGCGCATGGCGATTTACCGGGAAATTGTGTTCAACAATATATTCAGCTCAGTTTCTGCATGCTTCCCTGTGTGTAAAAACATTCTGGGTGTTCGAGCCTGGCGCAAACTTGTAAGGCTGTTTTTTGCACATCACCAAGCTGACAGCCCCATTTTCAGGGAAATCCCGCAGCAGTTTTTGCAGTTTCTAAATGACGTTAAAGATTTTCCAGCATATTTACAGCAGCTAGCGCATTACGAATGGGTCGAGCTCGCAGTTGGCGCGCAGCAGACCGCGGTGGCTGAACTAAGCAAAGAAATGGATTTATTAAATGAGAGGCCAATATTAGCGCCGGCTTGCAGGTTGCTGGAATACGATTATGCCGTGCACAAAATCTCCAAACGTCATATCCCAAACACCACTGAAAAAACCTATTTGCTGGTTTTTAGAAATAGTGAGCATCAAGTTAAGTTTATTGAGTTAAATGCGATGACGTTTCAATTGCTGGATCTGATTCAAAAAAACGAAATGACCGGAAAGCAAGCACTGTCGGGGCTTGCAACAACCATATACCGTCCAGATACTGATGCAATGATTCGATTTGGAGCGGGGATTCTGGCTGATCTGGCGAATCAGCAAGCAATTGTTGGCAGTATGAAAATCAGCTGAATTGTTGCGCTTCGCGCTCTCTCGCCTTGGCCACAACGGCTTGTTTCTGCTGATTGTTCAAATCCCACCACTGTTGGATTTCTTCAATCGTGCGGTAACAACCGTAGCAATAGCCTGTGTTTTCGTTCATGCTGCACACGCCAATACAGGGCGACTGTATTTCAACTTCGTTTGTCATTTAAGTGAGCGCGCCATGGCATTGCTTGTATTTCTTGCCGGATCCGCATGGACATGGGTCGTTGCGCCCGACTTTAACGCCTTCGCGCACAACCGGCTTACCACCTGCTAACTGGGCTTTTTCTTCATCACTAAAATCAGCTGATGGATTCGCCAGCGCTTCATCAAAATCGGCATGCTGATATTGGACATTGGCCACTTCCTGTGGCTTTTCCACCGCTTCCACATCATCCTGCGTTTTCACTTGTACCAGCATGGTAATTTTAGTGACTTCGCTTTTTACCGTGTTAAGCAAAGCCTCAAACAGCAGGAACGCCTCACGTTTGTATTCCTGTTTTGGGTTCTTTTGCGCATAAGAGCGCAAATGAATGCCCTGGCGCAAGTGGTCCAACGCCGCCAGATGCTCACGCCAATGATTATCGATACTTTGCAGCATCACCGCACGCTCAAACTGGCGCATGGTGTTTGCGCCGGCCAAGACTTCTTTTGCAGAATAAGCATAATCAGCCGCCTCGAAAATACGCTCGCGCAGCGTTTCTTCATGCAGATCCGGGTTTTCTTCCAGCCACTTGCCCATCGGCAAGTCCAAGCCGGTTTCTTCTTTAATATCTTTTTCCAAGCCCGGAACATCCCACTGCTCTTCGACGCTGCCAGGCGGAATATGTGTGGCAATCATGTCTGAAAGCACGTCATAGCGCATCGCATTAATGGTTTCGCCAATATCGGTGGCCTCCAGCAACTCATTGCGCTGCTCATAAATCACCTTGCGCTGGTCGTTGGAAACGTCATCAAACTCAAGTAATTGTTTGCGAATATCAAAGTTACGGCCTTCCACTTTGCGTTGCGCATTTTCAATGGCGCGCGTCACCATGGCATGTTCAATCGCTTCGCCTTCCGGCATCTTCAGGCGCTCCATAATGGCCGAAACGCGATCGCCTGAGAATATACGCAGCAACTGATCTTCCAGTGACAGGTAAAAACGGCTGGAGCCCGGATCGCCCTGGCGGCCAGAGCGGCCGCGCAGCTGGTTGTCGATACGGCGCGACTCATGGCGCTCGGTGCCGATGATATGCAGACCACCTGCCGCCACGACTGCATCATGGCGCTGTTGCCACTCTGCTTTAAGCTGTGCAATCTTGCTCTCTTTTTGCGCCTCGCTCAAGCCCTCGTCCATGCGCACGGCATGGATGTCGGCTTCCGGGTTGCCGCCCAGCACAATATCCGTACCGCGTCCCGCCATATTGGTTGCAATGGTAATCACGCCCGGGCGGCCCGCCTGCGCTACAATATGCGCCTCGCGCTCGTGCTGTTTGGCATTGAGCACCTGATGCTCCAGCTTGGCTTTCGCAAGCAAAGTAGAAATCAGTTCGGAATTTTCGATCGAAGTCGTACCTACCAGCACCGGCTGGCCGATGGCCTGGCATTGTTTAATATCCTCGATTACCGCATTATATTTTTCATTCGCAGTGCGATACACTTTGTCCATCGCGTCTTTACGCAGCATGGCGCGGTGCGTTGGAATGACTACCGTTTCCAGACCATAGATCTGGTTGAATTCATAAGCCTCGGTATCTGCCGTACCCGTCATGCCAGAAAGCTTTTTGTACATGCGGAAATAATTCTGGAACGTGATTGACGCCAGCGTCTGATTCTCTTTTTGAATCGCCACGCCCTCTTTGGCTTCCACCGCCTGATGCAAGCCATCGGACCATCTGCGGCCAGGCATCATGCGGCCGGAGAATTCGTCCACGATAATAATCTCGCCATCGCGCACTACATAATGCTGATCTTTGTTAAACAGGTTTTGCGCGCGCAGCGATGCGTATAAATGATGTACCAGAGTAATATTAGCAGGCTCATACAGGCTGGAACCCTCAGTCAATAAACCGGAGCTGGCTAGAATTTCTTCCGCCCGCTCATGCCCTGCCTCAGACATGGTCACGGTTTGCGCTTTTTCATCGACCCAGAAATCACCCGGGCCATCTTCTGTGGCCTGTTTAGTCAGCTGAAGCGCAACCGCATTAATCTGGTTGTATAAATCAATACTATGTTCCGCTTGGCCGGAAATGATCAGCGGCGTGCGCGCTTCATCGATTAAAATCGAGTCCACCTCATCCACCAGCGCATAACTCAGGCCACGCTGCACGCGCTCCTCTGCGGTAAACACCATGTTGTCGCGCAGATAGTCAAAGCCGAATTCGTTATTGGTGCCGTAGGTAATATCGGCGGCGTATGCAAGCTGTTTGGCATCGTGCGGCATTTGCGATAAATTAATGCCCACACTTAACCCCAGGAAATTGTAAAGCTTCCCCATCCATTCGGCATCACGCTTAGCAAGGTAATCATTCACCGTGACCACATGCACGCCCTTGCCCGTGATCGCATTCAAATAAACAGGCAGGGTCGCCACCAGCGTTTTACCTTCGCCTGTGCGCATCTCGGCGATCTTGCCTGCGTTAAGCACCATACCGCCAATCAATTGCACATCAAAATGACGCATTTCAAGCGCCCGCACGCCGCCTTCGCGCACAACGGCAAAGGCTTCCGGCAAAAGCTTTTCCAGGCTTTCGCCCTGCTGGAAACGCTGCTTGAATTCTTCCGTTTTGGCGCGCAAGGCTTCATCGGACAGCGCTTGCATGGCAGGTTCTAGCGCATTGATTTCCTTGACTTTCTGACTGTATTGTTTGACCAGCCTATCGTTACGACTACCGAGAAATTTTCTGAACAACGTGGATAACATGAAATGACACCGATTTTCCGACTTAAGCGGAAACCTCTAATATAGATTGGATGAAAAGATTACTTTTTATTTATGCCGGTTCTTAATTTAACTCAGTGTTAACTGAGGGCTTTAATTTTAAATTCAAGGGTTGAATATATCTTAAATTATTGTCGATAGATTAATTCTTTAGGTATCTTCGTGGATCCAAAGCATTTCCATTGAGCCGTATTTCATAATGCAAATGCGGGCCTGTAGAACGTCCCGTACTGCCTACTTCTGCTACCACTTGACCCTTAACTACCCGCTCCCCTACATGAACTAATAGTTTAGATGCGTGTGCATAACGCGTTTCCAAACCAGAGCCATGCTCGATTTTTACTATATTACCATAATCGGAGGCACGCTCGGCAGCAGACACTATGCCATCAGCCGCTGCGCGGATGGGTGTGCCGATATTTGCCGTAAAATCCAGGCCTTCATGAAACGCTTTGTTGCCATTGAAAGGATCAATACGCCAGCCATAGCTGGATGAATTGAAGGCGGCATTGATAGGACTGCTATTTGGCAACATGTCTTTCAGTACGCTTTGCTGCAAGATTTTGGCCTCAAGACCGCTTAAAGAATCATCGCGTGCATCGACCGCCTGCGTCAACTCCAGAATCGCCGCTTGCAGATCCGTCTCAGTCATTGGATGTGCATTGATAAGCGGCCCGCCTCTATTGGCTGGCAATAAGCTATCAGCCGGCTTTTGATTGGAAGGAGCTGTGCCTTGCTTATCTTTTTCGCCCGCCAATTTTGCCAGGCGCTGGCTTTGCGCATCCAAACGCATCATACGCGCCTGCAACTCCCCTAGCTCTTTAGCGTAGGCATCCAGATGCACTTGCGATGAAATAATGGAACTTTTAAGATGTGGCGGCAGCAAGGCTTTCATGCCCTGCTCTTTGATATTGCTTTTAGGGGTGATAAACAGCAAAGTGAGCAGAACCGGCACCAGCACCAAAGCGGCAACCAGCATGCCGGCCTGAAGTACCGACAGGCTCTTGGCCTTTGCCATTTTGTTAGAAACCAGAATTATATTCATAGGATAATATTCATTAGGTAATAATTGTCAGTATTCCGATAGAATTCATTATGCGCAAAATTAACACATTGTTTATCGAGAACAGCCAGCTCAACGCGCTGACCGAGAGCATACATGCACATCGACTCCCCGGTCTGCTTTGGCAAGCGGCTGCACCAAAAATACTGAGTCAGAATAGCATTGCCCGAAGCCTGAACAACGGCCAATTAACGGTTTACGCTGACAGCGCAATCATCGCTAGCAAAATCAAATTGACACATGCTAGCTTATTGACTCAATTACAAAATATTCAAAAAAACGACCCTTTATTCGGGGAATGTAAAGTTACTGCAATTGTGGTGAAAGTGCAAGTAAAATCTCGCCCTAAACCTGTCATTAAAACACCGCGAAAGCTATCAGCAACCGCTGCAACAAGTCTGAAACAATTGGCACAGGATTTGGGAGAGTCGCCTCTCGCGCTGAAACTAAATTCCTTGGCCAGCAAAGCCTAGAAACAATGTTGCCAGCCCCTCTGCAATGTGCTGGCGCAAGTTATTGTCGCGCCCGACTATTAATGCCATAATGCTGCACGTTGTTACAAAAATTTACAATTTTTTCAACGCTATTTCAGTCAATTACGTTTCAGATTTATATCGATAATAAATAGGGAGAAGTCATGTCAGTCGCACTAATGATCGCCATTGCTGCCGCAGTGTTAGCAGTGCTGTATGGCGTAGTAATGAGTAAATGGATTACCAGTTTGCCAGCAGGCAATGCGCGTATGCAGGAAATTGCCGGCGCAATTCAACAGGGGGCAGCTGCCTACCTGGCACGTCAATACAAGACGATTACAATGGTGGGCATTGTACTTGCGGTGCTAATCGGAATCTTCCTGAGTGTGGATACCGCAATTGGCTTCGTATTAGGTGCATTGCTTTCAGGCGCATGCGGCTTTATCGGCATGAATGTTTCCGTAAAAGCCAATGTGCGTACTGCGCAAGCTGCTACTAATGGCATCGGCCCAGCTTTAGACGTTGCGTTTAAGGGCGGTGCGATTACCGGCATGCTGGTAGTTGGTCTTGGCTTGCTCGGTGTGACCGGGTTCTATGCTTATCTGGGGGCAGAAAATGCAGTGAATCTTGATCCCTTGATTGGCCTGGCATTTGGCTCCTCCCTTATTTCCATCTTCGCGCGTCTAGGCGGCGGTATCTTCACCAAAGGGGCTGACGTAGGGGCTGACCTGGTAGGAAAAGTGGAAGCAGGCATTCCTGAAGACGACCCGCGCAACCCGGCGGTGATTGCCGATAATGTGGGCGACAATGTGGGCGACTGTGCGGGCATGGCGGCTGACTTGTTTGAGACTTACGCAGTGACCATAATTGCAACCATGGTATTAGGCAGCCTGATGGTAGCAGAGGCAGGCACAAACGGCGTGATCTATCCATTGCTGCTCGGCGCGGTTTCGATTGTGGCTTCAATCATCGGTTGCTTCTTTGTTAAAGCGTCGCCAGGCATGAAAAACGTGATGCCTGCACTTTACAAAGGCTTGGCGGTAGCGGGCGTGTTGTCACTCATTGCATTCTACTTCGTGACACAATACCTGTTCCCTACCGGCTTTACCCATGGCGATCATGTGATTACATCAAACGCCTTATTCGGCAGTTGCGCTGTTGGCCTGGTGCTAACCGCTGCATTGGTTTGGATTACCGAATACTACACAGGCACGGATTACGCACCTGTCAGACACGTGGCACAAGCCTCTACCACCGGGCATGCCACCAACATCATTGCAGGTATTGGCGTTTCAATGAAATCGACTGCCTTGCCTGTGATTTCGGTATGTATCGCGATTTTTGCGTCTTATCACTTAGGTGGCCTATACGGCATTGCGATTGCTGCAACTTCCATGCTCAGCATGGCAGGCATTGTGGTAGCTTTGGATGCTTACGGCCCGATCACCGATAATGCTGGCGGTATTGCAGAAATGGCCGAATTGCCAAGCAGTGTGCGTGATGTGACAGATCCGCTGGATGCAGTTGGCAACACCACTAAAGCCGTGACTAAAGGCTATGCCATTGGCTCAGCAGGTTTGGCCGCATTGGTGTTATTTGCTGACTATACGCACAAGCTTCAAGGTGCAGGCATTGATGTCAAATTTGATTTAAGCGACCCCATGGTGATTATTGGCTTGTTTATCGGCGGCTTGATTCCGTTTCTCTTTGCTGCCATGGCGATGGAAGCCGTTGGCCGTGCTGCAGGCGCAGTAGTTGAAGAAGTGCGCCGTCAGTTCCGTGATATCAAAGGCATCATGGAGGGCACCGCCAAACCGGAATACGGCAAGGCGGTGGACATGTTAACGACCGCTGCCATTAAAGAAATGATGATTCCATCATTACTTCCAGTCGCCGTGCCAATTGCTGTAGGCTTATTGTTAGGGCCGGTTGCTTTGGGTGGCTTGCTGATGGGCACGATTGTAACAGGCTTGTTCGTGGCAATCTCCATGTGTACCGGCGGCGGCGCGTGGGATAACGCCAAGAAATATATCGAAGATGGCCATCACGGCGGTAAAGGTTCAGACGCGCACAAAGCCGCGGTTACCGGTGACACAGTAGGAGATCCCTACAAAGATACGGCGGGTCCGGCAGTAAACCCCTTGATTAAAATCATCAACATTGTGGCGCTATTGATTGTGCCGCTATTGCACATGTGACTTTAGTTTGATGTAAAAAGGCGACTTTGGTCGCCTTTTTTTATGTAAAAGTTATGAGACGGGCAACAACAAATCTTCCAGAAAAAATGCTGACAAAGCAGAGCGCCCAGAAATACCTGCTTTACGATACAATGCCCTGGCCTGCTCCCTTACCGTGCGCTCGCTGGCGTTGCGGATATTGGCAATCTCCTGATGACTGAAGCCTTTGAGCAATAACAATCCCACTTCTGCCTCTGCATTGCTGAGACCCCAGCGCATAAATTGTTTTTGGATTTCGGCACCCAGCCCGGCAATTAAATCACGGCTCTCATCCCGCCAAAGCTGTGCCTCATTGTTTGCTGCAATAAGGTCTGTTTGCAATGTGTGTAAAGTCGATAGTGTAGATTGATAGTGTTTCAACCAAAAAAGACTCAACCCTACCACGGCAATCATTAACACCAGCAACTCTACAAGAAGATGACTCCATTCAATCCCGTCGCCATAATCGCTCAATATATCCAGCGCGATGAGTGTAAAAATTACGCCATATAAGCCCATGGCGATTTTAACCAGCCGTTGATTATCGGACTCTTCTGAAAATATCAAGTGTTCTAGCATACCAACCGCCTCCAGACTCAAACAGGGTAGCAACCCGTCAAATGACGCATTGTTTTTGCACGCCAACAGGCCGATGATACACATCAATGCGCTGCAGATTAGCTGCACTCAGTACATTGTATCGCATCATCAACAAAGGAGATAAGCATGAACACTTCAACAAAAGTAGTGGATGTATGGGATCCTATCGTCCGCATCGGACACTGGACCTTAGTCATCGCCTTTTTTACGGCTTACTTTACAGAAGATGATTTTCTCACCCAGCATGTATGGGCGGGCTATATCGTCGGCGCTGTGGTTTTATTCAGAATTGTCTGGGGATTCATCGGCAGCAAGCACGCCAGATTCAGCGACTTCATTTACTCGCCAGCGGCAGTATTTGGTTACTTAAAAGGACTTGTCCGCAGCAAGCCGCAGCATTATATGGGACATAACCCAGCCGGCGGCGCGATGGTGATTGCACTGCTATTAAGTCTGGGCGCTACGGTATTTACCGGGCTTTCGCTTTATGCAGTTGAAGAAAATGCAGGACCGCTTGCGGGCATTGTAGCAGCGAGCGACAAAGTGATACCTGCATCCATCATCCCCAGCGCTTATGCAGAAGAGGATGAGGGCGAAAGCGAACACGGCGCGATGGTGAACAAGGAGGCTGAAGAGTTCTGGGAGGAATTGCATGAGTTTTTTGCCAATTTCACCTTGCTGTTAGTGGCTTTGCACATTGGCGGCGTGTTGCTATCCAGCTACATTGATAAAGAAAAGCTGATCAAGGCCATGATTACAGGGCGCAAGGAGATGCCAAAAGAGATGGAATAAGCGCTACGGTAAGTTAGAATAGCTAAATTCTATTTTCAATACGCCCTGTTCATCGGGCGTGTTTACTGGAGCACCATCTTGAGACACTCTGAATTTCATCGTTCACACCGCATCGGCTGGCTACGCGCAGCCGTTCTGGGCGCAAATGACGGCATTGTATCCACCGCTAGCCTGATCATCGGCATTGCTTCTGCGCATGCCTCACATGAAACCATATTATTAACCGGCATTGCTGGTCTGGTTTCCGGCGCCATGTCGATGGCGGCCGGTGAATACGTGTCTGTCAGTTCGCAAGCCGATACCGAGGCAGCAGATTTGGCGCGCGAACGTTTGGAATTGGCAACAGACCATGAAAGCGAACTCAAAGAGCTTACAGGAATTTATATTGGGCGAGGGCTAACGCCTGAACTGGCACATCAGGTTGCGGTGCAATTCACTGCGCACGATGCGCTTGGCGCGCATGCCAGAGACGAGCTTGGCATCATTGAAACCATGAATGCACGCCCCGTGCAGGCCGCGCTTTACTCTGCAGGCACATTTTCCGTTGGCGCATTGCTGCCTCTATTGGTGGTGCTGTTGGCACCAAAGCTGCAACTCATCCTGTATGTAGCCATCATGTCGCTGGCGTTTTTGGCGGTGCTGGGTGGTTTGGCCGCAAAAGCGGGCGGGGCAAACCTGTGGAAAGGGTCAGCGCGCGTGGCATTTTGGGGCGTGCTAGCCATGGCGGCTACCGCCGGTGTGGGCAGCCTGTTCGGGGTTGTAGCAGCATAACGAATGGTAATAAAAAAGGCGCGAATTTCGCGCCTTTTTTGCTTTCAAATAAATTCCAGCAAAGTCTAAAACGCCGGCTTTACTTCAGCACTGTTATATCGTGCCACACCATCCATAATTTCTTTGTGGGCATCTTCAATGCCAACCCAGCCTTCGATCTTCACCCATTTTCCTTTGTCCAGGTCTTTGTAATGCTCGAAAAAGTGCGCAATCATTTCCAGGCGCCAAGGTGAAACATCTTTATAGGTTTTTTGGTAGGCATATAACCCACATACCTTTTCAACAGGCACCGCCAGCAATTTGGCATCACCGCCCGCTTCGTCAGTCATTTGCAGCATGCCTAGCGCACGACAGCGCACGACCACGCCCGGCAGCAACGGCACCGGGGTGATTACCAGCACATCCACCGGGTCGCCATCATCCGCCAAAGTGTGTGGGATATAGCCATAATTACATGGATACTGCATCGAAGTCCCCATAAAGCGGTCAACGAAAATCGCACCGCTTTCTTTATCCACCTCATATTTTACAGGGTCGCCCTGCATCGGGATTTCGATAATCACATTGAAGTCATGTGGAAGGTTTTTGCCGGATGGCACTAAGTTTAACGACATATTAAATAAAGCCTATTGATTAGAATAACTCGTATTATAAGTGAAAATTGTTTCTACTTTATTGCATGGAACTAAAATTGATTGCGGCTTTAGCGCCTGGTCAGGTGCTTCCAGCCTTGATTTACAAGAAATACGGCAATGACAATTGCCAGTCCAAGCAGCGCTACTGTTCCAAGATGTTTCTGAACAATCGGGATATTGCCGAAAAAATAACCTGCCAGCACACAGACAAGCACCCAGACTACCGCCCCTATAGAAACAGAACGCGTGAATTTAACAAGCTGCATCTGGGTAACACCGGCAAGAAATGGTGCCAGCGTGCGTATCACAGGCAGAAACAGGGAGAATAAGAATCCTATCTCCCCGTATTTTTCGTAAAAAAGGTGGGCTTTGTCCAAAGCCTCTTGTTTAGGCCATTTCAAAACCTCCACAAAGAATTTTTTACCCACCGCCTTGCCCAGCCAGCAGCTTAGCAGACTGCCTAATATGGCTGCCGCAATAAGGCTGGGTAACAGTAGCTCTAAGCTGAGTTCGCCTGCAGCACAGAACGCGCCGCACACAAACAAGAATGGATTTCCTGGCAGAAAAAATAGAGGAATAACGCCGATTTCCAGAAACACCACCAGGAATAAAATCAAATACACAAGGTTTGCATGCATGGCAATCAGCACGTGCAGTTGCTGATCAAAATTTAATATCATCTGCCAAACATGCATCATGTACGCTCGCTTTTACATTCAGCGATGACGTCCGCTGGCGTTAGTTTCAAGGCAAAATAAATCAACATGGGAATAACAATTACATCATCCAGTTGGCCGATGACTGGTAAAAAATCAGGGATTAAATCAAACGGCATCAGCAGGTAACTGACAGCCAGCCACAGCGATATTTTAGCGAGAACAGGCGTTCGCGGATGTTTTTGCAGGCGCCGATAAAAATCAAACTCTGCCTTAAGTTTTGCCGCAATTTCTTTGAGCTTTTCTCTCACGTCAGTCAGGTTTGCAAACGTTTTCCGGTTAATTTTTCAAACGCTTCCAGGTACTTTTCCGAGGTGCGTTTTGCAATATCGTCCGGTAACGCCGGCGCGGGCGGCGCTTTGTTCCATCCAACAGATTCCAGCCAATCGCGCACATACTGCTTATCATAACTGGGCGGGTTACTGCCCACTTTATAACTGTCAAGTGGCCAGAAGCGTGAAGAGTCCGGCGTGAGCACTTCGTCCATCACATGCAGCACACCATTATTATCCAGGCCAAATTCAAACTTGGTGTCGGCAATAATAATGCCCTTGGCAAGCGCATATTCGGCGGCTTCGGAATAAAGCTGGATAGCGACTTTTGCCACCTTCTCAGCCATGTCCTGACCAATCAAATCTGCGCATTGCTGCAAACTGATGTTTTCATCATGCTCGCCCACTGCGGCCTTGCTGGATGGCGTGAAAATGGGCTGCGGCAGCTTCGATGCCTCCTGCAGGCCTGCTGGCAATGCAATACCACACACCGTGCCTTTAGCTTTGTATTCTTTCCAGCCGCTACCCACTAAGTAACCGCGTACAATCGCTTCAATTGGCAAGGGTCTGAGCTTTTTCACGACCACGGCACGGCTTAAACCTCCAGTACCTAGCTGGGCTTTTTCTGCCGCATCGCCCACAACTGAGTTAGGGTCGATACCTGTCAGGTGGTTCGGTACGACATGCTTGAGCTTTTCAAACCAAAAGTTAGCCATTTGCGTGAGCATTGCGCCTTTATTGGCAATGCCGGTGGGTAAAATCACATCGAATGCGGAAAGTCTGTCTGTGCTTACCAGCAGCATAGTATTTTCATCTATGTCGTAAATATCGCGCACCTTGCCTTGATGAATACGTTTCAGGCTTTTGATGGTTGTTTCTAACAAAGGTGTATTCATGAGCTTGCTTACATGTAAAAGATCAAACGACATTATAAATTGCACATGGATTTCAAGCTAACTTTCATTACATTCATTTATTTATGATCGCTAATCTTGATAATTTTAAGTGTATTCGTACCGCCCGGGCTTCCAATCGGCTCGCCGAATGTCAGAATGACCAAGTCACCCGGATTTACCACTTTCTGCTGCAATAACACCTGTTCCATTTCATGCAAAATTTCATCCCTGTTTTTATTTTCCTGCAGGATAGGGTAAGGATAAACGCCACGATGCAGCGTTAACTTTCTGCGTGCTATTTTTTCAGGCGACAATGCATAGATAGGCACTTCGGTATCCGCGCGCGACAACCACTGCGCCGCATTGCCGGACTGGGTCAGCGCAGCAATCGCCTTGATTTTCAGGTGCTGGGCAGTATAAATTGCCGCAGCGGCAATGGCTTCATCCGTTTGTTTTAGTTGGTGTGTTCTTCGATCTGCATGTTGCGAACCTTCATATTCTTTTTCTGCTTCCATGCACACGCGGTGCACGGCCTGCACGGTTTCTAATGGATACTGCCCGCTCGCGGTTTCGGCTGACAGCATCACCGCATCCGTGCCATCCAATACCGCATTTGCCACATCCGAAACTTCTGCCCGTGTCGGAATCGGACTGCTGATCATCGACTCCATCATTTGCGTTGCCGTAATCACCAATTTGTTTTGCGCGCGCGCCATGCGTATCATGCGCTTTTGCAGGCCAGGCACAGCAGCGTCCCCTACCTCAACTCCCAGATCGCCACGCGCCACCATAATGGCATCGGAGGCTTCAATAATCGCCTCCAAGTCTTCAATCGCTTCGGCGCGCTCAATTTTTGCGATGATACTTGCCGTTCCGCCTGCTTTTCTAACCAGGGTACGTGCCAGTTCAACGTCTAATGCCGATTTCGGAAATGAAATCGCTACATAGTCCGCCTCAAGCGCTACGGCCGTTTTAATGTCTGCGCGGTCTTTTTTTGTCAGCGCATCAGCCGCCAGTCCGCCGCCTTGTAAATTAATGCCTTTATTGTTGGACAGCACGCCGCCGGTAAGCACGACACAGTGAATCTGGTTCCCTTTGACACGGTCAATTGACATGGTAATGCGGCCATCATCCAGCAGCAGCACGTTCCCAACGCTAACTTCCTGCGGTAAGTTTTTATAATCCAGGCCGACTTTAAATTGGTCGCCAAGCTCGCAATCCGCGTCCAGCACAAACAAATCACCCATTTTGAGCGTGATTTTACCCAACTCGAACTTGCCGATACGAATTTTGGGACCTTGCAGGTCGCACAGCACGCCTATCGGGCGGTTCAGTTTTGCGGCGATCTGCCGCACAATTTCCGCGCGTTTGATATGGTCTTCGGCTGTGCCATGCGAAAAGTTTAACCGTACAACATTCACACCTGCTGTAATCAGCCGTGCAATCATCTCTTCGCTGCTGGATGCCGGACCCAGGGTTGCTACAATTTTTGTTTTTCGTAATATCAATGTCTTACCTTAATTTTTCTAAATATTAGAATAAAAATAGGGGCTTATCGCCCCCATTCTTATTGTTGTCGCTTCAGGGGCTAACTGTTGGCGCGTTGCTCCAGAATTTCTACTGCGGGCAGAACCTTGCCTTCCAGAAACTCCAGGAATGCGCCGCCTGCTGTCGAAATATAGCTGACCTTATCGTAAATGCCGTATTTCTGGATGGCCGCGATTGTGTCACCGCCGCCCGCAAGTGTAAATGCTTTTGTTTGAGCGATTGCATTGGCAATAGTTTTAGTGCCTTCACCAAATTGGTCAAATTCAAACACGCCGACAGGTCCGTTCCACACCACCGTGCCTGCATTGTTGATGATCTCTACTAATTCGTTAGCAGATTTCGCGCCAATGTCGAAAATCATATCGTCCGCTGCCACAGAACCCACGTCTTTCTTTACTGCCGGCTCATTGGCATCGAATTTCTTGCCACAGACGACATCCACGGCAATCGGCACGGCTGCACCACGCTGGCTCATTTTCTCCATCAGTGCTTTAGCAGTGGGCACCAAGTCGTTTTCGCACAGAGATTTCCCGACCTCATGGCCTGCTGCCTTGAGGAAAGTATTGGCGATACCACCGCCCACCACCAGCTGGTCGACTTTTTCTGAAAGACTTTCCAATACCGTCAGCTTGGTCGAAACCTTGCTGCCGCCTACAATCGCTACCATCGGGCGCGCTGGGCTTAATAGTGCTTTGGTTAAGGCATCCAGTTCCTCTGTAAGCAAAATGCCGGCACATGCGGTAGGTGCAAATTTTGCAATGCCATGCGTGCTGGCCTCTGCACGATGTGCAGTACCAAACGCATCCATCACAAACACGTCACACAACTTGGCATAAGCCTGTGCGGTTTCATCCTTGTTTTTTTTCTCGCCCACATTAAAACGGCAATTCTCCAGAAGTACCATTTCGCCATTGGCCACTTCGAATCCACCGGACATCCAGTCCTTGATTAAGCGTACAGGCTTGCCCAATTTGGCGGCAATCACGTCCGCCACCGGCTTTAATGAGTTCTCTTCTGAATAAACGCCTTCTTCCGGACGTCCTAGATGCGAAGTCACCATTACTTTTGCGCCCTGCTTGAGTGCGTACTCAATCGTCGGCATGGAAGCAGTGATACGCGCATCTGATGTCACTTTGCCATCAGCCACAGGCACGTTTAAGTCGGCGCGAATAAAAACGCGCTTACCTGCTAAATCTAAATCGGTCATTTTGATAAATTGCATCATTTACTCCCTGAATGATTGTATTTACTGATCCATGCTCACTCAAATAACTGAGCGAGCGAAATGATATGCAAGGCGCACGACGCGCAAGAAGCGGAATGTACATGCAAGTACATGAGCATTCCAAGCACCGTGCAACACAGCAGATTGCTCGCGCAGCCAGTTATTTAGCGATATGCTGTACTAGGCGCATCAAGTTACAGGTATAACCGTACTCATTGTCATACCAGCCAACCACCTTAACAAAGGTTGGGTCGAGCATGATACCTGCATCTTGATCGAATACTCCAGCCGCAGGGCTGCTGCGGAAATCGGTAGATACTACTTTTTCGTCCGTATAGCCCAGCACGCCCTTCAATTCACCTTCGGATGCCTTTTTCATAGCTTCGCAAATCGCTTCGTAAGTAGTTTCCTTGTTAAGCTCTACGGTCAGGTCCACCACTGACACGTCTGCAGAAGGCACACGCAACGCCATGCCTGTGAGTTTTTTGTTGAGAGACGGAATCACTTTACCCACGGCCTTGGCTGCACCGGTGCTGGAAGGAATGATGTTCTCGAAAACGCTGCGACCGCCGCGCCAGTCTTTCTTGGAAGGGCCATCGACTGTCAGTTGTGAAGCTGTTGCCGCATGTACGGTCGTCATCAGGCCACGCTTGATGCCAAAATTATCGTGCAGCACTTTTGCCAATGGCGCTAGACCGTTGGTGGTGCAGGAAGCAGCCGAAACAATCGCCTCACCTTTGTATTCTTTGTGATTTACGCCGTAAACGAACATCGGCGTATCATCTTTACCCGGTGCGGACTGCACCACTTTTTTCGCTCCGTTGTTGATATGCGGCTGACAGGTATCCAGCGTCAGGAATGCGCCCGTAGATTCAACCACGATGTCTGCACCGCCAACTTTCCAATCAATGTTGTTCGGGTCACGCTCCGCTGTGAGACGAATTTTCTTGCCATTGACCACCAGACTGCCGTTATCGGCTTCCAGCTTGGCATCAAAACGTCCATGTACAGAATCATATCTCAGCAAATAGATGATATATTCAATATCGTAAGAGCTATTGATTGCAACAACTTCAATATCGTTAAACTCGCGCTCTTGCACCGCCGCGCGCAACACCATGCGGCCGATACGCCCAAAACCATTGATTCCCACTCGAACTGTCATGATAACCCCTTAAAAAGACACCATACTTGACTGCTAATTTAGTTTTACAAATAAAAAGAGCCTCTTACGGAGGCTCTTTATATTACAACGCTACTCGATAATTACAACACTGATTTTACAGTTGCAACAACATTTTCAACTGTAAAGCCAAAGTGTTTCATTAACACGCCGCCTGGCGCAGATTCACCGAACGTATCGATGCCTACAACTGCACCTTCCAAGCCTACATATTTGCGCCAGAAATCTGGATGCGCCGCTTCAACTGCCACGCGCTTAACGCCCGGTGTCAGCACGCTGTCACGATATGCTTTGTCTTGACGGTCAAATACATTGGTAGAAGGCATGGAAACCACGCGCACTTTAGTGCCGGCTGCATTCAACTCAGCCGCTGCTTTCACCGCCAAATCAAGTTCTGAACCGTTCGCGATGATAATCACGTCAGCTTTACCAGCCACATCAGAGAACACATAACCACCCTTACGCATCAATGCAAAATGCGCTGTGTCATGCTTAATGCCAGCAACGTTCTGACGGCTCAACACCAAGCTGGATGGACCGTCTTTACGCTCAACCGCAGCTACCCAAGCCACCGCAGTTTCAGTCGAGCTGCCTGGACGCCATACATCCATACGTGGAATGTAGCGCAAGCCAGAAGTATTCTCTACTGGTTGGTGGGTTGGGCCATCTTCGCCCTGGCCGATAGAGTCATGTGACAGCACGGCAATGGTGCGCTGTTTCATCAATGCAGCCATACGCAATGCACTCTTGGCATAGTCTGAGAACATGTGGAATGTACCGCCGAATGGCAACAGGCCACCGTGCAGTGCCATACCATTCATGATGGCATACATACCAAATTCACGCACACCGTAAGAGATGTAGTTACCTGGCTTTTTACCATCTACATGCGTAAAGCTCGGGCATGAAGTCAGGTTAGAACCTGTCAGGTCAGCAGAACCGCCCAAGAACTCAGGCAATACAATAGCTAAAGCGGTAATTGCATTTTGTGAAGCTTTACGCGTTGCAATGCCTTCTGCTTTTTCGTTAGTCGCGGCAATCAATGCGTCTGTTGCCTGTTTCCAGTTAGCTGGCAAGTCGCCTGCCATACGGCGTTTGAATTCTGCAGCCTCTTCCGGGAATGCCTTAGCGTACGCTTCAAATTTAGCGTTCCACTCACTTTCCAGTTTAGCGCCTTTCGCCTTGCCATCCCAACCCGCATAAACGTCAGCCGGAATTTCAAATGGGGCATGTGGCCAGCCGATGGCTGCACGTGTAACAGCAACTTCAGCATCGCCTAATGCAGAACCGTGGCAGTCATGGCTGCCAGCTTTGTTTGGTGAGCCTTTACCGATGATGGTTTTGCAGCAGATCAATGAAGGCTTGTCAGTTACTTTTTTCGCTGCGATCACTGCTGCGTTGATCGCGTCAGAATCGTGGCCATCCACTGATTGCACATGCCAGCCATACGCTTCGAAACGTTTTGCGGTGTCGTCTGTGTACCAGCCTTCGATATGACCGTCGATAGAAATACCGTTGTCATCCCAGAACGCAACTAGTTTGCCTAAGCCCCATGTACCAGCCAATGCGCAGGCCTCGTGAGATACGCCTTCCATCATACAGCCGTCACCCAAGAAGCAATAAGTGTAGTGGTCAACGATATCGTGACCCGGCTTGTTGAATTGGTCTGCCAATAACTTCTCAGCCATCGCAAAACCAACTGCGTTGGTAATACCTTGGCCTAATGGACCAGTCGTGGTTTCAACACCTGGCGCATAGCTGTACTCTGGGTGGCCTGCACATTTGGAGTGCAATTGACGGAAAGTCTTGATTTCATCCATCGGCAGATCATAGCCGGTCAGATGCAACAGGGAGTAAATCAGCATAGAACCGTGGCCGTTAGAGAGAATGAAACGATCGCGATCTGCCCAGTTTGGATTGGTTGGATTGTGACGTAAATGGTGATTCCACAATACCTCTGCAATTTCTGCCATACCCATAGGTGCGCCTGGGTGGCCAGAGTTAGCTTTTTGCACTGCATCCATAGATAACGCACGGATGGCGTTACATAAATCGTTACGTGTTGCCATGATTCTCTCCCTAATGATTAAACTTGAAGTCTTATATGAAATGCTATAAAACTCTGACTGAATTCTTAAAAAAGCCTGTTTTAACTTCAGCTTTTGCAAAGATTTAATTATTGCTCAAATAGCCCTTTTCAGCAAGGGCTTAAGCTTGTTATTGCTGCTGGAAAAAGCTTATTTTTGATTTTTAAATGTGAGTAGCCAGACAGGAGGAATTGTTGAAAGCGCCCGCCCATCCAGCTTTAGCCATTGTTAAATCAACAGGCAGACATTTAAATGTCGATTTTAATGTCTCTGGAAGCCGCATGTATACTGGCTTGCAGGGCAGCGCAATTTGCTTTCGCATCGACAAATGTTAAATAAGGCACTTTGTCGCTAAGCACGCAATCGCTGAAGTGCTCAATCTCCAGCGTAAAGTGGTTACTTGGTGCAAAGCGCTCTTCGGCGTATTTTCCGTCCTCCGTCGCCCAGCTGATCACTGGCACATCATTCTGGAATACCCAGACGGCGTGGCATTTTACCCAGCCTTTGGTGCCGATAATTTCGTATTCCGATTTGCGGCTACGCTCGAAGCTGATGTCGAAATGGCCAAAACGCGCGCGGCCTTCCGCATCTTGCCCAAAATCGAGTACGCCGCTAGTGACAATATCTGCGCCATGTTCATTTAGTTTGGCATGGGCGATGACGGACTTTGGTTCTGCGCCAAAACACCATCTGAGAGAATGAATCGCGTAAGGACCGATATCCCATAGTGCGCCGCCACCCTGCGCCATGCTGCGGTTAATGCGGTACATGCGCGCTGGCTTCATTAAAAACGAATACGAAGCGCGCGCAGAAAGCACGTCGCCAATCAAGCCGCTTTCCACGATTTCCTTAACACGCGCATGCTGCGGATGAAAGCGGTACATAAAGCCTTCCATCACCTTCACGTTGGCTTTTTTGGTGGCGGCTTCAATTGCCTCAATATCCGTTACCGTTAATGCCATCGGCTTTTCAATTAATACATGCTTGCCAGCATCAATGGCCTTTAGCGCCCATTCCGCGTGTTCCTCATTTGCCATCGGGCAATAAATCGCTTCGATGTTTTTGTCGTTAATCAGCGCATCCATGTCATCATAACAAGTCACGCTATTTACATAACAGGGCGCATATTTTTCCAGCGTTGCTTTCGCCGCACCTGCACGACGGCTGGCGATAGCCATCAGTTGTGAATTCGGCGCCTCGATGATCGCCGGCAACAAGCGCTCGTTCACGCGCGCCGCGCCCAGAATGCCCCATTTAAGTTTTTGAGTTGTCATATTTTTCACTTCATTGAATGTAGGCCGATCGTATTGCCCTCGGTATCTGCCGCGAGAACAAAAAAACCATATTGCCCAATTGACATTTTTTCTTGGCAAATGCTACCGCCAGCAGCTATAACCCGCTTACCTTCTACGGCACAATCTTCACAACTAAAATATACTATTGTGCTGTTGCCGCCTGAAGGGACACCTTGCATCTTAACCAGCGAACCGGTAATGCCGAATTCGCTATTTTCGCCCCTGGGAAAGCCCCACATCTCCATCTCACCTTCGCCCATCATTTCCAGCTTGGTCTGAAAAACGGATTCGTAAAACGCTTTGGCACGCGCCATATCTTGCACATATATTTCAAACCAAACCACAGGATTATTTTTCATCATGTCGTCTCCTTAAGTTTTCCACTTGATCGAGCACCCGATACTGGCAATCTGCTCTTTCGGCCCCTGCCCGGTTTCTGCAATCAGCTTCATTGCCTTAAATAAATCGCGCGTACTTTGCGGCGCAGTTTCTTTGCGTGATTCGTCAAAACGGCCGCGGTATTGCAACTCGGCCTTGTTGTTAAAGCCAAAAAAATCCGGCGTACACACCGCGCCATACTCCTTAGCTATCTCTTGTGTTTTATCCGACAAATACGGGAACGGAAAATCCATCTCGTATGCGATATTTTTCATGTTATCAAAACTGTCTTCCTGATACTCTTTTGGGTCGTTGGACATAATCGCCACCGTATTGATGCCGAGCATTTTCAGCTCACGCACATCCGCAATCAACCGCGGCAGAATAGCTTTTACGTAAGGGCAGTGATTACATATAAACATCACCAGCAGGCCATTTTTGCCCATGATCTGGTCGCGCGAAACCACGCTGCCATCCACATTTTGCAGATTAAAATCGGGTGCTTTCCAGCCAAAATCGCACACCGGTGGGTTTAAACTTGCCATGCTGCTTCCTTTTTTCAAATTCAGTTGCTAAATTGACTATAATTTAATCTTACCACTTTAGCCGTTTTGAAACACACCGCCAAACATGTCAAACCTGCGTTTTTATAGCCCGGATAAACTTAGCTTGGGCACGAGCATTAAACTCTCTGACAACGCCGCAACCCATGCCACACGTGTGCTGCGCTTAAATGAGGGCGATGTGATTAATCTATTTAATGGCGACGGTTTCGATTACACCTGCGAGTTAATTCTGGTTAAAAAAAATGAAGTGCTTGCCAAAGTAAAAGACAGCGCAGCAATTAACAATGAACCGCCGTTCAACATCACGCTGCTGCAAGGCATTTCCAGCGGCGACCGCATGGATTACACCATTCAAAAAGCGGTTGAGCTGGGCATAAAGCAAATACAGCCGATTGCCACCGAGCGCAGCGTGGTAAAACTCTCTGCCGAGCGTGCAGAAAAACGTGTTGAGCATTGGCAAAACGTGGTGATTTCTGCCTGCGAGCAATGTGGGCGCGCGACCATTCCCATAGTTTCTGCACCAAAGACTCTGGCGAACTGGCTGGCAGCCAATCCGCAAGCTGCCAGCACGCGAGTCCTGCTCAACCCGATAGGCGCCAAACGCTTAGCCGAAATAGCAAAACCAGCCAGCGAAATTCAACTGTTGATTGGCGCGGAAGGCGGTTTAAGCAACGCCGAGATTGATATAGCGATCTCGCACGGTTTTCAATCTGTGATGTTAGGCCCGCGAATTTTGCGCACAGAAACTGCGGCGCTTGCAGCAATGAGCGCCATGCACACGCTTTGGGGAGATTTTTAGTGGGCCTGGATACGGTCGAATTCCTATTGTATGCGGAAAGAGAATTCAACATAAAAATTTCCGATGAAGAAGCTGGTGAAATCTATACCATTGGCCAATTCTCAAGGTTATGCCACAGTAAATTACAATTAAATCAAGGCAGTAGCATTGATGAAGAACAAGTGTTTTTAAAACTCAAGCAGATACTTTACAAACACTTTCTTAGCGCTGATACGGAAATTAAAAGAGAACATTTAATCGTTAAAGATTTAGGTCTAGAATAAAAATATATTTGCATTATTTACAAAGATATTTTATATTTATGTAAATTTTACATAAATATAAAATATGTCTCTTGGTAATTTTATACGCAGTCGGCGTAAATCGCTGAGTATTACGCTGCAAACACTTGCTAACCAAGTGGGCGCAGACGCTGGGAATTTATCGCGTATCGAGCGTGGCGAATTAGGCATCAGTGAAACCTTGCTGCGCAAGGTGGCGGCGGCGCTCGACTGTACGCCGGCATATTTATATGCGCAAAGCGATGCGCCTCTGGCACAATTAACCGCACAGGAAAATCGGCAGCCTTATCTCGTCAATCCGTCGCAAACCAACAACACAAAAGACTTCGTGCAGTGGTTTCGCTCTGCTACCCCCTATATTCACGCATTTGGTGGCCGCACGTTTGTTATTGCGTTTGGCGGCGAGGTGGTTGATGAAAAGCAATTTATCGCACTTTCGCATGATTTGAATCTGCTCGCCAGCCTGGAAGTCCGGCTGGTGCTGGTACATGGCGCGCGTCCACAAATTGAGCGGCGCCTGAAGCGTGCCAAACTCACGCCCATGCTGCACAACGGCTTACGTGTGACCGATGACGAGGCGATGGAGATCGTCAAGGAAGCCAATGGCGCGGTGCGCGTGGAGATTGAAGCGCTACTATCGATGGGCATTGCCAACTCGCCGATGGCGGGCGCAGATATTCGCGTGGCGAGCGGCAATTTTGTCACTGCCAAGCCGCTGGGTGTGCGCGATGGTGTTGATTTGCAGCACACAGGCGAAGTACGCAAGGTTGATGCAGTGGGCATTCAAAAGCGCCTGGATGACAGCGAACTGGTGCTGCTCTCCCCGCTTGGATATTCGCCCACAGGCGAGGCATTTAACTTAAGCCTGGAAGATGTGGCTGTCAGCACCGCAATCGCGCTTGATGCGGACAAGCTCATTTTTTTAATGGATAGTGAGGGCGTGCATAATTTACGCGGTGAATTATTGCGCGAAATGACCACAGAAAAAGCCAAAAATTTTTTACGCAATGTGCAAAATAATGATGCACCGATAAACGTTTCTGAGGACGTGAATTACTACTTGCCAGCCGCAGTGCGCGCCTGCGAGCAAGGCGTAGCCCGCACGCATCTGATTTCACGGCATATTGATGGCGCCATCATTCAAGAGCTGTTTACCCATAACGGCATTGGCACAATGGTGACGGAACAATCGCTGGAAACCATGCGCCAAGCCAATATTGACGACGTGGGCGGCATACTCATACTCATCGAGCCGCTTGAAAATGAGGGTTTTTTAGTACGCCGCGGACGCGAACGGATCGAAACGGAAATCAACCATTTTTATGTGATGGAGCACGATAACCGCATCATCGGCTGTGCGGCTCTGCACCCATTTGTATCTGAAGGCATGGCCGAATTTGCCTGTTTGGCGATTGACCCGAGCTATAGAGGTGGCGGACGCGGCGATAAGCTCTTCAACTACTGTCAGAATCAAGCGAAAGAGTTGGGATTCAGGCAGTTATTTTGCCTGACCACGCGCACCGAACACTGGTTTTTAGAGCGTGGCTTTGTTGAAAAATCGATTGAAAGCCTGCCACAAGAAAAGCAACAGCTTTACAATTTTCAACGAAGATCTAAAGTGTTTGTTAAAACACTGTAGATTCACATCATTGACAGGCTTTTTAGTTACAATACGAATAAATTAACGAGAAACAATATGCTGACAGACATCAAACCCGCACAAAAAGCCCAAATCCTAGCCGAGGCACTGCCTTACATCAAACGCTTTTTCGATAAAACCATCGTCATTAAGTACGGCGGCAATGCCATGACGGACGAGCATCTCAAGCACTGTTTTGCACAAGATGTAGTGTTGCTCAAACTGGTCGGCATGAACCCGGTCGTGGTGCATGGCGGCGGACCGCAAATCAATGAAATGCTAGATAAACTTGGCAAAAAAGGCGAGTTTATCCAGGGCATGCGCGTCACCGATGAAGAAACCATGGACGTGGTGGAAATGGTGCTAGGCGGGCAAGTGAACAAGGAAATCGTCAACCTCATTAACCGCCACGGCGGCAAAGCGGTGGGCTTAACCGGGCAGGATGGCAATTTTATCCATGCACACAAGCTGCTAATGGAAGACATGAACGACCCGACAAAAACGATTGATGTCGGACAAGTTGGCGAAATTACCGCCATTGACCCGAGCATCATCAATTTTCTGGATAGCGGCGATTTTATCCCGGTGGTCGCGCCAATCGGGGTGGGGGCGGATAACCAAACCTACAATATCAATGCCGATGTAGTGGCAGGCAAGCTGGCGGAAATTTTAGGCGCGGAAAAATTAATCCTGCTCACCAATACGCCTGGCGTACTGGATAAAAAGGGCAACTTGCTCACCGGCCTCACCCCAAAACAAATTGACGATTTGGTAGAGGACGGAACGCTTTCCGGCGGCATGCTGCCTAAGATCGGCTCTGCGCTTGATGCAGCGCGTAGCGGCGTTAAGTCGGTGCACATCATTGATGGGCGTGTAGAACACGCACTATTGCTGGAAGTATTAACCGATGAGGGTGTGGGTACTTTAATCAAGGCAAAATGATTTGTCTAAAATCTGGATATTCGATTTAGACGACACGCTGCATAACGCTTCCGCGCACATTTTTCCGGTGATGAACCGCGCCATGACGCAGTACATCATGGAACATCTGGAACTTGAAGAACACGCCGCCCACCAGCTACGCCAGCACTACTGGCACGTATACGGCGCCACGCTTAAAGGCCTCACGCGCCATCATGGCGTTGATCCTTATCACTTTCTGCATGAAACGCACAAGCTAATCAAGCTGCCTGAAATGGTGCTGCAAACCAAACGCCTGCGTCACATGCTGCAAAGTCTGCACGGGCGCAAAGCAGTATTTACCAATGCGCCACGTAACTATGCGTTACAAGTGCTTGATTTGCTTGGCATCGCTGATTGTTTCGAGCTGGTATTCAGTGTGGAATCTGCAAAATTCCACGCCAAGCCCAGTGTGCGCGGCTTTCAATTGTTGCTTAAAAGCATGCAGGCCAAAGCAAGCGACTGCGTGATGCTGGAAGACAACCTTTCTGCGCTGATGACAGCTAAACGGCTTGGCATGCGGACCATCTGGATTACTATAAAACCACAAAAACCAAATTTTGTGGATTATCGGCTAAGCAACGTGTTAGCGCTTACTCACGTTAAGCTATAATAAATCATAAAAAACATTTCTAAGGGAGACAATGTGGCTTCAGACCGCACTACAAATAGAAAGCAGCAGATATTAGAAACACTCGCCAAAATGCTGGAAAACCCGAAGCGCGAGAAAATCACCACCGCTGCACTTGCAGCCAAGCTGGATTTGAGCGAGGCTGCGCTTTACCGTCACTTTTCCAGCAAGGCGCAGATGTTCGAAAGCCTGATCGAGTTTATCGAAACCTCGATTTTCGGCGTGATCAACAAAATCACCACCGATGAGCATGACGGAGCTAAACAGGTGCAGCTCATCGTCACCATGCTGCTCAAATTTGCCGAAAAAAACCCGGGCATGACGCGCGTGCTGATTGGCGATGCACTAGTAAATGAGGAAGAATGGCTTCAGACGCGTATTAACCAGCTTTTCGACAGGCTGGAAGCCAGCCTCAGACAAAGCCTGAAAATTGCTGTTGCAGTATCTGGCAAGAAAATCATGCCGGAAGCGCAGGCCAACCTGCTCATCTGCTATGTGATCGGCCGCTGGCATCAATTTGCTAAAAGCGGTTTCAAGCGCAAGCCGATGGACCTTTCTCAGGCGCAGCTGGTTTTTTTGAACTAGACTCAAGTTGATTTGTCGTATTTGAACATTGGCTTTACGCTATATAACCAATAAACATCTGGAAGGAAGCCATGTCGATTCATGATAAAGCAATCAAAGCGCTGAAGCCCGCTGATTATCTAGCGATTGAAAAAGAGCACGCGCTGCTGGAAAAATTTCTGCATGATCTGCATGACGCATGTCTGGCTTTGGATAAGCTTGACCAGGTAAGTGATCGTGAAGCATTGGCTTCCTATAGCGGTCGATTGCCCACTTTCTTGCTATATATCACAGAACTTATAGCGAATCATTTTGAGCATGAGGAAAAAATCATGCTGAGCAGGCCAAACGTAACGGAAAATTATGAATACTTTCGAATTCACCAGCAGGCACATGCCGATATCGTACGAAAGCTGGATGCGTTAGTGAGCAATTGCTTTTCTCTGGGAAGTCATAAAACTACCGCTGAAATATATCACCTCTTTTACAAAAGCATTTCTAGCCTGTTTGAAGAACATGATCGTGCTTTTGACGATCCTTTTATACAGTCCACCAAATCTTGAATCTACGGCGGAACGCACGATCACCAGGCAGTTGCCTATCAAGAACAATCTGAGTAGGATTGCAGGTTATCGCACAGTAATTTAGGCACAGGAGAATGTCTTGCAAGGCACAGTTTTTGGTTTTACTGAAGCGCAAATTACCGAATTTGGCATGACCTATGGCGTCAGCGGACTAATGCTGCTCATGGTGTTTATTGTCGGGCACCTGGCCTGGGAATCAAAAGCAGGGAAATTCGGCACCTTTGCCTTGTTTATCGGCCTTGCTTTTGGCCTGGTAGGCTATGTGGCGAAATACGTCATTAAATTAAAACTCGGTATCCAGTAGCACACTATAAAATCAGCTTTACCGCCGCAAGCCTCGCCTCGTAGACCGCAATCCTGATTCTTTCCGGCTCGCTGAATGCGCTGGCAACCACACCCGCATCTACACGCAAGGTTGCATCCAGCGCCTTTAACATTAAATCAGCCTCCGGTATCGCACAATTTTCGAAACCGGTTCTGCCCCGAGAATCAGCCTCACAGGCCTTCAGGAAGTCATTAAACCTGGCTGGCTGGCGGATCGCATCCAGTTCGATCAAAAATTCCAGCAAGGTGTTTGGCCGCATTTTGCCCACCTGATGCAATTTGCCATGAAACTTGGCCACGATATGAGCCAGTTCTTTGCAATCGTTTGGCACGCGCAAGCGTTTGCAAACATCTTTCAGCAAGTCCACGCTGCGCACTTCGTGACCGATATGCCGAGGCAGAATGTCAACCGGTGTAGTACCTTTACCCAGATCATGCATCAGCGCAGCAAAGCGTATCGGCAGGCTAAAATTCTGCTTGGCGGCGTAATCGATCACCATCATCATATGTAAGCCGGTATCCACCTCCGGGTGATGCTGGGGCGGCTGTGGCACACCCCATAGCTTATCAAGCTCAGGCAATATCTTTTGTAGCGCACCACAAGCACGTAATACCTCAAACATGCGGCTTGGCTTTTGTTCCATCAAGCCTTGCGCCAGTTCCTGCCATACACGCTCCGGCACCAGCGCGTCCACCTCACCCGCAGCCACCATTTGTCGCATCAAAGCAAGCGTTTCCGGCGCTAAACTAAACTCTGTTAGCCGCGCCGCAAAGCGCGCCGCGCGCAGAATACGTACCGGATCTTCTGCAAAGGCGCTGCTGACATGGCGCAGGATTTTAGATTGAATATCCGCTTGCCCATTAAAAGGATCAATGAGCTTGCCCTCGGCATCCTTGGCAATGGCGTTGATGGTCAAGTCGCGGCGTGCCAGGTCTTCTTCCAGCGTGACTTCGGGTGAGGCATACACGGTAAAGCCCTTGTAGCCTTTAGCGGTTTTACGTTCAGTGCGTGCCAGCGCATATTCATCATGCGTTTCGGGGTGAAGGAACACTGGGAAGTCTTTGCCTACTGGCCTGTAACCCGCATCCAGCATGGCTTGCGGCGTGGCGCCTACAACAACGAAATCTTTATCTTTTATCGGAAAACCCAGCAACTCATCACGCACCGCACCGCCAACGCAATACGTTTTCATGTGCTACCTTCTGGCACGAATGGCACGACCTGCCGCGCTGCGAAAACCGTCATAAGCTGCGCGCTGCGAAATATTGAGCAAATATTCAGGCACTACCACGTCCAGTGATGCAGGCGTGACACCAAGTTCGGCTGCAATCGGTACATTGCACACGCTATCTACCTGCATCGAACGCACATTGTCGCGCGACATCAGCTTGATGGGCAGCCACTCCATCATGAACGCCTGCGCATAAGAGAGCGCATCATTCAAACCGACAATAGGCCGTTGTTTGCCCAGAACTGCCATTACCTTTTGCAATAATTCGCGCAGAGAGTAAGTATCCGGGCCACCCAACTCATAGCATCTGCCATAAGTAGCGGTGTTCTCAAGTGCATTTACAAAGCACTGTGCGACATCCTCCACCCAGATCGGCTGGAACTTTGCGTCAGGTTTTGCCAAAAAAATAGCCGGCAGAAACTTAACCAAACGTGCAAACAGATTTAGGAAATGATCGCCTCGACCAAAGACTACCGACGGTCTAAAAATGGTGATGTCCAGCTTTTTATTAAACTCATTGATGGCCGCCTCACCAGCCGCCTTGCTGCGCAAATATTGGCTTGGCGCATGGGCGCTAGCTTGCAGGGCGCTCATGTGCAAGAGCCGGTGAATGTCCAGTTCTTCGCAGCACTGTGCCACGCGGCGCGGTAATTGATGGTGAATGCGCTCAAACGTATTCTTGCCGCTTTCATGCAGAATACCGATCAGGTTAATCACCGCATCGCTGCTTTTAAGCGCCTCTTTCAGCGCGTGATTATCCATTACATTACATTCCTGCACCTGCACATTCGGCAGTATAATCAAATGCTTGGCCGCCTCACGACGGCGCGACAGCACTTTAACCCTGTAACCTGCCTGGTCTAATTTGGCTACCAGGCAACTGCCTATAAACCCCGCGCCGCCTAACACTGTGATTGTTTTAATTGTCATTTTTTCTTATCCTGCTTATTCAGTTGATCCGGCCTGCCCGATTGGCTGGCTTTGCTCAGTTAACTGCTGAGATTCAAGGGTGTCCTCAGTTTGAGCATAGAACGCACTATTGCTGCCGGGAACAACACCCAATCTCTGCTTAAGTGGCATGGTTTTCAAACCCAAGCGTGGCGCATATAAATGCGCGTTTGCCATGACTTTCTGTACATAACTGCGGGTTTCGCTAAACGGAATGGTCTCCGCATAAATGGCGCCCTCCAGCGGCACTGCCGCAACCCATTTTTTAGCGCGGCTAGGGCCCGCATTATACGCTGCTGTCGCCATGGTTTCCTGCCCGTTCATTAATTCAAGCGTGTAGCGCATATAGTAAGTGCCCAGCGCGATATTCGTATCCAGCTCATGGATCATGCCCTGATGATAATCATCAATCCCAACACGTCTGGCCGCCCATTTGGCGGTGGCAGGCATCAGTTGCATGAGGCCGGAAGCGCCTACCCCGGATTTGGCATAATGCATAAACCGGCTTTCCTGCCGTGTGATGCCATATACCCAGGCCTCATCAACCGCCTGCTCCTGCGCTGCCGGCTTCATTAAATTGCGATAAGGAGTCGGGTATCGCAGTGCGAAATCGTGCATTTCAGTGGTTTTATCCGCCGTAATAATCGCCAGATCGTGCCAGTTTCTGCCCGCGGCAAATGCAGCGGCAGCTAGCAGTTGTTTGTCGTCGAAGTCTTTGGTAGCCTGCACCCATTCCGATTTTGCTTCCCATCTGAGTCCCAGCCTTTGCAGCGCCTCAGCACGCTGGAACGCTGGCATGTTCACGATTTCCTCTACCTCTGAATCTGCCACCTTGTATTCACTCAGTGGCGCCGACATAAAACCATCCAACTCATCCTGTGCAAGCCAGCCATAGTAGTGACGCTCGGTGGAAAGTTTGGCCAGCAAAGTATTGGCCTCCAGCGTTTGATTCTGCGCCTTTAATGCACGTGCTTTCCAGTAGCGCCAGACGCCTTCTTCCGCTTGCTCCGGCTGCATTCTGGAAACCGCGTTTAGCACCACGGGCCAGTTTCTTTCACGTAACGCTGCGCGCGCATACCAGGCCAACTGTTCCTTATTCAGCGGGGTATTTTCTGCCAGCTTAAACCACTGCAGCGCTTGCGGCTCGTGTCGCAATGTAGCCTGCAGCGCGAGTCTGCCGTAAAAATAAGCCCGATCCTCCGCACGGAACAAATCCTCAACTTTTTTGAACGCGCTTAACGCCTGCTGCGAATCCGTTTTTGCTATTCGATTGAGCGCGAACAGATTCAGCTCACGGCCAAACCGGCTCTTAAACGAAATGAGCTTTTTATTCAGCACCAGTTGTGGCGATGCATAAGCTTTGTCTATTAGCTTATAGTAACTGGGGTCAAATGTATTTGAGCGCTTGCTGATGGCTTTAGCAAGATTGATGCGGCTATCAGCAAGCGCCAGGCGAAAGCGCGCCCAGATATCTTCCTCTGTCAGCACGCCTGCCACCTGCATGCGGTCGTACAAATCAGCGCAATTGCCGGGTTGTTCTTTCGCCTGCATCCATAGCGGTTTTGCGGCTTCCAGCGTAGAGATGTCACCCGCAACCGAGTTCGCCTCTGCCGCATAGCAGGCAACGGCCACATCTTCCAGCTGATAATTCACGACCTCGTTTGAAAAGCTTAACCAGTCCAGATTCTTGGCCAGTTTTTTTAGATATTCACCACGCAATCGATCCGCAAAAGGATATTCACTGTACTTGTTCAGGAAGTTCTCTACCGTCTGATTATCTGCATCTTTTAGATTAAGCAGCATCAGCCAATAGTCAGCATAAGGCGCCAGAATATAGTTCTGGCTTTGCAATTGTTCAACATAATCGGACAAGGCAATGACATTTTTTTTATCGTAAGCGGCACGTGCCTGTAAAAACTCGTCATCGCCAGAAGCTGCAAAACCGCTCTTTATTGCAAAAAACACAATAAAAATGCCAGAGAAAACCAACTGTTTGATGAATGTAGTGGCCATATCCATATTGTTATAAACGAATGACCCGTGCCATTAAATAGAGCACGACAACCATGAGCAAACCCCAGCCCGTGTATTTAAGTAATTGTTTAATATAAGCCAAATACTTTCGATTGCGCGTAACCACAAAAGTTGCCAATAACACCAAACTTGCGATAAACACCAATATGATCGTTAAGCGAATGATCGGCATTTTAGATGACCGATAACTTAACTAAAATGCGGCATGAGATCGGGCGTGAAAAACGCAGTTTGCTCCTGAAAGCCAACCGGCGCTTCTTCAATGCGTTCAAATGTCGCATATTCCCAGGCTGACGCATCCGCCAGGAGCGCACGCAATAGTGCATTATTTAGCGCATGACCTGATTTGTACGCAGTAAATGCGCCAAGCAAAGGATGGCCCAGCATGTACAAATCGCCAATCGCATCCAGCACTTTGTGTTTGGCAAACTCATCCTGGTAACGTAAACCGTCGCTGTTCAACACACGGTACTCATCCAGCACAATCGCATTATCCAGGCTGCCGCCGCGCGCCAAGCCATTGGCGCGCAGATATTCCACTTCATGCATGAAGCCGAATGTGCGTGCGCGGCTGATTTCTTTAATATAAGAATTATCAGCAAAATCAATTTTGACGTTATTACCGGAGTGCTCGAAAACGGGGTGGGCAAAATCAATGGTGAAATCCATTTTAAAGCCGTGGTAAGGCTCGAACTTCACCCACTTATCACCTTCTTTTACTTCGATTAACTTTTTAATTTTGATGAATTTTTTGGCAGAATTCTGCTCAACGATGCCAGCCGATTGCAACAGAAAGATAAATGGCCCGGAACTGCCATCCATGATGGGGATTTCCGACGCCGTGACTTCGATAATAATATTATCAACGCCCAGGCCGGCCAGTGCGGACATCAGGTGCTCAACAGTGGCGACACGCACACCCTCGTGTTCCAGGGCAGAACACATGCGCGTGTCACGCACCGCCTCAGGCTGTGCTTGTATTTCGGGCGAACCGGGCAAATCGGTGCGCCTGAATACGATGCCAGTATCAATCGCAGCCGGCTTTAAAGTCAACGTGACCTTCTCGCCGTTATGCAAACCAACACCGGTAGCACTCACCTGCTTTTTCAAAGTTCTTTGTTTTAACATGTTATAGGTCTAGCACCTGATTCCTTAATTACTGTTCAACCAATATCTATCCGGTTGATATTCTAGCAAATTAGCCGCTCGTTAATCCGCTTGTTTGCGCAAAAACGCAGGGATGTCATATTCCTCGACCCCAGACATTTTCATCGCTTCAACCTGCGCACGACGGTTATTTTGACTAAACACGGCAGGTGCTTCGTCTTCCACTTCACCGCCCACAAACATGGGCTGATTAGTTGTTCCATTCATGACCGTGGTCATCACGCGTAGTTCCGGTTTCTGCTGGCGGCGTGCAATCGCACCATTCAAGCCGGTCGCTACCATGGTCACACGCAATTTGTCACCCATGGTCTCGTCCATCACATTACCTACAATCACGGTCGCATCATCTGCAGTGAACTCTTTAATGGTGTTCATCACATCATAATACTCTTTCATTTTAAAGCTGGCGCTTGCAGTAATGTTAATCAGAACGCCGCGTGCGTTAGCCAGGTTGACGTCTTCCAGCAATGGGCTGGCCACTGCCTGCTCTGCCGCAATACGCGCACGCTCCGGCCCACTCGCCTCAGCCGAACCCATCATCGCCATGCCCATTTCACTCATTACCGTACGTACGTCGGCAAAGTCCACATTCACCAAGCCAGGGCAATTAATGATCTCTGCAATACCTGAGACAGCATTATGCAGCACGTCGTTCGCAGCGCGGAAAGCTTCCAGGAATGGCACGTCTTCGCCCAGCACTTCCATGAGCTTTTCATTCGGAATCACAATCAAGGAATCCACGTGCTGTGAAAGCTCTTCCAAGCCCTCTGTCGCCACTTTGGTACGTTTGCCTTCAAACGAGAACGGCTTGGTAACCACCGCTACCGTCAGAATGCCCATTTCCTTAGCCACTTCGGCAATGATAGGCGCCGCGCCAGTACCCGTGCCGCCGCCCATGCCTGCAGTGATGAACAGCATATCGGCGCCATCGATGATTTCAGCGATACGATCACGGTCTTCCAGCGCGGCATCACGGCCAATTTCAGGTTTCGCGCCAGCACCCAGGCCTTTGGTAATCTCTGAACCAATTTGCAATACCGTTTTTGCCTGGCTCTTTTTAAGCGCCTGCATATCGGTATTGGTGCAAATGAACTCAACGCCGCTCAGGTTCTTGGTAATCATGTGCTCGATTGCGTTACCACCGCAGCCGCCCACGCCAATGACTTTAATCACGGCTTCTTGTGAATCTTTTTCCATAATTTCAAACATCTTTACTCTCCTTTTTTTGCCTTAATTTTTGAGCTTAATTGCATCAGCTCTGCCCTGTTTTTGAAACTAAATGCCTACTGCTTTGCTGCACCCTTTACTGCTAAAAATTCTTTAAAAGTTCCCTTGGAACCAGCTTCTCATTTTCTCGAACATGCGCCCAATCGCACTGGACTCCATCTGCCCGCTCAAATGACGTTCCAACTGCTGCTTACCCATTAAAATCAGGCCCACCGCCGTGGCGTACCGTGGGTTACCGACCACTTCAGACAAGCCGCCAACGTAGCGCGGCATACCCATGCGTACCGGCATGTGGAAAATCTCTTCGCCCAGTTCCATCATGCCGCGCATCATCGCCGAGCCGCCTGTGATCACGATGCCGGAAGCGATCATCTCCTCCATGCCGCTGCGGCGCAGTTCTTGCAGCACCAGCTCATACAGCTCTACCACGCGCGGCTCAATCACTTCTGCCAGCGTTTGTATCGACAGCTGGCGTGCCTCGCGGCCATCCACGCCCGGAACTTCCACCACTTCGCGCGCATCTGCAAGCTGTCTAAGCGCACAGCCATATTTGATTTTGATATCTTCAGCCGACTGTGTAGGCGTGCGAAACGCGACGGCGACATCATTGGTAATCTGGTCGCCCGCGATAGGAATCACCGCGGTATGGCGAATCGCGCCGTTCTTGAAAACGGCGATGTCTGTGGTACCGCCGCCGATATCCACCAGGCACACACCAAGCTCTTTTTCATCTTCAGTCAACACCGCAATGCTTGAGGCAAGCGGCTGCAAGATCAAGTCGCTCACTTCCAGGCCGCAGCGTTTGATACACTTCACAATGTTTTGCGCGGCCGCAACTGCGCCAGTCACGATATGTACTTTCACTTCCAGCTTCATCCCGCTCATGCCCAGCGGTTCGCGCACATCGTCCTGCCCGTCGATAATGAATTCCTGCGTCAGAATATGCAGAATCTGCTGGTCGGCCGGCAATGCGACAGCTCGCGCGGTTTCAACCACGCGATCCACATCCATTTGCGAGACTTCAGCGTCTTTGATTTTCACCATGCCATGTGAATTCAGGCTTTTGACGTGGCTACCAGCGATGCCGGTGAATACTGTTTTAATTTTGCAGTCGGCCATCAGTTCGGCTTCTTCCAGCGAGCGCTGGATTGCCTGCATGGTCGAGTCGATATTGATCACCACCCCTTTTTTCAAGCCGCGCGAGGCGTGCTGGCCAAGGCCGATCACCTTCAAAGTGCCTTCCGGCAGCAGCTCGGCCACAATGGTCACAATTTTAGATGTGCCGATATCCAACCCGACGATCAGGTTTTTATCTTCACGAACTTTGCTCATGTCTTACTCCCTTTTTCATTCTTTAAGTCATGCCTTGACAGGCACCGCTGGTATTGCTTTTACTGGTAATGGCTTAGCTGTTGCTGGCTTCAATCCAATCGGCTTACGCACCGCAAACCCATTCGGATAGCGCAAATCTGCATACACCACTTTTACATTCAACTGACCGAGTGTGGATTTATATGCGCCCGCAAATTTATCCAACCTGGCTTCCATGTCCACACGTCCCAGCGCGATTAACAGCCCTTTGTCCGTTTTAATCTCCCAGGCGCGGCGCGGCGATAATGTCACTTGCGCGATTCTGATATCCGCTTTATTCAGAATCTGGCTGTAGCTGCCATAGTTTTTAGTGACTTCCATCACGCCGTCGCCTGGTCCATAAAACACCGGCAAATCTGCATCGGTGGCCGCCTGGAACAGTTCACCATGCGTATTGACCAGCCCGATATTGCCCCAGCGCGCCAAAGCCTGATGCTCCTCAATCGCGACATCCAGTTTGTCCGGCCAGCGGCGGCGCACGCTGACATTGCGCGCCCACGGCAGTTTTTCGAACGCATCGCGTGTCTTGATCAGATCCAATGTAAAAAAATTACCTTTCAGGTGTTTAGCCACAATCAACTTGATTTGCTCCCGATTCACATGCGTTAGCTGTCCATCCACCTTCACTTCGCGAATCGGGAAAATCGGCAGATGCACCACCACAAACAGCACCGCATACAGCATCAGCACGACGGCCAGTGCAAACAGAAAATTTGCAATCCAGTTGAGCAGTCTTGGCTTATCCCACATGGCTTTCTACCAGCGTCATACGCAAAATTTTTACCACCAGTTCATCAAAACTCATGCCAGCCGCTTTGGCTGCCATCGGCACCAGGCTGTGGTCGGTCATGCCTGGGCTCGTATTCAGTTCTAAAAAGTAGTGATTACCCGCCTCGTCCATTAAAAAATCCACACGTCCCCAACCGCGGCAGCCCACGGCGCGAAAAGCTTGTAGCGCCTCTTGCTGGATTTGGGCTTCTTTTTCTGCGCTCAGGCCGCATGGGCACAGGTATTCGGTGTCATCACGCAAATACTTGGCCTCATAATCGTAAAATTCATTTTTCGGCACGATGCGCACAATAGGTAATGGCATCAGTCCTAATTCTGCATCTTCCAGAATACCCACGGTGTATTCGCCGCCACCTACATACTTTTCCGCAATCACCAAAGGATCTGCCTTGGAAGCCAATAGATATGCGGCTTGCAGAGCACCTTTTTGTTTCACTTTGGTAATACCGATGCTAGAGCCTTCATTGGCAGGCTTCACGAACAGCGGCAAGCCTAATTTCTGCTCAATCGCGGCAAAATCGCTTTGTGCATCGACCAATTCAAAGTCTGGTGTTTTAATATTCAACACACGCCACAGGAGTTTTGTGCGCCATTTGTCCATGCCCAGGCTGGAAGCCATCACACCGCTGCCGGTATATGGGATGCCCATCAGTTCCAGCGCGCCCTGTATCGTGCCGTCTTCGCCATAACGGCCGTGCAGCGAAATGAATGCGCGATCAAAACCTTCCAGTTCATGCAGCGGACGTTCCGCCGGATCGAATGCGTATGCATCCACGCCCTGACGCAGCAAAGCCGCCAATACTGCAGCGCCGCTTTTAAGCGACACTTCACGCTCGTCTGATTTGCCACCGAACAGTACGGCTACTTTTCCAAATTTATTCATTTCTTTATGCATATTCGCCTATTACCCTTACCTCTTGCTGCAACGCCACGCCTTGCCTCTCTAATACCGTGTCTTTCATATGCCGAATCAGCAGTTCAATATCCAGTGCAGTGGCATTACCCAGATTCACTATAAAATTGGCATGTTTGGGCGACACCTGCGCGCCGCCAATCTGGTAGCCTTTCAAGCCGCTGGCCTCAATTAACCTTGCCGCAAAATCACCATGCGGGTTTCTGAAGGTAGAGCCCGCGCTTGGCAAATTAAGCGGCTGGCTGGCCAGCCGGGTTGCTAACAAGTTTTTAATTTTCTGCAGTGATTCATCCGCATTTCCGGGTTCCAGCTTGAACCATGCCCCCAAAAACCACTCGTCCGGAATCGGCATTTCCACATGACGGTAACTTGGAATGAACTCCGAGGCATTACGCACATGTGTGTTTCCATGCCGATCGATGGTCAATACCTGGTGTACGATGTTCCAGGTCTCAGCGCCGTAACACCCCGCATTCATGGCCAATGCGCCGCCCACCGTGCCGGGGATGCCCGCCATAAACTCTGCACCCTGCCTGAACTGGCCTGCACAGAATCTGGCCAACTTTCCACACGTCACCCCCGCTTCGGCATAGATGTATTTCCCATCCACTCTCAACTCACTCAGCGCCTGGTGCATAACGATCACCGTGCCGCGCACGCCGCCGTCGCGCACCAGCAGATTACTGCCTAAGCCCATAAAATAAACAGGTTCAGCCTGATCCAGCGTTTGCATGAAGGTCTGCAATTCCTTCAGGTTTTCCGCTATGAACAAGCGATCTGCACTGCCTCCCACGCGCCAGCTGGTATAGCGGGCAAGCGGCTCGTTCTTAAGCAACTGTGACTGTGTTTCCGGTTGTGCCATCAATTTGCCAACTCCCTGGTTTTAGCGGCCACGTGCCCGATGGAGCCAGCGCCCATCACAACCACCACATCGCCGGCTTGCGCTGTATTCAGAATAGCTTCCGGTAGCGCATCCGTCGTTTCCACAAATAACGGCTCTACCTTGCCTGCCACGCGAATCGCGCGAATCAGGGCGCGTGTATCTGCCGCGACTATCGGCGCTTCGCCTGCGGAATACACTTCGGTCAACAGCACCGCATCGGCGGTGGAGAGCACGTGCACAAAATCCTCGAAACAATCGCGCGTTCTGGTAAAACGATGTGGCTGGAACGCCATGACCAATCTGCGGCCAGGAAACGCGCCGCGCGCCGCAGCAATCACCGCCTGCATCTCAACCGGATGATGTCCGTAGTCATCAATCAAGGTAAACGTACCGCCTGTTCTTGCCGCAACCTCGCCATAACGCTCAAAGCGGCGACCCACGCCTTTAAAGTCCGCGAGCGCCTTGATAATAAATTTATCCTCAATATTCAATTCGCTGGCAATGGCAATCGCGGCTAAAGCGTTCAATACATAGTGGTTACCTGGCAGATTCAACGTCACGTCAAATGTCGTGGTGACCCCGTTAATGCGGTCGACTGTGAAGTGCATCTTGCCGTGATCTGCCCGCACATTCCTGGCGCGGATACGCGCACCCTCTGAAAAGCCATACGTCATGACGGGCTTGGTCACGCGCGGTAAAATCTCGCGGATATTGGCATCATCCACACACACCACTGCCATGCCCCAGAACGGCAGCTGCTGCAAAAACTCCACGAATGCGCTTTTGAGCTTGTCAAAGCTGTGCTCGTAGGTGTCCATATGATCCTGGTCAATATTGGTCACCACCGCCATCACCGGTGTCAAATGCAGGAACGAAGCGTCTGATTCATCTGCCTCGGCGACAATATATTCACCGCTGCCAAGGCGCGCATTGGCGCTGGCAGCTTCGAGTTTTCCGCCAATCACAAAGGTGGGGTCCATGCCCGCTTCCGCCAGAATGCTAGCAATCAGGCTGGTCGTGGTCGTTTTGCCATGCGTGCCAGCTACCGCAATGCCTTGTTTAAAGCGCATGAGTTCTGCCAGCATGAGCGCGCGCGGTACGACGGGAATATTTTTGGCGCGTGCAGCAATAATTTCAGGATTCTTCTCATTCACTGCAGAAGACACCACGACTACATCTGCCGCGCTTAGGTTTTCAGTAGCATGGCCCTGATAAATCCTGGCGCCAAAACTCGCCAGGCGTTGCGTAGTAGCATTTTTAGCAAGGTCAGAGCCCGAGACTTCAAAACCTAAATTAATCAGCACCTCAGCAATACCGCTCATGCCGGCGCCGCCAATACCCACAAAATGCACGTTTTTTACTTTATGCTTCATGCGGCCACCTCCATACATATTTTTGCAACCGTCTGCGTGGCTTCGGGCTTGGCAAGAGTTCTGGCTTTGATTGCCATCTCCAGGCACATCTCACGGGTTAAACTGCGCAAAATTTCTGTCGCTTTCTGTACATTAAATTCCGTTTGTTGAATCAACTTGGCTGCGCCCGCATCACTCAAATATTTCGCGTTATAGGTTTGATGGTCATCCACCGCGTAAGGGAAAGGCACCAGCACACTCGCCACACCCACACAGGCCAACTCAGCAATCGTGAGCGCGCCAGCACGGCAGATCACCACGTCTGCCCAAGCGTACATATCGGCCATGTTGTTAATAAAAGCTCTTGTATCTGCCTGCACGCCAGCCGCCTGGTAATTGGCTTGCAGGGCAGCGATATGCTTTTCACCCGCTTGATGCACAATTTCCGGCCGCTCTTGTTCTGGTAATTCTGCCAGTGCTTTCGGCAGCACTTCATTCAATGCCGCTGCGCCTAAACTACCACCGACCACTAACAACCTGAGCTTGCCAGTGTGTGTGGCATACCGCAGCTCCGGCGCTGCTAACTGCGTGATGTCGTGCCGCACCGGATTACCGACCAACTCTGCTTTGTTACCAAATGCAGATGGAAACGCCGCCAGCACTTTATTGGCGATTAAACTTAAAGTTTTATTGGTCAACCCGGCAATGGAGTTTTGCTCATGAATCACCAATGGTTTACCTAGCAAGTTCGCCATCAATCCGCCTGGAAAAGCTGCAAAGCCACCCATTCCCAACACCACGTTGGGTTTGTGTTTACGAATGGCAGCAAAACTTTGTTTAAATGCGACGGCCAATTTAACCGGCAGCAACACCCACCCCAGCAGGCCCTTGCCGCGTACGCCGCGCATCGTTATCATGGCCTTGCTGTAACTTTTGCCTTCAATCAACCTATTCTCCATGCCGCCCTCTGTGGCCAGCCAGACGACATTCCATCCATGCTCTTTCATGTAATCTGCCACTGCCATAGCGGGATAGACATGGCCGCCCGTACCGCCTGCCATCACCATCAGCGTACCTGAGCCGTATTGCGTGATTGGAGAAGCAAACATCATGCTGGCAACCCCTTCTGCAGCCTTATATTTTGGCTACGGCCGCTATGCTTAACTTTCAAACCCAAAAAGTTAGCCTGCGCCGAAATCGCCTCGTTGCACCTCACAGCAACTCTCAATATCGTGTTTACGCTCATACTGGCAACCCCTTCTGTAGCCGGCGATTTTCATAATCAATGCGTAAAAGCACTGCCATGGCGATGCAATTGGCCAGAATACCGCTGCCTCCAAACGAGAGTAGCGGTAGCGTCAGGCCTTTGGTTGGCAGCACACCCATATTCACGCCAATATTGATAATGCCTTGCACGCCAATCCATACGCCCAGTCCTTGTGCCAGCAACGCTGCAAAATAACGTTCATTCGCTACGGCCTCTTTGCCGATACCAAAGGCGCGGATCACGATCCAGACAAACAAGCCCAGCACTGTCAGCACGCCCACAAACCCTAGTTCCTCTGCAATTACTGCAAGCAAAAAGTCGGTGTGTGCCTCTGGCAGATACAGCAATTTTTCAACGCTTGCCCCCAAGCCCACACCAAACCATTCGCCACGCCCAAAGGCGATCAGCGCATGCGAAAGTTGATAGCCCTTGCCAAATGGGTCTGCCCATGGATCCAGAAATCCAATCACACGCTGCAAGCGGTAAGGTGAGCTCCAGATCAACACATAAATGGCCACCGGCAATAAAGCCAGCAAGCCGGCAAAGATTTTGGCATTGATGCCGCCCAGCCAAAGGATGGAGATAGAAATCGCCGCAATCACCGCGAATGCCCCGAAATCAGGCTCACGCAGCAGCAAAAACCCGACCAGCACCATTACCGCCACCATCGGCAAAAAGCCACGCACGATGCTATCCATTTGCGGCGCTTTGCGTACCGCGTAATCCGCGACATACATGGCAGCAAACAGCTTCATCAATTCGGAAGGCTGCAAATTAATGACAAACAGCGAAAGCCAGCGCTGACTGCCGTTCACGTTGCGCCCGATGCCGGGAATGAGTACCAGCACCAGCAATGCCAACCCGGCTAGGAACAGATAAGGTGCTGCTTTTTGCCACATCGCGATGGGGATTTGAAACGAAACAAAAGCCGCCACCAAGCCAATGATGATAAATATGGTCTGCCGAACCAGAAAATAGGTGCTTTGATGCCCAACCGCCTTATCCGCCTCGGCGATAGCGATCGAGGCGGAATACACCATGACCAAGCCCAATCCCAATAGAATGAAAACGACCCAAAGCAGCATCTGGTCATAATTGGGCGCGTTGAGGCGCTCGCGGCTATTCATGACAGGCGCTAGCATGCGGCCACCTTTTTACTTTGCTGCGCCAACTGCTTCACCGCATCCACAAACACCTCTGCGCGATGCACATAATTTCTGAACATATCGAAACTGGCGCAGGCAGGGGATAGCAATACCGCATCACCCGCATTGGCAATTTTTTTAGCGATATTGACAGCTTCCGGCAAATCCGCCGCCCGGTATAAAGGCACTTGTTTTTCTAATGAAGGGTTTGCCAATAACACTGCTTCAATCAATGCCGCATCACGGCCAAACAGCACCACGGCACGCGCATTGGCCTGCACGGCTGGCGCCAAGGGTGAAAAATCCTGCCCCTTGCCGTCGCCACCTGCGATCAGCACTACTTTTTGCGGTTTATCGTTTTTAGTCATGCCCGCAATCGCTGCGCAAGTCGCACCCACATTGGTGCCTTTTGAGTCATCGTAAAAATCAACCCCATCAATATTGGCAACCCATTCCACGCGGTGCGGCAGCCCCTTAAAATGACGCAGCGCCTGAACAATCGATGTCTTATCAACGCCAATTGCGCTGCATAACGCGGCCGCGGCAAGCGCATTGGCCACATTATGCTGACCCGCGATTTTGAGTTCGCTCGCTTTGCATAACTTGCGCTGCCCGCTCGCCAGGTAATGTTCTTCTTTACACTCAGTCAAGCCGAAATCATTCATAGTAGGCGCGGCATTCAGGCCAAAAGTCACTGTATGTTTGTGACGCATAGCCAGGGTTATGGCATCGTCGCGATTCAAAACGCTCGTTTTTGCATGTGCTAAAATGCGCGCTTTAGCGGCTGTATAATCGGAAATGCTGATATATCTGTCCATGTGGTCTTCACACACATTCAATACCGTTGCGGCATCCAGGTTTAAGCCATGCGTAGTTTCCAACTGAAAACTGGAAAGTTCCAGCACATACACATCCGGCGTCTCCATTTGCAGCGCATCCAACACTGGCAAGCCGATATTGCCTGCCACAATGGTTTTAAGGCCAGCTTCCTTACAGATCTCACCCACCAGAGTTGTCACAGTGGTTTTGCCGTTTGAGCCGGTAATGCCAATGACTTTTGCGTTTTTCGACCGGTGCTGCGCAAACAGCTCGATATCGCCAATCACCGGAATACCTTGCTTAACCGCAGCCTGCACGGCAGGCTCACTCAAAGCCACGCCCGGGCTAATCACGATCAACTCGGCCTGCAATAACACTTCCGGCTGAAATGCTCCCGTATGAATTTCCACCTGCGGCATACGTCTGATCACATCATCCACACCGGGCGGATTCTCACGCGAATCAGCCACCGACAGAATAGCGCCTTTGGAGGCAAGCCAGCGCAATGCCGACTGCCCTGTTTCACCAAGACCCAGCACTAAGACACGTTTATTTTTAAGTTCAACTTTCATTTTTTGCTTTGGTCATCTCAGTTTCAGCGTTGAAAGCCCTACCAGCACCAGCATCATGGTAATAATCCAGAACCGCACCACGACTTGCGTTTCCTTCCAGCCTTTTTGCTCATAGTGATGATGCAGTGGCGCCATTAAGAAGATGCGCTGCCCGACTCCTGTTTTATGTTTGGTATACTTGAAATACATGACCTGCAGCGCGACCGAGAAGGTTTCCACCACAAACACGCCGCCCATAATAAACAGCACGATTTCCTGCCGGACAATGACGGCCACCACGCCCAGCGCGGCGCCCAAGGCTAGCGCACCGACATCGCCCATAAATACCTCTGCCGGATAGGCGTTAAACCACAGAAAACCCAGGCCAGCACCCGCCATGGCGGCACAGAACACCATCAGTTCACCGGAGCCCGCAACGTATGGAACGCCCAAATATTTTGAAAAATACAAATGCCCTGCCACATAGGCAAATATGGCAAGCGCACTGCCCACCATCACGGTAGGCATAATCGCCAGGCCGTCCAACCCGTCGGTAAGATTCACTGCATTGCTGCTGCCGACGATCACCAGATAGGTCAGCACAATAAAGCCGACAGCGCTTAGCGGCAGCACCAGATGCTTGAAGAAAGGGAAAATCAACGTAGTTTCTACCGGCGTTACGGAAGTTTTGAACAAAAAGATCGCCACCCCCAAACCGATCACGCTTTGCCAGAAATATTTGGCCTTGGCCGATAAGCCTTTAGGGTTTTTATGAACCACTTTGCGGTAATCATCTACCCAGCCAACCGCGCCAAAACCCAGTGTGGTTACCAGCACCACCCAGATATACTTGTTATGCAAATCACCCCATAACAAGGTGGCAATGGCAATCGCCACCAGTATTAGCGCACCGCCCATCGTCGGCGTTCCAGCCTTGATTAAATGCGTTTGCGGGCCATCGTCACGTACCGCCTGGCCGACCTTGTATTCAGTCAGCTTGCGTATCATTTTTGGCCCCACCATGAATGAAATGATGAGCGCTGTCAGCGTTGCCAGAACCGCGCGCAACGTGATGTAATTAAACACATTAAAGCCGCGAATATCGTGTGCCAACCAGCGAGCAAGTTCTAGCAGCATGACTTTTTCTCCATTTCACTATTTTTTTCTATCAGTTGATTTACAACGCGCTCCATTTGCATAAAACGTGAGCCTTTTACCAGCACGGTGACGCCTGTTTGCATAAGCGGTCTTAAATCAGCAATCAAAGTTTCTAAAGTTGAATAATGCTGCGCATGCTTCCCAAACGCCTTGGCTGCCAATTGACTCAGTTCGCCAAAAGTTAGCAATTGACCGATGCCTTTTTGTTTGGCGTACAAGCCAATATCAGTGTGCATTTGCGGCGCATCCGCGCCCAGTTCCGCCATGTCGCCCATCACAAAAATTTGTGTGGCTTTCTGACTTGCGAGCACGTCAATCGCCGCTTTCATCGAATCCGGATTTGCGTTGTAAGTGTCGTCAATCAGCACCGCGCCATTGCAGCCTTGCAGCCAATTGAGACGGCCTTTAACCGCATGGAACCCGGCCAGCCCTGTGGCGATATCCGCATTGGAAATTCCGAGCGCAACCGCCACTGCGCTCGCTGCCAGCGCATTATGCACATTGTGTATACCCAGCACATGCAACTCGAACCGGGTTTCCCCGTTAGGTGTTTTCAGGTGGATTTGCGTCAGGTTGCCGCGTGTCTGGTAACTTGCGCTGACATCCGCAACACCCGTCAACCCGAATGTGATGATTTTTCTGTTTTTATTGAGCGACTTCCAATAATCTGCAAAGTCATCGTCTGCATTGATAATGGCGATGCCATCTTGAGTCAAGCCCTCATAAATTTCACCTTTGGCACGCGCAATCCCCTCGCGTGAGCCTACTTCACCAATATGCGCAGTACCGGCATTGTTAACAACAGCAACATCTGGCTGCGCCAGTTTTGTCAGATAGCGGATTTCGCCTTCGTGGTTCATGCCCATTTCAATCACCGCAAAAGCATGCTCCCGGCGCAATTTCAGCAAAGTCATCGGCATGCCGATGTCGTTATTCAAATTGCCTTGCGTGGCCAATACGTGCTGATTTGTGGCCGCCAGAATCGCAGCGATCATTTCTTTGACAGTGGTTTTGCCGTTGCTGCCAGTTACCGCCACAAGCGGCAGCTTGAATTTATCGCGCCAGTATTTTGCCAACTGCCCCAATGCCAAACGCGTGTCGGACACGATGACTGCCGGGCTGGCTTGCGTGTTAGCATCTGACACCAGCACTGCGGCAGCACCTTGCTTGACGGCCTCTGCCGCGTAGGTATTGCCATCGAAGCGCTCGCCCTTGATGCCGACAAACAATTGATTTTTCGCAATATGACGGCTGTCAGAACCCACGCTTTCGCATAGCACATCAGCGCCTGTCATGCGTCCAGCCACCGCTTTGGCAATCTCGGAGAGCATCATCATACGAATGCCCTTTCATATATCTTGAGCACTTCTTTCGCTTGTTCAACATCGCTGAAATAATGTTTTTTACCGGCTATTTCCTGATAGTCTTCATGGCCTTTGCCCGCAATGAGCACGATATCGCCCGGCTTGGCTGACAGTATGCCAACCGAGATGGCCTTGGCACGGTCTTCTTCTATTGCAAAATTACCGTGCATCCCGCTGACAATATCCTGAATGATTTTCTCAGGCACTTCGTCACGCGGATTATCCGAGGTCACTACCACCGCATCGGCAAATTCGCTGGCAATTCTACCCATCAATTCGCGCTTGCCTGCATCGCGATTGCCGCCGCAGCCGAACACACAAATCAATTTGGAACTAGCCTGCGCCTTTAATGCAGACAACACTTTCTCAAGCGCATCCGGCGTATGTGCGTAATCCACCACCACCAAAGGCAGGCTGCCGCCTCCAATCTGCTGCATGCGGCCACTGGCAGACTGGATATGCGAAACCGCATCAACCGCATCATCCAGACTTACTTTCGAGACCAGAAAAGTCGCCAGTACAGCCAGCACGTTATAGACATTAAAACGCCCAATCAGACTGGCCTTCACCGGCGCATTGCCAAACGGCGTGATGGCATAAAATGCAAAATGCGTGTTCTCAAAATGCAGCTCTGTCGCCCTCACATCGCCGCGCTCAATACCGTAAGTCATCACAGAGGTGCCTGCACCCGTCAAATCTTTTTCAATTGCCCGGCCGAACGCATCATCCGCATTAAGCACTGCATATTTCAGGTCACTCGCATCAAATAAGCGACGCTTCGCGGCGGCATAATCTTCAAAAGTCTCGTGATAATCCAGATGGTCGCGCGATAAATTGCTGAGCACGGCCACATCAAAATGCACCGCCCTGACGCGACCCTGATGCAATCCATGCGATGACACTTCCATTGCAACGGTTGTGACTTCCTGTTTGACATAATCCGCGAGCATCTCCTGCAGCGACACCGCATCTGGTGTGGTGTTTGAAGTTGGGCTCAACTGGCCTGGCAAGCCATTTCCCAGGGTGCCGATCACCGCTGTCTTGCGCCCCAAATAATTAAAACACTGACTTAGCCATTGAGTAATCGAGGTTTTGCCATTGGTGCCGGTCACGCCTATCATCCACATTTTTGTCGATGGGTTTTTGTAAAACTGGCTTGCAATATCACCAGCTTGCAGCCGCAGCTGCTTAACCGGTTTATTTTCAATATCCCAATCCGCGTTCCAGTCAAAACCTTCCGGGTCCCAAAGTACCGCAGCAGCGCCGTTTTTAATGGCATCCGCAATATATCGTCGGCCATCCGATTTCTCGCCTGGATACGCCAGAAACAGGCTGCCCGACAGCACTTTCCGGCTATCGACGGTGATGTTCTTTACCGGGGTTTTGATTTGATAGTTTGTCATATCACCTCTTTTGCATCATCGGTTGCATCAGGTGGAATCACGACATTATCATTTGGTGAATCTTGCGGCACCGCCAGCATGCGCAACGCATCGGCCATTACCGCGCTAAATACCGGCGCGGCAACTACGCCACCGTAATATTGGTCTTTTTCTATACTTGGCTCGTCTATCATTACCGCCATGATCAGGCGCGGATTGGATGCAGGCGCGAATCCCACAAAAGAGCCCACGTATTTATCCGGCTCGTATCCAGCTGGGCCCAATTTGTGCGCCGTACCGGTTTTGCCCGCCACACGATAGCCTGCCACCTGTGCCCTGAGTGCCGTGCCACCCGGCTGCACGACCAGTTCCAGCATGTCCTTTACATCATTCGCAACCTGCGCAGAAAAGACCTGATGCCCTACCGGCGCATCTTTTAATTTTGCAAGAGAAACAGGCTTGAGCTCGCCCTCGTTACAAAAAACCGTATAGGCACGCGCCAATTGCAGCAAGGTCACACTGATGCCATGCCCATACGACATCGTGGCCTGCTCGATCGGGCGCCAGGTTTTATAGGGCCGCACCTTGCCTGAGGCTTCGCCAGGAAAACCAATGCGCGTAGGCGCACCAAAACCCAGCTGATTAAACGTGCTCCAAAGCTCTTCTTTTCTTAAGCTAAGCGCCATCTTAGCGGCACCCACGTTAGAAGATTTCTGTATCACTTCCGCTACTGAGAGCACGCCATGCGGGTGCGCGTCATTGATGGTGGCTGGGCCAATTGACATATGACCCGGCGCAGTTTGAATCTTGGTGTCTGGTTTAAAATCACCAAACTGCATCGCAGCCGAGGCTGTAACCGGCTTCATTGTTGAACCTGGCTCAAAAATATCCGTAATGGCGCGATTTCGCGTTTTACCTTTAATATTGACGGGGTTATTTGGATTGTAGGTGGGCAAATTCACCATCGCCAGCACTTCACCCGTTTTGGCATCCAAAATCACCGCGGCGCCTGCAGCAGCCTTATGCTGCTCAACCGCTTTAGCAAGCTCTCTAAAGACCAAATATTGAAGGCGCCGATCTATACTCAACACCAGGTCACGGCCATCCTGCGGTACTTTGACGGCTTCCAGATCCTCAACGATATGACCCTTCCTATCCTGGATCACGCGGCGACTGCCGGGCTTGCCGGAAAGCACGCTATTTTGTGCCAGCTCAAAGCCTTCCTGACCGTTGTCATCAATGCCAGTAAACCCGACCAGATGCGCGGTCACGTCACCTGCTGGATAAAAACGCTTATATTCACGCTGCAAAAACACGCCCGGGATTTCCAGACTCATCACCTTGGCTGCCAAATCCGGGGAAATGCGCCGTTTCAAATAAACGAACTCGCGCTCTCTGTTGGCAACCTTTTTGTCAATATCCTTGGTTTTAATCGTCAGCAATTTGGCCAGCGCGATTTTTTGCTGTTTATTCATCTCAACGTCTGGCGGACTCGCCCATACCGATTCAACCGGGCTGCTAATAGCCAACAACTCGCCGTTTCTATCGGTAATCTTGCCGCGATGCGCCTGCAGCACGAGCGTGCGGCTATAGCGCGCATCGCCTTTTTGTTGCAGGAAAGTTTTATGTAAGCTTTGCAAATAAATGCCACGCGCCAGCAGAGCAGCAAAACCAAGCAATACAAGAATGAGCAGCACGCGCCTGCGCCATGCTGGCAACTTGACGATATGATGTTGTGCTTGGCTATAGGCCATGTCAGTGCGCCATGTCTTCTAGTGAAATCACCTGAATGCGTTTTGCATCAGGCACTTGCATTTGCAATTTCTTGGTGGCGAGCTCTTCGATTCGCGAGTGCATCGCCCATGTGCTCTGCTCGAGTTGCAACTGGCCATATTCGGTTTCATATTTTTTGGTCAGGGCTTGCTGTTGTTCCAGCTCAAAATACAATTTGCGCGCCTTATGTTGCGATGTAATCACGCCCAGACTTACAGCAATGAGCACAAAGAACAGAATCAGATTTAGGCGTGTCATGCTGTGGCCGTTCTTTCTGCTACGCGCATCACTGCGCTTCTAGCACGCACATTCAGCTTGATTTCACTAGCGCCCGGTTTAATGGCACGGCCAATCGAAACCAGCCGCGCCTGAGGCAGATCTTTGGCTTTGATAGGAAAATCTGATGGCAAATCATCGCGATTTTCTTCACTTTGTATAAACCGCTTCACGATTCTGTCTTCCAGCGAATGAAAGCTGATCACCACCAATCTGCCGCCTGCATTCAACAGATTCAGGCATTGCGGCAATATCAGCGATAACTCCTCAAGCTCCTGATTGACGAAAATCCGTAAAGCTTGAAAGGTACGCGTTGCAGGGTTCTGCCCCGGTTCGACCTTGGGGATTGCACTTGCCACGACCTTGGCAAGTTGTCCGGTAGTGGTGATGGCGCGCCCGTCTGAGCGCTCCTTAATAATCGCCCTTGCAACCTGCTTAGCAAACCGTTCTTCACCATAGTCTTTTATCACCTTCCCTAGTTGTTGTTCTGAAATCGTGGTTAACAGTTCTGCTACCGTTTTGCCACGCGTTTGATCCATGCGCATATCAAGCGGACCGTCATATCTGAAACTGAAGCCGCGCTCGCCTTCATCAATTTGCGGCGACGAAATCCCCAAATCCAGCAATATGCCGTCTACGCCTGTCAAATGATTTTCTGCTGCCAATTGATTGATTTCTGAAAAGTGCCGGTGCTCGATTTTGAATCGCGCGTCGCGGATTTGTTCACCAACTTCCAAGGCCGCCAAATCCCTGTCCATGGCGAACAGGCGACCTTGTTCATTTAATCTGGATAATATTTTTCGGCTGTGCCCACCACGCCCGAATGTGCCGTCAATGTAAATACCCCTCGGCTTGATATTGAGGGCATCGACTGCCTCATCAAGTAAAACCGTAATGTGTGAAGAAACTGGAGGCATAGCTGCTGCTGACACTTTTTCTGAAGACACTGGGGCTGCTGCGGGCGCCGACGTCGCGCCCATCATCATAGTGAGAAGCCTTCTAGTTCTGTGGGCATTTCAATGCCATCGCCATTCATTACGTTTTCAAGCTGCTTGCGCCAGGCCTCCATATTCCACATCTCAAAATGGCTGCCCTGGCCCACCAGCATGACTTCTTTTTCCAGTCCCGCAAATTCGCGCAGAACCGGCGAAACCAGCATACGGCCTGCGCTATCAAGCGCGATGTCTTCCGCATACCCCACCAGCAAACGCTGCAAGCTGGAAGACTGCCTGTCAAAACTGGAAAGCGCCATCATTTTGGCCTGAATCGGTTCCCACGCGGGCTGGGGATACAACAACAGGCAGCGATGCGGATGCGCGGTCAACACCACATTGCCCGCAGATTGCGTCAAAAGCGCTTCACGATGCCTGGCCGGAACAGCCAGCCTGCCTTTTGCATCCATACTCAAATTTGTAGCGCCGCGAAACATGTTTGATTAAAAACCTTATAATTTCTAATATCGATACGACTAAAAAGTGAGGAATCACCAACCACCCTTAGCAAAGCGATAAATTCCCCACAAAAACCCACTTTTCTCCACTAAATTGCACTATAGATAAAAAAAAAGCGCTTTGCAAGCACTTTATTAAGATTTTTTTCTTTATAAGACAAAGACTTAGCGCATTTTTGTACAAAAACAAACATGTTAATAATCAACATGTTATAAAATCAAGTGAATGTAAATTATGAGCGCTATTGACTATGTGTTTGAATTGCATCGAAGGAAAAAGAAGCTAGCCGATAAGCCGGGTTCTGTCGTGCATTGCTGCACGTAACAGTCATTCATCTAGGCGCACAATTGCTCATGCGCTCAAGCAACCTACCCGCCAGTGACGCGAGCCACGCCTAGCTATTTTCATAGCCCACTGGCCTATTTGGTCTTGCTGCAGATGGAGGTTGCCGCGTTTCACCGTAACTTAATACGCTCGTCTCTGTGGCCCTATTCCTCGCCTCACGGCGTACGGCCGTTAGCCGTCATCCTGCTCTGTGCAGCCCGGACTTTCCTCCCCTTGTTTACACAAGCGGCGACTGTCTAGCTAGCTTCGCTGTTATTTTATCACAGATGAACAGGGCTTTAGTGCCTGCAGCATGTTCTGACATGCTGCAGACCAATATCCATGCGGCTTCCAGAGCATCCTTTTTATGGCTTTACAACCAACCCGTTACTGACCGATTTAACGCCTTTCACGCTCGCAGCGATTTGTCCTGCGCGCGTTTTGGTAGCTTCGTTATCCACAAAGCCGCTTAGCACAACAATATTATCTTTAGTTTCTACGCTGACTTTAAAACTTTTAATGCCTTTTTCAAGCAGGTATTTGGACTTTATTTTTGCAGTAATGGCGCTATCGCTGGCGGCTTGCTTGGCTTCTTTTTGCTGCACGGCCGATTTATATGTGGCATATTCGTCTTCATTCAGGCTGCCATTGTGGTTTGTATCCGCTTTGCTGAACCCGCTGAAATCAAACAGGCTGTCTTTTTTAATTTCTTTGGCGTTCACTTTTCCATCGCCATCCACATCCAGCCGCTTAAAATCGCGCTGATAGCTGGTCTGATTGATCTCATCCGTCAACGCCGCCAGCGCCGGCGTGCTTGCCAAGCCAATGGCCAAACCAACAAGCATCAGCTCTGTTTTAGAAAAACGCATATTTCACCTCAATATTTAAAGTAACTTCCAGTGCACTTGCTGCCCCGCCCTTAGAGGTACTAGACTGTCACTGCCCATCGGTAGTTCATTTGGCACCTGCCAGCTGGCTTTTTGCAGCGTGATTTTATCGGTATTTCGCAGCAGTCCGTAAAAATCTGCGCCATAAAAACTGGCAAAGGCTTCCAGTTTATCCAGTGCGTTCGCAGCTTCAAACGCTTCGGCATACAGCTCAATCGCCGCATGCGCGGTATAGATGCCCGCACAGCCGCAAGCGGCTTCTTTAGTGTGTTTGGCATGCGGCGCACTATCGGTACCCAGAAAAAATTTTGGGTTGCCGGACGTTGCCGCTTTGACTAAGGCCAACCGATGCTCTTCGCGCTTCAAAACTGGAAGACAGTAGTGATGCGGGCGAATGCCGCCTGTGAACATGTCGTTACGATTCATCAGCAAATGATGCGCAGTAATGGTTGCGGCAACGTTCCCAGGCGCGCCGAGCACGAAGTCTGCCGCGTCTTTGGTGGTGATATGCTCAAACACCACTTTCAGCGATGGAAAACGCTTGACCAAAGGCGCCATGTGGCGGCCGATAAATACTTTTTCGCGGTCGAACACATCCACATCCGCATCGGTCACTTCCGCATGCACCAGCAATGGCATGCCGACTTCTTGCATGGCTTGCAGCGCGGCATCGCATTTAAGCAAATCTGTCACACCGGAATCCGAGTTGGTCGTGGCGCCAGCCGGATACAGCTTTACACCATGAATGAAGCCGCTTGCTTTGGCCTTTTTAATTTCATCGGCACTGGTATTGTCTGTGAGGTACAGCGTCATCAGCGGCTCAAAAACCATTCCTTGCGGCAGGGCGCTCAGAACTCGCTGGCGATAAGCGGCCGCTAGCTCGGTGGAAGTCACCGGCGGGCGCAGATTGGGCATCACAATCGCACGGGCGAATTGCCGCGCCGTATCAGGCAATACAGCCTGAAGCGCAGCGCCATCACGCAAGTGCAAGTGCCAATCGTCTGGGCGCGTGATGGTGAGGTTTTTTGTCATCGATATATCCTTCATTTTTTAATCTTTAAAGCCAGATCGTAAAGCGCATTTTTCTTTTCATTCGTAATTTCTGCCGCTAATTTAACAGCCTGCTTCAGTGGCAATTCCGCCAGCAGGCATTTTAATACACGCTGCGCTTCCTCACCAATCTCTGCTGCTTCCTGCAAAGGCGCAGCTTCGATAAGCAACACGAACTCGCCCCGCTGCTGATTGGCGTCGGCCTGCAGCCAAGCACTGGCAAGGCTGAGCGGGCAGGCGTAAATCGTTTCAAACGTCTTGGTCAGCTCGCGTGCAAACGTGATGCGGCGTTCGCCGCCCAATATCGCATTCAGGTCTGCAACGCATTCCACAATGCGGTGCGGCGCCTCGTAAAACACCAACGTCACGGTTTGAGACGCTAATTCTTGTAATATCTTGCGCCGCGCCGCGCCACTGGCAGGCAAAAATCCATAAAAATGAAAACCATTCTGCGTGATGCCGCTGGCCGACAAAGCAGCAATCACCGCACTCACGCCCGGGATCGGCACGACTTTCACGCCAGCTTTACGCACCAAATCAACCACCGCCGCCCCTGGGTCGCTGATGCCGGGCGTACCCGCATCCGTCACCAGTGCGATATTTTCACCCGCTTTGAGCTGCATCAATAGTTTTTCGGCAGACTGATGTTCGTTATGCTCATGCACCGCAATAAGTTTCTTGCTGATGCCAAAATGCGACAACAGGCCTGAAGTGTGGCGTGTATCCTCGGCAGCAATCGCATCCACGTTTTTTAGAGTTTCCAGCGCGCGCAGGGTGATGTCACCCAAATTGCCGATTGGTGTGGCGACCACATATAATATGCCTTCTTGCTTCATATTTTTAATTCTAAGCTAAAGCCATCATAACGCCTATGTTATTAAACAAAAACAACGCCGGTCTGGAAGCGGAAAAATTAGCTGCAACTTTTTTGACGAACCGCGGCCTTAAGCTTGTAACGCAGAATTATCACTGCCGGTTTGGTGAAATTGATTTAATTATGAAAGACGCCAAAACCCTTGTGTTTATTGAGGTACGGCTCAGAAGCAACAGCCAGTTTGGCAACGCGGCCAGCAGCATTACGCCGCAAAAACAGAAAAAACTGATTTTGACAGCTCAACATTATTTACAGCAACATGGCCCAAGCGCTTGTCGTTTTGATGCCATTTTAATGCGCACGAACGACTTGCAAAGCATCGAATGGATACGTAATGCATTTGACGCATAAAGGGCGTATCATTCGCACAAATTGATGGTTACAAATTATAATTCCCGTATTTTTCAACCGCCCTCATTCTTAAGGAGTCGTCAATGAATCCAGCTTACTTCCTTTCAGGAAAACATATCATCGCTAAAGTATTTCTATGTATCGCCGTTGTTACATCTATAACAGCGTGCGCGCCTGCAGTAGTAGGCGGGGCAGCGGCTGGCGGCGCTTTGGCGGCTGACCGGCGTACCTCCGGCATTTATGTGGAAGATGAGAATATAGAGTTGAAAGCAGTTAAATTTATGGAAACGACGCTGGGCGAGAATACCCATATCAATGTCACCAGCTATAACCGTAATGTGCTGCTTACCGGCGAAGCGCCCGATGAAGCAACCAAGGCCAAGGCCGAAAATTTTGTAAAAGGCATTGAAAATGTACGCGCGGTCACCAATGAAATTGTGGTTGGGCCAAAAACTTCGCTTAGCTCGCGCAGCAATGACACGTATATCACTTCTAAAGTTAAAACAAAGTTTGTGACGGAAAACCAGTTTCCCGCCAACTATGTAAAAATAGTCACTGAAAACAGCGTGGTGTATTTGCTTGGTATTGTAAACAAAGCAGAAGCAGATGCCGCAGTAGAGATTGCGCGCAACACCGATGGCGTGAGCAAAGTGGTTAAAGTATTCGAGTATATGAATTAAGCATGTGAACTAAACATTATGGGAATAAACACCATGACGACAGAAAAACCAGTAGAAATTACAATCCAAGGCCTGACACGTGCCGGCAAACCTTTTCGCCCAAGTGACTGGGTAGACCGCATGTGCAGTACCTTCGCCACGTTTGGCGAAAACCGGAAATTACGCTATTCGCCCTACCTGAGGCCGGAAGTAGTTAATGGCGTGCGCTGCCTGACAGTCGACATGAAGCTGAAAGAGCGCAATCCGGAAGGCTTTGAGCAGCTGATGCACTTTGCCGAAGAGAACCAGCTTAATATTCTGGACGAAGCCGGTAACAGTATTGCTGTACCCGCCTAGCCAACGGCAACAACCCGCAACCGCGCGAGGGTAAAACAGGCTATTACTTTTCGCGCGCCATAAACGCTTCAAGATATTGCTTGGTGACCAAGCCACGCTTGGTTTTGACGAGTTCGCCACGCGGGTTGTAAATATAACTAGTCGGCAATACTTCTGCGTTACCAATTTGCTGGGTTACCCCATCGTCACCCAAGACGATAGGATACGACATCAGCATATCATCCACATACTCGGCCACTTCTTTCGCGCTTTGGTAATCAAAAGCCACGCCGATCACCATGACATCTTTGTTTTTGCGGCTATCATACAACGCCACCAGATCAGGCACCTCTTCCAGGCAAGGCGGGCACCAGGTCGCCCAATAGTTGACAATCACCCATTTGCCCTTATATTGGGACAGTGTATGCTTTTTACCCTCTGTATCTTTTAGCACAAAACTATTTGCAGCCAGTGCAAAGATAGGTGAGCTAAGCAAAACCGCAGTTAAAATTAAGCAAAAAAGTGATTTTTTATATAGCATGTGCTTTTTATAATCTAAAAATAAGCAAAAAAGTGACAAATTTAAAATTAGGTTCTAATATAAAGCATTACTAGCGGAGTTTACATGCCAATCAGCCTTAAGCTACCAAATTTAGATGAAAATCCAATTTTATTGGCGGAAACGCGTGCGCATAAAATCAATGAATTCATCCAGAAGCTCCCATTGGGCGATCCCATCTCTGCCGCAACAGACTTAATTGATGAACTGCAAATTTTAAACAGCCAGAAAGTGGCATTTGCAAACCGGTTTAATGCGCTAGAGTTATATCGCCCGACCGCCATTCAGATTTATCAGGACTTAATCCCGCATTTTAGCGGTGCCAGCCTGCCTATTTCCAAAACCGAGCAAGCCTTTGTCGACGCCGCCATGAAGTTGTGGCAAGAGTTCGCCTACGGCTACAAGTTTGCTTTGGTGGATTTGCAAAACAAAATCTTAAATCTGAACAACAGCAAAAGCACGGCGCAAGTGGTGCAACGGGCAATTCATGCGCTTAAAGAAATCGCTTTAGTACACCATCTGAGCTACCGCACTCCGCCCGCCAGCCTATGGTCAGAATTGCATCAGCTGTATTTCTGCGCGTTGCAGCAAACTGCTGAAGCGATACCGGTTGCAGATCAACTTGCTGTGAATAACACAAGCTCTGTCAACCTAACCTACAAACAAGTGTTATTGATGGCGCTGGCAGATCCGCAGCACCTTGCAAATGCGGATATATTAAAAGCTGACGTTTATCTTTCCAATATAGCCGAACATGCAGAGTTGCGGCCGCTCGGCCTGATAGAAAACCCTGCGGGGGTATTCCTGATCGCGCTTGACGGTAATAAGCCACCCGTTCCATTTGCCAAGAATCAGGATATTCCTAACGATGCGACGGATATTCTGCTCATTACGGTGAATGTGGCCAGGCAAATCCATCATCATATCAAACTGCTGCAAGAAGGCATTGTACCTGAAGACAGCAGCCTGCCGGGCAACGCGCTTGAGAGCCATTATGAAGATTTGCTCGCGCGCCTCATTAAAAATTTTGGCAAAGCGCAACAGCGCGTATTTTCCAGAATCAAGAAAAGTGACGGCGTAGAATTAGGCGTCGGATTAATGGCAGCCTATCATTTACTGCATGGGGGCAGTAGCACCTTTGCTCAGCATGCAAATACAATCGGTGAAATCAAGCCTTCCCGCTGGCAGGTTTTAAACGTCAGTGCAGGCGGCTGTGCCTTGCGTAAATTCAGCTCATCCCAGGCATCAGCGCGCATTGGCGACGTAGTCGCGATGAAAAATAGCAAAAGCAAGCAATGGGAACTGGCCGTGTTGCGCTGGGCACATATCAATGATTTGAATCAGCTGGATGTGGGCCTGGAGCTGATTTCACCCAGCGCTACCGCCGTCAGCGCAAAATTTGAAAACAGCGCGTTGGAAGGTGAAGCCTTGATGTTGCCGGAGCTTGGCAGCATCAAACAGGCAGCAAGTGTCATTACGGCGCGCGGGTTCTGTAAAGCAGGTGATGTGCTAAGACTTAGCGTTGATAACAGTTTCAGCATCGTATTGATCAAGAAATTAGTCGAGCGCACAGCAAGATTTGAACGCTTTCAATACAGCTTGATATAACACAAGCGATATTGCTATACTTATGCTAAATTATCGTATTAGTTTCCGAATCCAAACCCCAGCAATCATCAAACAATCACAACTTGGCTTTATTACTGGGTTATTACAAACATCTGCAATTCATAAAATTTCAATATAGAGGTCATAAATGAGTGAACATATTATCCATTTAAGCGATGCCGCTTTTGAGCAAGAGGTGTTGCAATCGCAATTGCCTGTTCTGGTGGATTACTGGGCAGAGTGGTGCGGCCCGTGCAAAATGATTGCACCAATTCTGGATGACATTTCAAAAGAATACGCTGGCCGCCTAAAAGTAGCCAAACTCAATATTGATGACAATCAGCAGACACCACCTAAATACGGCATTCGTGGCATTCCCACCTTGATGTTGTTTAAAAATGGCAGCGTGGAAGCGACTAAAGTAGGCGCTTTATCCAAATCTCAATTAACGGCGTTTATTGATAGCAACATTTAATTTTTTACCCGCGCTGACTTCTTAACCAGAAGTCAGCCTCTTTATAACCCTAGTTTCTTCTCTTGTAATTCCCTTCTAGCGAGTTCTCACATGCATCTATCCGACCTTAAACACCTTCCAGTGACCGAATTGGTCGAAATGGCAATCACCAACGAAATCGAAAATGCGAGCCGCATGCGCAAGCAGGATTTGATTTTCGCCATCTTGAAAAATAAGGCAAAAAAAGGGGACAGCATTTACGGGGATGGCACGCTGGAGGTATTACAAGATGGGTTCGGGTTCCTGCGCTCGCCAGACACTTCATACCTTGCGGGCACGGATGACATTTATGTATCGCCGTCACAGATCCGCCGCTTCAACCTGCACACAGGCGACTCCATTCAGGGTGAGATTCGCACCCCAAAGGACGGTGAACGCTACTTCGCGCTGGTAAAAGTTGACATGGTGAATGGCGAAGCGCCAGAGAACACCAAGCATAAAATTTTATTCGAAAACCTGACGCCGCTGTTTCCAACCAAACCGCTCACGTTAGAGCGCGATATGCGCGGGGAAGAAAACATCACCAGCCGCGTCATTGACATGATCGCGCCGATTGGCCGCGGTCAGCGCGGTTTATTGGTTGCCAGCCCGAAAAGCGGTAAAACGGTGATGATGCAGAACATCGCACACGCCATTACTGCCAACCATCCCGATGTGGTCTTGATTGTATTGCTGATTGACGAGCGCCCTGAAGAAGTGACCGAAATGACACGCTCCGTGAAAGGCGAAGTGGTTGCCTCTACTTTTGATGAGCCAGCAACGCGCCATGTGCAAGTGGCTGAAATGGTGCTGGAAAAAGCCAAGCGCCTAGTTGAGCACAAAAAAGATGTGGTGATTTTGCTAGACTCTATCACCCGCCTGGCGCGCGCTTACAATACGGTGATCCCATCCTCGGGCAAAGTGCTCACAGGCGGCGTGGATGCTAATGCGCTGCAAAAACCGAAAAGATTCTTTGGCGCAGCGCGTAATATCGAAGAAGGTGGTTCGCTGACCATCATCGCGACGGCCCTTGTGGATACAGGCTCGCGCATGGACGATGTAATCTACGAGGAATTTAAAGGCACCGGTAATATGGAGATTCATCTCGACCGCCGCATGGCCGAAAAACGCCTCTATCCGGCGATTAACGTAAACAAATCCGGCACACGTAAAGAAGAACTGCTCATCGAAAAAGATGTGCTGCAAAAAATATGGGTGCTGCGCAAACTGCTCTACCCGATGGATGATCTGGAAGCGATGGAATTCTTGCTGGACAAAATCAAAGCAACCAAAAACAATGCGGATTTTTTTGACAGCATGCGCCGTGGATAGCAAAAATTTACACGCAATCGGTTTCGCAAATTAATTTTTCCGCAAGGCTCTGGAGTTTAGGGGATACGAACTTTTTAACCTGAACTCCAGTTTCAGCGATGTCCATCAGCTCTTGAACGGCTGCCCTGTAGCCACGCTCAAAAACCCAGTATTGGCAGTCATGCAAATCCATATCTGCATTACCATGCGCTTCATCGCATAAGGTTTGGAATGCTTCCATACATGCATTTCTATCTGTAATTTTCATTTAATTTTCCGTCCTGGTTTATCGTAACAATTTCTCGTTGTTCCAAAGTGCTATAAATGAGTTAACGGCACTTGTTTCCGCAACTTTAAATCAGAATTACACGATTTAATTTTTGCTGCGGGCTAATTATTGCTATTTTTACTGATTTAATTCATAATGCGCGGTTTACTGCAACTGCTTAAATTTAGAGAGAAAAGCATGAAAGCTGACATTCATCCAAACTACCCAGAAATCAACGTTACCTGTAGCTGCGGTAATAAATTCAAAACGCGCTCAACCCATGGTCGCGACATGAATATCGAGGTGTGCTCCCTGTGCCACCCGTTTTATACAGGCAAACAGAAAATCTTAGACACGGCAGGCCGTGTTGAGAAATTCAAACAAAAATACGGCATGTAAGTTTTACACAACGGTCTATTTTTGGCATAAAAGGCAGCCTGGCTGCCTTTTTTAATTTTTGCTCGCCCACAATGTTAAACTTCTATTAATTTAATAAAGCTATTTAATTATTTCAGACACACATGCGTTTCGATCTCGACCACGACTGGCAAGGCAATATGTCTACTCCGCGCGCAAAAGTGGGGGAGCGAGCCAAAACACGCTTGCTGATTGTGTTATGTGCGATCTGGTTGTGCATGGGCCTGATCGGCCATGCGCCCTGGAAGCCATTTGAATCGCACACCATCAGCACTGTTAAGACAATCATTGACACCGGAAATTTGCTCTCACCGGTTTCCGCCAGCAGCAACCAAATACTTAATCCGCCGCTCTATTATTTAAGTGCCTCTGCTGTCGCTAAGGCTCTAAGCCCGATATTACCCTTGCATGATGCTGCACGCGTCGTTACCGGCTTGTGGATGGTCATTACCTTGATGATGATTGGCATGACCGGTCGCGAGCTGTGGGGAAAAGGTTTTGGAAGACAAACCACATTTGTATTCATCGGCTCACTGGGCCTGGTGTTAAGCGCCCATACTTTAATGCCAGCGGTATCTGCACTCGCTGGAATTACGACCAGCTTCTATGCGCTCAGCCTTGCCAAAAGGCGCCCTTATCGCGCCAGTGTATTATTAGGCGCAGGCATGGGCATGAGTTTCCTATCCACAGGCCTGCAGCCATTAGCCATCATTTTGGCCACCTGTCTGGCATTGCCTGCTCTGTTTTCTCCCTGGCGCAACAAAAGTTTCGCCAGCGTATTCGGCTTATCTCTTTTGTTTGCCAGTCCTTTTCTATTGGGCTGGCCAATCTTGTGTCACCTATTTTACCCGGACATGTTCAATCAATGGTGGGCGCTGTCTCTGCAGCAGTTCAACCAAAGCCATCATTTGTATTTTCTTAGAACGCTGTTATGGTACGCATGGCCCGCGCTGCCGCTAGCCGCATGGGGGCTATGGCGCTATCGAACGCAACTGCTTGGCAAACCCAGATTTCAGCTCATAATTACTTTCTTTATAATTGCATGGGCAGCAATCGGTTTAGGCGACAGTAAAGAAGTCTTTGCCTTGCCCTTGCTCATCCCGCTCACCGCCATGGCAGGCGGCAGTATCGAAACCCTGAAACGCGGTACCGCCAGTGCGTTAAACTGGTTCGGACTCATTTTATTCGGCCTGATGAGCGGCCTGATCTGGCTAGGCTGGATCGCGATGCTCACTGGCAATCCTGCCAAAATCAAAGCGCGCCTGACGTTCCTGTCTGGCATGCAGCACCTCAATTTCAGCATGATCGCTTTTGTCATTGCGGTTGCCGTCACATTAGTCTGGCTGTTTGCCATCTTGCGCTCACAGCACTCCAACCGTTCCAGCGCTACCAACTGGGCGATTGGCATGACCTGCGTTTGGACGCTTCTGATGACATTATGGCTGCCGATGATAGACTCTGCGCGCAGTTATCGCGACATATTCACCAGCCTTAAAAAAGCACTGCCTGCACAATACGCCTGTATCAGCAGCAATCGACTAGGCGATGCGCAGCGGGATCTGCTACATTATTTTGCCGATGCAAGAACACAGCCTTCCGAAACTGAGGGAACCCTCAACTGCGACCTGTATTTGATTCAGGATGAAAAAGGGCGTGAAAAAGTTGAGCCCGGTTATGACTGGAAACTCATTTGGAGCGGCAAGCGCGTAAGTGAAAGGCGTGAAAGCTTCAGGCTGTATCAGCGCATTAACTAGAAAATAACATTTTGCCACCGGCAAACACTAGCACGACTGCCAGCAGCTTTCTGATGGTTGGACTCGCCAATCGCTTGCTTCCAAATTCCGCCCCTATCCAGCCGCCCACTATGGCCGCCGCCGCCCAATAGGGTAGGCCTGCTGGCAAAGCAGGTGACTTCGTGAGCACACCGAGCAAGCCGGAAATCGAATTTACCAGAATGAACGCCGCTGCCACGCCCGAAATCACTTTGGTTTTTGCCCAGGCGAAAAATAATAGTATCGGGCTTAAAAAGATGCCGCCACCAATTCCGGTAAGGCCGGAAAGAAGACCAAGCCCTGCGCCCACGCCCAATAGAACCGGTTTGGCCACTGGCTTAACGGTGACATCATCAGTGATTTTGGCACGGTAAAAAATCGTCCAGGCCGCATAGATCAAGCATAGCCCCACAATTGATTTGTATGCATGATTTGGCAAAGTGATTTGTCCGCCAACAAACGCGCTTGGAATTGAAGTAAGCGCGATCGGCCAAAACAGATGCCAATCAAAAGCCCGCGCTTTGTAGAATTTATACAGCGCGATTGAAGCCACCAGCACGTTCAGGCATAAAGCTGCCGGCCGCATACTCTCAGGTGCCATGCTAACCAGCGCGAATGCCGCCAAATACGCCGATGCGCCGCCATGGCCCACAGACGAGAACAATAGTGCCGCAACAAAAATGAGCGGAATCAGTAAAATGACTTCAGACATGACTACTAAACTTTAAGATGTTTGGAAATGGCAGCAATCACTCGTTGATGCAAGCCGGTGCCATTTTGTTCTTTCACATAAGTTGTAAGCTGCCGGCGCATATCCAAAGTCCAAAATCGGTTGAGATGATTGGCGATATCTTCCTGGGCTTGCAATTGATTGGGCTCTGCCTCAAAAAAATCGCCAATCTGGTTGGCCATTTTAATTAATTGTTCTGTTTGCATAGTCTTGGTTTGTATTGTTAAAGTTAATTTCTAATTTTTAATTCTCTGCGGGTGCGTATAAATCACAAATTGATTATCGCGCAAGAAACCTACCAATGTCACGCCATAGGCTTCAGCCATACGCACCGCAAGCCCTGTCGGGGCTGAAATCGCGGCAAGTATAGAGCATCCTGCTGCTGCCGTTTTTTGTACCATCTCATAGCTGGCGCGGCTGGAAGTCAGCACGAAGCCATTGTTTTGTGGCGGCAGCTTGGCGAGCGCGCCGATCAATTTATCCATCGCGTTATGACGCCCCACATCTTCACGTACCAACTGCACTTCACCTTTCGCAGTCACCCACGCGCACGCATGTGTGGCGCCCGTCGCAAGCTGCAACGCCTGCAAAGGCTTGATTGCATGGAACGCGGCCTGCAAGGATGCTCCAGGAACCGCATGGATACTGGCCTGCAGAGCATGCTTTTGCGGTAGATGCAATGCCTGCTCCAAACTTTCCGTACCGCACAAACCGCATCCCGTCCTGCCCGCCAGATTACGGCGCCGTTCTTTCAGCTTCACAAAACATTCTGTCGCCACCTCCAAGCGCAGCTCGATGCCTTGTTCCTGCCTGATAGTTTCGATGCCGTATAGCTCACTTTTGTCTTGCAGAATACCTTCACTTAGCGAGAACCCTAGCGCAAAATCCTCTAAATCCTGCGGGGTCGCCAGCATCACCACGTGCGAAATTCCGTTATAAATCAGGGCAACTGGCGTTTCTTCGGCAATTCTGTCTTTATCCGCGCTTAACTCACCATGACGCCAACGCTTGACATCGACTTCGGTAAGCCCGGCGTCTGCAACGATAAAACTTGTTTTACGCAATGGTTAAGCAGGCTGCTGGGTATTTTTGCTCAATTTTTTATTGGCAAACGCAATCTGCGCCTCACTAAACGTTTTGTAATGTTGTTGCCAGTCAGAAAGCTGGTTCACACGCGTCACCTGCACTGCGGTGACTTTGAACTCGGGGCAGTTGGTTGCCCAGTCCGAATTGTCCGTCGTAATCACGTTTGCGCCAGACTCAGGATGGTGGAAAGTCGTATAAATCACCCCCGGCTGCACACGTTCCGTGATTTTGGCGCGCAAAACCGTTTCCCCGGCCCGGCTGGAAATCCCTACCCAGTCACCCTCATGGATGCCGCGATCCTCAGCATCATGGGGGTGAATTTCCACCAAGTCCTCTTTATGCCATTCCACATTTTTGGTACGTCTGGTTTGCGCACCCACGTTGTATTGCGACAATATACGGCCGGTCGTCAAAATCAGCGGGTATTTCGCATTCACTTTTTCGGTTGTTGGCACGTATTGAGTCACAAAGAATTTGCCTTTGCCGCGCACGAATTCGTCCACATGCATGGTCGGCGTACCCCCCGGATTTTCATCATCGCAGGGCCATTGTATGCTGCCCAGTTCATCCAGTTTTTTGAAGCTCACGCCTTTGAAAGTGGGTGTCAATGCAGCGATTTCATCCATGATCTCACTGGCATGGCTGTATTGCATCGGGTAACCCAGCGCTTCGGATAATTTGGCCGTGATCTCCCAGTCTTCATAACCATTTTTCGGCGTCATCACACGGCGCACAGGCGAAATCCGGCGCTCCGCATTGGTAAAGGTGCCGCTCTTCTCTAGGAAAGACGCCCCCGGGAAGAACACATGCGCGTACATCGCGGTCTCGTTCAGGAACAAATCCTGCACGATCACGCATTCCATATTTTCCAAGGCATGCGTCACGTGCTGTGTGTTAGGGTCGGATTGCGCAATATCCTCTCCCACGCAATACAGCGCCTTAAATCTGCCTTCGCTGGCAAGGTCCAGCATGTTCGGGATGCGCAGACCTGGCTCACTGCTTAACGGCCTGCCCCAAGCCGCTTCAAACAAGGCGCGCGTGGCATCATCCGACACATGGCGATAGCCGGTAAACTCGTGCGGCATCGAACCCATATCGCAAGAACCCTGCACATTATTCTGGCCGCGCAACGGATTCACCCCCACGCCTTCGCGCCCAATATTGCCGGTCGCCATAGCCAGGTTGGCAATCCCCATCACCATGGTCGAGCCTTGGCTATGTTCGGTCACGCCCAATCCGTAATAAATCGCCGCATTACCGCCCGTAGCGTACATCCTGGCAGCGGCGCGCACGGTTTCTGCCTTCACGCCGAGTTCTTGTTCCAGCGCTTCGGGTGAATTTTCCGGTTTCGCCACAAAATCACGCCACACCACATACGAATCCCACTCGCAGCGCGCTTTGACAAAATCTTCTTTCACCAATCCTTCGGTCACTACCACATGCGCCAAGGCGGAAATCAGCGCAACATTGGTACCGGGGCGTAAATTCAGGTGATAATCGGCACGGATGTGCGGCGAGTTTTCTACCAGATCAATCGCACGCGGGTCGGCAATGATCAGCTTTGCGCCTTCGCGCAGGCGACGTTTCATCTGCGAGGCAAATACAGGGTGGCCATCCGTCGGATTGGCGCCGATAATCATGATGACGTCTGATTTCATTACGGAGTCGAAGGTTTGCGTTCCGGCTGATTCGCCTAATGTTTGCTTCAAACCGTAGCCGGTCGGGCTGTGGCACACGCGGGCACAAGTGTCTACGTTGTTGGTGCCAAACACTGCGCGCACCAGTTTTTGCGTGACATACACTTCTTCATTGGTGCAGCGCGATGAAGTGATACCGCCCATCGCATCTTTGCCATATTTCGCTTCAATGCGTTTAATCTCACTAGCAGCGTAGTTAATTGCCTCATCCCAGCTTACTTCCTGCCATGGGTCTGTGATACTTTTACGTATCATCGGCTTGGTCATACGGTCTTTGTGGGTCGCATAACCCCAGGCGAAACGGCCTTTTACGCATGCGTGGCCATGATTAGCGCCGCCGTCTTTATTGGGTGTCATACGGACGACTTCTTCGCCTTTCATTTCGGCGTTAAAGCTGCAGCCCACGCCGCAATAGGCACAGGTCGTGGTGATACTGTGCTCCGGCACGCCCGTCTCAATCACGGTCTTTTCAATGAGCGTTGCAGTTGGGCACGCTTGTACGCAGGCGCCGCAGGACACGCACTCAGACTCCAGAAAGTCTTTATTACCTGCAGAAACCTTACTGCCGAAGCCGCGGCCTTCGATCGTCAATGCAAACGTGCCCTGCGTTTCTTCGCACGCACGCACGCATCGGCTGCAAACAATACATTTGCTGGGGTCGAAGGTAAAATAAGGATTGCTTTCGTCTTTGGCCGAGCTAAGATGATTCTCGCCGTCATAGCCATAGCGCACTTCGCGCAAGCCCACGGCGCCTGCCATGTCCTGCAGTTCGCAGTCGCCATTGGTCGCGCAGGTCAGGCAATCCAGCGGATGGTCTGAAATATAAAGCTCCATCACACCACGACGAATGTCCGCGAGTTTTGGCGTTTGCGTGTGCACTTTGATGCCTTCTACGCAAGAGGTAGTGCAAGAGGCCGGGTAGCCACGGCGGCCTTCTATTTCCACCAGGCACAGGCGGCAAGAGCCGAATGGCTCCAGGCTATCGGTCGCACACAATTTAGGCACCGTCACGCCTGCCAGCTGTGCCGCATGCATGATGGACGTGCCTTCTGGCACCGTCACATCAACACCGTCAATATTCAGCGTGACTTGCTTTTCTGCCACGCTTTTTGGTGTGCCGTAATCTATGTTTGCTTTATATTTAATGTCATCCATGACTATATCCTTGTTCCTTGGCTTCCTGCCGCTTAGGCAGCTACCTTTTATTCTGTAAACCGAAATCCCTTGGTTTAAAATCTTCAGCGAAATGATTCAACGCACTCAATACCGGGTACGGCGTCATGCCGCCCAATGCACACAGCGAGCCATTCAGCATGGTGTCACTTAAGTCGCGCACTAACTGGATATTTTTCGCATGATCTTTACCTGCCGTAATCTTGTCAATCACTTCCGCACCGCGGGTGGAACCGATACGGCACGGTGTACATTTGCCACAGCTTTCAATGGCACAGAACTCAAAGGCGTAACGTGCCATTTTTGCCATGTCCACCGTATCGTCAAACGCCACAATGCCGCCGTGACCTAACACTGCCCATATCTTGGTAAATTCCTCATAATCCAGCGGCGTATCGAATTGGCTCTCTGGCAGATACGCCCCCAGTGGCCCACCCACCTGCACCGCACGGATAGGGCGTCCCGAGGCGGAACCTCCGCCAAAATCATACAGCAGCTCACGCAATGTCGCACCGAACGCCAATTCGACCAAACCAGTTTGCTTGAGATTGCCTGCCAGCTGAATCGGCAGCGTGCCGCGTGAGCGTCCCATGCCATAGTTTGCATAAAAAGCTGCGCCTTTATCCAGAATAATCGGCACGGTGGCCAGCGAAATCACGTTATTTACCACCGTCGGCTTGCCGAACAAACCTTCAATCGCAGGTAGCGGCGGTTTAAAGCGCACCAGACCGCGTTTACCTTCCAGGCTTTCCAGCAACGAAGTTTCTTCACCACACACATACGCACCCGCCGCACGGCGAACCTCTAAGTTGAATGTATGGCTTGAACCGCAGATTTTCTCACCCAGATAGCCCGCAGCTTCAGCTTTATTGATAGCTTCATTCAAAGTTTTCAGGGCATGCGGATATTCGCTGCGCAGGTAGATATAGCCCTGTGTTGCCCCGACCGCAATACCCGCAATCGTCATGCCTTCAATCAGCACAAACGGGTCATCTTCAATAATCATGCGGTCGGAATAAGTACCAGAGTCACCTTCATCTGCATTGCAAACGATGTATTTCTGGTCAGATTCACAACCCAATACCGTGTTCCACTTGATGCCGGTAGGAAAAGCCGCACCGCCGCGGCCGCGCAAGCCAGAATCCGTCACTGCTTTTACAATCTCTGCGCCCGTCATTTTTAGCGCATTTTTCAAGCCTTTGTAGCCATCGTGCGCCAGATAATCATCCAGCGAAACTGGGTCGGTAATACCAACACGCGCAAAAGTGAGGCGTTGCTGTTTTTTGAGCCAAGTTAATTCTTCTGTTAAGCCCAAATTGAGTGGATGCGCGCCACCATTGAGAAAATCCGCATCAAACAGGCCGGGTACATCCTTAAGTTGCACCGGCGCATAAGCCACACGACCTTTGTCTGTGGCCACTTCCACCATCGGCTCCAGCCAAAATAGCCCGCGCGAACCATTGCGAACCAACTCAATCGCAATGCCGCGCTTTTGTGCTTCTGCCATGATAGCTTTGGCAGTACGGTCTGCCCCCAATGATAGTGCGCTGGAATCGCGAGGAACAAACACTTTCACCATTACACGCCCCTCGCTTCACTAATCAGCTCAGCCACTTTTTGATTATCCATACGGCCATAGACTTCATCATCCAGCATCACCGCGGGCGAGCAGGCGCAGTTGCCCAGGCAATACACCGGCTCCAGCGTAATCGCGCCGTCTTTTGTGGTTTGATGAAAATCTATCCCTAAGATAGATTTGATATGCGCTTCCAGCTTTTCCGCGCCCATGGCTTGACAGGATTCCGCTCGGCAGACTTGCAAAATATGCTTGCCTGCTGGATGGCGGCGAAAATGATGATAAAAGGTGACCACACCATGCACCTCGGCCACCGAAAGTGCCAAGGCTTTCGAGATTTGCGGGTAGGCTTCCTCCGGCACGTAGCCAATGTCATCCTGAATCGCATGCAGCAAAGGCAGTAACGCACCCGGCATATGCTGGTGCGTAGTAATATGTGCCTTGATTTTTGTTAATTCTTGTACTGTTAGTTCGGCGGCCACAACCAATCTCCAAATACCTGCTTTTTCAATTTATATGCTCAACATCAAGCTTGCGTATGATATACCTTATTGCACACTAATTGAAGCCGAAAAAGCGCATTAATGTCCAACTAAGACCGCGTTTTTATTGCATAATTCCACCTATGGATATGGCACTAAAAGCTCCTCAACTTATTGAATCTAAACTTACGGACCAGTTCGGCCGCCCGGTAGATTACATCCGCCTTTCAATTACAGATCGCTGCGATTTCCGCTGCGTGTACTGCATGGGCGAGGACATGACGTTTTTGCCGCGTGACGAAGTCTTAAGCTTGGAAGAATGCGCGCGGCTGGTAAAAATATTTGTCAGCCTGGGCGTAAGCAAAGTACGCATCACCGGCGGTGAGCCGCTGGTACGCAAGAATGCGCTGTGGCTATTTGAAGAAATTGGCCAGTTGAAAGACCTCAAAGAGTTAGTGCTCACTACCAACGGAAGCCAGCTATGGAGACAGGCCAAAGCGCTCAGACGGGCAGGTGTTAAGCGCATTAATATTTCGCTGGACAGCCTGAACCCGGAGCGATTTAAACAAATCACCCGCACGGGTGATTTAAATCAGGTTTTAGCAGGCCTACAGGCCAGTATTGACGCGGGGTTTGAAGGCATTAAATTGAACACGGTGTTAATGCGCGGCAGCAACGATGACGAAGCGATAGATTTGGTGCAGTTTGCCATCGACAAAAAAATCGACATCAGCTTTATTGAAGAAATGCCGCTGGGCGAAGTGAGCCATACCCGCGACAGCACCTTTGTGAGCAATACGGACACACTGAAACTGTTGCAAAGTAAGTATTCACTACTGTCCAGCACTGAGACCACAGGCGGCCCAGCACGTTACTGGCGCGTAGCCAACAGCCACATCAAAATTGGTTTTATTTCGCCGCATAGCCACAATTTTTGCGAAAGCTGCAACCGCGTACGCATTACTTGCAAAGGCGAGCTTTATCTGTGTTTGGGGCAAAACGACAAAGTGGATTTAATGCCGTTACTGCGCGCAAACCCCAATAACGATGCACCATTAGTCGCAGCGATTTTAGACAGCATGCGCGTCAAACCCAAAGGTCACGATTTCGATCTGCGCCGCGCAGAACCCGCAGTAGTGCGGTTTATGTCACATACCGGCGGGTAATGAGCGTTTCAGCCATCATTCTCTCAGGCGGTCGCGCCACGCGTATGAATGGCGTGGATAAAGGCTTGGTGCTGTTACAAAACAAGCCACTGATTGCGCATGTGATCGCACGCTTGAAGCCACAAGTGGATGAAATCCTCATCAACGCGAATCGTGAAATTGCCCCTTACCAAGCATTTGGCTACCGAGTACTGCAAGATGAAACGGCTGATTTTCCAGGTCCGCTAGCGGGTTTTAGTTTGGGTTTGCAGCATGCTAAGCACGAGTATCTATTAACCGTGCCGTGCGATTCACCGTTGCTGCCACTGGATCTGGCAGAAAGATTGTTAAAAGGCATGCTGGAAAGCCGCGCCGATATTGCCGTTGCGAGCGCCAATGGCGAAACGCATCAAGTATTCTGTTTGTGCAAAAAAAGCGTATTACCCAGCCTGTTGGAGTATCTGGCAAACGGCGGACGTAAAGTGAGCGCCTGGCAAAAAAGCCAGCTGTACGTAGAAGTGGATTTTAGTGATAATCCTGATGGGTTTACCAACCTGAATACGTTTGAAGATTTGGCAGCGTTGGAATTAAAATTAAAAAATGATGAAAAATAAAACCACACTTTCCGAATTAATCACCAACCCTTCATGTATGGATGATTACGACCCGAATGCGATGTCTGTCACGCAGGCGCGGCAATTTATCAAGCAGTTTTTAAGCCCGGTACGTGAAGCAGAAGCCCTGCCCATCTGCGAGAGTTTGGGGCGTGTACTGGCAACAGATATTGTCTCGCCATCCAATGTGCCCAACCATAACAACAGCGCCATGGATGGCTTTGCATTTAAGTTCTCTGCAAATTTAAAAACCCTTAAAATCATTGGCACCGCTCTTGCTGGCCAACCTTTTATGGGCAATTTGAACGCGGGCGAATGCGTAAAAATCATGACGGGCGCGGTAATTCCAGCAGGCGCAGATACAGTGGTAATGCAAGAACGAATCGCGATAAAAAGCGATCGAATCACGTTGCTTGAAGAGACTAAACAAGGCGCAAACGTACGTCTAGCAGGCGAGGATTTGAGAATTGGCCAAACCGTTCTGACAAAAGGCCATATCATGAAACCTGCGGATTTAGGTTTGGCGGCTTCACTTGGCATCGCTGAAGTACCAGTTTACCGCAAACTCAAAGTCGCGTTTTTTAGCACTGGTGACGAGCTGGTTGGTGTGGGAAAGCCGTTGCAGGAAGGCCAGATTTACGACAGTAATCGTTATACATTATATGGCATGCTCACCAGACTGGGTGCGCAGATCAGCGATTTAGGCAACGTGCCAGACGACCCGGCGCAACTGGAAGCAGCCCTGCTGCAAGCCGCACAAAATAATGATGTTGTCATCACCAGCGGCGGCGTTTCGGTGGGCGAGGCCGACTATATGAAGGCCTTGCTTGCCAAGCACGGTCAGGTATTGTTCTGGAAAATGAACATGAAACCCGGCCGTCCTTTAGCCTACGGAAAGATAGCTAGTGCGCACTATTTTGGCCTGCCCGGCAACCCGGTAGCAACCATGGTGACGTTTTACCAGTTTGTACGCGAGGCATTGCTTATGCTACAGGGTGCAACGCCCAAACCTTTGCCCATGCTGATGGTCGAATGCACGGAGCCAATCAAAAAAGCCACTGGCCGCACTGAGTTTCAACGTGGCGTTTTGTATGATGATGCCGGAGTCTGGAAGGTCAAACCTACTGGCAATCAAGGTTCCGGCATCCTCAGCAGCATGAGTGCCGCCAACTGTTTTATTGTGCTGGATGAAGCCACAGGCAACTATGCAGCTGGTGAGCTGGTGAAAGTACAAGTTCTGGAAGGCCTGGTCTAACAAACGCACTTAACATAATATGTGAGTTATGGTTGATAGCAACCATAATTTAGCCTTATCAATCAAACATAAGCTGTAGTATAATCAAAGGCTTAGCCTAAATAATCTGTTTACACTTAATCGCTTTGGACATCTCTATCAAAAACCCCAGCATCAATGCCAGAGCGAATGAAGGCACGCTCATCTGGGCAATTATCTGCTCTATTCTGCTGCACCTGCTGTTGTTAGCCATCGTCCCCAGTTTTAAGTTTGATGCGATTAAAGAAATTCCTCAAGAGCTCACCATTCAAATTCAACAACCAAAGCCGCCCGAGCCGGTAGTGGTGCCTGAGCCGCCCAAACCAGTGGAACCTATAAAGCCGGCGCCAGAACCGATCAAGCCGTTGCCAAAAAAAATGCCTAAACCTGATCCCATTCCAGTGCAGGACATCAAGCCGGAGCCTGCAACATCTGAGCCTCCCCCGCCGCCTGCCGTGATCACCGCTGCACCTAAAGTAGATGCACCCCCGGTTATTACCGCTCCACCGCCTCCGCCAGAACCACCTAAAAAAATAGAGCCGGATGAGGCTGATATCAGTGCAGCCTTAAGCCAATATGGCGGCACCTTAGGCCGCGCGATCGCCAAGCACAAGCAATATCCAAAAATTGCGCAGATGCGCGGCTGGCAAGGCGATTGCCTGCTGGAGCTGAAAATTGACGGCAGCGGTAATGTGCTGTCTGCCAATATAAAAGAAACCAGCGGCTTTGAGGCGCTGGATAAGCAGGCGCTTGAGATGGTACGCAAAGCCTCGCCTTTCCCGGCGCCGCCTGAAGCGCTGCGCGGCCGCAGCTTCGATATCACCGTGCCGGTGTCATTCAAACTAGAATAACTCACACATGCGCCAGCCCTTAACAAGCAGACCAAGATCGCTCCGCGATTTGCTGCTTGTGCATGAGCTTATTTTTGTTGCCCTCATTTTACTGGCAGTGGCGGGCGGCGGCTACGGCATTTATCTGTGGGATAAATCGGCCAAAGAATCACAGCGTATTCATTATCTTATTCAGGAAATCCAGCAAACGCGCGGCGATCTGTATCGCCAGATGAAAGAACTGTTTGATACGTTCTTTTTGGAGGAAGCGGATGCCAAAAATGAATACATCACCTACACGCAATCGATATTAAGACACTTTGAGAAACTGGATCAACTGGCGATCGGCGCGGAAGAAAAACTGGCGATCAGCAATTTGCAAAACAACTATAAAAGCTTTGTAAACGAAGCGCCTGCCTTATTTTACCGCTATCAGGCTAGCCCGAATGAAACCTCGCGCAAATTACTTTACCAGGATATGGAAACTGGCATTTTCAGCCGCTATGAAGCCGTTTCCAAGCATGCAGAAGATTTACTCACACTGAAGCAAAACGAGCTCAGGGCGCGCCTGGAGGATGCCAAACATATATCTATTGTAGTATTGATTATTCCAATTTTACTGGCAGGCCTGCTGCTGATTTTATCCAGGCTGTTTTTAAAACGTGAAATTGTGCACCCGATTCACGCCATGATGCGGGCTGCCAGTGAAATCAGCGCAGGAAATTTGCAGCACAAAGTCCCCGAAACCGGCGCCGCGGAATTGGCCACCCTGTCGCAGAAAATCAACAAGATGGCAGATGAGCTACAGACCAATAGAGACGCGCTTGTGCGCACCGAAAAACAGGCTGCGATGGGCCTATTAGTGCCGATGCTGGCGCATAATATCCGCAACCCGCTGGCGAGCATCCGTGCGACAGCGCAGCTGCTGGATGACCCTGAACATGATAAAGACACACGCGAATCACTGCTTGGCATCATTAATACGGTAGACAGGCTGGAGCGCTGGACTGGAGCGCTGCTGGCCTATCTGCACCCGATCAAGCCTCAGTTGAAACCTGTGCGCTTTGATAGCATTCTGGATGGCGCACTACTGCCTTTAACGCAAAAAATTCGGGATAAGCAAATCAATATAGTTAAGCGCATTGATCATCTCGATACAGCGATAGTTACTGATGAGCACTTGCTGGAGCAGGTTTTTTACAACTTAATCTTAAATGCAATTGATGCTTCTCCAAAAGGCAGCAATATAACTATTGATGCGCTGCTCAGCAACAATGTGTTTACCAGCACCATTTGCGACGAAGGTACTGGCATGCCATTCACACCAGACCCGCACGCAATCAGCCCGGGGCCCAGCACCAAGCGCTTTGGTACGGGGCTCGGTATCCCGTTCGCATTTAAAGTGTGCGAAGTGCTAAGTGGCAATATCGTGTTTGAACCTGCATCACCACAGGGCACACGCATCACGCTGACCCTGCCGCAATAACACCTTTCCATCAAACTCAACCAAAGCGCTGAGCGCCTGTCACATTTTGCAAATAATATTTAGGTCTGCATAAATTTAAGCTTGCCTAAATGCCAATTTTTTACAACAATGAGAACTATCCATATGACAACGACTATGCTTAATCAAACCGTTCCCGATTTTGAACTATCCGCTACCAGCGGCATCACTTTTAAGCTTTCAAACCACCGGGGCAAAACTCTCGTAATCTATTTTTACCCGAAGGACAATACACCCGGCTGTACCACGCAGGGCATGCAGTTTCGCGACAGTTACCCAGATTTTAAGGCCTTGAATGCCGAGATTTTTGGTATTTCACGCGACAGCCTGAAATCTCACGAAAACTTTAAAGCCAAATTTGGTTTTCCATTTGAATTACTGGCCGATACCGAAGAGCTTGCCTGTGACATTTTTGGCGTGATAAAAATGAAAAACATGTATGGCAAACAAGTGCGTGGCATAGAACGCAGCACCTTTATTATTGATAAAAATGGCCAGTTGATACATGAATGGCGTGGCGTGAAGGTCGACGGCCACGCGCAGGAAGTGCTTAACTTTATTAAAACCTTATAATCAAATAACGATTAACTAAAATTATGGCAAAAAAAACCGCAACCCATACCAAGCTCTTTGTCCTTGATACCAATGTACTGATGCATGACCCTTCGAGCTTGTTCCGCTTTGAAGAGCATGACATTTATTTGCCCATGGTGACGCTGGAAGAACTGGATAACAACAAAAAAGGTGTGACTGAGGTTGCCCGCAACGCACGTCAGGCCAGCCGGTATTTGGAAGAAATTGTAGGCACTGACCTCACCAATCTGGAGCTTGGCTGCCCGCTCGCAATTAATGGCAACAAGCATTTGCAGGGTCGCCTGTTTTTACAAACATCCCAAATCCATATCGAACTGCCGGGGTTGGCGGGCAGCAAGGCCGACAACCAAATTATCAGTGTAGTGCTGGCACTTCAAAAGCAATATCCCAGTCGCCAGGTCATTCTAGTCAGTAAAGACATCAACATCCGCATCAAGGCACGCGCCATGGGTGTGCCGGCTGAAGATTACTTTAATGACAAAGTGCTTGAGGATAGCGACTTACTCTACAACGGCATGAAAGAATTGCCACAGGACTTCTGGGACAAACACAGTAAAGCGATGGAATCCTGGCAGGAAGCCGGTCGCATGTTTTACCGCATTTCCGGCCCGCTCATTAAAACATTTTTAATCAATGAGTTCGTGTTTTATGAATTTGACAAGCCGTTTCACGCCATCGTACGCAAGCTCGAAAATAACACGGCAGTGCTCGAAGTGGTGCATGACCATGCTAATCCCAAACACAACGTATGGGGCATTACGGCTCGTAATCGCGAGCAGAACTATGCACTGAACTTATTGATGGATCCAGACATCGATTTTGTTACCCTGCTAGGCCAGGCCGGTACCGGCAAAACGCTGCTTACGCTCGCCGCAGCATTAACCCAGACTTTAGATAAAAAAATATACTCCGAAATCATCATGACGCGCGTGACCGTACCCGTGGGTGAAGATATTGGCTTTTTGCCGGGCACCGAAGAAGAAAAAATGGCGCCCTGGATGGGCGCGCTGGAAGACAATCTGGATGTGCTCAATAAAACGGATGAGGACGCAGGCGAATGGGGTCGTGCTGCGACACAGGATTTGATTCGCACGCGCATCAAGGTGAAATCGCTTAACTTTATGCGCGGCCGCACGTTTCTGCATAAGTTCTTGATTATCGATGAAGCGCAAAACCTGACGCCAAAACAAATGAAAACATTGATTACCCGCGCAGGCCCCGGCACCAAGGTGGTATGCTTAGGCAATATTTCACAGATTGATACCCCTTACCTCACTGAAGGAAGCTCCGGTTTGACCTATGTGGTCGACCGCTTTAAGGGTTGGGCGCATAATGGCCATGTAACGTTGGTGCGCGGCGAACGTTCGAGATTGGCAGATTTTGCGGCAGAAGCCTTGTAACAGTATTTAATCAATAAAATACAACTTGCCTGAAAAGCGGGCGAAAAAAAACATACGACCTTGGAGATGAGATAATCACCAATAACAGCTGGTGACACAAGCAGCATGAATTTCGGATTTTATACCATACTGACAGCGCAGTTTCTGTCTGCACTTGCAGATAACGCGCTACTGTTTGCTGCCATCGCGTTGCTGCAGGAAATGAGCGCGCCTGACTGGCATACTCCGCTGTTGCAGCAGTTCTTTGTCATCTCCTATATCGTGCTGGCACCTTTTGTCGGCTCATTCGCCGATGCATTGCCCAAGGGACGCGTCATGTTCATCTCGAATGCCATCAAATTCATCGGCAGCCTGGCAATGCTACTGGGCATGCAACCGCTGTATGCTTACGGCATTGTCGGCATAGGTGCCGCTGCTTATTCACCTGCCAAATACGGCATTCTTACCGAGTACCTGCTTCCCAATATGCTGGTCAAAGCTAACGGCTGGATGGAAGCAACCACTGTGATGGCCATCATATTTGGCGCCATTCTCGGTGGATACATGGCAAGTTCTGATCCCCATTTCGCCATGATCATCATCACCGCACTCTATATGGCGGCAGCCGGGGTCAACATTTACATCCCCAGACTGCCTATCGACCATAAGCTGCCAAAGAAGAACCCGCTATTCATGCTGCAGGATTTCTGGCATTCATTCAAAGCATTGTGGCGGGATACCCAAGGGCAGGTTTCACTGGCCGTGACCACGCTGTTTTGGGGGGCAGGTGCAACCTTGCGCCTGGTTGTGATCACCTGGGCCGCCAGTGCGCTCAACTTTGGGCTGGAGCAAGCCACGCAGCTCATGGCACTGCTGGCGGTAGGCATTGCAGTAGGTTCTGTTTTCGCAGCACGTTATATCAGGCTGGAAGAGTCCACCAGGGTACTGCCGGCTGGTATTATCATGGGGGTATTGGTGGTCGCGATGGCTTTCGTACAGGACTGGAGATTGGCCGCCGGGCTCCTGTTCATCATCGGCGCCCTGGCTGGTTTCTTCGTTGTACCTCTGAATGCCTTGCTACAGCACCGAGGGCACGAGCTGATCGGCGCCGGACACTCGATTGCAGTGCAGAACTTCAACGAACATATCGGGATTCTGCTGCTGCTGGGCGCCTATCTGCTGATGGTCAAGGCCGAGATTTCCATCCATCTTATCGTCATCATATTCGGGCTGTTTGTCAGCGGGTGCATGACGATCATCTATCGTCGCTATCGGTTGATAAAGATAGTAAATCCCCTGCCGGATTGACAGGGGATTCATATGCTATCACGCGCCTCTTAATGCAGTTTTACGTGCGCTTCTGTGCGGCGCGTAATCATCCTGGCTAATGTTTGCAGGAACACTGTAAAGAATCCATGCAGCGCCATTAAATGCATCTTGTAAAGCGATTGGTACATCAATCGTGCAAACAAGCCTTCAATATACATACTGCCACCGGCAATCGCCCCCATCAGGCTGCCCACAGTGGAATATCTGCCCAAATTGACCAGCGAACCATAATCGCGATAATGGTAGTCAGGCAGATTATGTTTATTTGCCACGCGTTTTTTTATCGTCTTGACCAGCATTGAAGCCTGCTGATGTGCAGCTTGCGCACGCGGCGGCACATTGCCATCATGCCCTAGCCACGGACATGCCGCACAATCACCAAAAGCAAAAATATTGTCATCCATGGTGGTTTGAAGCGTCTGTCTAACCACCAATTGATTAATGCGATTGGTTTCCAGGCCGGCAAGGTCCTTCAGGAAATCCGGCGCCTTGATGCCTGCTGCCCAAACAACCAGTTCGGAAGGAATAAACCGGCCACTATGTGTATGAATGCCCTTATTGCTGACTTCAGTGACGCGCTCGCCGGTGAAAATATGTACACGCAACTTCCTAAGCTCCAGATCAACCGCCATCGATAACTTAGGCGGCAGCGCCGGTAACAGACGGTCACTGGCCTCAATAATAGAAATCTTGATATCGCGGTCTGCATCGATCTTGTCTAAACCGTAGGCGGTCAATTCTCGTGTCGTATTATGCAGCTCTGCGGCCAGCTCAACTCCCGTTGCGCCTGCACCCACGATGACTACTTCCAGCTGCCCTGGCTGCACTGGCGCGGCCTGCGTATGTGCCCGCAGCAAGGCATTATGCAAGCGCCGATGAAACTTTTCCGCCTGGCCTTGCGTGTCCAGCGCAATGGAATGCTCTCGAGCACCTTTAATACCGAAATCATTGGTCGTACTGCCTATGGCGATCACCAAAGTATCATACTTAAAAGAGCGGCGCGGAATCACTTCGATACCGTCTTCATCATGATATGGCGCGACATACACTTCTTTTTCTGCGCGATTCAGTCCATCCATGCGGCCTAACCTGAATCGGAAGTGATGCCAGTGCGCCTGCGCAAGATACTCCAGTTCATGCTTATCCGGATTCATGCTGCCGGCCGCGATTTCATGCAGCAAGGGCTTCCAGACATGCGTTCGCGTGCTGTCAATCAATGTAATTGCGGCTTTCTTACTTTTTCCCAGACTATCACCCAGCCTGGTTGCCAGCTCTAGACCGCCAGCCCCGCCGCCTACTATCACAATATGATGCAATGATTTATTTTCGGTATTTTCCAAGAGCAAACCTTAAATTAAATAGACTATTAATGAAACAGAAAAATATAACAAAACGGCTGCTGTAATTATACAGCAGCCGTCTAAGTTAGTTTGCTATTACAGCACCAAGGGCATCAAACAACTTGGTTGATTAGCACGAATTAACCAATTATTTTAACCAGGTTTTTTCGCCATCACCTAAGTACTGAGTGCGAATATATGCAATCACCTTAAGTATCTGATCCGTCGACAAGCCGTCGCCAGTATGACCTGGCAACTGGTTGTGCCAGACAAACATCGTACCGCCTGAAACTCCTGGGGTGCCACCGGCGATGGTTTCAAACATGCCTTTGTCAGTCGCGTTTTTAGCATAAACCCATTTCTGGTCGAACGCACCTTGACCGCCTTGCGTGTTTTTGCTGAGTGATGGCGCCATAATGCCTTCTAATTTACCGCCGTGGCAGCCAGTGCAGTTGTTAAAGTTATACTCTCGCTTACCTTTTTTAGCCGCCTCTGCATCTGCCGCATAGATCTTTGTGTATGGGTTTACGCAAGTCTCCAAGAATTGTTTAGCTTCTGGGGTATCTGTATCCACCACTTTAATTGGTAAAGGTTTATTGTCTACTGTCGAAACCAACTCACATTTACCTGCAGAGGCTGTTGCTGCCGGCGCGGAGGAATCTGCCGCGCCCGTGCCTGCGTCTTTTTTATCGCATGCCACCAATGCCGATAACATCAAAGCCAACACCATGCTTAATCTCAATTGCTTCATTTCTCATCCCCAAGAAGTATATTTATAAAATAAAAACGGCTACTGAAATTATACAGTAGCCGTTTTAATTTGTTACATATTAGTTAAATCACATCAGCTTATGGCCAATATTATTTTAACCAGGTTTTTTCACCATCGCCTTTGTACTGGGTACGGATATAAGCGATTGCTTTTAATATCTGGTCAGTCGATAAGCCGTCGCCGGTATGACCTGGCAACTGGTTGTGCCAGATAAACATCGTACCGCCTGAAGTACCTGGCGTACCGCCAGCAATCGTTTCAAACATGCCTTTGTCAGTCGCGTTTTTAGCATAAACCCACTTGGTATCAAAAGCACCTGTACCACCGTCTTTACGTAATGATGGAGCCATCACACCTTCAAGCTTACCACCATGGCAACCGGTACAGTTATTATAGTTATATTCTCTCTTACCTTTTTTAGCAGCTTCAGCATCCGCAGCATAAATCTTTGTGTACGGGTTTACGCAAGTTTCTAAAAATTGTTTAGCTTCTGGTGTATCTGTATCCACTACTTTAATGCCCAGTGGTTTACCGTCTTTTGTAGAAACCAAATCACACGCCGCATTTGCTTGAAATGAAAATGCAAGACCTGCCAATGTCAACATAGAAACAAATAAAGTTGACCTAAATGCTTTATTGCCAAACATGATATCTCCTAATCTTTTATACAATATGAGCAACGTCTTACAAGCATCTTGCATTGTTTAACGTATGCGTATTTAACGAGCCTCTTTTTACTTGGTTGACATCAATTCGTCACAAAATAAAATTATAATTCTACTCGGTTTTAGGCACGATTGCACCACGTGGTTTATCAGAATTTTCTTTCTTATTTAACAGCACGGTATCACCCTCTACCACCGGCACATGCGGGATTCCATAATCATTCAGGATCTTCTCGATCTTGTCTTTGTTGCGCTCCAGCGCGGCATCAATCTTGGCCATGCGCTCTTTATCCTTTTTGCGCACACCAACTGATATATTCCAGAATTCCTTGCCTTTTGCCTGGCTAACTACATCTGAACTTGTGTATTCCGGGATCATTCTGACTTCCATAGGTACTTGGCTGTTTTTTGCAAAATAGCCACCGATCGGACCCCAGGCCACGGCAATGTCAATTTCCTTTTTAGCCAGATCATCAATCAAATAACTTGGCGGCAAATGTAAGTCACGCTGCATGCGGTAAGGCCGTGCATTTGTAATCAAACCCTTTTCATTCATCGGAATCGTTGCCGGACTTTGACCCACAATGCCAATGACCCCTTTACGTAAATCGGGTGAATCCCAATCAGTAATGTTGTAGTTGCTGTCTTTACGCCATACAAACACATGGCCAGAGCGGTAATAGGGTTTTGAAGTACGTAGTGCGTCATTATCAGGTGTTGTGCCCATCACCACATCGCAGCGCTTCGCGTTTAAAGTATTGCGCAAGAACCCCATACGGTCGTACCAGAACTGGTAGGTCAGCTTTAAACCCAAATCCTGGGCCAGCACCTCTGCAATTTTATTCTCAAAACCCTCACCTTTAGCGTTTGAATAAGGCATATTGTCCTGGTCAGCACACACCTTAAACTCGGTGCCATCATCCACACGCTGCGGTTCACCACCGCGCCCAGAGTTCAAATCTACATTTGCTATATCATCTTCAGCGTAACTGACATTTGCTGTGATGGCCAAAACCGTGAATAAACTTGCAAACAACCCCTTAACTAAGCCTGGTTGCCTAATATATTTCAACATTATTATTCCTTATAAAAAATGGCGATCCATGATGCCGCCCCAATGCATGAGAGTACAGCTAAAAATAAAAGTTCTTACCCATTAAATTCAACCACAGACATTGTAGCTAAATTTTCATTTTTAGGCATACTCGCCGGTATATATCTTTTCTCAATGACGACTGATAGCCCTGTATAAAAAAACACCCCACCGAAGTGGGGTGCTTATTTGGTACTAACTTGTATTAGCTACTAATTAGACTATATAAATAAACTACAGGTCTAATTACAGGCTGAATACTGTCAATGCACCGCCGCCAGGAGCAGCGTTGTATTTAGTTAGTTCTGCATAACCACCAGCAGCACCAAGTGCGTCTGTTGGGTTAGTCATACCAAGGTTCATCGCAACGCCAGCCCAGCCACCGATACCTGATAGCACGCCAACGTGTTGTTTACCTTTGTGACCGTATGTGAATGCATTACCAATCACGCCAGAACCCACTTGGAATTTCCAGAGTTCTTTACCTGATTGTGCATCCAATGCTTTAAACCAACGATCCAAAGTACCGTAGAACACCAAGTTTGAAGCAGTTGTTAAAGCACCACCCCAAGCAGAGAATTTCTCTTTGTTGTACCATACTTTTTTGTTGGTCATAGGATCGTAAGCGCCGAAGCCACCCATTACGCCGTCAGGACCAGCAAACATCGTCAATGTAGCACCAACCCATGGTTGACCAGCAGTGTATTTAGACTCAACTGGCTCGTATGTCATACATACGTGGTTGAGTGGTGTATACATTAAACCAGTTTTTGGTGAGTAAGCAGCTGGTTGTTGGTCTTTAGTACCCAATGCAGCTGGGCAAACGCCTTTAGCATTGTAGTCTTGGTGAGTTGAAGCTGTCGCCAGTTTTTGTGGAACGCCAGTTTTCATGTCAACGCCAGTTGCCCAGTTAACGAATGGGTGTACTTTCTCAGCAGCAACTAATTTACCGTTACCAGCTTGGAATGTGTACGCAAAACCGTTACGGTCATGATGCCATGCGTATGTTTTGCCACCTTTGTCGAACAAGATTACTTCGTTGATACCGTCATAATCCCACTCATCGTGCGGAGTCATTTGGTAGCCCCATTTTGCCATGCCTGAATCTAAATCACGTGCAAAAATAGTCATAGACCATTTGTTGTCGCCTGGACGTACATCTGGGTTCCAAACAGATGGGTTACCTGTACCGTAGTACAATAGGTTGGTTTTTGCATCATACGGCCACCAGCCCCATGTAGAGCCACCACCATGTTGCCAGCCATCTTTAACTGCTTGTGGTTTCAACCATGTACGTGTACCCAGTTCTTTTTCACCGATTTTGATTTCGCCGGCTTTAAGTGCTTCAAAAGAACCACCTTGTTTGTTACCACCGTTGATGTCTTTGTACACTGACAATGCACTGTATTCTGGTGTATCTTTATTGAAGCCATCACCAATCAACACTTCAGCATCTGGGCCTGTTGAGTAGGCTTTCCATGCCAATGAACCGTCTTTAGCGTTGTAAGCTGCCAAGAAGCAACGTACGCCGAACTCAGCACCTGAACAACCAGTGATGATTTTGTCTTTGATCACGTGTGGAGCGTTGGTGTTAGTAGCGCCAACTTTTGGATCTGTGTTTTGCACTGACCAAACTTTAGCACCGGTTTTTGCGTCCAAAGCAACCAAGTTACCGTCGTTTTGTTGCAAGTAGATTTTGCCATCGCCGAAACCAAGACCACGGTTTACGTTGTCGCAGCACAATACAGCTTGTACTGATGGGTCTTGTTTAGGGAAATATGACCATACGATTTTTTGATTGTCGTTTAAGTCAAGCGCGTATACGTTGTTTGGGAATGCTGTATGTACATACATCATGTTGCCAACAACCAATGGTGAACCCTCATGACCGCGGTTTACACCGGTAGCGAATGTCCAGGCAGCTTTCAGGTTTTTAACGTTACCTTTGTTGATTTGCGCCAGTGTGCTGTAGCCTTGGTTGTTATGCTGACCACGTGGATGTGCCCAGTTGTTTGCGTCTTTCATTGCTGCTTCTTGGTCTGCAGCTGCTGATGCTACCATTGGCATTGCCACTGATAAACCTGCAACTAAACCTAAAGCCAGCTTGATTTTGTTAATTTGCATATTGATCTCCAAAGTTATATTACTAAGGGTTAATTAAAAGTAAACTTGAATTTTGCACCCAACTTAAAACAGCTTTCACTGAATCAATTGCCACAAATTTAAGCGTACTTTTCGTCACATTTTTATGTGCGAACTGCAATATAAATCAAGTGAATCTTAATTGCAACACTTTGGTTACAATTTATTTACAAATAATTAAAAAAAAATTTGGTGATTTGATGACGCTTTTTTTACGGTGTAAAATATCCAATAAAATCAAATAGAAAGATCAAATAGAGAGATGGATCAAGCCAATTACAATTTGTATCCTGAAATCGAACCCTTTAGCAGGAGTTGGTTAAAGGTAAGCGATTTGCATCAGATTTATTTTGAAGAATGCGGCAACCCGGAAGGCGCGCCAGTCATCTTTTTACATGGTGGCCCAGGCAGCGGCTGCAACCCGTCGCAACGCCGCTTTTTCGACCCGGAACATTACCGGATTATCCTGCTGGATCAACGCGGCTGTGGGCGCAGCACGCCGCTAGGCGAAGTGCGCGAAAACACAATCGATGACCTGGCAAGCGACATTGACGCTTTGCGCGCGCATTTGAGCATCGCCAAATGGCACGTATTTGGCGGATCCTGGGGCAGCACACTGGCATTGGCATACGCGCTGCAATTTACTTCAGCAGTAAAAAGCCTGGTACTGCGGGGCATTTTTCTAAGCCGCCCCACCGAGCTGCACTGGTTTTTAGGTGAAGTTCAATTGTTTTTTCCAGAGCCATGGGAAAAGCTATGCGAGTTTCTGCCAGCAGATAAAAGGCATAATCCCATTGATGCTTATGAAGCGCTGGTATTTTCTGATGACACCGCCTTGAGCGTTCCCGCCGCCATTCGCTGGAACACGTTTGAAAGCAGTATCATGTGTTTGCTCCCCCGAGAACTTAGTAATGACAGTCAAGTCAATGCTGAAATTGAATTGGCGCGCGCCAGAGTGCAGATACACTATATTCAGAACCACTGCTTTGTGGGGCACCGTGACTTGCTAAAAGAAACAAATCAGAAGCTCGGCCATATTCCCACCACGATCATTCAGGGACGTTACGACATGGTGTGCCCGCCGCAAACGGCCTGGGAACTGAAGCGCGCCATGCCGCACGCTGAATTTACGATGGTGGCGGATGCAGGACATTCCGCCACTGAATCGGGCATCAGTCGCGCACTGGTTGCTGCAACCGAAAAATTTAAAGCACTATAATATGTCAAGAATATATAAGGAACATTTAACCAGAGAAATCGTGTGGCATTAATCAACCCTGAAAAGCTTGCAAAAATCAAAAATCTGGCACGTCACCCCGCGCTTGACAAGCCCATGAACGCCTATGCCAGACAAGAGTACGCCACACCTTTGTTTGTGCTGCGCGAAACGCTGGCTGCCTTTGTGCGCCACAATATATTCGGCATCTCCGCGTCTTTATCTTTTTATGCGCTATTCGCGCTGATCCCTCTGGTGCTACTGATTTTCTTTCTATTGAGCCACCTGGTGTTTTCATCTGATTACACTATCGTCAAACTGGCCATTCTCATGGGAAACCTGGTGCCTGAGTTCAGCAGCAAGATAATGGTAGAGGTCTACAGTGCTACACAAACCAAAGCCGCCTGGGGCGTGCTGGGCTTGCTTGTATTGCTGTGGACAATCACCCCGCTTGCAAGCGCCATGCGCTCGGCCTTTTATACCATTGCCTCCAAGGTGGAAGTGCCATCCTTTTTCAAACGCAAACTCGAAGATGTGATTTCAGTGCTGGGCATTCTGCTCCTGTTTTTTCTGTTTACTTCAGCCGGCTTTGTGATTGAAAGCAGCATCCGCTTTCTGGCGGCGCATTTAGCGGCCTCGCAACTCAATCTCATCGGCACGCTTGGTACCCTGCTGCTGACCACCTTATTAATTGCTATATTTTACAAAGTCTTTTTTCCGCTGCGCATCGCCTTTGTACACTTGCTGTTAGGCGCTTTCCTGACGGCCCTGCTGTGGCTCATCATGCGACCCGCCTTTGGCCTGTTTTTATCGATCAATCCAAATTATGGCGCCATGTTTGGCGGCATGAAAACCATGTTTGTCTCGATTACCTGGCTGTATCTCAACTTTGCGGTATTTTTGCTGGGCACTGAACTGATCAGCACCTTGCGTAAAAAAGATGTGCTTCTGCTTAAAGGCTTGTTTGATGACGCGCCCAACAAAGCCAACTATATCGAAGCGCTCATGAGCCGCTATGGGATTGTGCTGCGGCGTGGCGAGTATATATTTGAGCGCGGAAATACCGAACGCAATCTGTATTATCTGGTAGACGGCACGGTGCACCTGACCAGCGGTGATAAAATCCTCCGCGAATTGAACAGCAACGATTATTTTGGCGAAATGGCGATATTGACTCAAAAACCCACCACTGCCGATGCGGTGGTAGCCTCGGACGAAGCACGCATCATCGTGATTTATGCAGAGAATATCGACACCCTGCTGGCCGATGAGCCTAAAGTGGCAATGCGGCTTTTAAAACATATGGCAAGCAGATTGCAAAACAGTTACAGTTAATATTAATTCAAGGGCAATAATTAATATGGCAAACCCGTTATCCCAACCCAGCCAGGCTGAGGTACAAACCCTAATCAATGCGCTTAATAATGGCCAGCTTGCGCAGGCTGAACATCTGGCGAAGAACCTGATCAGCAAGCATCCTGACACCTTTATTCTGCACCATGTACTGAGCTTGGCATTAGATGGCCAGCAGAAATACGCCGAAGCAGTTACAAGCTATCGCAATGCGCTCAAACTGCAACCTAATACGCCTGACCTGCTGTTTAATTTAGGTATCGCCCTCAGCAATTTAAACAGGTTTGATGAGGCCGAAACGGCCTATCGGCAGGCGATCCGGCTAAACCCGAACTTTTTCGAGGCTTACGGCAATTTGGGCACTGTGCTGCAACGACAAGGCAAACTGGGTGAGGCCATCACCTGTTATCAGCATGGTTTAAAAATCAACCCGCAGGATGCGCGCGGCTACTTTAATTTGGGCACGGCGCTGCGGGATGAAGGTTTGCTGGATGACGCCGTTGCCAGCTACCAGCAGGCGATCCGGCTATTTCCCAATTACACCGATGCCTACAACAACCTGGGTGAAACACTGCGCGACCGGGGCGATATGGATGACGCCGTCAGAAACTACCAGGTGGCATTAACGCTCAACCCCAACCACCCTGGCGCCAATTACAACATGGGTGAATTTTTATACCTCGCCCAGCGCTTTGATGAGGCGGTGGCTTATTTTGAGCGCTCGCAACTGGATGACTGGCAGGCGCGCAGCATGTATTGCCTTTATAAAGCCGAGCGCTTTGATGACTTCAAAACCAATCTTGATGAAATCGTCCGCACCACGCGCCATACCGCGCCGTTTATGGCTACGCTGGCCACGCATTATGCCATTAACTTTGGCGTGGATGACCCATACAATTTTTGCAAGAATGGCTTTGATTTTGTTTACCAAAACAGCATTTCAGAACTAGCCGAGCCCGATAGCCCGCTACTCAGGCAGTTGCTGCATGATATTGAACACACCGACATCGCAGAGCGCGTGCAAGGCATGCTTTACAATGGCAAGCAATCTGCCGGCAATCTGTTCAAACGGCCAGAGCCCTCATTCCGCAGACTGGGCGAACTGGTAAAGCAGGAATTTGTGAATTACAAAAACCGTTTCGCAGATGCAGATTGCGAGCTGATCAGATCCTTTCCTAAAGAGCTCGAATTCACCAGCTCGTGGTATGTCAGGATCCGGCGCGGCGGCTATGTGGACAGACACATCCATGAAGTCGGCTGGATCAGCGGTGCGGTTTACCTTGCACTCCCCACGGATAAAAAAGACCCTACCGAAGGATGTTTTGAGTATGGCACGCACGGAGACAATTATCCGAAAAAACACGACAACTTTCCTGTCGGCATTGCAACGCCTAAGGTGGGAGATATTGTGCTATTTCCGTCTTCCCTCTTTCACCGCACCATCCCGTTCAGCTCCGACGAGATACGCATTTGCATCGCATTCGACCTGAAGCCGGATGGTGATATTTTTATCAGATCAAATTACTAAACTTTTCCTTACAACACGCTGTAAATGTGTCAAAATTATCCACTTAGTTGACGAAAATTTGCAACAATCAAATTTCAACTTTAACAACAAAACGTTCAACTAAAAAATAAGTCACACAGCATATTATTTAACAAGGTCACTTAGTGGTTGATTTTATTAAATAATTTTATCTTTTGTGTGCTTTATTTTTTATCTCACCAATTTTTTTTGAAATTGGCTTAAACATTGCTTTATATAGTGCTAATAAGCCGTAAATGAGCTTATACCAGAGGAAAACACCCATGACGGATGCTGAATTATTCGACAACTGCTCGGTGCTGATTGTAGACGACCAGTCTACCAGCCGGACGATACTTACGCATGTCGTAAAAAGTATCAACGCTAAAATCAAGGTGATTGAAAAAACCAACCCTGAAGAAGCATTGGAATGGGCAACCGAACACACGGCCAATTTAGTGTTTGTAGATTATGTAATGCCGGAAATGAATGGTATCGATTTTGCGCGCTTGCTTAAAACGTTACCGCATTATGAATCTGTACCCGTCATTATGATTACGATTAAAAAAGATGCTGAAACCCGTTACGCAGCACTGGATGCCGGCATTACTGATTTTTTAAGCAAACCTGTCGATATCTATGAATGCACGGCGCGCAGCAAAAATTTAATGACCATGCATCAGCAGCATATTGCCCTGCAAAACAGAAGCAATGTGTTTGAGGGCATGGTGAAATCGGCGACGGCTGAGATTAGAGCCCGCGAAAAAGAGACCCTGATGCGACTGGCGCGCGCGGGTGAGTACAAAGATTATGACACTGCAATGCATTTGCAGCGCATGTCGCTTTACAGCCGAGCCATCGCTGACGCCATTGGCTTAAGTGAAGAAGAGGCCGAAGTGATTGAACTCGCAGCGCCCTTGCATGACATCGGCAAAATCGGTATTCCGGATAGTGTTTTGCTTAAAAAGGATGCACTAAATGACCAGGAACAGAAACAGATGCGCAGGCATCCAATCATAGGATATGAAATTTTGCAGGATAGCCCATCAAAATATTTACAGAAAGGCAGCGAAATCGCGTTAGCCCATCATGAGCGCTTTGATGGAAGCGGCTACCCTTACGCCCTTAAAGGCCATGACATCCCGCTCTCTGCCCGCATTGTGGCGATTGCAGATGTATTTGATGCGCTTACCAGCATCCGCCCCTACAAAGCTGCCTGGAGCATCGATAAGGCGCTTGAATATATCAGCGAAGAGAGTGGCAAGCATTTTGACCCTGCGCTGGTTACGGCCATGCTTTCGTTGCGGAATGTGCTGGACAAAATCTGCAGAGAACACGCAATGGCTATCCACTAGCGCCAAGCAAACACCATGACAAAAGTTAGCAACATACGAAGCGCACCAAAGTTTAGACAAACTGTCTTGCTGATCGATGATCAGCCAACTGTATTGGATATTCACACGGCGATTTTAAAATCCCTCAAAATGGATCTTAAGATTGTCACCATGACCGACCCGGTTGAAGCGCTCGCCTGGCTGCAGAACAAACAGGTGGATTTGATCATTACGGATTTTCGCATGCACCACATGGACGGCATGCAATTTGTGCAGTCGCTTAAAAATACAGACAATGTACAGACCCATGCCATTGTTGTTGTGACTGTGTTAAAAGACCAAGCCACACACCAAGAGCTGATTTCTGCAGGCGCCTCGGCCTGCCTGACCAAGCCTGTACAAACACAGGAGCTAGCAAAAATTGCTAAAACCCTGCTGGAACAAAGCAAAAAGTACTACGGCTTAGGGCTCATTAATTAGGCGAAACATATGTTGAACTTATTTAAAAAATGGTACCAAGATGCAGCCAGTCACTGCGACCCGCTGGAGCTAGAACAAGCCACAACCAGACTGGTGATCGGCACGATATTCACTTTATATTTGCTCAGCAATTTTGCTACCGACAAAGTCATTCCTCATGGAGAGATGATCGGTTTCTATTGCCTTATGGTTTTTGATGTTTTTACGATCATGCTGCTGACTTCAGTAAGCATGGCCAAACAAAAATCGCCGATTAGACGGCTGCTAGGCAACTGGCTTGACGTTATCGGCACCTCGACATTTTTATCTCTGGCTGGTGACGTCGGTGTTGTATTGATTGGCGTCTATTTGTGGGTCACTTTTGGCAATGGCTTTCGTTTCGGCAAAAGGTATCTATACCATTCGCAAATTATCAGTATTCTAGGCTTTCTAGTTGCCACCCAGGTTAACCCATTTTGGATGGACCACAAGTCTATCGTTTACGGTTTTTTGATTATCCTGATTGCTTTACCGCTTTATGTGGCCAAGCTGATTGAAAGAATGCATGAAGCCACACATAAGGCTGAAATAGAGCGCCAGAAAGCTGCGGAAGCCAGCCTGGCCAAAACACAATTCGTTGCCAATATGAGCCACGAAATCCGCACCCCGCTCAATGGCATTATCGGCATCAGCACTTTATTTAAAACCACACCGCTCAATGCAGACCAGAAGGATCTGCTTAAATCCCTGGAGAGTTCATCCAAACTACTGCTTTCATTGCTCAACAACGTGCTGGATTTTACCAAGATCGAAGAGCGTAAATTCACTGTTGAGAATGTCCCTTTCTCACCTGAAGAAGCCGTACATGATTCGTTGGAAATTTTCCGTTCCCAAGCCAATAGCAAAGGCATTCAGTTGGGTGCCAGCGTTTCAAATGCACTGGGCACCCTGAAAGGCGATGCTTTCGTATTGCGCCAAGTGTTGGCCAATTTGCTGGGTAATGCCATCAAGTTTACCCAGGAAGGCAGCGTCACAATATCGGCCACCGTACTACAGGAAGATGCAGAGAAATCAAGCGTACGTTTTGAAGTGGCGGATACCGGCATCGGCATCCCTGCTGACAAGCAACATAAAGTTTTTGAAAGCTTTACCCAGGCCGATTCATCAACCACTCGAAAATTTGGCGGCAGCGGCTTAGGGCTGACGATTGCCAAGCACATGGTCGAAGAAATGGGCGGGGCGCTTAACTTTCAAAGTACCGAGGGTGTAGGAAGCCGCTTCTGGTTCGACCTGAGCTTGGAAAGAGTCATGGCCGAAGAAGTCAGCCCTGTTGAACCTGCAATAGAAACGCCTGCCATTGCTGTAATAGCGCCCATCTCTAAAGCCGGCAAAAATACCAAAGCGCTGGATATATTGGTATGTGAAGATGAAAGCACCAACCAGAAAATCATCACCCGCCTGCTCTCGCTGCCTGGTCATCACGTCGAGATTGTTAACAATGGCGATGAAATGCTAAATGCGCTTGAGCAGCGAAAATTCGATCTTGTCATTACCGACCTCAATATGGCGGGAATGAGTGGTACGGATGCGCTGAAAATCTACAGATTTACCCAGCCGGACGACAAAGCCACGCGCTTTATTTTATTTACCGCAGACGCTACATTAACGGCCAGAGAAGCAGCCAGCGATGCCGGTTTTGACGCTTTCCTGACCAAGCCTATCGATGCTGCAACATTGTTCAATACGATCGAGCGCATCCTCAACCTTGCTCCGAACACTGCCGCGCAGTGGATGAACAATGCGCTGAATAACCCGGTCAACATAGAGTCCGATCTTGAGGCAGACAATACGGAATTAGATCTGCACACCCTAAAAGAACTTGAGAAAATCGGCGCTGGCGATGAATTGTTCATGCACCGCTTGCTGAGAAATTTCCTGGCTGATTCCCTGAAGCTGATCTATAAGATCGAAGCCGCTGCCAAACAGAAACACTTCGGCGAACTGCACGATTACTGCCACGCCTTAAAAGGAAACAGCCTGAGTGTGGGCGCTACCCAGCTTGCGACAACCACCGAAATGATTGGCAGGCTGAATGCATCAATACCTTCGAAACAAGCATTAGAAATGCTTGATAATTTGAATAGCGACTTTTCTAAACTCACCCTTGCGGTAGAGGATTATCTCCGGCGTCCCGCACAGGAAAGTCCAAAACCAACGATGGTACCGGCCAAAGAGCTTAAAGTTTAGGCAGATTGTTTCTCGCCGATATGCGTAACGTCTGTGCCGACTTTCGAGTTCTGTGCACGTACTAAACGCTCCATCACTTTCAGATTGCGCTCGTCCAGGCGAAGCGCCGCATCTACCCAAATCTCGGTAATATCGTAAAGCTCTTCAATGGTGAGCGGATTCACACGCTGTTTTGCACGGTTAATCGCCTGGAAAGAATTGAGTGAACGATGATGCTTTTTAATCCAGTTATTGAGCGCATATTCCCCTTGTCCATCTTCTGCCAGCACATCCACCACGCCCAATTGATAAAGCTCTTCACCGGTATAGATTTTGCCGGAACGCACCATTTTTTCTGCTGCAGGCATACCGATTTTGCGTGACAAAAAGCTCAATGCCCCCATGCCGGGGAACAAATTAAACAGCACTTCTGGCAAGCCCATTACTGCGCTCTTTTCTGCCACCATGACATGCGCAGCCAGCGCCGCCTCAAAGCCACCACCCATTGCCTGTCCCTGTACCAATGAAATCGTAGTCACAGGTGCTTGCATATTATAAAAAGTCCACACATTATTGACACACAACTTGGCATAGCTTAATAAATGGTCGCGCGCCTTAGCACGAATTAGTTCCCCAAACACAGACAAATCACCGCCCAGGTTGAATATGCCCGGCACATCGGAAGCTAGCACCAGATAATGCGCCTGATTCAATTTCCCATTTGCAATCACCTCGCCTTGCATTCTTTCCAGCGTGGATTGGCTTTGATGTAGCTCTGACATGCAAGTTTTATTAAAACATGGCCTAGGTTCGGGATTCATGTAATAAGTCATCACCCCAAACTCTTCTTCAAAACGTGTTCTTACTTGGGTAAGTGTTGCATTATTCGTTAGCTGAAAATCTACTACGGTATTCATGCTATTCTCCTAGTAAAGTTATTATCCGTTAGTCTAAACAACCATTCTTTTTATTGAATTCAAATCATATAGTTATTATGAAATAAACCTATACAGCTAAAACTATAGGCTTAATAATTAATTGCCTCAAGAAGATAATTTTGAAAAAATATTTCTTTTCAGGTAGATTGTTGGCATATAGCAACAATTATTTTTGAAAAGATATTTTTCATTTCAAATAAATCACTCTAACAACATTTTCTAACTCATTGATGTAATATTCATTTATATAAAAAAATATAATCCAACCTCAGGGAAGCGTGTGCCATGAAAAAAATAGTTATAAGTTTTGTGATTTTTACAACACCCATTGCAGCACAAGCCGCCGGCTTTGCGCTGATTGAACAAAGCGGCAGCGGAATGGGTAATGCTTACGCAGGCGGATCGGCTATCGCCGAAGACGCCAGCACCATATTTTTTAACCCCGCTGGCATGACCTATATTGAAGGCACGCAAGCTGTTGGTGCCTTGCATCTCATTAACCCAAACGCGGAGTTTCATAACAAAGGTTCTATTGCCGGCTTGGCAACACCTTTGGGCGACGAAGGTCCCAACGCGGGCGATTTGGCTTTTGTGCCAAACTTTTATTTCAAAATGGACTTAAACGATAACGTAAAACTTGGCTTGGGGTTAAATGCACCATTCGGCCTTAAAACTGAGTATGACGACAAATGGCTGGGGCGCTTTCAGGCTGACAAGTCCGAAGTTAAAACGATTAACATCAATCCTTCCATCGCCTTTAAAGTAAACAATCAACTTTCATTGGGCTTTGGTATTTCTATCATGCGAGCAGAGGCCGAATTAACCAAAGCTGTGAATGCAGTGCCGTTGGGGCTAGGCGAAAGATATGTGACAGTAAAAGGCGATGACTGGGGTTATGGATACAACTTGGGCGCCATATTTCAAGTAACTCCTGACACACGTATCGGTATTGCATATCGCTCGAAAATTGACCAGCATTTAAAAGGGGATTCCAAATCGACCTTGACCGCATTAAATCCCATTTCAACTCGAGCTTTGAATACAGATGTGACAGCAGACGTAACCTTACCAGAAAATTTCTCAGTAAGCGCATTTAGCCGCCTTAACGATACCTGGGACTTAATGGGTGATGTCACCTGGACACGCTGGAGCCGCTTCGAAGAGTTAAGAATTATTCGTGATAACGGGACAAACTCAACGCTTGCTGTAACACCAGAAAACTGGGACAACACCATGCGCTATTCAATTGGTGTGAATTATCACTACAGCGATGCCATCAAATTACGTGCAGGCTTAGCGTATGACGAAGAAGCCATTAGTGACAAATTCCGTACTGCGCGCATTCCTGGCAATGATAGAAAATGGCTCTCGTTAGGCGCAGGTTGGCAAGTAAGTCCATCTTCTAAACTAGACGTAGGTTACTCACATCTATTTATTAGCGACGCTAAAATTGATGACAATCAAAATACTGTAGCACTAGGACTTGCGGGCCGAGTACGTGGTGATTTTGAAGGCAGCGTAGATATTCTAAGTATGCAATACACGCACAATTTTTAATTTTAAGAAAACAATAAAAAAGCTCACGCTGAATAAAACTTTGGGTGAGCTTTTTTATTTTATTAGCGGCTAATCTTCACTCTCGAACTTTTCACCGCTTGCCTGTTTTTTAAGCACTCTATACAGCACAAACCCACCAATGAGCAACAGCAGAAAAGGCCCAAACCACAGCAATGCCGTGTGGCTATTAACGGGCGGGCGATAGCGCACAAAATCGCCGTAACGCGCTACCAGGTAATCGACGACTTCCTGATCGCTTTTACCCGCTCGCATCTGCGTGCGGATTTCCTTACGCAAATCTTCTGCCAGCGGTGAGTTTGAATCTGCAAGTGTCTGGTTCTGGCAAACCAGGCAGCGCAACTCATGCGACATGGCCTTAAGCCGCGCCTCCAGCACCGGGTCTTCGGCCAGGGGCTTGGCTTCGCCCGCGAATACGGAATTTGTAGTTAGTAATAAGTTAAAAACCAGCAAGAATAGTATGAGCAGTTTTTTCATCGTTGCAGTTCTTTTAACAAGGGTACAATTTTTGTAAGCAGAATTTCCTCTGTAATCGGGCCGATTTGTTTATAGCGAATCACGCCGGCTTTATCAATCACATAAGTTTCCGGCACGCCGTACACGCCGTAATCAATGCCGATTTTACCATCCGCATCGGTCGCCACCGCTTTGTATGGATTGCCATGCTCCTTAAGCACCGCCTGCGCTTCGGCATCGGTATCTTTGTAATCCAGTCCATAAGTGGCGATTTGGCCTGTCTTTTCCATCGCCATCAACACCGGGTGCTCCTCGCGGCAAGCGGCACACCACGATGCCCAAACGTTGAGCAGCCACACTTGTCCTTTCATGTCATCGCTATTAAAGGTTTTACCCGCTTCGCCCAAAACAGGTGCCTGAAACCTGGGTGCGGGCTTTCCTACCAGTGGCGATGGCACTTCGCGAGGATCCAAAAACAAGCCTTTAAATAAGAACCCAACTGCAATGAGAAACAAGATCAGTGGCAATAAAAATTTAATCGTTCTTTTCATCGGTTAATAGCCTTGGTTATGCCTCAAAAGCCTCTTGTGCTTCTCTTGCTTCCTTTTTGTTGACAATACGATAACGGCGATCCATGAGCGCTAAAATGCCGCCCAGAGCCATTAAAATACAGCCGCCCCATATCCAGCGCACAAATGGCTTGATATAAATCCGTACGCTCCAGGCGCCATTTTCAAGCGGCTCGCCCAGTGAAACATATATATCTTTTAGTACGCCTGGCTCAATATCCGCTTCGGTCATCATGGCGCCTTGCACCGGGTAAAAGCGTTTTTCAGGATGAAGCACAGCAACTTCCTTGCTGTTGCTGGTGACGATAAACTTGCCTTGCGAAGACAAATAGTTCGGCCCTGCCACCTCTTTCGCACCTTCAAAACGAAATGCCAAATTGCCTATGTGCGCAATATCATTCACTTCCATACGCAGATCTTGTTCCGACTCATACCCTTTCACCAAGGTCACGCCTAAAACAAATACGCCAATGCCAATGTGGGCAAGCAGCATGCCATAAAATGCCAATGGAATGCCTTTGAGGTTTTTGACTAAATCAGGTGTAGTCGTTTGTCTCGTTTTGATTCTATTCCCCAACAGAATCAAACTGGTACTCATCACCCAAATGCCCAAAAACACGCCTACAGCCGCCATCAAGGTAAGTTTCCCCATGACGGAAGGCACTAACAATGCAGAAACCACGCTGATCACTGCTGCCACGCGCAGACGCGCGCCGATTTCAGGCAAACTGGCTTTGTTCCATTTGGCCAGCGGCCCCAAGCCCATCAAAAATATGCCGGGGACCATAATAGCGACAAATACCGCATCAAAATACGGTGGCCCTACCGAGATTTTGCCCGCGCCAAGCGCGTCCATCAGCAAAGGATACATCGTGCCGAGCAGAACCGAGCCGGCAGCCGCGGCCAGCACAACGTTATTGGCCAGCAGCATGGATTCGCGCGAAACCACATCGAACCTTTCGCCCAAGCCAACTGTTGGCGCTCTTAAGGCAAACAGCAGCAAAGCCCCGCCTATCACTACGACCAGATAAATCAGAATAAACAAGCCACGCCCAGGATCCGTCGCGAACGCGTGCACCGAGGTCAGCACACCTGAACGCACCAGGAACGTACCCAGCAAACTTAGCGAGAATGCGCAGATGGAAAGCAAAACCGTCCATACCTTAAATGCGTCACGCTTCTCGGTCACTGCGAGTGAGTGAATGAGCGCCGTACCCACCAGCCACGGCATAAACGAAGCATTCTCGACCGCATCCCAGAACCACCAGCCGCCCCAGCCCAACTCGTAATAAGCCCACTCGCTGCCGAAAGCGATGCCTAGTGTTAGAAAAACCCAGGCGACCGTGGTCCACGGCCGTGTCCAGCGCGCCCAGGTGATGTCCAACCGGCCATCCAGCAACGCTGCGATCGCAAACGCAAATGCCACAGAGAAACCGACATAGCCCATATAGAGCACGGGCGGATGAAACACCATGCCCGGGTCCTGCAATAGCGGATTCAGATCGCGGCCATCCAGCGCAGCCGGAATCAGGCGCTCGAATGGATTGGAGGTGAAGATGATAAACGCGAGGAAACCGACGCTTACCAAACCCATGACGGCAATCAGCCGGATTCTAAAGCTCTCGGGAAGCGCTTTGGCAAACATAGTCACCGCCATCGTCCACACCGCCAGTATGCTCACCCATAGTAGCATGGAGCCTTCATGACCGCCCCACACGGCTGCCAGGCGATAGACTAACGGCAAATGCGAGTTGGAGTTAGAAGCGACATACAGTACCGAAAAATCATTGGCATAAAATGAATAACCCAGGCAAACAAAAGCCAGTGCGATAAACACAAATTGCGCGCGTGCGGCAGGCACGGCGAAGTTTGATAGTGTAGCGTTATTTTTCCATACGCCCACCAAAGGCAAAGTGCCTTGAATGATAGCAAAGCAAAATGCAAGGATGAGTGAAAACTGGCCTATTTCCGGGATCACTTTACACTCTCCTTGGCAGCATCAGCTTTAGCTGCTGCTAGCGCTGCTGCTGCCTCAGGCGGCATGTAATTTTCATCATGTTTTGCCAGTACCTGATCAGCCTCAAACAGCCCATTTTCATTGAGCTTGCCTTCCGCAACCACGCCTTTCCCTTCCTTGAATAAGTCCGGCAGAATGCCCTTGTACTGTACCGGTATGCTTTTAGCGGTATCAGTGACTTTAAATTGCACATGCAAGCCATCGGGCAGTCGCTTTAAGCTGCCGGGTTCAACCAGCCCACCAATCCGGAAGCTTCCAGTTTTGGGCGCCTCGCCTTTCTCCACTTGTGTAGGCGAAAAGAAAAATACCAGATTGCTGCGGAATGACTTGGTGATAAGAACCGTTGCGATAACAAGCAATATCAGCCCCACTGCAATTAAACCAAATCGTTTATGACGTGCTTTCATACTGAATAACCTCTAACTAGATAGCTTCTTGTTTTACTGCTTGGGTAACGCGCTTGCTGCGCTTGTTCACCAGCCATAGTTCTAATCCCATCACCAAAAAAGTAAAGGCAAACGAACCCCAGACATAAAAACCGTAACCGCCCATTGCGATAAATTCATTAAAACTCTGCCAATGCATACCCTATATCCTCCGCGTTAATCTTGCCTAATCATGACAGCTTTACTCTCGCGCTCTAAAATCTCGCAGCGCACGCGCATCAGAATCACGGCAATGCTATACAGCCAAAAACCAATCGCCATGATCAGCATGCCTTTGAGCATGATCGCGGCCATGGCCGGCGCCTGGGTGAGACTGACGGAGGCGCCTTGATGCAAGGTGTTCCACCATTTCACCGAGAAATAAATAATCGGCACATTAATCGCACCCACAAGCGCCAGTACCGCACTGGCTTTATCGGCACGGTTTTTATCGTCAATCGCCGCCTGCAGGGAGAAATAGCCGATATACAAAAACAGTAAAATCAATTCGGAGGTCAATCTGGCATCCCATACCCACCAAGCGCCCCACATGGGTTTACCCCACAGCGAGCCTGTCACAAGCGCGATTAAGGTAAACATGGCGCCGGTAGGGGCGATGGCGGTCGCCATCATGTAGGATAAGCGCGCATTAAGCACCAGACCCAGGCCTGCATACATGGCCATAAGCAGGTATAAAAACATGGAAAACCAGGCGGCTGGCACGTGTACAAAAATAATGCGGTAGCCTTCGCCCTGTTGGAAATCCGTCGGCGCCACCAGCAACCCGATATACAAGCCATACGCAATCAGCACTGCAGCGCTTACGGCGCACCATGGAATCAGCTTGCCGGCAAGCGGGTAAAAGGTTTTGGGTGAAGCATACTTAAGCCAGTTAATCCTAAGCCGATTGGCGCCCGTCTTTGTTTCCATATTTGTCATTGCCGTGTTCTAAAAGTCATGCTCTAAAAATCATACCCATCTACTCTAACGCAATCCTCAATGCGGCGGCTGACGCAAGCGGCGCAAATACCAAAGCCATGGCCAGCACCGCGCCCAGCAGCGAAAGCGCACCGTTTGGGCTCATGCCGATAGAAACCGCATTCACTGCGCCCGCACCAAACACCAATACCGGGATATATAGCGGCAGCACCAGTATGGCGACAAGCACACCCGTGCCACGGATGCCCAGCGTCAATGCCGCACCAATACTGCCTATCAGGCTTAATGCCAGCGTACCCATCAACAATGAGACAGCTAAAATCTGCAATTCTGCGCCGCCTAGATTAAACTGCAGGCCGATCAAGGGTGCAACAAAAACCAAAGGCAAGCCCGAGAGTATCCAATGCGCCAGTATTTTCATCAGTACAATCAGCACAACGGGCTGATTGGAAATCATCATCTGCTCCAGCGTGCCGTCTGCATAATCGCTCGAAAACATTCTCGAAAGCGAAAGCATGCATGACAACAATGCCATGACCCACAAGACGCTGGGCGCCATGGCGCTCAACAACTTCGGATCCGCACCCGAACCCAGCGGGAACAGGCTTGCGGCGATAATAAAAAAGAAAAACACAGCGGCCACATCCGATTGCCGACGTAACGCGACCTGAATATCCCTCGCTAATATCCGGTAAAGTACAGAAAAGGTGCTGAGCGCTTTGGCTGGTTTAACTTCTAGTTTGTTTTCTGTCATTAAAAATCCGGGCTAATTCTTCTGCGCATTTTTACGCACCCAGTCGCAATTGCTCAAACTTGGGCACGTTCATCGCCACTTCCTGATGCGTCGTCATCACCACAATACCGCCTTCATTCGCAAAAGCCTCAATCTTCTGCTTCAGCATGTCAGTCGCATTGGCGTCCAAAGCGGTAAACGGCTCATCCAAAACCCATAACGGCAAATCCTGTAACCATAGGCGTGCCAGCGCGACCCGTCTTTTCTGGCCTTGTGACAGCATGCGCGTAGGTAAATTCAACCCTTTTGCCAAACCGAGCAAATGAAGCACCTCTGTAGCCTGTGTCAAATCAAATGGTGTTCCAGATAACGCTAAAGAAAACTGCAAATTTTCCAGCGCCGTCAAATCTTCCTTGATTCCAGGCAAGTGTCCGATATACAGCAGATGTTTATAATAGTCTTCCGCCAGTTCATGAATATCTTCGCCGCACCAGTTCACGTTGCCTTCATATGGTTTGGATAGCCCGCAAAGTGTGCGCAGCAGTGTTGTTTTACCGGTGCCGTTCGCACCCTGAAGATACAGCACGGTACCGCTTGACAGGCTGAAATTCAGCTTGTCATACAACAGCCTCTCGCCGCGAACTCCAACCAAATCAGTTGCAGCAAGCACATGATTTTTCGCTAAAAAACCCATCTACACCTGATCATCATCGTCTCATGACCCACTTATTTCTTAATTGCGGCATTATGCCATACAACTCGCTTCAGACATCGGAATTTGGGCGTATAAATTTCTCTCAGCTTCGCTTACGCACACTTCCTGGCCAACCATTTTCGCGGTTTGGTTACATGATAAAGTGCATGCATGTGTTTTCAAATACAGTAGATAATGACAGTAGATTTTGCACGGTTAATACTTGTAAGGAATTTAAATCTGATTCGACCAAGCCATAGGGATTTCAAATTTTAAGAGATTGGAGCCATCGTGAATCGCCGTCAATTTATCCGTCAGTTATCAGGTTTATGGCTAGCCGGCGCATTGCCTGCTTTTGCCAAGGAGGTTATTACCGTGAAGCCGCTCACTAAATCCAAATCCGCCTGGAAGGCATTGTTGCCCCCGGACCGTTACGGCGTGCTGTTTGAAGAAGATACCGAGCGCTCGGACAGCAGCCCGCTCAACCATGAAAAACGCAAAGGCACTTTCATTTGCGCAGCCTGTTTCTTGCCGCTGTTCAAATCCAGCCATAAATACGACAGCGGCACTGGCTGGCCCAGTTTCTGGGATACGCTGCCTGGCGCCATCGGTACCAAACAGGATTTCAAACTGGTGTGGCCAAGAACAGAATATCATTGCGTGCGCTGCGGCGGCCATCAGGGCCATGTCTTCAATGATGGGCCAAAACCTACTGGTTTGCGTTATTGCAATAATGGCCTGGCGCTGCAGTTCGTTCCAGAAACCGAAACCCTGCCTGCGCTGAGAACATAAAGGAAAACATCATGAAGCCCTTTTTTGGAACCGCTTACATCAGACTCACTTGCGCTGTTGCCACGCTCCTGCTGGCCAGTTCCGGCTCGGCAGGAGACACGCAGCCTGCCAAGCCACCCTCCGCACAGGTGGCAACAGCCGTCTTCGCCGGCGGTTGCTTCTGGTGCATTGAGGCAGATTTTGAAAAACTGGCCGGAGTGATGAAGGCAGAATCCGGCTATACCGGTGGCCAGCTGGAAAATCCGACTTACGAACAGGTTAGCCATGGCGGTACGGGCCACGCCGAAGCGGTACGGGTAACTTACAATCCCAAACAGGTCAGCTATGAAAAATTGCTGGATTATTTTTGGCGCCACATTGACCCAACGGTCAAGGATCAGCAGTTTTGCGATGTAGGCAATCAATACCGTAGCGCCATTTTTTACCAGAATGAATCCGAGAAAAAGGCTGCGGAGGCTAGCAAAGCCACGCTTGAACGAGGCGGAAAATTCGCCCGCATCTATACCGAAATCGCCCCTGCAGGCCCATTCTATCTCGCTGAGGATTATCATCAGGATTATTATAAAAAGAACCCGATCCGCTACAAGTACTATCGAAACAGTTGCGGACGCGATGCGCGGGTAGGCGAAGTCTGGGGCACCGCGCACTGAAACAAAACACATTGAAATCACTTACATGAATGCGCAAGAAAGCAAAGCATCAATGGATGTTGATCAAAGTGTGTTTTAACGCTTGACTTCACCTTCCACCACATCGGGCGACAGGCCCAAACTCGCGGTTTGCCTGGTGACTCGGAATGGCATCATGAGCAGTTGTAATAACCCTAAGCGGGACTGTTCACGAATATAAGGTAGCCCAAGGGGTACTTTTTCGTGGCCTGCGCGCGGCGGTGCAAGATGATAGGTGCCGCAGATCTTATCCCAAATAGAGAGAAAAAAGCCGAAATTGGTGTCCATTTCATCACGGCGAATGGAGTGATGCACACGGTGCATGTTCGGGGTAACCAACAGCCAGCGCAGCGCCGTATCCAGCTTGTCCGGGTAGCGGATATTGGCATGCGTGAACACGGCAGCGCCATTGAGCGTGGCCTCGAACGCGATGACCACCCAGGGATCGACCCCCAGCGCCGCCACAATCAAAGATTTATAAATAATCGAAACAAGGATTTCAATCGGGTGAAACCGCAACCCGCTACTAGCATCAATATCCAGATCGGCATGATGCACGCTATGCAGCCGCCAGAAGATAGGTAAGGCGTGCGACATCACATGCTGCAAATAGATGGCGAAATCCAGCAGCAAAAACGCAATCAAAGCCTCTGCCCAAAAAGACAGATTGAGCACACCCATCATGCCCCAGCCATGGTCTTGCGCATATACTGCCGTCAGGTACGCAGCCGCGCCCAGCGTAAACCGCTGCACTACAATATTGATACCCACTAGACTAAAATTAATGCGCCAGCGCTCCACCCTGGCTTGCGTTGGCGGCCGTTTGGGAAAGAAGGATTCCAGCAACGCCGCAAGCAGATACACGCCCAGAAAAATACCGAATCGCAAATAAGCCTCCACAAGCAATCCCTCCTGTTCAATAAAACCAAATGCTTAAAAAACACTAATCACTATAAACTTTACACCACGTCTTGCAAGCAAGATGAAAAGCTATCGCCTGAGGATAAATTTTTGTAAGGAACTGGCCTGACATGCGTCTAATTTAATATTGGCTTGTTAATTTTCGCGCATATACCAACAAAATACCCATTGATGATAACATTCCTTCACTACATGTTGCAGAATACGATATGACGCAAGCTGCATTAGTTCTCGTCTGCAAGCGGCCTGCTCCCGGCGTCGGCAAACAACGCCTTGCCGCCAGGCTTGGGCCAGAGATTGCATACCAAATCGCAGAATCGCTGCTGGCCTGCACGCTGGAAGATGTTATTGCTTGGCCCGGCAGGGTAGTGATCGCGCCAGCCGATGCACAAGACTGCGCATGGGCAGCCAATCTTTTCAAACAAACACAGACCGAGGTTCAGGTATTGCCGCAAACTGGCGGCAACCTCGGTCAGCGCCTGAATGCGCTCGATCATACATTACGCGCACATGGATTAAACCAACTGATTTATATCGGCAGCGATGCGCCAGACATCGGCCTGGCCGACTTTGCTACTGTGAGCAAAATGCTTTCAGATTTTGATAGCGTGCTCAAACCCACTTTGGATGGTGGCGTTTCTATCATGGCAAGCCGCAAACCATGGCCTGACCTGGCTGATTTGCCATGGAGCACATCCCGATTGGGCGACCAATTATCTATGCTCTGCCAGCAAAGTGGGCATTCTGTTGCCAGCTTACCAGAAGGCTTTGACGTAGACGAACTTGAAGATTTATCTTATTTGGTGATGAAACTTGCACAAGACCAACGGCCTGCCAGGCGATCGCTCTGCGAGCTAGCGCTCCGAGTTGTTCAGCAAAAAATCTCTAAGCAAAAAGTAATGATGCAAACCGGAAGTCATGATGTCTAACGTCAGCATTATTATCCCCTGCTACAACGACGAGCAAAAGCTGGCGCAGCTATTAGCGCAGATACGGCAATGGCCAAATGCGCCGCACGAAGTGATTGTAGTAGACGGTGCAGCCACCCAAACTTGCCAGGAAGTTTGCCATGCGTACGGCGCGAACTGGCTGGCGAGCGAGCCATGCCGAGGTAAGCAGCTACTGACAGGCGCAGCAAAGGCACAAGGTGATGTATTGTGGTTTTTACACGCAGACGCCCGCTTGCCGAAAGATCCCATCACCATCATCGAACTCTCACTTGAGAAAGGCGCCATCGGCGGTTACTTCAAGTTCAGATTTGATGCACCGCGTGCCTGGCCGGCATTCTTTCTGGAGCCCGCCATTGCCCTGCGCTGCCGTTTCGGCATTCCGTATGGCGACCAGGGTTTGTTTATGACCAGACAAGCTTATGTTGCCGCCGGTGGGCACGCGCCTTGGCCGTTGTTTGAGGAAGTGCCGCTGGTGAAAGGCTTAAGGCGATTGGGGAATTTTGTCGCCTTGGATGAACCATTGTTAGTTGACCCGCGCCGCTGGCAGCGCGATGGCTGGTGGCGCCGCACCTGTGAAAATCGCAGGCTGGCACTGGCCTTTGCGCGGGGGCATTCTCCGGACGAGCTGGCAGCGGGCTACCGTAGCCACATTACCCACTTCAATCACGAAAACAACGAGGCATGATATGCAGGAAACCACAGTCAAGAAAGATCAAAACGAGATACAGGATAGCGTACGCCAGTATTATGGCGAAACGCTGACAGGCTCGGTAGACTTGCAAACCAACGCCTGCTGCACGGACGCAGGTTTACCTGCGTATGTAAAACCGATTCTTTCACAGGTGCATGATGAGGTAATGATGCGCTACTACGGTTGCGGATTAGTGCTGCCAGAACTTCTGGATGGCCTGACCGTGCTGGATTTAGGTTGCGGTGCCGGGCGCGACGTTTATGTGCTTTCAAAGCTAGTTGGTGAACGTGGCCGCGTGATTGGTGTTGACATGACCGAAGAACAGTTGGCGGTGGCGCGCCAACATCAGGATCATCACCGCCAAGTGTTTGGCCATGCGACAAGCAACGTGCTGTTTTTGCATGGCTACATCGAACGCTTGCATGAATTGGAACTAGCCGACAACAGCGTAGACATCATTGTATCCAATTGCGTAATCAATTTGGCCGTGGACAAAGCAGCAGTGTTGCGCGAGGCGTTTCGTGTGTTAAAACCGGGTGGTGAGCTGTATTTTTCTGACGTGTATGCCGATAGGCGCATCCCAAAAGCGCTGACCCTGGACCCTGTTTTATATGGCGAGTGCCTGAGTGGCGCGCTGTACTGGAACGACTTTCACAACCTGGCCAAAGCGCATGGGTTTGATGATCCGCGCCTGGTGATTGACCGCCCAATTACTATCGGCAACCCGGAACTCGCCGCGCGCACTGGCAATATCAAATTTTTCTCCGCCACCTATCGGCTGTTCAAGTTAGAAGGCCTGGAACCATCATGCGAGGATTACGGGCAATCGGTGGTGTACCGCGGCACCATTCCGCACCATCCACATGCGTTTGTACTGGATAAGCATCATTTCATTGAGACAGGCAAACACTTCCCTGTATGCGGCAATACCTGGCGCATGCTGCACGACACGCGCTTTGCCAGACATTTCGATTTCTACGGAAATTTCGATAAGCATTTTGGTATTTTTGCGGGCTGCGGCACTTCACTTCCTTATGATGGCCATGCCAGCGACCAAACCGGGGGCTGCTGCTAAGCCATTTTATGGATATGAAAGTGATTCCGATTCAAATAGCACAGCCAGCAAAATCTTACGCCTGGTATCAAACGCCCGCTGGCGAACCACGCGGCTTTATCCAGCCGCATGCGCTGGATGAGCTCTGGTTTCATACTGGCACCGCCTGCAACCTCGCCTGTCCGTTTTGCCTGGAGGGCTCCAAACCCGGAGACGATCGCCTGCAACTGCTGCGTTTTGCAGACGCCAGGCCATTTATTGATGAAGCGCTCACGTTAGGGGTGAGGCAGTTTTCATTCACGGGTGGCGAGCCGTTCGTGGCCAAAGACATGGTGCGCATCCTGGACTATGCTTTGCAATTTCGCCCGTGCATGGTGCTTACCAACGCCACCGAGCCCTTGATTAAGCGTCTGAAGCAGCTCAAGGCGTTACTGGATCATCCCAATCAACTACAGTTTCGTGTCAGCCTGGACCACTTTGACGCGGCCAAACATGATATTGGCCGTGGCGATGGCATGTTTGCGCTGGCATTGAAAGGTTTAAAGCAGCTGCATGAAATGGGCTTTTCCGTTTCGGTCGCTAACCAGATGCTGACCGACAACAAGCCAGCCGAAACAGCGCAACGTTTTGCTGAAGTTTTTAGAAATGCAGGCTTGCCCGAAGATTTGCATCGCGTTGAATTTCCGGACTTTCATCCACCCGGCCAGAATGTCACCACTCCGCAGATCAGCGCAAACTGCATGCTGAGTTACCAGACAGAAGATTCGCGCCGTGCCTATATGTGTGCATTCAGCAAAATGGCGGTGAAACAGCAAGGCCGCATGCGCGTGTATGCCTGTACTTTGGTCGACGATGACCCGGATTATGCGCTGGGTGAAACGCTGGCTGCCAGCATGGCAGAACCCGTCAGCATGAAACACCACCGCTGTTATAGCTGCTTCAGGTACGGGGCCTCCTGCAGCGAAATGAAGTAGCGATTAAATATAAAAAATCAGGAAAATAATATGAAAAACCGCGCATGGATTATTGCACTCATCGTCGTGTTAATTGGGCTGTTTTTTGCCTTCGACCTCGGGCGCTTTTTAAGCCTGGATGCACTCAAGGCCAGCCGGGATGGTTTGCTGCAAACCTATCAAACCAAGCCGCTACTGGTGATAATGGTTTTTTCAATCATTTACATAGTAGTCACTGCGTTGTCACTGCCCGGCGCCACCATCATGACATTGGCAGGCGGCGCTATTTTTGGGCTGTGGGTAGGTGTGCCGGTGGTACTGGTTTCTGCGACCATCGGTGCGACATTGGCTTTCCTGGCGGCTCGCTTCGTACTACAAGATTTCGTACAAAAACGTTTTGGTGACAGACTTTCCGCCATCAATGCAGGCATTGAAAAAGATGGTGCGTTCTATCTGTTTACCTTGCGTCTGGTGCCCGTGTTTCCATTCTTTCTCATCAACCTATTGATGGGGCTTACCCCGATCAAAACCAGTACCTATTTTTGGGTAAGTCTGGTCGGCATGGCGGCTGGCACGGCGGTTTATGTGAATGCAGGCACCCAACTGGCCGCATTGACCAGCCTGTCCGGCATCCTCTCCCCAGCACTTATCGGCTCATTCGCTTTGCTTGGCATTTTCCCCTGGCTGGCAAAATGGGCGATCAATGTCTATAAAACACGCCAGCTATACGCACGCTGGCCAAAACCGAAAAAGTTTGACCGCAACCTGATTGTTATCGGCGCGGGTGCAGCCGGCCTGGTGACTTCTTACATCGCTGCCGCCACGCGCGCCAAAGTTACACTGATAGAGGGTCACAAAATGGGGGGTGACTGTCTTAATTTTGGCTGCGTGCCTTCCAAAGCCATCATCCGTTCTGCTGCTTTCGTGAATCAGGCCAAACACGCGGATAAACTGGGTATTGCCAAAGCCGATATCAGCTATGATTTTGCAGATGTGATGAAGCGCGTGCATCGCGTGATTGGCACAGTTGAACCACATGATTCTGTAGAACGCTACACCAAGCTGGGCGTAGATGTGGTGCAAGGCCATGCACGCATTACTTCACCGTGGACAGTAGAGGTAAACGGCAACACGCTATCCACGCGCGCCATTGTCATTGCCACGGGCGCACGGCCGGCGATTCCTGACCTTCCAGGACTGGACCTTGTCACGCACTATACTTCAGACACCATCTGGACTATCACCAAACGCCCTGACCGTCTGGTGGTGCTGGGCGGCGGGCCGATCGGCTGCGAACTGACCCAGGCGTTTGCACGCTTGGGTTGTCAGGTCACACAAGTGGCGCGTAGCGGCTTGATGGGCAAAGAAGATGCCGATGCAGTTGCACTGGTAGAACAAGCGCTGATTGCCGATGGCGTGCGCGTGCTGACCCATACCAATACAGTGCGTTGCGAGCGTGATGATACCGGGCAACGTTTGATTGTAAAACATCAAGATGGCACCGAAGAAGCCATCCAGTTTGATGCCTTACTTTGCGCTGTGGGCAGAACCGCCCGCATAGAAGGTTTCGGGCTGGAAGAACTAGGCATACCGCTCTCCAAAAATCGCACCATTGAAGTGGATGCCTGGCTGCAAACACTCTACCCCAACATTTATGCTGCTGGCGACGTGGCAGGACCTTACCAGTTCACGCACACCGCGGCGCACCAGGCCTGGTATGCGGCAGTCAACACTTTGTTCGGCAGCCTGAAACGCTTCAAAGCCGATTACTCGGTCATTCCATGGGCGACCTTCACCAGCCCGGAAGTCGCTCGCGTTGGGCTATCGGAGGCCGAAGCCGAAGCCCAAGGTGTCGCTTATGAAGTGGTGAAATATGGTCTCGATGACCTGGACCGCGCCATTGCCGACGAGGCCGCGCATGGCTTTGTCAAAGTGCTCACTGTGCCGGGTAAAGATAAAATCTTGGGTGCGACCATCGTCGGCGAGCATGCAGGCGACTTGCTGGCAGAATTCGTGCTTGCCATGAAACACGGACTGGGTCTCAATAAAATCCTTGGCACCATCCACACCTACCCAACCTGGTCGGAAGCCAATAAATACGCAGCTGGCGAATGGAAGCGCGCGCATGTGCCACATCGGATTCTTAATTGGGTTGAGAAATATCACACATGGAAAAGGGGTTAGTGAATAGTAAAGTCATACCTGAAATCCGTCAGAACTCATGGATTCAAGCTAGTGTTGCGGCGCAGGCTTCCTTCCTGGCGCTTTAGGCGGAATAGTTCCTGCCACACGGCACAGCATCCCTTCAACTGGCTTCCCATCAGAGAACCTAGTCACGCTGCATCGAGAAATCTCACCACGTGCCGACAGGTCTGTCAGACAAGTACGAACCTTGGAAAGTGGTATGTCCATTGCTGCCGCTATTTCCCAGTCGGCTAACTGGCCATGCTGCTTCAGATATTGGAGAATTGGAGTTGTGTGCATGTTGAATCCCTTCGTGAGAATGGTGAAAGGTAGTGCTAAAGCTATTCTGCAAAAAAAGAAAAACGGCCTGGAGATTTTACCCTCCAAGCCGCTTGGTAATTGGTGGCCCCTCTGTGAGTCGAACACAGTACCAACGGATTATGAGTCCGCTGCTCTAACCAAGCATGAGCTAAGGGGCCTGAATGTTTAATTTTTACCCAAACCAACTTTGTCAAACTGCGCTCGCCGTATAACACATACTGACTTCGCTCGTTTTTCTTGTCAGTTTGATTAAAAACCAAACATTAAAAACTTTTAATCCTGTCCAGTTTCCAGGAAACTTCTTAATCTTTCTGAACGCGTTGGGTGGCGCAGTTTACGCAATGCTTTTGCCTCAATCTGGCGGATACGTTCGCGTGTTACGTCAAACTGTTTGCCGACCTCCTCCAAGGTATGGTCGGTATTCATCTCGATACCGAAGCGCATACGCAGCACTTTCGCCTCGCGCGGGGTAAGCGATTCTAGCACCTCACTCGTCGCGTCGCGCAAACTGGCGTAGACCGCAGCTTCCATCGGCGCCAGGGTCGTATTGTCTTCAATAAAATCACCCAAATGCGAATCTTCATCATCACCAATCGGCGTTTCCATCGAAATGGGTTCTTTGCTGATTTTCAGGATTTTACGAATCTTGTCTTCTGGCATTTCCATCTTCTCTGCAAGCAAGGCCGGGTCTGGCTCAATGCCGGTTTCCTGCAGAATCTGGCGGCTGATACGATTCATTTTATTAATCGTTTCAATCATGTGCACCGGAATACGAATGGTACGCGCCTGATCCGCAATCGAGCGCGTAATCGCCTGGCGAATCCACCATGTTGCGTAAGTAGAAAACTTGTAGCCGCGGCGATATTCAAATTTATCCACCGCTTTCATCAGGCCAATATTGCCTTCCTGAATCAAATCCAAAAACTGCAAGCCGCGGTTGGTGTATTTTTTGGCAATCGAAATCACCAGCCGCAGGTTGGCCTCGATCATCTCGCGCTTGGCGCGACGCGCGCGCGCCTCGCCTGTCGTCATTTGCTTATTGATTTCTTTCAGCTCTTTGATCGGAATGCCCACTTTGTTTTGCAGCGCGATGAGTCTGTCCTGCTGATCCACAATAGAGTGTTTGTAGCGAGCCAGACGCTCGACATACGGTTTGTCCAGACTCAATTCCGCATCCAGCCAGGCCAGATTGATCTCGTTGCCAGGAAAGCTCTTGATAAAATGCGCGCGTGGCATGCCGGATTTATCTACACAAAAATCCATCACTTTGCGCTCGTGGCCGCGCACTTCTTCTACCAGGACACGCACCTGCTCACACAGGGCTTCCACTTGCTTGGCAGAAAATCTAAACGCTGTAAGCTCTTCTAGCACAGATTCATGCAGTCTCTTATATTCTGGATCCTGTGACCCTTTTTGCTCGCGAATCGCGTTCATCTCGGCATTGGCCTTGCGGATAACTGCGAAGCGTTTCAACACTTCTTCTTTTAACTTGGCCAGCGCCTCGGCAGAAATCGCCGCAGCTTTTGCGCCATCCTCATCCTCGTCTTCATCCTCACCAGCTTCAAGCTCCTCGTCATCGGCTGTTTCAGCTGCAATAGCGTCTTCCAGGCCGATGTCACTGTCAATCAAGCCATCTACCAGGTCATCGACGCTGATTTCATCTTTCTCTACCTGCTCCACCATCGCCAACAACTGTGCAATGGTAGTCGGGCAGGCCGCAATAGCTTGCACCATGTGTTTAAGGCCGTCTTCGATACGCTTGGCGATTTCGATCTCGCCTTCGCGCGTAAGTAGATCGACCGTGCCCATTTCGCGCATGTACATACGCACCGGGTCGGTCGTGCGGCCGAAGTCAGAATCAACCGTAGCAAGCGCCGCTTCGGCTTCTTCTACTGCGTCCTCGTCGGTCACCGGGGGTGGGGCATCGGACATCAACAACACTTCGGCATCGGGCGCTTCTTCGTACACCTGAATACCCATGTCGTTGATCATGCCGATAATGCCATCGATCTGCTCGGAGTTTTGCACATCATCCGGCAAATGGTCGTTGATTTCGGCATAGGTTAAATAGCCGCGCTCTTTGCCCAGGATAATGAGCGATTTCAGGCGCGTGCGACGCGCTTCTGCATCTATCGCTTGCGCGGCCGGATCTTGTAACGCCTCTGCTGCGAGCTTAATCCGCTCTTTTTCTAATGTTTTGTCTGATTTTGGTCTGGCCATGCCTGATCCTATCTATGAGTCACATACCTGTAACAATCTAACCGTTACGGAAAACCCTAAATTATACCTTAAAACGCGCTTGATTTTAATCCTTGTCTGCTTAATTTTTAATCAATCTGTGCCCTGCTGCGCAGATTTTATTTTATGCACGCCCTTTATTTCAAATCTTCTTGGCGGTTAAATTCTTAAGCATTTCACGCTCTTCGACTGTGAGTGCGTTAAAAGGTTTTTCCTTCAATGCGTCCAGCAAACCACCGTGCTGTTTTTGCTGCGTTACATCAGCAAGTTGGGTACGCGCGCCTTCAAATTCAAGTGCAAAATCCAAACTCTCATCCAGCAAATGCAGCTCGCGCTGGATTTCATGCAGCAATCTCGTGTCAACCTGTGGCGCTATCGTATGCAACAAGGCTGCAGGCCTGGATTGTGGCTGTGCCAATGCCGCATTTAATGCGGCTTTTAGCAACGCATCCTCCTCGCCCAGCCCCTGCACAAAATTTAAATGCTCTGTTTTCGCCAATCCGGGCTGCATCAGCAGCATCAGCACAAAACGTTTTTTAAGCGACAACGGGGCACGTGACTGACGCTGTGTGGCCTTGGCTGGTGATTTATTGATTGCAGGCAATTTCAGCAAACTCTGCATCTCCGTATCCGTCACCCCGGCCAACTCTGCAATACGTTTTCTTAGCATCAAGGCAAAACGCGGCGCCTGGATCTGCCGCAAAATCGGCTCGGCCTCATTCAGTAGCTTCACTTTATCTTCTTGAGAATTGAGCGGATTTTCCTCACTCAAATGCTGCACGATGTATTGCGAAAGCGGCATCGCATGTTGCATCTCGGCTTCAAACTTTTCCTTGCCAAATTCGCGCACGTAACTGTCCGGGTCATGCTCTTTAGGCAAAAACAAAAAGCGCAGCTTCAAACCATCTGTTAAGGCCGGCAAGGCATTCATTGCCGCGCGCCAGGCCGCCGTGCGGCCCGCATTATCGCCATCGAAGCAAAACACGATTTCATCGGTTTGCCGCATGAGCTTGGTAATGTGAAACGGCGTGGTGGCCGTGCCCAACGCGGCCACCGCGTATTCGATGCCGTATTGCGCCAGCGCCACCACATCCATATAACCTTCCACCACCAGCACGCGGCCTGCGTCGCGGATGGCGCGCCGCGCCACAAACAAGCCATACAGCTCATGCCCTTTTTGAAACAAAGGCGTTTCTGGCGAGTTGTAATATTTAGGCGTATCTTCCGGATTGATGACACGCCCGCCAAAGCCAATGACCTGACCTTTTTGGTCGTGAATGGGAAACATGATGCGGTCGCGGAAGCGATCGTAACGGCGGCCTTGCTCATTCTCCACCACCAAACCTGCCGTGCTTAATACGTCACTTTCGTATTGCGGAAAAACACTTTGCAGATTCTGCCAGCCCGCAGGCGCGTAGCCAATCTGGAACTTGGCTGCAATTTGCCCGCTCAAGCCGCGCCCTTTTAAATAATCAATCGCGCGCTGCGATTTTTTAAGCTCGGCTTTGTAATAACTGGCGGCTTGCTGCAACACTTCCTGCAGACCAAGCACCACCTTTTGCGGCACACGTTCGGTATCGCGCGCCTCCTGCGGCACGATCATGCCGACATTCTTGGCTAGCTCGTGAATGGCTTCCACAAAACTCAAACCCGCGTATTCCATCAAAAAACCAATCGCCGTGCCGTGCGCGCCGCAGCCAAAACAATGGTAGAACTGCTTGGTTGGGCTGACGGTAAAGCTGGGGGATTTTTCATTGTGAAACGGGCAGCAGGCAGAGTAGTTTGCACCGGCTTTTTTAAGCGGGACAGATTTATCAATCACGTCCACGATATCGACGCGATTGAGTAGTTCTTGAATAAAGCTTTCAGGTATCAAAATTTATCTGCGCTTACTAAGCCAACTGATGATTTTAACTTAATTCAGAAAACAAAAAAGGAGCTGTTCGCTCCTTTGATTTTTTGCATCTTTAAAACTAGCCTAGCCGCGCTTTAATCAATCCTGATATTTTTCCCATATCAGCCTTGCCAGCTACCAACGACTTGATTGCGGCCATGACTTTGCCCATATCCTTCACGCCTTCTGCGCCGGTATCGGCAACCACTTTCTCCAGAATCGCTTTGATTTCTTCTTCGGTAAGTTGTTGCGGCAGGTAGGTTTGCAGCACACTGACTTCAAACTTTTCTACATCCGCCAGATCGGTTCTATTGGCCGATTCATACGCTGCAATTGAATCACGGCGCTGTTTGAGCATTTTTTCGATCACGGCAATCACTGCCGTATCATCAAGATCAATACGCTCATCCACTTCGCGCTGCTTGATGGCAGCCTGCAACAAACGAATTGCGCCTAAACGCACGCTATCTTTAGCGCGCATGGCATTTTTCATGTCTTCGGAGATTTGTTGCTTTAAGCTCATGTTGCCTTGAGTCTTCTGGCTTTAGGCGTTGTTGCTGATGTCATTATTTAGAAATGTAGGTATCGAAATTGGCTTGGTAATCAGCCACATGTTCAGTCAAGGCTATTCTGTATTGATTCACAAAATAATCAATCGCTGCTTGTTTTTCAGCTTCAAACGCCTGTTTATTGCCACATTGCGAGGCGATTACAAACGTATTAAACCTAGCAGAAGCATATAAAAAGCCGGCATTCACAACACCACGGTCAATTTCAACCGCTTGCTCATTTGCAAGGCCGATAAAAGTATCTGCCACGCCCCAAAACGCATCATCAGGCTTGGTTTCGGCGTTTGCCGCTTGCTTGGAATCGGCCATGTTATTGGCTTTTAGTAAAGTTTTGCAGGCAGCGTTTGATTGCGTAAACGGCGATATTGACGTTTAACTGCAGCCGCTGCTTTACGTTTACGTTCCCATGTTGGCTTCTCGTAAAATTCGCGTGCGCGAAGATCATTCAACAAACCAGTTTTTTCAATCAGGCGTTTAAAACGGCGCAATGCAACGTCAAACGGCTCATTCTCTTTTACACGTACACTAGACATTCGTTCTCTCTTATCAAAATGATACCCAAGCGACAAACTTGAGAAAAGTCCGCCATTTTAATCGTATAATCCTTTTTTTTCAATCACTTTTACATTTTTGTGCTTAAAAGTGCCTTAAGGTTTTAATCAGATGCTGGTTTTGGGGTTTGAATCTTCTTGCGACGAAACAGGTGTCGCACTTTACGATACTAAACGAGGCTTGCTGGCGCATGCGCTGCACTCGCAAGTCGAGATGCACGCAGAATATGGTGGCGTGGTGCCAGAACTCGCCTCGCGCGACCATATTCGGCGCGCCTTGCCATTGACCGAAATCGTACTGAAGAACGCCAATAAGTCGCTTGAAGATATTGACGGCATTGCCTATACGCAAGGCCCAGGGCTGGCTGGGGCGCTGCTGGTGGGCACCAGCATTGCACAATCACTGGCGTTTGCACTTAATGTGCCCAGCGTGGCAGTCCATCATCTGGAAGGGCATTTGCTTGCGCCTTTGCTGGAAGAAAACCCTCCGCAATTTCCATTCGTCGCACTGCTGGTTTCTGGCGGACACTCGCAACTCATGTGCGTAGACGGCATTGGCGAATACACCTTGCTGGGCGATACCTTAGACGATGCGGCAGGCGAAGCGTTTGATAAAACCGCCAAATTACTCGGACTAGGCTACCCTGGAGGCCCGGCATTGGCGCGGCTTGCAGAGCAGGGGGAAACTCGATTTAAGTTGCCGCGACCGATGCTGAATAGCAGCGATTTGAACTTCAGCTTTAGCGGGTTAAAAACGGCGGTGCTGACTTTAGTGAATAACAACTCGCCGCTGACGGATGAAGTTAGGGCTGATATTGCCTGGGAATTCCAGGAGGCCGTAACCGAAATCCTCACGGTAAAATGTATGAGCGCACTACGTGAAACCAGTTTGGATAATTTAATCGTTTCAGGCGGGGTAGGCGCCAATACAAGGCTACGCGCGCGCTTGAACGCGGCGACAAAGCGCAGAATGTGTAAAGTGAGCTATCCGCGCCTGGAATTTTGTACCGACAACGGCGCGATGATTGCGTTTGCGGGGGCGATGCGGCTTAAAGCCATGATAAACAAAAACCAAGATTACAGCTTTGGCGTAAAACCACGTTGGGATTTAGCGGAGCTCACCAAACCTTGACTGTCATTCCGGGCTGGACATGGAACCTAGTTATATAAAACAGGATGCTGAATCAAGTTCAGCATGACATTATTTCTTGCCGAAACCTGACTCCGTACCAGCCAGCAACTTCTGAATATTGCTTCGGTGACGCCACACCAGCATGATGGCCATCACCAGCACCATCAGCACATAATCCTTATAAGGCATCAATAGCCATGCAGCAAAAAGCGGTGACAAAGCAGCCGCCACAATCGCGGATAGCGAAGAAATACGGCTGATAGCAAACACAATTGCCCAAGTGAGCAGACAGGCCAAACCCAACCAGAGTGAAACGGCCAGCATCACGCCCAGCGCGGTTGCCACGCCTTTGCCGCCTTTAAAGCGGTGATAGATCGGGTACAAGTGCCCGAAAAACACCGCCAAACCAACCGCGGCCACCACCCACATCAGCATATTGGACTGCAACGCCAGCCAGACAGGAAACCAGCCTTTCAGCGCGTCGCCCAGCAAGGTCAACACGGCAGCAGATTTTCTGCCGCTGCGCAGCACATTGGTCGCGCCCGGGTTGCCGGAACCTACGGTGCGCGGATCGGCCAAGCCATATAGCCTGCTGACCAGAATACCGAACGAAACCGACCCCAATAGATACGCGGCAACAATCCAAACCATTGGCACAAGGGCCACGGGAATAAAACCTAACTCATTCACTTTGCTTATACCTCTCTAGATGCTCTAAAATGACTTAATACTATTTTATACGATTATTGTATGGACACCATTTTTATCAGCGAACTCAAAGTGCAAACCAAGCTCGGCGTGCCGGAGTGGGAGCGCATGACGCCGCAAACAATTATTCTGGATATTGAAATTGGCTACGACTTAGCACCCGCTGGCAAAAGCGACGCCATTGCCGACACCATCGATTACGGCGTGGTAGTCAGGCGCATCCGCGACACACTAACCGAACATAGCTTTCAACTGGTAGAAGCCCTAGCCGAGCATGTATGCCAGTTAATACTGAAAGAGTTCGGTGCGCTAAGTGTAAAAATTAAAGTCGCCAAACCCGCGATATTGCCGGGATTGAAGGCGTTGGGAGTTGTGATTGAGCGTACAAAATAATTAAGGCAGCAAAATGTCAGTAAAAAACATTGAGTTTCCTAAAAAAAACTACCAACTAGAGCGTGAACTTGGTCACGGCGCTTGTGGGCGTACGGTTTTGTTATTTGATAAAGCAATTGATGAAAGATTTGCATGCAAAAAATATGACCCCAGTAATATTGGCCACAAAGAAGAATTGTTTTCTAACTTTGTGCGTGAAATAAAAATTCTCTACAAACTCAATCATCCCAACATAGTCAGAGTGTTTAGCTACGACTTATATCCTGACAAACATGTTGGATATATATTGATGGAATATGTTGACGGCACAGACATAAGCAGTTTTTTAAATGCTAATCCAGATGATATTAACAATATTTTTCAGCAAACAGTAGAAGGCTTTGCCAATTTAGAAGAAAACGAAATATTACATAGAGATATTCGCCCTTTAAATCTAATGGTTGCAAACTCTGGAACCTTAAAAATTATTGATTTTGGTTTCGGGAAAAACACTAGAAACGAAGCTGACTTTGGAAAAAGTATTTCTTTAAACTGGTGGTGCGAACCTCCAAAGGACTTTGAAGAAGGTTTATACAATTTTTCCACTGAGGTTTATTTTATAGGGAAACTTTACGAAAAAATTATTTCTGAAGGCAATATAAAGGGTTTTAAATATGACTCTTTGCTTAAAAAAATGTGTCATTCAAACTCTTCAAATCGTATTTCTTCATTCTCAAAAGTTAAAAAGGAAATGTTGGCTGACCAATTTTTAGAAACAGATTTTAGCGACAACGAGCAATATGCTTATAGAGAATTTTCAGATGCGCTATTTTCTGTTGCTAGTAAAATTGAGATAGGTGCGAAGTTCAAATCTACAGAAGATATACAAAACCTTCTTCAAACTTACTATAAAAGAAATATGTTAGAAGACAAACTACCGAATAATAGCGAGTTAGTAAAATGCTTTATCAACGGAGGCTTTTATTTCAACCGAAAAGCAACAGTTTATGTAAGTGTACTAAAGAACTTTTTGGATGTTTTTAGAAACAGTAGTATAGAAAAGAAAAATATTATCATTAGTAATCTACAATCAAAATTAGACACAGTAGCGCGATATGACGCAACGCCTGACGAGTGGGATGATGTTCCATTTTAGTCAGCCCCTTTGCCGCGCCTTCGGCTTGAGCGGCAGATGGCAGGCGGCGAGGACTGTTTGAGCGCTGAAAGCGCGAGTTCCGCAGCCGCCCCAGATGCGGCGCTAAGACCGAAGGATGAAGCGGCAGCGGGGTAGCCTTTTCTTTCCCCTATTTCTTTTGGCTAATCAAAAGAAATAGGGTCGCCGAGAAGCGAAATGGACATGTCTCAGAAGCCACTGGATTCCGTGTCGAGCACGGAATGACGGTGTGAGATGTTTTAGTTTTACTGGATTCTTCGCTACGCTCAGAATGACAAGTGAATTAAATCTCTCGCATGTGCGCATTCATTGCTCAAACTACTGCCCTGCAAGGCGATATCCATGCGCCTTACAGGCCGATGATTTTTACAATGAATTACCCGCGTGGATGATGCACGCTATGCAGCTGCTTCAACCGCTCCCTTGCCACATGCGTATAAATCTGCGTAGTCGAAATATCCGCATGCCCAAGCAGCATCTGCACCACTCGCAGATCCGCACCGTGATTAAGCAGATGCGTGGCAAAAGCATGCCGCAGCACGTGGGGCGACATGTGTTTGGTAATGCCGGCCTGCAAGGCATAGCGCTTGATTAAATACCAAAAGGCCTGGCGCGACATCGCCTCGGCCCGCGCCGTGACAAAAAGTGCATCGCACAGACGTTTTTGTAAAATTTCCGGTCTAGCCGTTTTCAGGTATTTGTTGATCCAATCCGCCGCTTCTTCGCCCATCGGCACAAGGCGGGTTTTGCTGCCTTTGCCCGTCACGCGCACCACACCGTCCTGCGTGCTGACCTCGTTCACCTTTACGCCGACAAGCTCTGATACACGCAAGCCGCTGGCATACAGCAGCTCCAGCATGGCTCTATCGCGCAGGCCGATGGGCTGATTAATATCGGGCGCTTTGAGCAGATCTTCCACTTCTTGTTCGTTTAGGCTTTTGGGTAAACTACGCGGCAGTTTGGGCGATTCGATTTGCAGCGTGGGGTCGGTTTTGATCAGACTCTCACGCAGCGCATAGCGGTAAAAACGCCGCAGGCTGGCAATCAGCCGGCTGATGCTGCGCGGTTTGCTTTGCGGAAATTTAACCGCGAGATATTGCTGAATATCGGCCTGATTGGCGTCAAGCAATTGGCTTTTGTGTTTTGCAAGCCACACATCAAACTGGCTTAAATCGGTGCGGTAACTTTCAAGGGTGTTTTTAGACAAGCCATCTTCCAGCCAAAGATGATCGATAAATGCGTCCAGTTGGCTATTGACGGCTTCAATCACACCGGCTTCCCTTTTTCAAACACAACGCCTTCGTGCTTGAGCAGCCATTTTTTAATTTTTGGGCCATCTTTATTGCCCTGCATAAAACCGCCCAAGCCATTTTTAGCCACAACACGGTGGCAAGGCACAATCAAAGGCAAGTTGTTGGCGCCGCAGGCGTTGGCCACCGCGCGTGCGCCGGAGCCGATTTGCTCCGCAACTTCGCCATAAGTGAGTACTCGCCCGCATGGAATCGCGCTAATGGCATGCCACACACGGCGCTGAAACGGCGTACCTTTGTAGACAAGCGGCAAATTAAAATCGTTGCGTGCATTAGCAAAATAGGCCTCGATCTGCTTGGCAACTTTCGCCGCAATTTTATGCTCGGCCGGTTTCTGGGCATAACTCTCGGATAATAGCTCAATAGAAACCTGTACGCCGCGCACCGAAATACCTACGGCACCAAACGGTGCTGCTATAACAGCATCATAATGAGGAGGGAGTTTATTTTTGGTTTTCATGCGCTAATTTAACTTGAATTTTGATGGCAATGCAAATAACTAATGACTATATAAGGCGATTGGCAAGAAAAAAGCCCCAAAACTTATTCAAATTTTTGGGGCTTCTAATCTGTTGCTTTAGCGCTTAATCTTGAGCGGCTTCCGGCGCCATTACTTCTTTATCGCGCGCAGTTAATTTCTCTTTAATACGCGCTGATTTACCTGAACGCTCACGCAAGTAGTACAGTTTTGCACGGCGTACGTCACCACGGCGTTTCAGCTCGATGCTGGCAATAAGCGGTGAGTAGGTTTGGAATGTACGCTCAACACCTTCGCCAGATGAGATTTTACGCACGATGAAGGAAGAATTCAGGCCTTTGTTGCGTTTTGCAATCACCACGCCTTCGTATGCCTGCACACGTTTACGGGTACCTTCCACTACGTTTACGCCTACCACGACGGTATCGCCCGGGGCGAAATCAGGAATCTTTTTGCCTAAACGCGCAATTTCTTCCTGCTCTAACATTTTAATAATATCTGCCACTATGTGCTCCTTTTAATTATGAAGATGCTTGTTCCTGCACATTTAACTCTGTATCGAGCTCTTTGAGCAGCCGTGCTTCCTCTTTCGTCAACGACCTTGCGGCCAATAAATCCGGGCGCTTCGCCCTTGTTAGCAACAGCGATTGTTTTAACCGCCATTCTCTAATCTTTGCATGGTTACCAGAAAGCAATACTTCTGGCACCCTCATTCCTGCCATGTTTTCTAAATTAAGCACCTCTGGCCGTGTATAGTGCGGGCAATCCAGCAATCCGTCCACAAACGAATCCTCAATCGCAGAATCCGCATCGCCCAAACTCCCTGGTAACTGCCGCACAATCGCATCTATCAGCACCATAGCAGGCAATTCACCGCCGCTTAACACATAATCCCCGATAGAGATTTCTTCATCTACCAGCGACTCCAGCAATCTCTCATCCACACCTTCGTAGCGGCTTGCCAGCAAAATCAAGCCCGGCTTCCTACTCAACTCCATCACCTTTTTGTGATTAAGCGGAATACCGCGCGGTGACAGGTGAATCACATGCGACTTGATGTTGCCTTGCTGCTCTCTGGCCGCTTTAATCGCCTTTTCCAGCGGCTCAGCCAACATCACCATGCCTGGCCCGCCGCCATACGGCCTGTCATCCACCGTTTTGTGATTATCCTGCGTAAAGTCGCGTGGATTAATCACATTCACACTATAAATCTTCTTTTCCAGCGCTCTTGCCGTGATGCCGTACCTGGTGACTGCATCAAACATTTCAGGAAACAGGCTAATGACCTGAAAATCCATCATCAAAATTCTGCGTCCCAATCTACCAGCATCGTTTTTGCGTCTAGATCTACGTCTAAAATCGCTTGTGCGGTAAATGGAATCAGCCGCTCTTTATCCCCATGCGCTTTATCGCTTTTCACGACGATCACATCGTTCGCGCCCGTTTCCAGTACATCCGTTATTTTGCCAAAATCAACATTCTGCTGATTCTTGACGTCCAGTCCGATCAAATCAGACCAGTAATATTCATTCTCTTCAGGATCCGGCAGCAATGTCCTGGGAACCGCTACCTGCTTGCCCTTGCAGGCAAATGCCGCATCTCGGTCATCCAACCCTTGCAGTTTGGCCACCAGTACATCGTTATGAATTTTGGCAGATTCCACAACGAGCTCACGCCAATTATCGTCCTTGCCAATCCACCACGTTTTATAGTCCAGCAAGCCATCTAGCATTTCGGTATCCGGATGTATTTTAAGCCACCCTAAAACGCCATATGGGGCGAGAATCCGCCCCATAACCACCAAATCGCCGGAAGCCAGATTACTCAAAAGTAAAGGCTAGAAAATAAAACTTAAGCTTCTTCTGCAGGAGTTTCTGCTGGCGCTTCTTCAACCACTGCAGCAGCTTCTGCCTCAGCAGCTTTAGCTGCTTCTGTGGCTTGCGCTGCCTCAGCGGCAGCTTTGGCATCGGCTTCAGCTTTTGCAGCGTCAGCGGCTGCTTTTACTTTTGCAGCTTCTGCAGCGGCGGCTTTAGCTTTGGCAGCGTCTGCTTTAGCAGCATCTTTAGCTTTGGCGGCAATCATCGCCTCTGGGCCTTTAGCATGCGTTTTAACCAAACGCGTTACTGTGTCGGACAGTTGCGCACCATTGTTTTTCCAATGGCTCACACGTGCTTCATCAATACGCAAAGCATCTGTCGCCAGTTTTGCGGATGGGTTGTAAAACCCAACGCGCTCGATAAAGCGGCCATCACGGCGATTGCGCGAATCAGCAACTACAACGTTATAGAATGGATTCTTTTTAGAACCGCCACGGGATAAACGAATTACGACCATAATCTTGTTCTCTTAAAAATTAATTTTCTGCAGAAAGGCGCGGATTATACGTTATTTTTGAATGCTTTAGCAAGCAGTAAAATGATACTTTACCGACTTTTACGAAGCGTAGCGCGTAGGGTCGGCAATACCCGCTTTTGCGAAGCCTTCACGGCGCAAACGGCATGAATCGCATTTGCCACAAGCACGGCCTTGCGCATCAGCTTGGTAACAGGAAACCGTCTCGCTGTAAGGCACGCCCAGCTTGGTGCCCATAGCAATGATCTGTGCCTTTGTCATGTCAATCAATGGAGCATGCACGGTGATTTTTTGGCCTTCGACCGCGCTTTTGGTGGCCAGATTCGCCATTTTTTGAAACGCTTTTACATACTCTCCGCGGCAATCTGGGTAGCCCGAGTAATCCAGCGCGTTGACGCCGATAAAAATATCTTGCGCACCCAATACCTCAGCCCATGCCAATGCCAGCGAAAGCATAATAGTGTTGCGCGCAGGCACGTAGGTCACAGGAATGCCGGTAGGGACGTCATTCTCGTCACTTTCTGGCACGTCAATCTTATTGTCCGTTAATGCCGAACCGCCAAATAAACTTAAGTCCAGCTGAGCGGTTTTGTGTGCTGCCGCGCCTAATTTCTGCGCGATATTATTGGCGGCCTGCAACTCGGCTATGTGGCGCTGATGATAATCCAGGCTCAAGCAATAGCACTCATAGCCTTGAGATTTGGCTATGGCCAGGCAGGTGGTGGAATCCAGCCCGCCTGAAAGTAAAACAACCGCCTTCTTCATACGCCTTGCTTTTCACCCCAAAGAATCTTGTGAAGCTGCAATTGTAATCTGACGGGCAATTTATCTTGCAGCACCCATCCTGCCAAGTCGGTTGGATCAAGCTCGTGATAGCTTGGCGAGAACAACACCGGGCACTTTTCAGCGAGCTTCAGCTCGTCCAGTTTGGCTTTTGCCCAATCGTAATCAGCACGATTGCAAAGCACAAATTTAATTTCGTCTTTGGCCTGCATGTGCGCGATATTTTCCCAGCGCATATTTTTATCTTCACCGGAAGCGGGGGTCTTAACATCCAGAATCACCGAAACCCGCGCATCCACAGGGGCGATATCCATTGCCCCACCAGTTTCGAGCGATACGCTGTAGCCCTCATCACATAAGGCCTTCAGCAACACATAGCACTCCTTCTGCGCCAGCGGCTCGCCGCCCGTCACCGTGACATATTTGGTGCCGAATGTAGCCACTTTTGCCAGAATATCTGCAATTTCCATATTGCCGCCGCCGCTGAATGCGTACTCGGTATCGCAATAGGTGCAGCGCATCGGGCAGCCCGTCAGGCGCACAAACACGGTCGGCAAGCCAATGCGGCTTGTTTCACCTTGTAATGAATGAAAAATCTCGTAGATTTTTAGAGCCATAAATTCTGTAACAAAACGCTTGAAAAAAATAACGCCAACTGACAAGTTGGCGTTATTTTACCGTGAAAAATGCTTAATAATTAATATTTTACTTAATCGCCTCGAGTGCTTTCAAACGCTTTTTCGCGTTTGGGGTGACATCCGCGTCGGGGAACTTCTCGATCAGGCTGCGCAAGGTTTTTCTGGCATTGGTCACTTGCCCAAGCTGGATTTGGCTGTTGGCCATGTTAAACATGGCATCCGGCACTTTGGCGCTAGCCGGGTGCAAATCAACCACTTTTTGCTGCGTGGCGATAGAGGATTTGTAGTTTTTAAGCGCAAATTGCGAATAACCCATGCCGTAGAGCGCATCTGGCGCCAGTTTGCTGCTGGGGTACTCTTTCAGAAAACTATCGAAAGCTGCGAACGCCTCTTTATGTTTTGCCGATTTGCTTAAACTATCCGCATCCGCAAAGGCTTTGACATCCTTTTCTTCTGCCGGCGGTTGCGCAGGCACATTGGCTGGCGGGGTATTTGTCGCCACAGGAACACCGCTCTCCAGCTTACGCAAGCGCGTATCGGTATCGGTATATAAATCTTTTTGGCGCTGCTGCGTGGTATCGAGCGCGTGCGAGGCCACCTCTAAATCACCTTTAAGATTGGCCACTTCCTGCTTCAAAGTCTCGATCTGGTTTGACATATCCGCCAATCCCTGGCCTTGCACCACCGCCTCAATCGCGGCGACGCGTTTTTTAAGGTCCGCAATCGCCGCCATGCTGGCATCGTGATTAGATTGCTGTTTGGCCTCCAATTCTAGAATCTTTTTGCGTGCTTCTTTGTCATCAAACAGCGCGGCGTGCGCAGAAGTAAAAGAAGCAAGCGCAAAAAGACCCAACCCCGCAAACACCAATTTTTTTATTGCCACCATCAATTAGTCGCCTTCGTAAACGATATCAGCACGGCGATTTTTTTGGTAGCAATCTTCATCTGCGCAATTCACCGCAGCTTTTTCTTCGCCATAGCTGACTGTTTCGATTTGCTTATCCTGCACGCCCAGCAGATTAAGCGCTTTTTTCACTGCAACAGAACGGCGCTGGCCTAGCGACAGATTGTACTCGCGCGTGCCTCGCTCATCGGTATTGCCCTGCACCACCATTTTCGCATCAGCGTGTGCCAACAGATACTTGGCATGCGCTTCGATGATCGGGCGGTATTCGGCTTTTACAGCATCGCTATCAAAATCAAAATAGATATTGCGTTTCGAGAGAATGTTGTTTGGATCTTTAAGCGGGTTATTACCTGCATTATTGGCATTGCTGTCAACCACCACCTCTTTTACGCCGCTGGTGTCCGCGCCGCTGTCAGAAGGCTTGGTTGCCGCTGTGGGGCTTTTATCTTCAACGCCTGCCGGTTTATCCTTCATCGGCGTGCTTTTACAAGCCACCAAGAATACGGAAGCAATCGCAATCGCAATAAGTTTCCCGCTTAAATTCGGTAAATGTTTCATCTCTCTCTCCTTTTATTATCCCCAATAACGGGTTGATTCACACAAGTTTTAAATCTGTTCTGCTTTTCCAGCTGCCAGCTTAGTTGGCAAGCGGTCCCCATGCAGGCTCACGGACATCACCGCCCGACGAGTCATTTAGACGCTGACGCACTTTGCCGTCGCTCGATACAGCAGCCAATGCGCCGCGTCCGCGTACCTTGGTTGCGTATAAAATTACGCGTCCATTCGGTGCAAAGCTGGGTGATTCATCCTGCGCACCTTCGCTGAGCAATTGCACCTGGCCGCTGGCCAAATCCTGCAACGCCACTCTGAATTTGCCGCCATCGTTGCGAATATACGCTAAACTTTTGCCATCCGGCGAAAAACGTGGCGAGACATTATAACCGCCTTCAAACGTTACGCGGCTTGGACTGCCGCCATCAGCGGGCACTTTATAAATTTGCGGCTTGCCGCCGCGGTCGGAGCTGAAATAAATCCAGTTGCCATCCGGCGAGAATGCCGGCTCGGTATCAATGGCGTTGCTTTTAGTGATTTGTTTCAGGCCGCCGCCATTGCTGTCTACAGTATAAATCTGCGAGTTTGCGCCGTAGGTGAGCACAATCGCCAGCTTGCTGCCATCCGGCGACCAGGCAGGAGCACTGTTATTGCCCTTATAATTGGCCAGTATGACTCGGTTGCCGCTCGTCAGCGACTGCACAAAAACAATCGGTTTCTTCTTTTCAAATGAAACATACGCCAGTTTTGTGCCGTCAGGCGACCAACTGGGTGAAATCAAAGGTTCGTTTGAGGAAACCACGGTCTGCGGATTAAAGCCATCGGCATCCGCCACCTGCAAGGCGTAGCGCTTGCCTGTCTTGGTAATATAGGCAATGCGGCTTGCAAATATGCCGGCCTGCCCGGTTAATTTCTGGTAAATAATATCAGCGATTTTATGTGCGGTAGCACGCATTTGGCTGGGTGCAATCTGATAATCCATACCGGCCAACTGCGTCTGCTTGAGGGCGTCCATCAAATGAAATGATACTTTGAAACGGCCGCCTGCAACACTATCCACATTGCCCACAGTAACTGCCTGCGCTTGCAATGCCACCCATTCCGCATACTTAATCTGGTTGGGCGATGTTGGCAAATTAGCCATGCCGCGGGTCTCTAAGATGCGGAACAAGCCACTTCGATGTAGGTCTGCCGCGACAATCTCGCCGATGTTATCTTTGGTATTGGCGGTTCCGCCAAAAGGCACAACTGCGATGGGAATCTGCTGCGCGCCGCCGCCGCTGATTTCAATTTCCAGTGCAGCGTTTGCGATGGGTGTGCTCAAAAAAATCGCACAAAAAAATGTCCAACAAATTATTCTCATAAGCCAATTAGTATCTTATTTTCTAAAAAGTTCAGTTAAATTCTACTGCAAACATACCTTGATACCACACGATTTACATTTTAATTACAACTTTTACGCTTTGTTAACATCCTAAAAAGGCCTAATCATTAGGCCGGAATTTTAATTTCAAGTTTTTAAATTGCGCTTTCAGGCTGGGCTCATCAGGCAATGGTAATGGCTCAGAGGCAATAATGGCACGCTCTACGGCTTCATCGCAGGCGGAATTATCGCTTGATTTGGTGATTTTTGGACTACCCCCAATTTGTCCTGTCGGCAATACACTGATTTCAACGTGTATTTCTGGGCTACCATCACCACACAAGGTTTTATTCACGTTAGCTTTAATTTTAGCTTGAATTTTTGCCTTATATTCACCGATCAAACTCGCATTGGCGGCGCTTGCCGCTTTCGTATCTTCAGCACCGCCTTCGTTCAGCATGTCTTCTTTTAGCTTGCGCAAGGCCTCGTCACGTTTGACTTTCTCAGCCGCTTTTTTCTCGCGCAGCTCGTCTTCGCGCGCTTCCTGTTTCAGTTTTTCTAACGCCTCTTCTTTTTTGCGTTTTTCTTCAAGCAATTTCTCTTTTTGTTCCAGTTCTTTTTTCTTTTTTTCAAGCTCGATATCCACTTTGGGCTCGTCCGGTTTTGGCTTTTCTTCTACCACCGGTTTAGGCTCCGGCTTGGGTTCTGGCTTAGGCTCTTCCTTGATTTCCGGTTTCGGCTCGGGTTTGGGTTCTACTTTAATCACAGGTTTTGCACTAGGCAATTTATCCCACAGTTCAACCTCTGTGACATTCAGCACAGGGTGCACCGCTTTCCAGTTAAACGAAATCAGCATGCCCGTCAGCAAGGCCAGATGGACAGCGACGGCATAAATGCCTGCTTTCCATGAGTCTGAATTTTCGTGCTTTCTAATCATGCTTTGTGTGATTGCCTAGACTTACGGAGCGGGCTTGAATAATAAGCCAACTTTGTCCACCTTAGCCTGCTTGAGCAAATCCATCACTTCGATCACTTTGCCGTATTGGGTTTTTTCATCTGCTGCCACCACCACCGCACGCGGTGCTTTTTTCAGCTGGTTTTTAATCTCAAACAGCAGCTGATCCCGAGGCAGTTTTTTGCCCTCTATTTCAGCCATGCCGTCTTTTCTCACTGTCACTATGATTGGCGCGCCTGACTGCTTAAGCGCCTGACCAACCTTGGGCAATTCAACCACGCCAGGATTGGTCATCGGTGCGGTTACCATAAAAATCACCAGCAGCACCAGCGTCACGTCGATATAGGGCACGACGTTAATCTGGTTCATCATGCGGCGTTTGCGGGTTCTGCTCATCGCATAGACTCCTCTATGACTTGCGCTGTAGGATATTGGTAAACTCTTCCATAAAGCTCTCGTAACGCACCGAGAGCCTGTCCACACTCGAAGCAAAGCGGTTATAGGCAATCACGGCGGGAATCGCCGCAAACAAGCCGATTGCCGTTGCCACAAGCGCCTCGGCAATACCAGGCGCGACTTGGCTCAGCGTAGCCTGTGCCACATTTGATAAGCCCCTGAATGCGTTCATAATACCCCACACCGTGCCAAACAGGCCGATATACGGGCTTACCGAGCCTACAGACGCCAAGAAGGGCAAGTGCGCATCCAGATCATCCAGCTCACGATTATAGGCTGCCCGCATGGCGCGGCGGGAGCCTTCCATCACGTCACTGATTTCCATCTTGGCCTGTTGTTTATGCCGGATAAATTCCTTAAAACCCGCTTCAAATATGCTAGCCATGCCCTGCGGCTTGCGGCGGCCGGCGGTGACGCCCTCGTATAGCTTATTTAAGTCCCCCCCGGTCCAGAATGCATTTTCAAAGTTCTCAGACTCGGCTTCAGCGCGCTTGATTGTGGCTACTTTAATGAAGATATACCACCACGAAAATAGCGATGTGATGAGCAATATGAGCATCACCAGTTGCACGGGCAGGCTGGCGCCGGTGATGAGCGTGAATAAAGACATATCATTGGCTACCGTCATTTTTACTCCATTTTCAATCTGATTTGTTCAGGGATTCCCACAGGCTTAAAACTCATTGCGTCCACACAAGCCACTTTCACTTGCGCCTCGACTAATATTTGTTGGTTGATTGTAATTTTTTGAAAAAATTCAAAACTGCCACGGCCAGTCTTGACTAAATTGCTGGTGATGGTCAATAAATCATTAAATCTGGCAGGTTTTCTAAATGCAATCTGCATGCTGTGCACCACAAAAACAATATTAAGCACATCCCTGAGATAGGTCTGCTCGAACCCCATCTGGCGCAGCCACTCGGTACGCGCGCGTTCCATAAAGTTGAGATAATTGCTGTGATACACCACGCCGCCGGCATCGGTGTCTTCATAATAGACGCGCACCTGCCACTCGAAATGCTTTACTGCTGCCAAAGCTCACCTGCTGCTATGTTTTTGGGTGCCTGCAGACCGAAGTGCTGATAAGCCAGGCTGGTCGCCACACGCCCGCGTGGTGTGCGCATCAGGTAGCCTTGCTGAATCAGATAGGGCTCCAGCACGTCTTCTATCGTATCGCGCTCTTCACCGATCGCCGCCGCCAGATTATCCAGACCAACAGGCCCGCCGCCGAATTTTTCCAGCACGGCTTGCAGTAATTTTCGGTCCATCACATCGAATCCCAGATTATCCACATCCAGCATTTTAAGCGCCGCATCAGCAATCTCGGAACTCACCACACCATCACTTTTGACCTGCGCATAATCACGCACGCGACGCAACAAGCGATTAGAAATGCGCGGCGTGCCACGTGAACGCTTGGCAATTTCCAGGGCGCCTGACTCGGTCATTTCCACGTCCAGCAAGCCGGCACTGCGATGCACGATGCGCCCCAGTTCTTCCGTCGTATAAAACTCCAGCCGCGACACAATACCAAAGCGGTCGCGCAGGGGGTTAGTAAGCATACCTGCACGCGTCGTGGCGCCTATCAAGGTAAATGGTGGCAAATCCAGCCTGACCGATCTGGCGGCCGGCCCTTCCCCAATCATGATATCAAGGCGGTAATCTTCCATGGCCGGATACAGAATCTCTTCGACCACGGGTGAAAGGCGATGAATTTCATCAATAAACAACACATCGTTGGGTTCTAAATTTGTGAGCAGAGCCGCCAGGTCGCCCGCCCGCTCCAGTACGGGCCCTGAGGTTTGGCGCAGATTCACGCCCATTTCGCGGGCAATGATATGCGCCAGCGTCGTTTTGCCTAGCCCAGGCGGGCCAAACAGAAGCACATGGTCCAGCGCCTCATTACGGCCGCGCGCGGCACGAATAAAGATTTCCAGCTGGCTTCTGGCTTTTTCTTGCCCGACATACTCATCCAATACTTTCGGGCGCAGCGCACGCTCAAGGGCCTCTTCCTGAGGGCTTTCTGCGACGGGGGCAATGAGGCGGTCTGTTTCTATCATGTTTTATGAAGCTATTTTAAAGCAATTATGCCGACAAGTTTTCAATCAGTTTTTTGATTGGCAATGGTGAGCCCAAGTACATTCCCTGTCCATAGTGTACGCCAATATTCTTCAGTTCTTTTAATATGGCCTCATTTTCAACAAATTCCGCCACGGTTTTAATATTCATGGCCTCCGCCACGCTATGGATTGAGCGCACCATGGCGTGATCAATTTTATTGGTATGCATGTCTTTTACAAATGAGCCATCAATTTTAAGAAAGTCCACTTCAAAATTCTTCAAATACATAAATGAGGACATGCCGCTGCCAAAGTCATCCAGCGCAAAACTGCAACCTAACTTTCTTAATGCGCCAAACAAATTAATGGTGTTTTTCAAATTAACGATGGCTGCTGTTTCGGTAATCTCAAAACAAATGGATTCTGGTGGAATCGAGTATATGACAAATTGTTCCCGAATGTAGTCGAGCAAACTTTTATCGCCAAGCGAAGTCCCCGATAAATTGATTGAAAACACATAATTGCATCTTTCATTACTCTTATTAAGCAGTTCGCGATAGGTTGCGAACGTGTTTTTAATAACCCATCTATCAATGTTGGGCATGAGCAGATAACGTTCGGCTGAAGGTATAAATGAGGTAGGCAACATGATGTTGCCTTCAAGATTGATTTTTCGAATCAGAATCTCAAAATGATGCTGTTGCGGAACGCTGGACGAAAGCGGCACAATGGGCTGGCAATACAGCATAAACTGCTCATCATCAATTTCGTCCGTGATGTCTGAAATCGCCTCCACGGCAATCCGGCGCTGCTTCACCTCAACGTCACCCGCACTGAACAAAAAGCTTTGATTGCGCCCTGCCTGTTTGGCTGAGTAGCAGGCCATATCAGCCGCATGAATAATATCACTGACGTTATCAAAGCTAGAGTTAATCACTACCAGGCCGATACTGACGCCGATATTAAAAATTTTCTCTTCGTAAATAAAGCGGTAATCATGCACCAGTTTAAGCAATGTATTGGTGATCTGGTTGGCATCGGCCAAGCTGCAGTTTTCAAGCAGCAATCCAAACTCATCGCCGCCCAGGCGCGCCAGCGTGTCCCTTTCGCGCATCCTGTTGGCGAGCAGCACGCTGACCTGTCTAAGCAATTCGTCGCCTGCAGAATGCCCGCAAGTATCATTGACCAGCTTGAACTGATCCAGATCGAGATAGCAAAACACATGTTGCGCGCCATTTTCATGCACACTTTTCAGGCTGCGCTCAAGCCTGATCTCAAACTCGCGCCGGTTGATCAGGCCTGTCAAATCATCGTGCTGTGCCTGGTGACGCAGCATAGAAGTGGCGTCATTAATTTTATCCTGCATCACCTCATACACCTGTTTCAGGCTGCTGGACATTGAATTAAAGCCTCTTTGCAGGGTTTTTAATTCCCCACTTGAATTTTCGGTGATGGTATGCGCAAAAACACCCTCTCCGACTTTATTCACCGCAAAGGCGATCTCCTGTATCGGCTTGGTGATATTCCGGCCTATCCACCATGCGATCAAGGCACTCAACCCCAGGCCGAACAAGCCTATCAACAGCATTTTTGTAATTAAATCCTGCTTGAGGTTCCGTAAGGTCAGATTGCTCAAGTCCACATACACACGACCGATTTCCAGCTGAGAATTTTCCCTCTTAAACGTCTTATCGTTTTCACGCAGACTGCTAAAGTCATCAATTTCCACCAGACTCCGGTATATGGGCGATGTAAAAATCATGCCGCCCTTCAGTTTATATTCTTGAAGGTTTTCTTTTTTCAATTCTGCCATTAAGGCCTGGGGCAGCTCCCGCCCACTCAGTGCCAGCACACGGTCGTTGCTGTCTACAATCAACACCGATCTCAAATCCTGCTCGCTTGAAAGCGCCTGCTGGGCCAGTCTTTGCAAAATCTGGGTATTGCCTGAGATCACGCCATATTCGGCTGCAGGCGCCAGTTGCTCAGCAATGATCCTTCCCCGGTCTCGCAGCGATTGATTCAACACACCAAACACATTGGAAATGGCATAGCCTGCTAAAATCATGGCAAACAGCAATGCGGGAATTGTTCCTAAAAAGATGACCCTTGATTTGATACCCAGGTTTTTCATTGTGAGGCCTCTAGCTCAAGCATTTTTTTATAAATCGTATCTTCATCTTCTAGCAGAATATTGAGTGAGCGGGCGACTTGATAATTGACCATCACCGAAAAATACTTAGGCGTTTGCGGCGGCGGCAAAAGACTCGGTGCCTGTTGCGATTTAATAGCAATTTCTGCGGCCTGCCGCGCCATTTGCTTGGTGCTGCTATACACGCCAGCTAACGCACCGGAACGCACATACGACTGAGAATACCCAAATACGGGCTTTTGATGCCGGTAACTAGTCAACAGAATGGGTTGTGCAGTTTCACGGCTATACACAAGCGGATCAGGAATCGCCATTAATGCATCCGTTGAATCCAGCAGTTTGTTGAGTTTTGGAATCAAATCTGCTTCCTGGGTAACATTTTCCTGCAAAATGTTAAGTGTATTTTTTTCACCGATATCTTTTAAAAGCTCGCTGTCTTGTGATGAAGTGGGTCCCAGCAGGATACCCAGGTTTTTGACATCGGGCAGAACCGTTTTTACAAGCGCCATACGCCGCCTGTAAGGCTGGTCAAGCACAATCGCGCTAAAGTTACCCAAAACACGCTTACTGGACACCAGCAGACTGTTATACGCCGGCAGTGGCGTAAACACACCCAACACCGGCGTAGTGTGCTTTAATTTACTGGCCGCCTCAAGCGCCTTCACGCCCAAAGCAACAACCAGTTCGCTATTTTCAGCCACCACCAGTTTTTCCACTTCCTGCAGATCAATCACTTTAACGCGCAAGCTGCCATTTTTACCGCTGGCAAGCGCCTCTTTAAAGCTTTCTACAAACTCTGCGTTCACGGGTGTTTCGGCACTTACCACAACGGTGACGCCAGTGTAAGCTTGCGCCAGAAAAGGCACAAAACCTGAGATTAACGCTAACAGCGCCAATGCCTTTACAACCCGTTTATTTTTATATGGACTACTCAACAAAATAAGCTACTTCGATTTTCCAACCAACAATTAAAATAATTAAAAAAACTAAAAATCCAGCCTTAGATTAACACGGGCACGCCTTTCCAGCGTATTGTAATCGGCAAATTCCTGATAGTGATTATTAAACAAATTTTCAACTACCGCAGAAACTTCGCCATTCCAATTTCTGCCGTTAAACTTGCGCGCCAATCTGACATCGCATTTTCTTATTAAATCCACCGGATCGCCATCCCCCAAAAGGGTAGTTTCGCTGGTTTGATAATAGGCAATGCTTGCATCCCAGTTTTTGTCAAACCGGTGCGTCACCAAGGCACTGATTGTATTGCGGGGCATGGAATTTACAAAGTTGCGTTTAAGGTCTGGCTGAGTTTCACGAATATGCACATAAGCATGGTTGAACATCAGTTTGGTTTTATTGCTAAACGCCCAGTTTGCTTGCCATTCAAGACCTTCTACGGCGGCACTGCCCATATTATGGGCTGAATCAGCTTCAATATCTAGTAACTGGTTTAGCAAGAACGTGTTGACAGGAGTCGTAAAGTCTGTACGTCCGTCGAAGCGAATCACGTCATTAATTCGGTCGCTAAATGCCCTCACATCCAGCTGCAAGCGGCCGATTTTTCCCATATATCCCAGCTCGCGCGAAATAATTTGCTCCGGATTAACATTGCCCTTATTCGCCCTGAATTGAACAACTAACGCATTGGGGGTCGGAAGCGTTGTCGGAATCACCAGTCTGTCCTGAAATTTCTCCTCAAGATAATTTGGCGTACGCAAAGCCGATGAAATACCAAGCCTGAATGTGTGGTTCGGACTCGGCTTAAAGTTGATGCTGGCACGCGGTGAAATATCCGTGCCAGTAAAGTCGTTGTGTTCCACCATGGCACCGGTATTAAAAGTCAGCTTTTCAGATGGCCGCCACTCTATATGCCCAAACAGGCGCTGCAAATCAAAGTAATCCGTTTTCTTGGAAGCCAGATAATAAGGCGCATACATGCTGTCTCGCCTGACACTGCCGCCCCAGACCGTACGGATATTATTGCCTACGGAAAATGTATGCTGCGCCTCAATATCGGTACGCTTCTGGATGACTTCATTTTTAATGTGCAAATTATCATTTGCCAATAATAATCCCAATGGGGGCGCAAGCAAGGGGCGCAGGTTTACTGATGTCGTTTCATCATCCGAGCGGTCGTAACTGTGATAAGCCTGCAATGAGAAATCGCTGGTATCGCTCACATTATGGCGCCAGCGTATCAACGCATAATGATTATCGATTTGTTTGGTGCGCGGCAGAAACACGATATTATCTTCATTAATGTTACCTTCACCACGCGCGCCATCGGCCAAGCCGAACTCAAACTCCAGACCGTTTTTTAGGTTCACCTGATAATCTGCCTGCGCATTCAGCATTCGCGTGCGTTTAAAATCATTGCGATTATCCAGCCCCCCATCCTGACGATACCCCGCGGTAACACGATAGTTCAGATTGTTTAACTTGCCCGCGTTGCGATAAAACACTTCGTTTCGTTCTTCGCCATGCGTGGCAATGACGCTGGATCCAGCCAGGTCCGATGGATTCTGCGTGATGATATTGATCACGCCAAAAAATGAGTTGGCGCCATAACTGGCGGCGTTAGGGCCGCGGGTGATTTCAATACGCTCAATATCGGCAATGGCCAGCGGCAACTCGCTCCAGTTGACGCCGCCAAACAAAGGGCTGTATACCGAGCGACCATTAATCATCACCTGCATTGCGCCGGAATAAGCAGTCGTCATGCCGTGATAACTCACTGTATGATTGGTGTTGTACACATAACCGGCATTGGTGCCTACATAAAAACCTGGCACCAGGCGAAAAATTTCTGGTAAATCGACAATCCCTGAAGCGCGAATCGTCTCCCGATTGATAACCGTAACGGCAGAAGCTGCATCCGCTGGTGATTGCGACAACCTGGATACTGTAAGCGCTTTCGGCACTTCGCCGAAATAATCGTCTTCAGTTAGACTTTGTGCCGCAAAAACCTGAGGCCAGATATCTTTGTCACCGTTTGCGTCGGCAATAGCCAACTGGCTATTGGCGGACAATAGCCATATAAGCAATGCAAGATGTCTGAAATTAACCATTAATACAAGGATTATACGTAATTTACATATCCTCAGAATCACTTCAGTTTAGCTCTAATTTTTGTCCAATACCGGTATACCAGCCATATGACTGGTATACCAATCAGCAGCCACGGAATCGCACTCATAACAAAAGTGATGACTGCCGCAAGGCTTTCCATCATCACCCGGCCCGCATCTTTAAGCGCGCGCGCCACAGGCGCAAAAAAGCCTTGTTCAGTGATGCCTTGTGCGGCAGTAAAGTTAATATTCACTGCCACCAAGTCGGTTTCCTGCGACAGTATTTTGCGCATACTCATCATGCTGTCCAGCTGGCTTTGCGTGTTAGCCAGCTCGCGCTCCACCTCAATAATATCCTTGAATTTGGCAGTTTTATCGGTCAGCATCAAGCGCAACCGGTCGCGCAGCTCGGTCAGGTTTTTAATACGCGCATCGGTATCCACTACCTGGTTGGTCTTGTCCTCGCTATCGCGACCGTGCTGTAAAACCTCGCCGCTTTTTGCAAGACCGGTTAAAAATATCTCCACATTTCTGGGTGGAATCCGCGCGCTTAAGGACGCAGATGGTGGGCTGTAGGGCGTTTCCTTATTGAAATAGGCGCTTAGCAACTGGCAATTCAGCGCCTCGCAATGTCTTACCGCCGCATCAAAGGCCGCCTGCATTTTTTTGGCCGGAGTTTCAATTTGCAGGTGATGGCGTAATGCGATGTATTTTCTTTCCGGATGCGTAGTTACCGCCGGCTCGGAAATCTCCGTTAAGCTCTGCTCAGCGCCGCCCGACGCATCAGCCATCATTTTCGGCATGGCGCGCCCCACAGAAACTGACGCTTGTGCTGGAGCGGTTTCTGGCGTTTGCTGTCCGCACGCCACTAAAAAAAATTGCATCACTAAAGCCAAGTAAATGTGTTTCATACGCAACCTTTTTAACTCAACTGGTGGTTATTTTGAGAGCAATTTAAGCGCCTGTTTAATGCCGTCTGTTACGCTTGCATCTGCCGGCAACTGTTTCACCGCCAGCAAAGCCTCCCGCTCATTGTAACCCAATGCGATCAAGGCGTTGAGCACATCATGCGTAGCGGATTTGGGCTGATTGCCCACAGACGCAGCGCCTGCCGCACCGAATTTATCTTTTAGCTCCAGCAACAAGCGCTCTGCCGTTTTTTTACCGATGCCAGGAATACGTGTGAGCATGCCAACCTCCTGCATGCTCACTGCCTGCACAAGCTCTTCAATACTTACGCCACTTAAAATTGAAAGCGCGGACTTTGCGCCAATGCCGTTGACTTTTAGCAGCTGCCGAAACGTATGTTTTTCCTGCTCCGAACCAAAACCATACAGCAGCTGCGCGTCTTCGCGCACGACAAAATGCGTCAGTAAACTCACTTTTGCACCAAGCTCAGGCAAGTTGTAAAACGTGCTCATGGGCACCTCAACCTCATAGCCCACGCCATTGCAATCGATTAAAACCAATGGCGGCGTCTTTTCCAGCAAAATTCCACTCAGGCGTCCAATCATGGCGTCTTCCAAAACATGATAATTGATAACAGTAACGCATGACTCAGCATGGCTGCAAGCGTTAGCTGAATAGCAGGGCGCAGATGCGCCGGTCTTGCTGCAAAACGTCGCAGCAACCAGGAAGCCCTTGCAGAAAACAACAACGACAGCGTGGATAATATTGCCGGCATGGGCAGCTTTCCAGTTGCGGTAGCGAATAGCAGCCAAGCAAATGCAAGCCCGGCCAGAACAGGATAAGCCAATACAGCTTTATGCAGCGGCAGCCTTACTACCAGATGATGCTTGCCTGCCGTGGCATCTGCCTTTCGGTCAGGAAATTGGTTGATATAAAGCAGGTTAGTCACCAGCAAGGCATAGGGCATGCCAACAACTAGCGGCTGCAACGAAAACGCCTTTCGCTGTACATAATCCGCACCCGCCACAATACCAAGAAAACCCACCAACACGCACAGCTCGCCCAAACCTCGACCATTCAAGCGCAACGGCGCCGCAGAGTACGCCCAGCCAATAAATGTGCCGACAGCACCTATGACCAATAAGCCAGCCCCGACCTGCCGTGACAGCCACAACCCGCCAAGCATAGCAGCGCCCAATAACAGGTAGCCGAAATACGCCGTCTGTTTTGGCGTCAGCACCCCGTTCTGAATGAAGCGGCTGCCACCAGTAAACGGATACAATCGTTCGGTATTGATCGCATCTGTGCCACTGAGCGCGTCGAAATAATCGTTCAGCACATTTACGCCCGCGTGTACCAGCAAAGCCAGCAACACAGTCAGCACTGCGGCTACCGGCTGAATTTGAATGCCGGAATAGACTGCGCCTGCCTGTCCTAGCAAACAGGCCGCCAACGTCGCCATTAAGAATGCAGGCCGGGTAGCGGCAAAATAGCGAACAAACGGATTAGAAAAACTTGCCGGCGCGGGCTCGATTACAGACTTACTCATCCGACAAGGCGCCCATTTTTTACGCGAAACCCCGCTGTTGCCAGCTTGCCTAACCCCTGCCCGCCATGCGCATGGCAAATAGCGCAAGCCAGAGCATCGGCCGAATCTGGTTTGGGTGCGGCAGGTAAATTTAGCAAGCGTTTAACCATCTCCTGCACCTGTTCTTTTTGTGCATGGCCGTTACCAACAACAGCCTGCTTCACCTGCAGAGCGGTATATTCTGCCACGATCAAGTTTCGTATCACCGCCGCGCTGATTGCCGCGCCGCGTGCCTGACCCAGCAGCAGCGTTGACTGCGGGTTCACGTTCACAAACACTTTTTCTACAGCGACCTGATTGGGCTGATAAGTATCAATCACCTCAAACAGACCATCCAATATCACTTTCAGCCGCGCGGGCAACTCTTCTCTATCGTCCTCATCTGCATTTTTATTCTTTTTTGCTGAAGCGGTTTTAATCGTGCCGCTTGCAATATAAGTGATCTTTTCACCAATTTTTTCAATGACACCAAAACCCGTTATGCGCAGGCCAGGGTCAACACCAAGGATTCTAATTTCGCTCACTAGTCCTCTATCAATGCTGTGGTGTAAACATCCTGCACATCATCCAGATCTTCCAGCGCGTCCAGGATTTTCTGCATTTTTACCGCATCTTCGCCTGCAAACTCCACCTCATTCAAAGGTTTCATGGTGACTTCGGCCACCACGGCTTTAAGGCCTGCCGCTTCCATCGCTTCTTTCACGGTCAAAAAATCATTCGGCGCTGTAATCACTTCTATACTGCCATCTTCGTCCGTCACAATATCCTCTGCACCCGCCTCCAGTGCGGATTCCATCACTTTATCTTCACTCGTGCCAGGCTCGTACACCAGACTGCCGCAATGCTTGAACATAAACGCCACGCAGCCATCGGTACCCAGATTCCCGCCAAATTTAGTGAGGGCATGGCGTACATCGGCCACCGCACGCTGTTTGTTATCCGTCAGGCAATCGATAATAATCGCTGCGCCATTAATGCCGTAGCCTTCGTAACGAATTTCCTCGTAGTTCACGCCCTCCAGTTCGCCGGTGCCTTTTTTAATGGCACGGGTGATATTGTCTGACGGCATGTTTTCTTCTTTGGCCTCTGCCACCGCCGCACGCAGGCGCGGGTTCATGGCGGGATCGCCGCCGCCCAGACGGGCTGCCACCGTAATCTCTTTAATCAGTTTAGTGAAAATCTTGCCGCGCTTGGCATCCTGTCTGCCTTTGCGGTGTTGAATATTTGCCCATTTACTATGTCCAGCCATGCTACTTAACCCTTAAATGCTAAAAAATTTGAAGTTTGATTTTACCACGTCTATTCCTGTCCCATCGCAGGGTCGACCGGCGCATGTTTTTTCATGGTGACCAGTGAAATAATCACCAGCGCCAAAGCAACAAACAGCATGCCTGCAAGCTCAACATTGCCCGGCTGTTCTCCCAACTGTATCCAGGCGGAAATAACCCCTATCACAGGCGCGAGCATGCTCGTCATGCTTGCGACGCCTGCGGGCAGGCGCTGCAAGGCGTACAGCCACAGCACCCATGCGAGCGAACCGCTCAAGAAAATACTGTACACAATGGTTAACATAAAAGTGTTTGTCCATTGAATCGGCGGCGCAGGCACGATAAGCGCGATGAAAATAATGGGGAGGGATCCCAGCAGCGTAGGCCAGGCCGTGATGTTGAGCAAATCCAGATGCGGCGCACGCTGATGCAGTTTCTTGGAAACTATTGCAGAGATTGCCCATGAAATGCCGGAAAACAACGCCAGAAGCATACTAAAGGCGTCAGATTTGATATGCAGAGGATCGAATATCAGCACAATGCCAAACAATGCAAATGCGACCGCCAGCCATTGCCAGCCCTGCACCTTTTCACCCAGCATCGGCCATGCGAACAGCATCACCCAGAACGGCATGGTATAAGACAGCACGGCTGTTTTACCCGCGCCACCCTCCACCAACGCCCAAATCAGCAGTCCCGTAAAGCCGCAAGTTTGCAGCAGACCAAGCGCAAGCATGGTGGGAAACTCCTTTAATGCCAGCGGTCTTTTCGTAAAAAACAGCACGATAAACAGCATAATTGCGCCTAGAAACGTGCGCAGCGCGGCGAATTGAAAAGGACTGGCATACTGCACAGCCAGCTTCATTACTACCCAGTTGTAGCCCCAAATCAACGTGAGTATAAAAAGCGCAGCAAAGGCTTTCATGACAATATTTTTTTGCATGGTCCGAACTTCAAAAGTTGATTTAGAATGTTGCTATAGTCATTATAAAGTGTATATTTTTTATTAAGCTTAAGGGATGGGGAGAATCATGAAAACATTACAACAAATCTTGAACGAAAAAAAACATAAAGAGCTTATTTCCATTGCTCCCGACCGGCCTGTGTTTGATGCGCTTGTTATTCTCGCCGAATATAAAATTGGCGCTTTGGCCATCATGCAAGGTGACAAATTAGTGGGGATATTTTCGGAGCGCGACTATGCGCGCGAAATTGTGCTGCAAGGCCGTTCATCCAAGACCACGCAAATACACGAAGTCATGTCATCCAAACTGATTACAGGCAAACCTGATGATTTGGTAGACGCGGCCATGAGTTTAATGAGCGAAAAACGCATTCGCCATTTGCCAATACTGGATGGCGACAAAGTGCTCGGCATGCTTTCCCTTGGCGATTTGGTCAAGGAAACGATTACCCACCAGCAATATTTAATCAAACAGCTAGAAAACTATATTCGAGGGCAATAGGCTCTGATTTTTTACTATAGATACTTGGCCACCATCGCATTGCTTAAATCATTTGCGGCGATTGGCAGGCGTACAAAATAACCGCTGCCGGAAGCTTCCTGGATATGCTCGCCTTTTTTGTTGAACATTTCTTCAACAACTAACTCACGATTGCCTGCCGGATGTATCACTTGCAAGCGATCACCCACTGCGAACTTGTTACGCGCTTCGATATCCGCCAAGCCTTTTTCCGCATCGTAAGCCACCACATCGCCCACATACAGGCTACGGTTAGAGCTTGAATAGCCTTGCTTGTAATTTTGATGCTCTGCGGTGTGATGACGTTGATAAAAACCATCCGTATATCCGCGGTTGGCGAGATTTTCCAAATCGCTCAGCAGATTCCAGTCAAATGGGCGTCCAGCAAGCGCGTCATCAATCGCCTGACGATAATTCTGGCACGTGCGCGCCACGTAATAACGGGATTTGGTCCGGCCTTCGATCTTAAGCGAATCCACGCCCATCTTAATGAGCCGCTCGACGTGCTCAATGGCGCGCAGATCCTTGCTGTTCATGATGTAAGTGCCGTGCTCGTCTTCCATAATCGGCAACAATTCGCCTGGGCGGCCTTTTTCTTCAATCAGATACACATTATCCGCCAATGGATGACGCGGCAGGCTGCCGCAACCCGATAAGCTGGATTTTTCCATCTCCGCTTTAAAATCAAATTCGTTCAGACGGATCACGCCAGCCGCATCTTCAGCGGCATCATGCACCTTGTAATCCCAGCGGCAGCTATTGGTACATGTGCCCTGATTGGGATCGCGATGATTAAAATAGCCTGAAAGCAAGCAGCGGCCGGAATAGGCAATGCACAAGGCGCCATGCACAAACACTTCCAGCTCCATGTCCGGGCATTGCTGGCGGATTTCCTCAATTTCATCCAGCGATAATTCACGCGACAGAATCACACGCGTCAGCCCCAAACTTTGCCAGAATTTCACTGTAGCAAAATTGACGGTATTGGCCTGCACGGAAAGATGCACCGGCATCTCCGGCCATTTTTCCCGCACCATCATGATCAAGCCCGGGTCGGACATAATCAGCGCATCAGGCTGCATGGCAATCACCGGTTCCATATCCGCCATGTAAGTTTTCACCTTGGCGTTATGTGGCGAGATATTACTTGCAACGAAAAACTTTTTGCCGCGCGCATGCGCTTCGTTAATACCGATTTCCAGATTCGCCATCGTGAAATCATTGTTACGCGCGCGCAGGCTATACCGTGGCTGCCCTGCATATACGGCATCCGCTCCATAATCGTATGCGGTCCGCATACGGTCCAAATCGCCCGCCGGGGCTAAAAGCTCAGGAATCTTCAATGACTACTCACCTATAATTTTCACTAAAACGCGTTTCTTTCTACGTCCATCAAACTCACCATAAAAAATCTGCTCCCAAGGGCCAAAATCCAGCTGCCCATCGGTAATCGCCACCACTACTTCACGCCCCATCACCTGGCGTTTCATATGCGCATCAGCGTTATCCTCCCCGGTATCATTATGGCGATAGCTGCTCACCGGCTCATGCGGAGCAAGGCGCTCCAGCCACTGCGTGTAATCGTGGTGCAAACCACGCTCGTCGTCATTGATAAACACGCTGGCGGTAATGTGCATGGCGTTCACCAGCACCAGGCCTTCCCGCACGCCACTTTCACGCAAGCACTCGCGCACTTGTTCAGTAATGCGGATAAATGCCACGCGGGTTGGCGGATTGAACCAAAGCTCTTTACGGTAACTTTTCATTTTTTGTCCCCAAAAATTAATAGCGCTATTTTAACACTTAATAATTTTAGTGATAAATCCAATAAAAAAGGCCTCCGATAAGGAGGCCTTTAATTCGCAGCTAGCGCTCAGCTTTTTACTTCTACTGCTTCCGTAAAGCTTTTACCTTCATTATCTGTTGCCACTACCTCTAATTTACCGGGTGCATCCGGCACAAAATTAAATTTGAAATAAGGGTCTTCCGCCGTGCCTACGCCTACATCAATCGTCATGACAGGCTTGCCGTTATAGGTAAACGCAGCCTTGTTGATGTAAAACGCAGGAATAAAGCCTTGCGATACCAATTCGCGCTGCAGCCCTGTACGCATGGGGTGTTTGATGTTAAAAGTGGTTGAAGTCGCGCCACCGATTTTTACCGGGTCGTCCACCTTGAATTTGATTTTACCGGCTGATGCGCGAATCGCCGCCTCATCCGCATCTACCGTACCGCCGCAGCCGCCCGCCGCACGGATTTCACGTGAAGCCAGATACAGCTTGCCATCGGCCGTTTCGCCCACCAAACGCACAAACGCGTCAGTTTCAAAGCGGATGCGTGTCGACAGTTGGAAGTTGCCGAGCGCCTCGGTTAAATGATACGTGGCCGTGAGCGGAATCGGGTTTGCATCTACAAACGCATAGAGCTTTTTAATCACCACACCATTTGCAGCCGCATTATCTATGCTATAGGTCACTGGCACCTGCGCGCCGCTTTCGGCACGGCGCGGCGCATCAATCTTAATAAAATTGGCTTCTGTCATCTCACGTTTAGCAAAAAAAGCCTCTTTCATCACCGGCCACAATTTAGGGTCTGGCTCTGCAAAAGAAGTTACGCTGGAAGCCAATAGAATTGCGCCCGCCAAGGCAGCTAAAATCATTTTACTCAAACTCATACATCCTCCAAACCCGCAATTTATATAACTGCAACCTTAACGCATTAGCCAGAATTATGACTACAAGGCGCTATTTTAGTTTTATTCAACCGCCTGTATGTGACTCTCGTCACATTACTCATTTTCCATATGAAAAAACAGCTCAATACCATTGCCGACCGGGTCTTTGAAGTTGATTTGCTTGACATTCAGCACAGGCAAATCACGGATTGTGTAATCGACGTTGTGCGCTTTTAGGTGCGCTTCCATCGCGGGCATATCGGTACACGTAAACGACACATGGTCAAGCGTCGTGAGCACGTTGGTCAGCGGCTCGCCCTCACCGCGATACTCAGCCAGATGCAGCACATCGTTATCGCCAATATAAAGCCAGAAGCCGCGACTGGTAAAGCCCTCACGCGGCCCGACCTTTAAGCCGACTACATCGCAGTAGAAGTCTTTGAGTTTAAGCATCGTCTCGTAAGGCGTGCGTAGATTTACATGATTGATTTCGGTAACAGGCATATGCTTATACTACTTACGGGTTCATATTGATTGGGTAGGAATCATACCTGATTCCAATTCAGGTTAACAGTTTGAATAATACGAAACCATGTGAGATACTTTGCCGAGTATTTAATCAACAAAAGTGCGTGTGTCGTTAAATCACCATCCCGGAAGGATATACACGATGAAAGCTTTAGTTAAGAAATATGCAGAAGAGGGCTTGTGGCTGGAAGACATGCCCGAGCCAGCCGTTGGTAATAATGACGTACTCATTAAAATCAAAAAAACGGCCATATGCGGCACAGATATTCACATTTATAACTGGGATGAATGGGCACAAAAAACGATTCCCGTGCCGATGATTACCGGCCATGAGTATGTGGGTGAAATTGCCGGATTTGGTTCAAATGTAGACGGGTTAAACATTGGCGATATTGTTTCCGGCGAAGGCCACCTGACTTGCGGACGTTGCCGCAACTGCCTGGGCGGACGCACCCACTTGTGCCCCAACACCATTGGCGTGGGCGTTAATCGTCATGGCGCTTTTGCAGAATACCTGGTGATTCCCGCCAAAAATGTGTTCAAGCCAAGCCGCCCCATTGATACCGATTTACTCTCATTTTTCGATGCTTACGGAAACGCTGTACACACCGCATTGTCGTTCAATATGGTAGGCGAAGACGTGTTGATTACCGGCGCCGGCCCCATTGGCAGCATGGCAGCGCTGGTAGCCAATCACGCAGGCGCCAGAAACATTGTCATTACAGACATGAATCAGTACCGCCTGGATTTAATCAAAAGTATCCTGCCACGCGTAATCGCGATAAACGTGAGCAAACAAAGCATTACCAAAGAGTTAATGGATTCTTTAGGAATTTTTGAAGGCTTTGACGTGGGGCTAGAAATGTCAGGTTCGCCCAAAGCCTTTGGCGACATGCTAAGCAAAATGATTAATGGCGGCCACATTGCCATGCTGGCAATCATGCCCGCCGGTTCCGGCATCGATTGGGACTTGGTCGTATTTAAAGGCTTAACGATTAAAGGCATTTATGGCCGGGAAATTTTTGAAACCTGGTACAAAGGCTCCATGATGGTGCAAAGCGGCTTGCCGTTAGAGAAAATCATCACGCACCGCTTTCACTATACCGATTTTCAAAAAGGCTTTGATGTGATGCGCTCCGGCAACTCTGGCAAAGTCGTACTTAATTGGGAAGATTAAAACATGAGTTTCAAAGCGGTAAAAAATAGCTTCGTGCAAGATTTAAAAGACATCGAAGCGCAAGGGCTTTATAAAACCGAGCGCATCCTGGCTTCTGACCAAAACAATCGCATCACGCTGGCGGATGGCCGTGTTGTCATCAACATGTGCGCCAATAATTATCTTGGGCTGGCAAACAATCCTGAGCTGATTCAGGCTGCGAAAGACGGTTTGGACAAATGGGGCTTTGGCCTGGCTTCCGTGCGCTTTATCTGTGGTACCCAATCCATTCATAAGCAGCTCGAGCAAGCGATGAGCAACTTTTTGGGCATGGAAGATACAATTCTGTATTCCTCCTGCTTTGATGCCAACACCGGTTTGTTTGAAACAATTTTAGGTGAGCAAGACGCCATTATTTCAGATGAGTTGAATCATGCCTCCATCATCGACGGCGTGCGGCTTTGCAAGGCCGCGCGTTACCGCTACAAAAATAACGATATGCAAGACCTGAGAGAAAAACTGGTCGAGGCAAAGAAAAACAATGCGCGCCGCATACTGATTACCACAGACGGCGTATTCTCGATGGATGGCACCATTGCCAAGCTCGACCAGGTGTGCGATTTGGCCGATGAATTTGATGCCATGGTGCACCACGATGACTCGCATGCCACCGGCTTTATGGGTAAAAATGGCAAGGGTATTCATGAATACTGCGGTGTAATGGATCGTGTAGACATCATTACCACCACCTTTGGTAAAGCGCTGGGCGGCGCATCGGGCGGCTGCACATCTGGCCGCAAAGAGATCATCGATTTATTGCGCCAACGCTCGCGGCCGTATTTATTCTCTAACTCACTCGCCCCCAGCATTTGCGCCACTACCCTACACGTGCTGGAGATGATTTCCAAATCTACCGCGCTGCGTGACAAGCTGGAAAGCAATACGCGTTACTTCAGAACGGGCATGCAAGCCGCCGGTTTTGATTTAAAAGAAGGCGACCACCCGATTATCCCGATTATGTTGGGCGATGCCGTGCTGGCGCAGGAAATGAGCAAAATGCTGCTCACAAAAGGGGTTTATGCTATCGGCTTTTTCTTTCCCGTTGTGCCAAAAGGCAAGGCCAGAATTAGAACGCAGATTTCTGCCGCGCATACTACCGAGGATTTAGATGCCGCGATTAAAGCGTTTGCGGCGTGTCGGGATGAATTAGTTAAGATTTAGTGAGCAATTTTTAAGTATAGCGTTATTTTTTCAAATCACGTTTTTCAATTTCGTCTAACTTCTTGGTAGGCAACTGCTTGTAAATACCAGAAACCTTTTGTGGCATAGCAATCATATATTCAACAATGATATTAATAAGTTCGAATAGAGAACTTACTGTTTTTGGCGAATCTACATCGATTTGACCGGGATGCACTGCATCATTCCCAGTGACTCGAACAATATCTAGAGACTGTTGGACAATTTCTGGAAGTCCTTTTGAAACTAAAGTGGCGATATCATCATTTATATTTTTACCCTTGCCTCCAAGTTGTTCACATAATAATTGCAAGGCTAAACGTAATAAAGCTGCTGCTGCACGCGGGGACGCCGAGAATATTGAAGACGCTTCATCATATATTTCTCGAACATTTTGTGGCATCTCAGAATTAGCAATTGGTGCGGTACTAGTAGCTGGATAGAGTAATCTTTCATTTAACCATATCGTATTTTTTGTACAATGTGTGCAATTTCCAACCCTCAAAGCACCATCGCCATATTGATGGTTAACGTAGTTTGTTGCATCAAGAGAAATGCTCCACCAAGTTTGTTGAGAAATTGCATTGCAATGAGGGCAGGTAAAAGAACCTTCGTGGACTTTTGGTGCAATATATTTCATAGAAACACTCACCCTCTTCTAATTAAAATGCAATTCACGATGCGATAACGCGGCACATCCGCGCAGACAGTACGTTTTTGTACGGCAAGCGGATGTAACAAAGTTAGCGCGAGTGAGTGCATTTTATGCCGCTGGATTTTGTGAGCGAACCCGAATGTGTAGCTCCCGCAACTGCTTCTCATCCACCTCATTCGGCGCATTGGTCATCAAACACTGCGCGCGCTGAGTTTTAGGGAAGGCAATCACGTCACGAATCGATTCTGCACCCGCCATCAATGTGACCAAACGATCTAAACCAAACGCCAGGCCGCCATGCGGTGGTGCGCCATATTGCAAGGCATCGAGCAGGAAACCGAATTTTTCCTGTGCTTCTTCTTTGCTGATCTTCAGCGCATCGAACACTTTGGATTGCACATCCTGCTTGTGAATACGCACTGAACCGCCGCCGACTTCCCAGCCATTCAGCACCATATCGTAGGCTTTGGACAAGCAAGCGCCCGGGTTTGAAACCAGCAAATCCTCGTGGCCATCTTTTGGGGCGGTAAACGGATGATGCAGCGCCGCCCAGCGGTCATTTTCTTCATCGTGTTCAAACATGGGGAAATCCACCACCCACAGCGGCGCCCATGCTCGGCCATCGATATGGCCTTTTTCGTGGCCGACTTTGGTGCGCAACGCACCCAAGGCCTCATTCACAACTTTGGCTTTATCTGCACCAAAGAACACGATATCGCCATTCTGTGCGCCTGTGCGGTCGATAATCGCTTGCAGTGCTTTCACATGAATATTTTTGACGATCGGGCTTTGCAGGCCTTCTTCATTCAGTTTGGTGATGTCGTTAATCTTGATGTACGCCAAACCTTTGGCCCCGTAGATTTTCACGAACTCGGTGTAAGCATCAATCTCGGAGCGCGAAATCGCAGCGCCATTCGGCACGCGCAGCGCTGCTACGCGGCCACCCGCCATGTTGGCAGCGCCTGAGAACACTTTGAAATCGACATCTTTCATCACGTCTGAAAGCTCGGTGATTTCCAGTGTAACGCGCATATCCGGCTTATCAGAACCGTATCTGTTCATCGCCTCGGCAAAACTCATGCGCGGGAAAGCCGCTGGCAAATCGACGTTCTGCACTTTTTTGAGCATTTGCCGAATCATCTCTTCGACAATATCCATGATTTCATTCTCAGTCATGAATGATGTTTCGATATCCACCTGCGTGAATTCCGGCTGGCGGTCTGCGCGCAAATCTTCATCGCGGAAGCATTTGGTGATTTGGAAGTAGCGGTCAAAACCTGAAACCATGAGCAATTGTTTGAATAACTGCGGTGATTGCGGCAATGCGAAGAATTGCCCGGCATGCACGCGGCTTGGCACGAGGTAATCGCGCGCGCCTTCCGGCGTGCTGCGCGTGAGCATCGGCGTTTCCACCTCAATAAAACCGTTCACATCCAGGTAATCGCGCAAGGTTTTGGCTACGCGGTAACGCAGCATGAGGTTTTTTTGCATGGCAGGGCGGCGCAAATCGATGTAGCGGTGCTCCAGGCGCACGGTTTCTGTGAGGGTGTCATCATCCAGCATGAATGGCGGGGTGAGTGATGGATTGAGAATCTCAATCTCGCTCGCCAGCATTTCCACCTCACCCGTAGGAATATTCGCATTGACTGTGCCTTCAGGCCGCGCACGCACTTTACATACCACTTTAAGCACAAACTCGTTACGCACGGTTTCGGCATTTTTAAACGCTTCCGGCGTATCCGGGTCGATCACGATTTGCGCCATGCCTTCGCGGTCACGCAAGTCGATGAAAATCACGCCGCCATGATCGCGGCGGCGATGTGCCCAGCCGCATAAAGTCACTGTTTGGCCAATGTGGGAGCGGTTTAGATGGCCGCAGTAATGTGTACGCATTGTCATAATTTAATAATTTTCTAAATCTATAAAGGAAGTTCTTGTGTAAAGTGTTCTTTAGGGGCAACCGTCCCCATGCTGATAATGTACTTCAAAGCTTCATCCACGCTCATATCTAGCTCGATAACATCTTCTCTCGCCATCATCAAGAAAAAGCCCGAAGTCGGGTTAGGCGTAGTGGGCACGTAAACACTGACATAATCGCCAAACAAGTGATTTTTGACATCGCCACCTGGTGTGCCCGTCAGGAAAGCAATGGTCCAGCTGCCTTCACGTGGGTACTGTATCAGCAAGGCTTTTCTGAACGCATTGCCGGAATCTGAAAATAGCGTATCCGAAACCTGCTTTACGCTGGAATAGATGGACTTAACCACGGGAACGCGCGATAGCAATTTCTCCCACAGCATAATGAGTTGCTGACCAAAGATATTGGCCGCGACCAACCCGGTGACAAAAATCACTGCCAAAGTTAGCAACGCCCCTAAACCAGGCACATGAAAACCAAACAATTTCTTCGGTTGCCATGCCTCCGGCAACAGCAGCAGGCTTTGATCCATCGTTTGGATCAGCGTGCTGATGACCCAGATGGTGATGAATAAGGGCACCAGTACCAGCAGGCCGGTAATAAAATATTTTTTCATTTTAATTCAGTTAGTTAATACAGGCTGTTAATGGCAGGCACAGCCTGGGTTGCAGGCTGTTGTGGGTTTCGCTTCTGTGGCACCCGCTTCCGCAGGCTTGGCCTCAGATTTTTGGCCACCCTTGAAATCCGTTGCGTACCAACCGCTGCCCGTGAGCTGAAAACTGGGTGCAGACACTTGCTTGGCAAACGTTTCCTTGCCGCATGCAGGGCAGGCTATCACATTGGGCTCGCTAATTTTGCGCATCACCTCGGCCTTATGGCCGCAACTTGTACATTCGTAATCGTAAATTGGCATAAAATCACCGCTATATCAGTTAGATAACCGCTTATTATACCTGAATCCAACCTAAATTTATTCGATGCTATTCGACGCAAATCCACTTAGCGCTCCGGCTTGCTCTATCGCCAATCAAACAATTTATGAGCAATGAAAAAGCCCCTGTAAACAGGGGCTAAATTTTGAAACTTTACACTTTCAGTCGCAGGTAACCATCAGAAAGGAATGTCGTCTTCAAAGTCATCAAATCCACCGCCCGTCTTAGCCGGTGCTTGTTGCGGCGCCGGCTGGCGTGGTGGCGCCTGATTAAAGTCTTCTGGCGCTCCACCCTGATCCATCGCACCATCATAGCTGGCATTTGAACCGCCACCTTCACGCGAACCTAACATCTGCATATTGTCGGCAACAATCTCGGTGGTGTAACGCGTCACGCCGTCTTTTTCCCATTTACGCGTTTGCAAGCGGCCTTCCACATACACAGGGCGGCCTTTTTTAAGATATTCGCCTGCAATCTCGGCCAATTTGCGGTACATCACAATATTGTGCCACTCGGTTTTTTCCTGCTTCACGCCCGATTTGTCTTTCCAGTTTTCAGTCGTGGCAATGCTGAAATTGCACACCGCTTCGCCATTGGGCATGTAGCGCACTTCCGGGTCGCGTCCCAAATTTCCCACTAAAATTACTTTGTTTACCGATGCCATTTATGTACTCCCAATAATTGCTAATATTTCCTGATCGTCTGCTATTTCCCGTTTACTTTTCGCATACTGATTTTTTATTTTTACAATCAGCATACCCTCAGCGGCAATCGCCACCGCCTCATGCACATAAGGCAACGCGGATACTGCTTTACTCAGCGCTCTCGCCTGCGCTTCGCTCGTTTCTTTTAAATGATACATCTTTGTACGAACGGCCGGGGGAGTTTTCATACTAAAACTGAGCAATAACCAAACACTCATCAGCACTGCACAAAACATAAAGACGATTGAATAACTGTAATGATGTGCCAAATAGCCACCTGCCAGGCCACCTGCTGCCACACCCAGCGATTGTGAGGTGTTGTAAACCCCCATTGCAGTGCCTTTAGCTGCTGCCGGAGCCAGTTTGGAAATGAGCGAGGGCAGGCTGGCCTCCAATATATTAAATGCCACGAAATAAGCAAATAATGAAAACACAATACCCCAGAAACTGGTGATCAGCCCTGCAAAACACAACTGTGCGATCAGCATCAACGCTACCGCGCCAATAAAAACCGGCTTCAACAGGCCGCGTTTTTCCCCCACAACAATCGCAGGTATCATCAGTACAAACGAGCCAATTAAAATGGGCAAATAGACTTGCCAGTGATGATTCACATCTAAACTGCTGGTGTTTTGAATCGCAAAAGGCACCACAATAAACATCGCCATCTGTGCGGCATGCAGCGCAAAAATACCGAAATTCAAGCGCAATAATTGTGCGTTTTTCAGCACATCCTTAAGCTTTGCCGGCACTGCACTTGCGTCGGAATGAAAGTGGCTGGCAATCGGGTTGGGTACAATGAATCTGATCACCAGTATCGCTAGAACAGCCAACACCGCAGTGAGCCAGAAAATGCCGGCGATGCCTGTCCAATGTGCCAGCGCCGGACCCAGCACCAATGAAATCGCAAAAGTCACCCCAATGGTTGCACCTATCATCGCCATGGCTTTGGTGCGGTTTTCTTCACGCGTCAAATCCGCCAATAACGCAGTCACAGCAGCTGAAACCGCCCCCGCCCCCTGCATGGCACGTCCTATAATTACCGTAGTGATATCCGTCGCCAAGGCTGCGACAATGCTGCCGATGATCAGCATCGCCAGCCCGAGATAAATCACATTCTTACGTCCAAATTTATCCGAAGCCATGCCAAAAGGCAATTGAAACAAAGCCTGCGTCAGCCCGTATGCGCCCAACGCCGCCCCCACCAGAATACTGTTATCCCCGCCTTGATAATGCGTCGCGTAGATAGCGAAAATGGGCAAGATCAAGAACATGCCCAGCATGCGCAAGCCATAGATAGAAGCCAGGCTGACGCTGGCTCTAAGCTCGCTTTGGGGCATTTTTTCGATTGAACTCATTAAATATTTGAAATTATTTTGCTAAAGGCGGTATATTAACAGGTTGCCCAAAATTTAGAAAAAAGCCTCATGGATTTTATACGCATACGTGGTGCCCGTACCCACAATCTTAAAAATATTTCGCTTGATTTGCCGCGCAACAAAATGATTGTGGTAACCGGGCTCTCAGGCTCTGGCAAATCCTCGCTGGCTTTTGATACGCTCTATGCAGAAGGCCAACGCCGTTATGTAGAAAGCCTTTCAGCTTATGCACGGCAGTTCCTGGCACGCATGGACAAGCCCGATGTCGATTTGATTGAAGGGCTGTCACCCGCGATTTCGATCGAGCAAAAATCCACCTCGCACAATCCGCGCTCCACTGTTGGCACGGTCACCGAAATCCACGATTACCTGCGCCTTTTGTACGCGCGCGCCGGCGATCCGGAATGTCCGGAGCATGGCATCAAACTGGAAGCGCAAACCGTTTCGCAAATGGTGGATGCGACACTCAAACTGCCGGAAGAAACCAAGCTGATGATACTCGCACCGGTAGTGGCAAACCGCAAAGGTGAGCAGCTTGACTTGTTTGATGACTTAAAAGCGCAAGGCTTCGTGCGCTTGCGTGTCGACGGTAAGATTTATGAAATCGATGCCTTGCCGCAGCTCGCCAAAACCACCAAACACAGCGTAGATGTTGTGGTAGACCGCCTGAAAGTTAAAGAAGACATGAAGCAGCGTATTGCAGAGTCTTTCGAAACCGCATTACGCCTGGCCGATGGCAAAGCCGTCGCGCTGGAGATGGACACCGAAAAGGAACATCTGTTTTCGGCCAAATTTTCGTGCCCGGTGTGTGATTACTCACTCGCCGAACTGGAGCCGCGCCTGTTCTCGTTTAACAACCCGATGGGTGCATGCCCCAAGTGCGACGGCTTGGGCAACGTCAATTTTTTCGATCCGAAACGCGTGGTAGCTTTTCCACATTTATCACTGGCAAGCGGCGCGATCAAAGGCTGGGATAAGCGCAACCAGTTTTATTTCCAGATGCTGCTGAGTTTGGCGGCACACTACGGCTTCGATATTGAAACGCCCTTTGAAAACCTGCCAGACCATATCCAGGACGTATTGCTAAACGGCTCCGGTCGCGAACAGATCGCATTCAAGTACTTAAACGAGCGCGGTACTTTTTTTGGCAAAACACATAATTTTGAAGGCATTCTAAACAACCTGCAGCGCCGCTATCGTGAAAGCGACTCCCTGGCGGTGCGCGATGAACTTTCTAAATACATCAATAGCGCACCCTGTCCGGATTGTGTGGGCACTCGCTTGCGGATAGAAGCACGCCACGTCAAAGTGGGCAATAAAAACATTCATCAGATTTGCGAGGTGCCGTTAAAGCAAGCGCTCACTTTCTTTGAAGCACTTGAATTGCAAGGTGCAAAGCTTGCCATTGCCGATAAAATCGTAAAAGAGATTCAAAGCCGTCTGAGATTTCTAACCAACGTCGGGCTGGAGTATTTGTCGCTTTCGCGCTCGGCCGAGACTTTATCGGGCGGAGAAGCGCAGCGTATCCGTCTGGCTTCGCAGATCGGCAGCGGCTTAACCGGCGTAATGTATGTGCTGGATGAACCTTCAATCGGCCTGCATCAGCGCGACAACGACCGGCTTCTGGAAACACTGAAACGCTTGCGTGACATCGGCAATACGGTGATTGTGGTAGAGCATGACCATGACGCGATTTTAGCGGCGGATTACGTGGTGGATATTGGCCCCGGCGCGGGCGAGCATGGCGGACAAATTGTGGCGGAAGGCACGCCGACAGAAGTCCAGGCCAACACCCAATCGCTTACCGGCCAATATTTAAGTGGTAAAAAGCAAATCGAATATAAAAAGGCCCGCACCAAAGCCGACCCGGCACGCTGGCTGAAACTCAGCAACGCAACCGGCAATAACTTGCGCAATGTTTCAGTCGAAATCCCGGTCGGCCTGCTAACCTGCGTCACCGGCGTTTCCGGCAGCGGCAAATCCACCCTGATTAACGACACGCTATACCGGGTCGTCGCGCAGCATTTATATGGCAGCAATACGGAGCCGGCACCGTTTGGCGAGGTAGATGGCCTGGCATTTTTTGATAAAGTGGTCGATGTTGACCAAAGCCCGATTGGCCGCACGCCGCGCTCCAACCCGGCAACCTATACTGGGTTATTTACCCCAATCCGCGATTTATTCGCCGGTGTGCCGGAAAGCCGCGCGCGTGGCTATGGGCCAGGCAGATACTCGTTCAACGTCAAAGGTGGCCGTTGCGAGGCCTGCCAGGGCGACGGCGTGATTCGCGTAGAAATGCACTTTTTGCCGGATGTGTATGTGCCATGCGATGTTTGCAAAGGCCACCGTTATAACCGCGAGACCTTAGAAATCCACTACAAAGGCAAAAACATTCATGAAGTATTAGAAATGACTGTGGAGCAAGCACATGAATTCTTTAAAGCGATTCCAGTCGTGGCACGCAAGCTGCAAACCTTGCTGGATGTAGGCCTGGGCTACATTACGCTTGGGCAAAGCGCTACCACCTTAAGCGGCGGCGAGGCGCAGCGCGTTAAGCTGTCTTTGGAGCTAAGCAAGCGCGACACGGGCAGGACGCTTTACATATTAGATGAACCCACCACCGGCCTGCATTTTGCAGACATCCAGCTATTATTGGACGTCATTCACCGCCTGCGTGATGCGGGCAACACCATTGTGATTATCGAACATAATCTGGATGTGATTAAAACAGCGGATTGGCTAATTGACATGGGGCCGGAAGGCGGCGATGGCGGCGGCATGGTGATTGCGGAAGGTACGCCAGAACAAGTCGCAGAAAACAAAGCAAGTTATACCGGAAAATACTTAAAACCGCTTTTAAAATGATGCTCTGGAAGGCGCATGGATATTGGCCTGCAGAGCATCTTTTTTACGCGTCAAGCATAATATGCATAGGTAAAAATCGCCAGCATCGCGATGGTAAGTACGATTTTTACTGCCAAAGCCACAACAAAACCCAAACCGGCAGCCAAGCCGACTGTCGTTGCGCGGCTTGGGTCTTGATGCGCGATTAACTCGCCAATAATCGCACCTATCGCAGGCCCAATAATCAAACCCGGAGCGCCACCCAGAATACCAACCAATGCGCCAGCACCTGCGCCCCATAGCGCATAGTTACTGGCGCCGGCTTTTTTTGCTGTCATCACGGAAGCAGCGAAATCCACCACCCAAGCCAAGACGGCCAGCACGCCAATAACAGATATTGTCAGAACGCTGACTTTGGCAAATCCATCCAGCCAAGCTGCGAGCAACAGGCCTGCAAACACCAGCGGCACGCCGGGCAGCATGGGCAGCAACGTGCCAAGAATACCGATAATAACCAGCACTATTGCAACTACCCACGGCCATTCCATCAGCGGAACCTCATGAAAGAATATTTAAGGAATCTCTGCAAAGCGCATTCTGGCTTGTATGGTCGCGGTGCGGCGGCTCAAGTATCGTGTGCTGCGGTGTTTATCATAAAAGCGCGGGTTAGGGATCATTGCAGCCAGCTTTGCGGCCTGCGTTGCACCCAAGCCTCCGGCGCTGGTTTTAAAGTAATGCCGCGCAGCCGCTTCCGCCCCAAATATGCCGTTGCCCCACTCAATTACGTTCAGATAAATTTCCAAAATGCGGCGCTTGGTCAGCATTTTTTCCAGCATCACGGTGATAACCGCCTCTTCGGCCTTGCGCCAGGGCGTGCGCTTGCTGGATAGAAACAGGTTCTTGGCCAGCTGCTGACTGATGGTGGAGCCGCCTGCCACGATTTTGCCTTTTTTCAGGTTTTTTTCGTAGGCTTTTTCGATGCCTTCCCAGTCAAAGCCGTCATGCTGGCTAAATTTGGAATCTTCGCTGGCAATCACCGCGCGCTTCAAATGATTAGAGATTTTTGCGTAGTCCACCCATTTATGCTTCAGTTCAGCTTCAGGTCTGGCTTCTTGAATAATCTCTAAACGGTCTTCCATAAAGGCGCTGGAAGACGGGTTGAATCTGATCCACCAGCAAATGTGCAGAAAAATCCAGAGTTGATACAACAGCACAAAAGCAAAAAACAGCACGAAAGCACGCTTGAAAAGGCCGCCCAAGCCCATTGGGCGCGCGTTTGGCCTGGTGTTAAAAATCCAGCGGATCATGCTTTACGTAACTGAGCAATAACCGACGCGGTTTGCGGCCGCATGCCGCGCCATACGTAAAACGCCTCGGCAGCTTGCTCTACCAGCATGCCCAGGCCATCCGCCACTTGCGCGCCGGCCGCCCTGGCCTGCGCCATAAACGGCGTTTCGCGTCCATACATCATGTCGTAAGCCAAGCAGTTTTTAGTAAATATTGTGTCGGGTATCGGCAAGGCGGTATCAGTCAATCCTGTTGATGTTGCATTGATAATGATGTCGAACGACTGGTTTTTCAAGCCTTCGAACGTGCATGCAGCGACTTTGTTGGCAGACTGATTCACCATCTTTTGTGCTTTATCCAGCGTACGGTTTGCCACTACCAGCGTGGCTGGCTGTTGCGCCAATATTGGCTGTAAAACACCCTGTGCCGCGCCGCCCGCGCCAAGTATCAATATTCGCGCGCCTTGCAGGGCGATGCCAAAATTATTTGCAATATCACTGATCAAACCTGTGCCATCGGTATTGTCACCTTTAATCTGGTTGCTGGCGAAAATCAACGTATTAACAGCCCCTGCATGTTGCGCGCGCTCAGTCAAAACATCACATACATTGTACGCATCAAACTTAAACGGCACGGTCACATTGGCACCCTTGTAACCCTCCGCAATCAGCTCGCGCACCTTTGCTGTATAACCATCAAGCGGCGCCAACATAGCCTCGTAGCTGATATCCTGCCCGGTTTGTTTGGCAAACGCGGCGTGGATCCAGGGCGATTTGCTGTGTGCGATGGGGTTGCCAATCACGGCATACTTGTCTGTCATATCGTTTTAATTGCTTCCAAAAGCCTGTTTAGTTTGTCCACGGCAAGCCGGCTTTTTTCCAGCCATTGATGAGCGTGCGTTGCTTTTTCTCATTCGCCTCGCCCTCAAAGCCTTCCAGCATATTGTACGCTTCGGTAAAGCCCAGCTTGGCCGCTGTTGCAGCAGCGTTATGCGAGCGTCCGCCGGTCCGGCACATAAAAATAACCAGTGCTTCCTTATCAACCTGCATCTCCAAGTGCGCTGCAAAATCGGGGTTAGCGACCATGCCCGGATAAAACGCCCATTCTATATGCGTTGCACCCGGGATTTTACCAACCAATTCCAATTCAGCAGTTGTGCGCACATCTATCAATTTTGCATGCGGTGTTTTTTGCAATATTTCGTACGCCTCCTGCGGTGTAAGCGCCCCGGAGTAAGGCAATTGATTCTGCGCCGCTCTTTGCTGCGCGTTCTGTAAAATCTGAGTGATATTCGCCATATGGAATCCTTTATTAATTGGCTGCGCATATTATTTCATTGCTTGAAGTATAACTCGAAACAATTGGCATATTAATGCATAAATTTACATTGCACTATCTTGGTGCAATTTTTAGCAATTAGCACTATTTTTGTGCTTCATGATTTTCATCCTTTTGCTAAGTGAATGACTAAAAAACGATTTTTGCTATTTTTCACTGGCATAGTTCCTGCTAATATTACATGTTGATAATTTATTCAATTAAATTGTTTTTGTCCAAAATCTAGACTAGGAGATATTAATGTCTGTTGCAAATGTAATGAAACTGGTGATTGATAACGACATCAAGTTCGTTGATTTTCGTTTCACCGATACGCGCGGTAAAGAGCAGCACGTGACCGTGCCTGTATCACACTTCAATGAAGACAAATTTACCGAAGGCCACGCATTTGACGGTTCTTCAATCGCTGGCTGGAAAGGCATTCAAGCATCAGACATGCAGCTGATGCCGGATCCATCTACCGCCAACATCGACCCATTCATGGATGAGCCAACCCTGATCTTGACGTGCGACGTGGTTGATCCGACCGACGGCAAAGGCTACGAGCGCGACCCGCGCAGCCTGGCAAAACGCGCCGAGGCTTACCTGAAATCAACCGGCTTGGGCGACACCGCCTACTTTGGCCCAGAGCCAGAATTCTTTATCTTCGACAGCATTCAATGGAATGTTGGCATGGGCGGCTGCAGCGTGCAGATCAACTCCGAAGAAGCTGCCTGGTCAACAGGAGAGAAATTTGAAGGCGGCAATACCGGCCATCGTCCCGGCATTAAAGGCGGTTACTTCCCGGTACCTCCCGTTGATTCATTGCAAGACATCCGCTCTGCCATGTGCATGACGCTGGAAGCCATGGGCGTGCCAGTGGAAGTGCATCACCATGAAGTGGCAACAGCTGGCCAATGTGAAATCGGTACTAAATTCAGCACACTGACACAACGTGCCGACTGGCTCCAAATTCAAAAATACGTCATCCTGAACACAGCACACGCCTACGGCAAAACAGCCACATTCATGCCTAAACCGTTTGCTGGCGATAACGGCAGCGGCATGCACGTGCACCAATCCGTATGGAAAGACGGTAAAAACCTGTTCGCAGGCAATGGCTATGCGGGTTTAAGCGAATTCGCACTTTACTACATCGGCGGCATCATCAAACATGCCCGCGCTTTGAACGCGATTACCAACCCAGGCACCAACTCATACAAACGCTTGGTACCGCACTTTGAAGCACCGGTGAAATTAGCCTACTCTGCTAAAAACCGTTCTGCCTCCATCCGCGTTCCATTTGTGCACGGCGACAAAGCACGCCGTATCGAAGCGCGCTTCCCAGACCCGATCGCCAACCCGTATCTGGCTTTCTCTGCATTATTGATGGCTGGTTTGGACGGCGTACAAAACAAGATTCACCCAGGCGAGCCAGCGACAAAAGACTTGTACCATCTGCCACCGGAAGAAGACGCACAAATCCCAACCGTATGTTCTTCATTAGAACAGGCGCTTGAGGCTTTGAACAATGACCGCGAGTTCCTCACACGCGGCGGCGTATTTACCGATGACTGGATCGATGCTTACATCGACCTGAAAATGGAAGAAGTCAACAAAATGCGCATCACACCGCATCCTGTTGAATTTGGTATGTACTATTCCTGCTAAGCAAAATTTTATGCACCAAAAAAGGGCAGCTTAGGCTGCCCTTTTTTATTTTTTAGCTGTTGCAAGAATTGCACTTATTTTATTTGATACTGTCACAGTCAACGACAATAGCCAATACTTCGTTGCTAACTATAAGACTCTCATCTAAACTATTGGTATGACTAAACAAATTACTTTTTTGGGTATTTTATTATCCGTCTTGATGCTGCCATTTTTGGCACACGCGGAAATCTATAAACATGTGGATGCCGAGGGGCGCGTCACCTATTCTAACGTCAAGATCAAAGGCGCAAAAAAACTCGATCTGGAGCCGGCTGATACCAGCTTCGGCACAGACTCCAGCGGCGAGAAAAAACGCACGCCACAGGCGAAAACGCCAAGCCCGGCAAGCTTTCCCAAGGTAGATGTAGGTACGCAGAATCAGCGTGACGGCAAGCGCAAAGAGATCTTGCAGGCAGAATTAGAGAGCGAGAAAAAAGCGCTTGAAGAGGCTAAAAAGGCCTATGACGAGGGCGCGCAAAAGCCAGAAGTTTATCAACAGAAGAACGCAGACGGTACCTCAAAAACCTTCCGCAATGTTGCTAAATTCGAAGAGAAAATGAAAGCATTGCAAGACGAAGTGGACGCACACCAGCGCAATATTGATTTGCTCACCAAAGAAATCAACGCCCTTAATTAATCTGCCAAGCCAGCCTTAAAAGCTGGCTTATCTTTTGCTTAAGTTTTAAGTACAAACACAAGCAACGAATCAATTGCTATACAATCTCTATGCTATCTTTGGCTTAAGCTATGTTACAAAATATCCCTTCTGGTTTTGCCGGTTTAGAGCACCTCGCCACTGCGGTAATGCTGCTCGACCAGTCACATCGCGTTGTCTATGCCAACCCCAGCACGGAAATTTTATTTGCACTGAGCGCCACGCAGATTCATGGCAGCCATATATCCGAAGTGTTTTTGAATTGCGAAATTCTGCAAATCGCCATTGATAATGCGGTTAAAAATAACAGCCCGTATCGCGAACATGAATTTGCACTCAGCACGGTACGTCAGCAATCGTTTGCGGTCACATGTACCGTTACGCCTGTCGATATTGGGCAGGCTGCTTTGCTGCTTGAATTCCAGCAGATGGATCAGCAGCTGCGCATCGCGCGCGAAGAGCGCATGCTGATTCAGCAGCAGGCCAACTCCGAGCTGCTGCGTAACCTGGCGCACGAAATCCGCAACCCGTTGGGCGGCCTGCGCGGCGCGGCACAATTGCTGGAGCACGAGCTGCCGCAACCCAATTTACGCGAATATACGCAAGTGATCATTAAAGAAGCGGACAGGCTGCAGAGCCTTATGGACCGGCTGCTGGTGCCGCACCGCGTACCTAAATATGAGCCCACCAATATCCACGAGGTGCTGGAGCGCGTGCGCAGCCTGTTATTGGCCGAATCGCCCCACAACATCATTGTGCGCCGCGATTACGATACCAGCCTGCCGGATTTGATCGGCGACCGTGAGAAGCTCATTCAGACCGTGCTGAATATCGCGCGTAATGCCGTACAAGCCATGCAGGCAAGCGGCACGCCAAATGCACAGGTCACGCTGCGCACGCGGGCAGAGCGTCAGGTCACGCTCTCGAAAAAGCGTTATCGAGTAGCGATTAAATTGCAGATTATAGACAACGGCCCGGGCATCCCGGCAGATATCCGCGACAGGATTTTTTACCCGCTGGTATCGGGGCGCGAGGGCGGGTCTGGTCTTGGGCTTGCCCTGGCGCAGACCTTTATTACGCAGCACCACGGCATGATCGATTGCGAAAGCCAGCCCGGCAACACGTGTTTTACCATATTGCTGCCGGTTGAAAGCTCCGTAATTAAGCATGCTCATATTCAACAATGAGTTGTAAGAGCGAATTAATTTGCTCTTACACAATAATTTGATATTTTTTAAGATTTGCTAAGAAGAAACATATGAAACCAATCTGGATTATAGACGACGACAAATCGATTCGCTGGGTGTTCGAAAAAGCATTGGCGCGTACCGATATGGAGTTCAAAACCTTTTCCTCGGTAGCGGAGGCGTTAAACGCCTTAAACCGTGAGCAGCCGCAAGTTATCGTAAGTGATATTCGCATGCCGAACGGCTCCGGGCTTGATTTCCTGACTGAAGTCAAACAAAGATACCCTGACATTCCCGTTATCATCATGACCGCGTATTCCGACCTGGAAAGCGCAGTGGCCGCTTTTCAGGGTGGCGCTTTTGAATACCTGGCCAAGCCTTTTGATGTTGACCAGGCCATTGACGTGATTAAACGCGCCGTAGAAGAAAGCATGCGCCAAGCGGTGGATAATGTGACACTGGAAGAAACGCCGGAAATCATCGGTCAGGCACCTGCCATGCAGGAGGTTTTCCGTGCCATTGGCCGCCTGAGCCGCTCGCACGCCACTGTGCTGATTAACGGCGAATCTGGCAGCGGCAAGGAGCTGGTAGCCAGCGCCCTGCATAAACACAGCCCGCGCGCGGAAAAGCCTTTTATTGCCATCAATACAGCAGCCATCCCTAAAGACTTACTCGAATCAGAATTATTTGGCCATGAACGCGGCGCATTTACCGGCGCGGCAGCGGCACGGCGCGGCCGCTTCGAGCAGGCCGATAACGGCACGCTTTTCCTGGATGAAATCGGCGACATGCCGGCTGATTTGCAAACGCGGCTTTTGCGAGTATTAAGTGACGGCCAGTTTTATCGCGTCGGCGGCCATCAGCCGCTTAAAGTGAACGTGCGCGTCATTGCCGCCACCCATCAGGATCTGGAAGAACGCGTAAAACTGGGGCTGTTCCGTGAGGATCTATTTCACAGGTTAAACGTGATCAGGCTGCGCTTGCCGCCGCTGCGCGAGCGCCGCGAAGACATCCCATTGCTCACCAAGCATTTTCTCGCGCAAAGCGCATTGCAATTAGGCGTAGAGCCAAAACAGCTCTCGGCAGCGGCTTTGCGCTATTTAACCGCTGTGAACTGGAGCGGCAATGTGCGGCAGCTGGAAAACGTATGCCATTGGCTCACGGTGATGGCGCCCGGGCAGAATGTGGATATCGCGGACTTACCGCCCGAGCTCAAAGAAGATACTGCCAAATCGACATCGGCCAACTCCTGGCAGGAGGCGCTGGCCGCTGAAGTAGCAGATGCTTTAAACCGGGGCGAACAAAACGTGTTGGAAGCACGTACCAAGGACTTTGAGCGAGTGATGATTGTTAAAGCCTTACAGCACACCGATGGCAGACGTATCGAAGCCGCCAACCAGCTCGGCATGGGGCGCAACACGCTCACCCGCAAAATTCAGGAATTAGGAATAGACGAATAAACTGTCACCCTGAACTTGATTCGGGGTGACATTGTTTATTTGCGAAATTGCAATAAAAAACGGCATCCGAAGATGCCGTTTTATTTTGCTTTTTAATTCAAACAGGCTAAGCCTGCATTAAATTAGAAGAACAAGATTGCGCCCAATGAAACGTTGTCATTGTCTGCATCTTTAACACCAGCCAAGTGTGATTCTGAGCCAATTTTGTTGTACTCAGCCACCAAGTTTAGGTGTTTTGTCAAAGGATGGTAAGCACCCAATGTCCAGCGGTCGTTCTTGTCAACCAGATTCAAACCTGCATCAGCTGCGTTGTTGTCTAAATTAGACACACCGTAAGCTAAACCAAGTTTAGTACCTACGCCAGGAATAGTGTAAGTAGCTTGAATGTAGCCACCATCTGAATCACGACGTTTACCGTCAGAACTCAAAGCGTTAGCCAAGAAACCTGTGGTACCGATACCTTTACCATCGTAGTAGTAACCAGTCAAGCCAAAGCCAGCAAAGTTAACTGTCGCACCAATATCGAAACCACGTGCAGTTTCATCTTCAAAAGTTGTTACACCAGTTTGGATATCTTCCAGTTTTTGATAGATGGCACCAACCCAAACTTTACCAGCCACATCGCCAGCCCACTCGTAAGTAGCTTGCGCTTCAAAGCCTGGTTTGCTTGTGCTTATATTTGTTACAGCGCTACCAGTTACATCCCAAGGCTGCATTACGCCAGCTGTGAAGCTGAAGCCATTCCAGTTTGGTGAAGCATAAGAGATTTGTGCTTTCCAGTCAGCGTACAGGTAACCGGTTCCGATACCACCTAATGTAGTTGTACCTGTACGGTTAGTACCAGCAGCGCCCACGCCCAACAATGTCATGTCTGACAAGATAGCTGTAGAACCGAAAATGCCTAAATCACGACCCATCTTGATAGAACCCCAAGATTTGTCACCGAATGTCAAGAATGATTGACGGTTTTCCTGACCAGCTGAACTCAATGAGTTAGATGTAGAAATACCTGGCTGAATGCTGATGGTGAAACCAACATCCAGGTCATTTTGGCGAGTTTTGCCAGAAACGCTTAAGAAAGATGGCAGCAAGCCTGTAGTGATGGTTGATTGTGCATCTTCACCAGCAGCGTTTTCACTGAAAGTTAAAGCGCCTGTTGCTGCTGAAGCATTGTTTGCACTGCTTTCACCTTTGTTGTAGCTATAGTAAGCGTTTACGTTACCACCGATGTCTAAAGTCCAATCGCCTGCTGGAATCATGATGCCAGCGTTAGCGCTTGAAGCTGCAGCTACTAAAGCTGCTGCTACTGCTAAACTTAATTTCGTTTTCATATAAATCTCCAAAGTTTTGTTACTAAAAAGTTTGCTGCTATTTACTACTAAATTTACCCTCATCTTTATAATTTTACTTAATACAAATCATCGCTGATTTACTACTAACCAAACCACAAAAACGAGAAAGTTCGCGAACTCTCCCAATAAAACAAATTACTTTTTTTACTAAGAAGGTGATGACAGTATGCCAAAGGGTGGCTTTTAAGGGCAAGCTATTTGTGGCTTTATGACACATACTTTAAGCAAGTGTTGTAATTGCACAACATTAATGTTGGAGCGGTCTAGAGTTCGCTCCTACAGAAACCTACAAATACTCCTCCACCGCGAACAGCCGCCGATGCTCGCGGATGGCGAATCTGTCCGTCATGCCGGCGATATAATCGGCCACCGCGCGCGCTTTGTCCTCTTTTGCATGTTGCTGAAACTCATGCGGCATGAGGCCGGTGTCGCCCAGAAACACAGTGAAAAGCTCGCGGATGATGCGCTCAGCCTTGGCGCTCATGCGGTTGACCTTGTAATGCTGGTACAGATTTTTGCGCAAAAACTGTTTGAGCGCACGGTTTTTAGCCGCCACATCCTCGCTGAAGCTCACCAGATAAGGCGCCTGGCGAATATCTTGTATGCTTTTCGGGTTTAGGCTGGCGATTTTTTTTGCGCTCTGTGTGCATAGATCGACTACCAGCACGTTGATCATGCGCCGTATGGTTTCATGAATCAGCCGCTTTTGCTCGAGCTTTGGATATTTACTTTTCACAATATCAAGCTGCGAGGCAAACAGCTCCACCTGCTGCAATTGTTCGATGGTAATCAGGCCGGAACGCAGGCCGTCATCCACATCATGGTTGTTATAGGCGATTTCATCAGCAAAGTTGGTAATTTGCGCTTCTAAACTGGGGTTGGTTTTTTGTATAAAGCGCAATCCAACATCGCCCAGCTGCCTGGCGTTTTCAACCGAGCAATGCTTGAGAATGCCCTCGCGTAGTTCAAACGTCAGATTCAAGCCGTCAAATTCGGCATAACGCTGCTCGAGCTTATCTACCACCCGCAACGACTGCAGATTATGCTCAAAACCGCCGTAGTCGCGCATGCAGGCGTTTAGGGCATCCTGCCCGGCGTGACCGAATGGCGTGTGGCCGAGATCGTGCGCGAGCGCGATAGCCTCGGTTAAATCTTCATGCAGATTTAAGGTGCGTGCAATGCCGCGTGCGAGTTGCGCGACTTCCAGGCTGTGCGTTAAGCGTGTACGAAATAAATCGCCCTCGTGGTTCACAAATACCTGCGTTTTGTATTCCAGGCGGCGAAATGCGGTGGAGTGGATGATGCGGTCGCGGTCACGCTGAAAGGCATTGCGAACTGGTACGCCGTTGACAAGCTGCGAAGGCGGCTCGTTGTGGTGACGGCCTAGAGAGTTTTCCGGATTAGCGGCGTATATTGCAAGCATTGGCTAAACCCTCGCTAAACTATGGCCTCTAATGTTTGCTTGAGCTTGCCGGCATCATAATCACTAGTAATCACCGCTTTGCCGATGCCTTGCTGCAATACCAGCCGGATTTTTCCGTCTGCTACTTTTTTATCGGATTGCATCAGGCTGAGGTATTTCTCTACCCCCAGATTAGGTGCCTGCAGAGGCAATCTGGCTGCGGTTAGCAGGGCATGCATGCGTTGGATTTCTGCATCGTTCAGCCAGCCCATACGACGCGACAGATCTGCCGCCAGCATCGTGCCCGCTGCGACGGCCTCGCCATGCAGCCATACGCCATAACCCATGGCGTTTTCAATGGCATGGCCAAACGTGTGCCCCAGGTTTAGCAGGGCACGTTCGCCAGTTTCATGTTCATCTGCGGCGACCACTTCGGCCTTGTTTAGGCAGGAGCGGTAAATAGCATATGTTGTGACAGCCTCATCCAGCGCCATGAGTTTGCTGATATTAGCTTCCAGCCAATCAAAAAAATCGGCATCGCGAATGAGGCCATATTTGATGACTTCTGCCACACCTGCTGAAAGCTCGCGCTGGGGCAAGGTCTGCAATGTATCTGTATCTGCCAGCACCAGTTTAGGCTGATAAAACGCGCCAATCATGTTTTTGCCCAGCGGATGATTAATGCCTGTTTTGCCGCCGACGCTTGAATCAACCTGTGACAGCAGTGTGGTAGGGATCTGGATAAATGGCACACCGCGCAGATAGGTTGCCGCCGCATAGCCGGTTAAATCTCCAATCACGCCGCCGCCAAGCGCGATGAGCGTGGTGCTGCGCTCGCAGCGGTTCTTCAATAAAGCGTCGTAAATCAGGTTAAGCGTTTCGCTAATTTTATACGCCTCGCCATCGGGCAAAATAATTTCAATCACGCTAACACCCGTATCACGCAAGGGCTTGGCAAGTTTCTCCAGGTATAGCGGAGCGACTGTAGTGTTAGTCACAACCGCCACCTGTTTGCGCTTTAAGTGCGGCAGAATCAAATCTGCATTCTGGATTAAACCGCTGCCAATGTGGATGGGGTAGGCCCGATCCCCGAGAGCTACTTGTAAGGTCTGCATCATAACTTTTATATGGATCGCTCTGCTAACGATTTTTCTATTCGATTAAGTAAACTTGCTACAGGTTGATTGCCTGTATCAATGATAAAAGTGGCTGTTTGCGTATACAGTGGGTTGCGCTCCGCATAAAGCTGCTCCAGTTTAGCGCGAATATCGACGTTTTGCAGCAGGGGCCGATGTTTGTCATTGCGCGTTCTGTGCCAGAGCTCATTGACATTAGCACGCAAATAAATCACCGTGCCATTGGCTTGCAGCAATTGCCGGTTTTCCTCTGCGATCACCGCGCCGCCGCCTGTCGCCATGACGATATTGTTTAGCTTGGTCAGATCTTGAATAACGGCAGTTTCGCGTTTGCGAAAACCCGCCTCGCCTTCAAGCTCAAAAATCACCGGAATTTTAACGCCGGTGCGTTTTTCAATCTCATGATCGGTATCATAAAAATCTTTGCCCAGATGTTTGGCCAGCAATTTACCGATGGTGGTTTTGCCAGCCCCCATCAAGCCAATAAAAAAAATGTTGCCTGTGTTTATTGCCACAATAAAAAAATGCCCATCACGTTAATGATAGGCATTTTAAGGTAAAGCGAGCGTTCTGTCAGTTTTGGCTAACGTTTAGTTCCTTAAGCCTAAACTCTCATCCATAATTTTTGGCGTGATAAAGATAAGCAACTCGGTTTTGTCGTCCGTTTTGGTTCTGCGCTTGAACACATTGCCAATAATCGGAATATCGCCAAAGAAAGGGACTTTGTCCACATCATTTCGCTCGGTTTGCTCATAAATACCGCCAAGCACTGCCGTTTCTCCATTGGCCACCAGCACCTGCGTATTGACGCGCTGGGTGTCGATTGAGGGCACACCGAAGAACACTTGGCCTACTTTTTCCTTCTTCACTTCCAGATCCATGATGATTTTGTCATCCGGTGTAATTTGTGGTGTAACCTCCAGGCTCAACACCGCCTCTTTAAACGCCACGTTGGTTGCGCCACTACTTGAGGCTTGCAGATAAGGAATCTCAGTACCTTGGGCAATTTTTGCCTTTTGCTGATTGGCTGTGGTCACGCGTGGACTGGAAACGATTTTACCGCGTTTATCGGTTTCAAGTGCGGTCAACTCTAAGTTCAATAACAAGCCGGCTGGCAGCCTGAACAGGCTGAATGCGATGCTACCGAAAGCGTTGGCAACAGGCAGATTGGAGTTCAAGCCACCCGTGCCAGCTGTAATACCGCCTGTACCCGTCGTTGTAACGGCTGAGGTTTGGTTTAAATTGCCGCCGATCATCAGGGTGTTATTTCCGGGTGTAGTTTGACTTTGCACACCAAACCTCGCACCTAAACTTTTACCAAACTTGTCGTCAGCCAGCACTAGCCGCGATTCGATCATCACTTGTTTAACTGGTACATCTGTCTTATTAATAATTGCCTGAATCTCTTCCAGTTTCTTAGCCGTATCTTGTATAAACAAAGTATTGGTACGTGGATCCCAAACCGCACTGCCACGTTTGGATAAGATGCTTTTATTTTGCCCACCCGCACCACCACTAGAGCTTGAACCGGTAAGAATATTTTTAAATGCTTCTGCCTTTTGGTATCTCAGCGTAAACACTTCCGTTCTTAATGGTTCCAAGTCTTCAATCGCCTGTACAGCCTCTAGCTGCGCCTTTTCTTTCGCATTTACTTCTTCTGCAGGCGCCACCATTACTACATTGCCCGTCTTGCGCATGGTCAGGCCTTTGTTCTGCATGATGATATCCAGCGCTTGATCCCAAGGCACATCTTTCAATCTTAATGTAATGTTACCTGTTACGGTATCACTGGCAATAATATTTAAGCCCGTGAAGTCTGCAATCACTTGCAAGACTGAGCGCACTTCAATGTTCTGGAAATTGAGTGATAGTTTTTCGCCCGCATAACCTGGTTTTGAACCTTTAACCAGTTTATTGGGATCTTCAATCACCTGACGGACATCGATAATGAATTTCTTATCAGCCTGATATGCGGATTGTTCCCAGTTGCCTTTGGGCTCAATCACCATGCGGCCATTTTTGCCTTGCTTCATAGTATCCACATATAACACCGGCGTATTGAAATTAATCACGTTCAGGCGACGTTGCAATTCAGCAGGCACATCTGTATTTATAAAATCGACAACAATGAGTTTGCCTTTTTGCTTGATATTGATACCGGTGTTGGAGTCGGACAAATCCACCATAATGCGGCCTTCGCCATTTTTCCCACGCATAAAATCCACATTGGAAATCGCATGCTCCTGATCTGCGACACGCGATTCAGCAAAGCGCGTTTCAGCAGCAACCCCGGCAGTTGCTTCACTCCCCTGCAAGGTAATAATTACATCCTTGCCACTTAAAACTGTGTTATACCCCACTTTTTTAGACAGATTCAGCACCATACGCGTGCGATCTTTAGCTTGCGCAAGAGAAACGCTTTTCAGTGCGCCCTGCTCACTTGGAATGTTATTTTTTGCCAACCCGTTTGCAGTTTTTGGAAAGTCCAATGCAATGCGCGCAGGGTTACTGAGCGTAAAGCCAGCGGGAGGGTTTGCAAGCGCCTCTTGCATTTGAATGCGAATACTGACACGTCCGCCGGAAAGCACGGAAAAATCGATATTTTCAATTTTGTTGCTATATAGATTTTCATCATCCGCCGCAAACGCATTACCAATTAAACCCATGCCGATTACCAGCACGAATGCAAATAGCTTTGTCATCATTTTAATCATGTTCATTCCCGTCACCTATTCTTGCAAATTAATACTTGCATTACGTTCTACCCAATCGCCTGTCAGGTCATCCTGGATAATTTCTTTAATTGCAATATCACTCTCGTTAATTTGTGTTACCAAGCCAAAATTGGGACCGATATAATTACCCACTTTTATCTGTTGAATTGTATTGTCCGGTGTTTTTATTAACGCATAAGTCAATTTTTTTTTGCTCATGGAGCCCACATATTTCAGACTTTCCAGCGGATAAGCTTCAAGTGCTTCTTTGGGGCGGTTGGTATTAGGCTGTAAACCACCGGATTTGCTCGTGGCCTTACGTGCCCTGAAAGGATCAGTCAAAACACCATCGGCGTTATATTGTAATGGCGAATAGGGCAGCACTTCCGGCAAGGGCTCCACGCCTTTGCTCATGTCATTGGCAGCACTCGCCATGAACTTGTCTAGGTCATCGCCCTTGCCGCCGCTACAAGCAACAAGGCAGACACCCAAAACTGCAACAAGTACAAGTTTTAGCGAGGAATTAACCTTCGTCATAAAGTTTGCAGGCATCATTTTCTCTTATCCTTCTTGTCCTTCATTTCAGCCGCTTTTTTAGCTGCAACCTCTGAAGTATCCAAATAGCGATAAGTTTTTGCGACTGCCTCCATCACCAGCACACTGTCTTTGGCATCTTTATTCATGGGCGCGATTGATAAATCATTTAAGGTCACGATTCTCGACAATTTGGAAATATCGGTCGCAAATGCACCCATGTCGTGATAATTGCCTTTGATTTTGATCTGTATCGGCATTTCAGCATAAAAATCCGCCACAATTTCCTGGCCGGGCTTAAATAACTCAAACTCCAGGCCACGTCCCAACCCTGCCTGATTGATGTCGGTAAGCAAACCATCCATTTGCGATTTATCTGGCAACTGTTTTAACAAGGCACCAAAGGTCTTTTCAATATCAATCATCTGCTGCCTGTAAGCATCAATTTTGACTGCTTGCGCTTTTTTTGCCAAAAAGGTCTGGCGCAACTCCTGTTCCTTGGCTTGCGCCTGGTCATACGCATCAATCTCCGGACTCCACAGGAACCAGTAGCCAAGGCCAACAATGATTACAAACAAAATACCCAGCAGCACCAGTTTGACAGGCACAGGCAAGCTGCCTGCATTTTTAAAATCGATATTATTAAAATCATCTAATTTCATGATTGAGCGCCTTTGATTTTATTCTTCGCAGGAGCTTCCTCTGCTTTTTGTACTTTCAAGCTGACTGTTAAGGTAAATTCATTCTGCTTAATGCCATTCACTACAAATGATTTAATTTCAACCAGGTTGGGCAACTCCATCCAGTTCGAAACACTCAGATTTCTTACCAGCGTCGCTACACGTGCATTTGTATCGGCAACACCTGTCAAGGTGATTAAATTACCTTGCTGTTTAATACTTTTAAGATACAAGCCTTCCGGCAACTGGCGCGTCAGTTCATCTAGAATCACTACCGCCTGGCTGCGATTTGTTTGCAGGTTTTCGACGATCTGCTTGCGCTCCAGCACATTGTTAATCTGGTCTTTTAAATTGCGAATGTCTGCAATTTCCTTATCGAGACTGGCAATGGCTTTCTCCAGGCGGCCGTTTCTTTCAAGTTGTGACTCTTTTTGTGCGCCGAGATACGTCCATCCCATAAACACGACTGCACCAGCGGCCACGGCGGCCATTAGCCCCATCAAGCCAAACTGGCGTTGCCGCTCTGCGCGCTTGATCTGACGATGTGGTAGTAAATTAATACGCATCATGTTAATCCACCCCGCGCATGGCAAGGCCACAGGCAATAATCAAAGCTGGCGCATCAATTGCGACCTGCTGTTGCTTCACCCTGGGACCTAATGACATTGATTGAAAGGGATTGGCCACAATAGTGTTGACTTGTGTGCGGTCCTGCACCATCACATCAATTGCCGGAATCGCTGCGCATCCACCCGCAAGCACAATGTGATCCACACGATTATATTGCGTTGAGCTGGTAAAAAACTGCAGCGCCCGCGCCACTTCGGTCGACAGCGACTGCATGAATGGCTGCAGAACTTCACTCTCATAGCTATCCGGCAGGCCGCCTTTACGTTTTGCGATTTCAGCCTCTTCAACAGACAGACCAAAGCGGCGCTGAATTTCCTGCGTCAACTGTGAGCCACCAAAGGCCTGTTCACGGGTGTAAACCGACACCTTGTCATGCAGCACATTGATATGCATCATCACAGCGCCGATATCCACAATCATCACGGTCTGATCTTTACCTGCATTGGGCAGTTGATTCGCCACAAAACTGCTATAGGCCGCTTCGGTTGCGTAGGTATCCACATCCATCACAATCACTTTCAGGCCGGCATCCTCAGCTGCAGCAACCCGGTCTTCGATTTTTTCTTTGCGCGCTGCCGCAATCAACACCTCGACTTCGTCAGCATTGTTAGGAGCGGGGCCTATCACTTGAAAGTCGATATTCACTTCCTCCAATGGGAATGGAATATATTGGTTGGCTTCAGCTTCCACTTGCGCTTCCATGTCTTCTTCGCGTAGTCCGGCTATCATCAGCACTTTTTTAGTGATCACAGCGGCGGAAGGCAAGGCAAGCGCAGCGCGCTTTTCGCGCGATCCGAGTAATTTCCAGGCCAGCTTCACCGCGTCTGATACCTGTTCAAGCCCCGAAACATTGCCGTCTACAATCGCATCTTTAGGGATCGCAGCAACCGAGTAGCCCTCAAGACGATACGCACCCTTGCCAGCAGACGAGAGCTCGACCATTTTGACCGCCGAAGTACTGATATCAACCCCAATCAGAGGTGGTGTACTTTCATTAAAAAAATCGAATTTCAAATTAAAATTCTCTTTCAATATTCGTTAGTTATGCACAATAGTGATAATTTACATTAAATCCTAGCAACAACTTTCCGCCCTGTAAAGCAAATTTTTATTTAATATTTATTCCATGACCACATTTACAACAGATGTACCATTTTTAATACAACTCATTAGGGAACCTCTGATGAATGATTCAGTCAACGTTTCTCCTTCCTGGTTTAGGTTAATTGGCATATCTCTATATAGTGTTACAATGCTGTCGTTAGTTATGATTCAATTCGTAAAAGCTCTTTTATGACCCCAAAAAAGTGGTGGCACTTCCTTATATTATTTGTGATTGTCGGCAGTCTCACCCTGACTGCGCTTACCGCGCTTGCTATTACGCTCATCTACCCAACACTGCCTTCTCTGGAGGCGCTGACCAATTATCAGCCCAAACTTCCGTTACGCGTATATTCGGCTGATGGCTACCTAATCAGCGAGTTTGGTGAAGAGCGCCGCGCTTTTGTCAAGATTCAGGATGTTCCGAAGAACTTAAAAGATGCGGTTCTGGCCATTGAAGACAGGCGCTTTTACGAACATGGCGGCGTAGATACCAAAGGGATAGCGCGTGCCATCAAGAACAACCTGACCGGCAGAAGCCATGAGGGCGCCAGCACCATTACCATGCAGGTGGCCAAGAACTTTTTCACCGTGCCCGGTGGAAAACGCACCATTGTGACCAAAGTGAAAGAAGCGCTACTGGCCATGAAGATTGAAAGGGCTTTAAGTAAAGACCAGATTCTTGAGCTTTATTTGAACCAGATATATCTTGGCCAGCGTGCATACGGCTTTGCCGCCGCCGCGCAAGTGTATTACGGCAAACCGCTGGGCAAGCTGACACTGGCCGAATCTGCGCTGCTTGCCGGGTTGCCTAAAGCGCCTTCCGGCTACAATCCTTACGTCAACCTCAAACGCGCCATGGACAGGCAGCATGAGGTGTTGCGCGATATGCACCGCTATGGCTTTATAAATGAAGCCAAGTTTAACGAAGCCATGCAACAGAAATTGACATTTAAGGCTAGCAAGCAATCGCGGGATCTTAATGCAGATTATGTGGCTGAAATCGTGCGCCAGATGCTCTATGAGCATTATGAGGATGCCATTTACAGTAGCGGCATGAAAGTGTACACCACTATTAAAAAAGCCAATCAGGAGGCCGCCAACAAGGCTGTGCTGCTGGGAATTCTGGAGTATCAGCGCCGGCAGGGCTATCAAAAACCTGAGAAAAATATTGATTTAGGCCGACTTAAATCCGCCGACCTTACTGAAGGCATGCAAAACGCATTAGATGATATTGAGGTATATAACGGCTTTATACCCGCCATCGTCACCGAAACCTCTCCAAAACTGGTCAAAGTATTCACCAGAAACGGTGACAGCCTTGATATCAGCGGCGCAGGCTTAAGCCTGTTGCAAAAGAACCTGGCCGACAAAGATCCTAAAGCCCATAAAATCAAACCCGGGTCTGTCGTGCGCGTAATTAAAAGCCAGAACGAATGGCATATCGTGCAGCTGCCGCAAGTGGAATCCGCGCTTGTAGCGCTTGACCCGGAAAACGGCGCGGTGACCGCCCTGGTAGGCGGCTTTGACTACAATAAAAACAAATTTAATCATGTGACACAAGCTTGGCGCCAGCCGGGTTCCAGCTTCAAGCCATTTGTTTATTCGGCCGCACTGGAAAAAGGCTTTACACCTGCCACCATTGTAGAAGACGAGCCGTTATTGATGTCAGCGAGCGAAACGGGAAGTGATAAGATTTGGGCACCCAAAAACTTCGATGGCCGCTATGACGGTCCGATTCGCTTACGCACCGCGCTGACCAAATCGAAAAACATGGTGTCAATCCGCGTAATGCAGGCCATTGGCGCACGCTACGCGCAGGATTACGTCACCAAATTCGGTTTTTCGCGCAAAGATCACCCTGCCTACCCCACCATGGCGCTGGGCGCGGGTGCGGTCACCCCTTGGGGCATGGCGGGTGGCTATGCGGTTTTTGCCAATGGCGGTTATCGGATTACACCGCACATTATCAGCAAAATTACCGATAGCAACGGCAAGGTGATTGAAGAAATGCGCTATCCGCGTGCACGCCAGGATGCACCGAGGGTCATTGATGGCCGCAACGCGTTTCTGATGACCTCCATGATGCAAGATGTGGTGACCAGAGGCACGGCTACCCGGGCCAGACAGCTGGGCCGCCAGGATCTGGCCGGTAAAACGGGCACCACAAACAATCTGGTTGACGCATGGTTTGCGGGCTACAATCCGAAACAGGTGGCTATTGCGTGGATAGGCTACGACCAGCCCCGCACGCTGGGCAGAGATGAAACCGGCGGCAAGGCCGCATTGCCGATCTGGATACGTTACATGGCGACCGCGCTGCAAGGTGTGCCGGATGTGCCTTACAGCATGCCGGATGGCGTGATGCAAGTCAAAATTGATCCGCTCACAGGAACGCTGATCAATGAAGATGAAGATGGCATGTATGAATACTTCTATCATGAAAATCCTCCGCCAGCGGTTGAATCCTTTCTACCTGCCATGGAAGATCCGGGCGAATCATATTTTCCCGACAGCATGATCGATAACCCGCTGCAGCCACATCCGCCATCAAGGCCGGAACCCTCTCAAAATAATGCGGAACGTCCTGCCAGACAGACCCCAGGCGCCAGTAACGACAGCTCCGACAATGCCGACGCCGCCTCGCGCATGCTGAATCCATCCGGGTTCTAATCTTAGCTTTATCTCGCAGTTACCATGGCTCGTGAAAATCTAGACCATATCCGGCAGATGATCGCGCAGCAAGCCGCGCGCATGATGGCAGAGGAGGGCATACATGATTTTGCCTATGCCAAAAAGAAAGCTGGGCGGCAATTAGGTGTGAGTGAAAACAGCGTAATGCCCACCAACGCCGAGATCGAAGAAGAAATCCGGCTGTATCACGAAATCTATAATGCCGATGAGCAACCACAGATGCTGGCGCAACTAAGAAAAACCGCGCTGATGACCATGCAATTGTTCGAGCGCTTTAATCCGCACCTCACTGGCAGCGTACTGGATGGCACCGCAAGCAAGCACTCACAAACAGATATTCACCTGTTTGCAGACAGTGTAAAAGACGTGGAAATGTTTCTGCTCAATCAACAAATTCCGTTTGATAGCAGCGAAAAATCGTACCGAATCTCTGACAAGCCCAGCAAAGATAAAAAAGAAAAAGTGCGTAAAACCGTGCCGGTGTTTACGCTGGAAACCGAATACGGCATTCAAAAAATCAGCGTGTTTGATGTAGATGACATGCGCATTGCGACGAAAAGAACGAGCGACGGCAGCAATGCAGAACGCGCAGATATTAGCGATTTACAAGCACTGTTAAACGCTTAAATAAATGCTCAAATAGATGCCCTGTAAGGCGCATGGATATTGGCCTGCAGGGCATGTGTTTATATCATTCAAAACATTCATCACTTTCGTCATTCCCGCGTAAGCGGGAATCCAGTGATTTTAAGAAACAAGTCGGGGGTAGCCCGACGGCTAATCACTTTCTTTTGTTTGTGCAAAAGAAAGTAATCCAAGAAAATCACACCCTGCGCCCATGGCTTTCAGCTTCCCTGCGCGACTCATCAAGCAAGGCGTCTGCTGAACTCGCCCTAACGACTTACAACCACATAAGCCGTTGCGGAGCTCACACAGTCCTCGACGACAGCCCCTTGCTTGATTGCGTTGCTCGGCATGGCGCAAGGGTTTAAATTAACTTGAAATGTTGAGGAAAAAATTAACAAAAAACCAAAACCCTTGAAACTACATTTGGTTTTCAAATCCCCTTGCCGCGCCTTCGGCTTGAGCGGCAGATGGATAGCGGCGAGGACTGTTTGAGCGCTGAAAGCGCGAGTTCCGCAGCCGCCCAGATGCGGCGCTAAGATCGAAGGAAACAAGCGACAGCGGGGTAGCTTTTTCTTTGGTTTCTTTCTTTTGGCTACGCAAAAGAAAGAAACTCGCCTAGAGGCGAAAAAATAAGCTAATTAATTACTTTTTTAAACTTTGGCCACATGTTGTAGCCTATTTTTGGATTATTGGCTTGCAATTCAACGATAAGCTTTGCTTCTACTTTATTAACTTCTTCTGTATCTTCTGACTCAAAAAGTATTTCTTTTGTAACCGTAAAAAACTTCATTTGCTCTTCTGTAAAGTCTTTTTTAACCAACACATCATTTACGCTGCCAAAATAAGTAAGGGTGTTTGTTAAATCCTTACCCACATAGATTTTGCCATTGGGATATGTAATTCTATAAACAACCTTTTTCATCGTTAATAAATTAACTATCTTTCAACCACCGCGCTACATCCATCGCAAAATACGTCAACACCCCATCTGCCCCTGCGCGTTTAAACGCCAGCAAACTCTCCAATACACAAGCCTTTTCATCCAGCCAGCCATTCTGCGCGGAGGCTTTCAGCATGGCGTATTCGCCACTCACCTGGTAGGCATAAGTCGGCACGCCAAACTCCTCTTTCACACGACGCACAATATCCAGGTAAGGCATGCCCGGCTTCACCATCACCATGTCCGCGCCTTCTTCAATATCCAGCGCAACTTCTTTAATTGCCTCATCAGAATTGGCAGGGTCCATCTGGTAAGTGTATTTATTGCCTTTGCCCAAGTTTGCCGATGAACCGACCGCATCACGGAAAGGGCCATAAAAGCTGGAGGCGTATTTGGCGGAATAAGCCAGAATTTTGGTGTGAATATAGCCGTTTTCTTCCAACGCATCGCGAATCGCCCCGATACGGCCATCCATCATGTCGCTAGGGGCGACGATATCCACGCCGGCCTCGGCATGGCATAACGCCTGTTTTACCAGCACCGCCACGGTTTCATCGTTCAGCACATAGCCGCTGGCGTCAATGAGGCCATCTTGTCCATGTGTGGTGTAGGGGTCGAGCGCGACATCGGTAATCACACCCAGCTCAGGGTAAGCCGTTTTAAGCGCTTTCACTGTACGCGGAACCAACCCCTTATCATTGAAAGCCTCTGCAGCATCCAGGCTTTTGTGTTGCTGCTCAACCACCGGGAACAGCGCAATCGCCGGAATACCCAGCTTGACGCATTCACCCGCGGTTTTGAGCAACACATCAATACTTTGGCGTTGCACGCCGGGCATGGATTTCACATCTTCCACGCGGTTTTCGCCATCCAGCACAAACACCGGGTAAATTAAATCATTGCTTGTAAGCACATGCTCACGCATCAAGCGGCGCGAGAACTCGTCTTTGCGCATGCGGCGCGGGCGGATTGCTAGAAATTGATTCATAAACACCTCATTTTTCTAATTGCCTAAACGTGAAGAAGCGCTAGGCGGAGGGTTGCAGACAGTACGCACATTGTACGGCAAAACCCGATAACAACGCGATTCGATAGGTTTAGGCAAATACTTTCGCAAGTTCTGCACCCGGGTCACCCTGGCGCATAAAGGCCTCGCCCACTAAAAAGGTGTGTACGTTATTATCACGCATCAGCTTTACATCATCTGCCGTAAAAATACCGCTTTCAGTCACGACAATTTTGCCTGCCGGAATGTGGGCAAGTAAATCCAGCGTGGTTTGCAGTGTGACATCGAACGTGCGCAGGTTACGGTTGTTAATGCCCAGCAGAGGCGTTTCGAGCTGCAATGCCAAATCCAGTTCTTCGCCATTATGCACTTCTACTAAAACAGCCATGCCCAAGGCATGCGCGATACTTTCCAGCTCGCGCATTTTGGCCAAATCGATCGCAGCGGCAATCAGCAAAATACAATCCGCGCCCATCGCTCGCGCTTCGTACACTTGATATGGGTCTATCATGAAGTCTTTGCGCAACACAGGCAGTCTGCACGCCGCACGTGCTTGTTTTAAATATTCACTAGAACCTTGGAAATATTCAACGTCAGTGAGCACTGACAAACACGCTGCGCCGCCAGCTTCGTAGCTTCTAGCAATTTCTGCAGGTTTAAAATCCGCCCGAATCACGCCTTTGGATGGGCTGGCCTTTTTAATTTCGGCAATCACCGCCGCTTTGCCGGTGGCAATTTTATTGCGAATGCTACCCACAAAGTCGCGCGGTTTGGCTTGTGCCTGTGCTAGCACCTGCATTTGCTCAAGCGGGATGCCAACTTTTGCGGCTGCAACTTCTCCTGTCTTGGTGGCTAAAATTTTATTTAAAATGTCACTCATTGTTTATTGGTAGGTCTTTCCGTTATGTTTAATCCAGCCGCCTTCGATTTCACCTTTGGGGTCATGGTGCGTCCAGTGCATCACGCCGCCCTTGGGGTTGTAGATATATTCACCTCTGAACTGTACGGCATCCCCCACAGCCAATGGAATGACTGAGGCCAGATCGATATTATGCGCAAGCAATAATGTTTGCTCCGGTGAAATACTGACTAAAAACCTTTGATGCCGCGAACCTTTGCTGTCATCAGGCAGCCGCTTTTTTACGACTCCATGGCCTTCTACAAAAATATTGCTCTTTTTGTTTTGAAATGCCTGAATAAGGGCGGCATTATCGCCTTGCGATTGGGTGGCAACTTGTAGTTGCGCAGATTTTTGGAATTCGCCAACACCTGCATTGCTTGCATCATATTGCTTACATGCAACCAGCAAGCTTAGTAACAAGATATAGAAAAGATGCTTTTTCATGCTGCGGTGCTTTGTTTAAGCGCCTCCAGTTTGGCAAGTGCCGCACCATTATCAATGACGGCTGCCGCCATGTGGATGCCTGTCTGCAGGCTATCTGCCACTCCCGCCACATAAATCGCCGCACCCGCATTCATGAGTACAATGTCGCGTGCTGCGCTACTTTTACCCGCGCTCGTCTTACCATCAAGCACATCCAGAATCATCGCTTTCGATTGTTCCGCATTCTCTACACGAATGCTTTTTAGGGCATGTAGACTCAAACCAAACTGGGCAGGGTTAACCGTGTATTGCGCAATTTTTCCGTCCTTGAGTTCGGCCACAAAAGTATCACCAGTGAATGAGATTTCATCCATACCGTCCGCACCGTGCACCACCAGCACATGTTCGGAGCCTAGTTTTTGCAATACTTTGGCAAGTTTTAACGTTAACTCTTTGCTGAATACGCCCATCACCTGACGTTTAGCATTGGCGGGATTGGTAAGCGGCCCAAGCAGATTGAAGATGGTGCGCACGCCCAACTCGCGGCGTACAGGCGCGGCATATTTCATGGCGCTGTGGTGATTGGGTGCAAACATAAAGCCGATACCGATTTCATCCACACATCTGGCAACTTGTTCTGGTGTTAAATTTACGTTCACACCCAGCACTTCCAGCACATCAGCACTGCCGCAGGTGGATGATACTGAGCGCCCGCCATGCTTGGCGACCTTTGCGCCTGCTGCAGCCGCGACAATCGCGGAAACGGTAGAAACATTGAAAGTTTGAATGCCATCGCCACCAGTACCGCAGGTATCCACCAGATGCGTTCTATCCCAGATTTCCACTTTGGTTGAAAGCTGGCGCATCACAGTCGCGGCAGCGGTGATCTCATCGACGCTCTCGCCTTTCTGGCGCAATGCAATCACCAAGCCGGCAATTTGCGCAGGTGTAAGCTCACCGCCCATCACTTGCTGCATCAGCGAAAGCATGTCGGTATGGCTTAAGTCTTTGCCATTCAACACATGTTCTAAAGACTCTTTAAAAACCACTTAATAGGCCTTCAAAAAGTTGTTCAACAAATCGTGGCCATGCTCGGTGAGAATGGATTCCGGATGGAACTGCACACCCTCTACTGCCAGCGCTTTATGTTTCACGCCCATAATCTCGCCGTCGTCTGTCCATGCGGTAATCTCCAGGCAATCCGGAATCGTTTCGCGTTCGATTACCAGTGAGTGATAGCGCGTGGCAGTGTACGGGTTAGGCAAGCCCTTAAACACGCCGATATTCTTATGGTGGATCAGCGAAGTTTTACCATGCATGAGCTGCTTGGCATGAACAATCTTGCCGCCGAACGCCTGGCCGATGCTTTGATGCCCCAAACACACGCCCAGCAGTGGGATCTTGCCTGCAAATTCATGAATCAGCGGCACGCTGATACCTGCCTCATTCGGCGTGCAAGGGCCGGGCGAAATCACAATATAGCGCGGTTTGAGTTCTGCGACTTTTTTTAAATCAATTTCATCGTTTCTATACACCTGCACATCCTGCCCAAGCTCGCCCAGATACTGCACAAGGTTGTAGGTAAAAGAGTCGTAATTATCTATCATGAGCAACATATCAATTACCTTCTTTCGAATCCAAGCCTGCCTGCACCAGTTCAGCCGCTCGCAGTACGGCTTTGGCTTTGTTTTGCGTTTCAATCCATTCCGAGAGCGGTACAGAATCGGCCACGATGCCCGCGCCAGCCTGCATATAGAGCATATCATCCTTAATCACACCCGTTCTAATCGCAATCGCCACATCCATGTCACCATTAAAGCCCAGATAACCCACTGCCCCGGCATATATGCCGCGCTTGCTCGGTTCCAGCTCATCGATAATCTCCATCGCCCGCACTTTTGGCGCCCCCGAAACCGTGCCCGCGGGGAAAGTTGCTTTCAGCACGTCGATCGCATCCATGCCAGGCTTGAGTTTGCCTTCTACGTTGCTCACAATATGCATCACGTGCGAGTAACGCTCTATCATCATATTATCGGTCACTTTTACCGTGCCGATTTGCGCGACACGGCCGACATCATTGCGGCCTAAATCCATGAGTTGCACATGCTCGGCACGCTCTTTCGGATCGGCCAAAAGCTCATCCGCCAAAGCCAGATCCTGCTCACGTGTTTTGCCGCGCGGCCGCGTTCCCGCAATCGGGCGCGAGGTGACCACGCCGTCGTCCAGCCGCACCAGAATCTCCGGTGACGCACCCACCACGTGGTGATCGCCCATATCGTAATAAAACATATAAGGCGAGGGATTCAGACTTCTGAGTGCGCGATACAGCGACAATGGCGGCGCAGAAAATTCCTGCGTCATGCGCTGAGACAGCACCACCTGCATGATATCGCCATCCAGAATATATTGCTGCGCGCGCTTAACGGCTGCTTTGAAATTATCCTCGCCAAATTCGGAATTGGCTTGCGTTCTTGCTGTGGGCGCGGATTCTGGAATTGCCACGGTTTTGCGCAATTGCGCGACTAGATCGTTTAAGCGCTTGCGCGCGTTTTCATATGCATCGGTGTCGCTCGGGTTAGCATAAACAATAAAATACAGTTTGCCGCTTAAGTTATCCACCACTGCAATTTCTTCTGACACCATCAGCAATACATCCGGCGTGCCGATTGCGTCAGGTTTTTGTGTGTTGGCTAAGCGTTTTTCAATATAACGGATGGTTTCATAGCCAAAATACCCTGCCAGACCGCCGGTAAACCGCGGCAAACCTTCATAAGGCGGAGTTTTGAAACGCGCTTGAAATTGTTTTACGAAGTCCAGCGCATTGGTATTTTCGTGCGTTTCTGTCGCTACATTATCCTCAAGCACTTGCACAGCGAAACCATGCGCGACAATGCGCGTTTTGGCAGGCAGGCCGATAATAGAATAACGTCCAAAACGCTCGCCGCCCTGTACACTTTCCAGCAAATAAGAAAACGGCACATTGGCAAGTTTGAGATAAAGCGATAACGGCGTATCCAGATCGGCAAACGTCTCCAACACGAGCGGAATGCGGTTGTAGCCTTGCTTGGCAAGCACGTTAAATTCGGTTTGATTGATTGTGGTAAACATAATTCTTCCTGATAATTTTCTAAAATTCGCGGTTATTGATCTGTGCTAACCGCCAGTATCGCTCTGCCTCATTTAGGCAGACATTGCTAGCTTCGCCAAGAGCGACGCCAACCTAGAAAATTATTATTTAGAAAAATCATATTGTTTACGTATAAATGAGTGTTGTTAAATCCGTTAAATCTTCAATCGTTGCATCGACTTGCGATGTGTCAATCGCCTTGCCTTGATTGTAACCGTAAGGCACTGTCACAATAAAACAACCCGCCGCCTGCGCTGCGCGGATATCGGTAGCAGAATCGCCTACCAGCATCGCCTCATACACCGGCACATCGAATTTTGCACAAATGTGCTGTAATTGTATAGGGTCTGGCTTCTTTTTTTGCAACGTATCTCCGGAAACCACCATTTCAAAGTAATCGGCCAATCCGCATTTCTGCAGCAAAGGCAAAGTAAACTTTTCCGGCTTATTCGTCACACAGGCTAGCCTGAACCCCTTATTAAATAAGGCTTGCAAGCCATCAATCACACCAGCATACGGCTTACTCTCCACCACATTATTGGCGTAATGCATAAAAAACAGATGTTCAGCCTGTTCGAATAACGCTGCATCGGATTCTGCGTTTTGTTGTTCTGTTAAGCCCGATCTTTCTGTTAAACAGCGCTTAATCAAAGTTTGCGCGCCATCACCTATGTAGCCTTCGATTTGGCTGTAAGGCAATGCCGGCCGATTCAAATCGGCCAGCATCAAATTTGCCGCAACCGCAATCTCCGGTGCCGTGTGAACCAAGGTGCCGTCAAGGTCGAACATGACGGCTTTAACGCGAAAACCTGCTCGCATTGGTTTTTCAAGCTTTCTAAACCGTAGCTAAAGCCGCGCGCATTTCTGCCACAATGCTGTTGTAGCGATTTTTATCCGACTCTTTACCTTGAGTAAAAATGGCATTACCCGCCACGAATGTGTCTGCACCCGCTTTCGCGATTTCTGCAATATTCTGCGCATTCACTCCGCCATCCACTTCCAGCCAGATTTCGCGGCCAGTCGCCTTAGTATAAGCATCAATTTTGGCACGTGCCAAACGCAACTTATTCAAGGTTTCCGGAATGAATTTTTGCCCGCCGAAGCCCGGGTTTACAGACATTAACAGTACCATGTCCACTTTATCCATTACATGATCCAGATAATTTAGCGGCGTAGCCGGGTTAAACACCAAGCCGGATTTACAGCCCAGATCGCGTATCATGGCCAGACTGCGGTCGATATGCTCAGACGCCTCCGGATGGAAAGTGATAATATTCGCGCCTGCCTTGGCAAAATCAGGAATAATGCGGTCGACTGGTTTTACCATCAGATGCACGTCGATAATGCCGCCCACGCGTTTGGCAGTCTCGCGAATCGCTTCACAAACCAGTGGGCCAATGGTCAGATTCGGCACATAGTGGTTATCCATCACGTCAAAGTGCACAAGATCTGTACCTGAGGTAATCACATCGTCAATTTCTTGGCCAAGTTTGGCGAAGTTAGCAGATAAAATACTGGGGGCGATTCTAAAAGTTTTACTCATGGCTGATCCTGTCATCTAGTTAATGGATAAAGCGTTATTTTAACGCTATTTCTTGCTTAAGATAAGCCGATAAGCCAAAATACGCGATGTAATTTCATCAACTCATTGCTGCCGACTATCTCGAAGATTTCTTTACTCAATGCCTGATTTAATAGCATTAACATTTAAAACTTTATTCATGAGTTGATAAAATACGCTTATGCAACTTTATACGATTGGTGTAAATCATAACACCGCGCCTATTTCCATCCGCGAGCACGTGGCGTTTAATAACGAAATTATCCGCCATGCACTCAACGACTTAACTGAAAAAAACGCAACCGAAGCGGCGATTTTGTCCACCTGCAACCGCACGGAGATCTACGTGCAATCGAATGCGCCTGAGCCTATCGTCAATTGGCTCGCGCAGTATCATCACCTCGATTTAAACAATGTTCAACCTTATACATATACACTAAGCAACCAGGATGCGGTGAAACACGCTTTCCGCGTGGCTTCCGGCCTCGATAGCATGGTGCTGGGCGAGCCGCAGATTCTGGGACAATTCAAGCAATCGGTCAAAATCGCGCAGGATGCAGGCACACTGGGCACCTTGCTGCATAAGCTGTTCCAGCGCACATTCGAAGTCGCCAAAGAAGTGCGCACCAATACAGACATTGGCAGCAGCTCCATTTCGATGGCCGCCGCGGCCGTCAAGCTGGCGCAGCGCATTTTTGGCAACATTAGCGACCAAAACGTGCTGTTTATCGGCGCCGGCGAGATGATCGAGCTTTGTGCAGACCATTTTGCAGCGCAGAAACCAAAATCCATGACGGTGGCCAACCGTACCATCGAGCGCGGCTCTGATTTAGCCGAAAAAATCGGCGGAAAAGCCATTTTACTGCATGATTTACCTGACCATCTGGCCGACTTTGATATCGTCATCACCAGCACCGCCAGCCAGTTGCCGATTGTCGGCTTGGGCATGGTAGAGCGCGCGGTTAAAGCGCGCCGCCATCGCCCCATGTTTATGGTCGATCTGGCTGTGCCGCGTGACATCGAACCTGAAGTCGCTGAATTGGACGACGTGTTTCTATACACCGTAGACGACTTGGCACAGGTAGTGAATGACGGCATGGTGAACCGCCAGGAGGCCGCAATGAGCGCCGAAAAGATAGTGGAGGCGCGCGTTGAAAGCTTTATGCACTGGTTTAAAAAGCGCGATTCGGTGCCCACCATCAAAGCTTTGCGCGGCCAGGCGGAAGAAATGCGCAAAACCGAGCTTGAAAAAGCGCTCAAACTCATTCAAAAAGGCGAAAGCCCGGAAAAGGCGCTAGAAACCTTAAGCAACGCACTGACCAACAAATTCCTGCATGCCCCCAGTCATGCGCTGCACCAGTCGCATGGTGACGAACACGTGAAACTGGAAGCACTGTTACGCAATCTCTATCAAATCAAAAATTAATTTAACAAAGCCAGCCAATGAAACCCAGCATGATTAGAAAGCTCGCCACGTTGAGCGAGCGTTTAGAAGAACTGAACCGCCTGATGAGCTCTGAGGGCGTGACCGATAATATGGATAATTATCGCAAACTTACCCAAGAGCATGCTGAAATCACGCCGATCGTTGAGCAATATCATGTATTTGAGCAAACCGAAGCCGACATGGCAGAAGCGCAAAAGATGTTGAGCGACCCGGACATGAAAGAATTTGCGCAAGAAGAAATCGAAGCGGGCAAGGCCAAGCTGGAGGCGGTTGAGCTTGAGCTACAAAAACTGTTGCTGCCTAAAGACCCGAATGATGAGAAGAATATCTTTTTAGAGATCCGTGCAGGTACAGGCGGCGACGAATCCGGCCTGTTCGCGGGCGATTTGTTCCGCATGTATTCGCGCTACGCTGAGCGCCAGGGCTGGAAAGTGGAAGTGATGTCCGCCAACGAAGGCGAAATGGGCGGCTATAAGGAAATCATCGCCAAAATTATCGGTTATGGCGCGTATTCCAAGCTGAAATTTGAGAGCGGCGGTCACCGCGTACAGCGCGTGCCGGACACCGAGACACAAGGCCGCATCCATACCAGTGCGTGCACTGTGGCGGTGCTGCCGGAAGCAGATGAGATTAACGATGTGGTGATCAATCCCGCCGATATTCGCATCGATACGTTTCGTGCCAGTGGCGCTGGTGGCCAGCACATCAACAAAACCGATTCTGCCGTGCGTATTACGCACAACCCCACCGGCATAGTGGTGGAATGCCAGGAGGGCCGCAGCCAGCATGCCAACAAGGCGCAAGCCATGGCCGTGCTGGCAGCACGCATCAAAGCCGCACAGGTAGATGAACAGCAATCTAAAATCGCCAGTGAGCGCAAAAGCCTGATCGGCAGCGGCGACCGCAGCGAGCGCATCCGCACCTACAACTACCCGCAAGGCCGCATCACCGATCATCGCATCAACCTCACGCTATATAAAATCGATGCGATTACCGAAGGCGATATGGATGAACTTATCAATGCGCTATCGGCTGAACATCAGGCAGATTTGCTGGCCAGCCTAGGTGAAGACAACTAAATTTGTGGAATGCTAAACATGAACATTCATGCAGTCCTGCATGAAGCCCAAACTGCACTTGCCGGGTTTCTTAATCCCAGCGAGGCGAAACATGAGGCACAATATCTTTTACAGCACATACTGAAAGTTAATCGCGCCTGGCTAATTTCACACGAAAATGATGCCCTGCAGCCCAATATCCATGCGGTCTTTGAGGCATTGCTACAAAGGCGTTTAAATGGCGAGCCGATCGCCTATATTTTTGGTTACCGTGAATTTTATGGACTTAAACTCAAAGTTACCCCCGACACGCTGATTCCACGGCCCGACACGGAAACCTTGGTAGAAACTGCATTAGCGAAAATTCCGCAAAATACAACTCGCAAGATACTGGACCTCGGCACCGGTACCGGCGCTATTGCGCTGGCAATTGCCAAACACCGCCCACAAGCACAAGTAACAGCCACAGATGCCTCGCAGGCCGCATTAAATATAGCACTTGAGAATGCGCGAAACTTAAACATGACGAATATCAACTTTATTTTAAGCGATTGGTTTAGCGCTTTAGAAGGCGAAAAGCATGATGTCATTGTCAGCAATCCGCCGTATATTGAGCAGGATGACGTGCACCTGCAACAAGGCGATTTGCGCTTTGAGCCAATCTGCGCCTTGGCTTCAGGTAAAGATGGTTTAGATGCTATCCGCCAAATTGTAAAAACCGCGCCGCAACACCTTAACCCGCATGGCTGGCTGCTACTGGAGCATGGCTACAATCAGGCAAGCGAAGTAAGAAAGCTGCTTACCCAACGTGGGTTCACAACCGTTAGCTCGATGAAGGATTTCGGCGGCAACGAGCGTGTTACCCAGGGCTGCTTGATATAAATTTTGCCAGAATTATTGATAAAATAAAGCATGTGCTGTCTAACGACTGTACTTAGGTGGCGAGGTGTGCAATGAAAAACTTTACATCAATAAAAGGCGTGCTGTTCGATTTGGATGGCGTGCTTTATGTAGGCAACTCCCCCGTGGCTGGCGCGATTGAGGCAGTCAATAAAATTCACAACAGTGCGCTTATATGCCGGTTTATCACCAATACCAGCACGCTTTCCCTGCAATCGCTGCAAAAGAAAATCAACGCGCTTGGCTTTGATATTCCGCAGGAAGAAATCATCAGCGCACCTCAGGCAGCGCTCAATTTTCTTAAAACGCAGACTGATCCGATATGCCGTTTTCTGCTGGCAGATGACGTTAAAAAAGATTTTGCAGCCTTTAAGCAATCAGACACCGAGGCAGAATATATTGTCGTTGGTGATATTGGCAATGCCTGGACTTACCAGATGTTAAACGAAGTGTTTGCCTGCCTGATGCGCGGCGCGAAACTCATCGCCATTCATAAAAATCGTTTCTGGCAGACTGAGCATGGCTTGCAGATGGACATTGGCGCCTTTATTCATGGGCTTGAGTATGCCAGCAACAGCCAGGCCATGATGATTGGCAAACCTTCTGCTGATTTTTTCAACATTGCACTGGCAGACATGCAGTTAAGCGCTGGACAAGCGTTGATGGTAGGGGATGATATCGATTCCGATATTGGCGGCGCACAGCAGGCAGGTATCAAGAGCGCGCTAGTGCGTACAGGCAAATATCGCCAGGCCTACGCTGAAGCTTCCGCTATCAAGCCGGACCTGTTGCTGGACTCTGTTGCGGATTTGCCAAATATCCTGCTTTAACAGTTCACCCCGCTTCAAGCTTTTTTTAGCTCGCTTTGTATTCATCCCGCAAGTATGCATTTTTTAGCTTCACGTAGCCCTCAGCCGAATCCATAAAGAATGCGACTTCCTGCTCCGTTAAAGCACGTATTTTCTTGACCGGGCTGCCCATGTAAAGATAACCGCTTTCCAGCACTTTTCCTGCTGGCACCAGGCTGCCCGCCGCCACCAGCACATGTTTTTGCACAACGGTTTTATCCATCACGATGCTGCCCATACCAATTAAGCATTCATCTTCAATAGTGCAGCCATGCAGAATCACGCTGTGGCCGATGGTAACATTGTTGCCTATCACCAACGGCGCCCCTACTGGGTCCTGGGTAGACTTGTGATTCACGTGCAATACAGCACAATCCTGAATGTTGCTGCCCGTGCCGATGCGGATAAAGTTAATATCGCCGCGGATCACTGCACCCGGCCACACGGAAACATTCTCTCCCAGCGCAACCTCGCCGATCACGGTTGCGGCTTGATGCACATAAACCCCTGCCGCCAGTTGCGGCGTATGACCTTGAAGGCTTTGTATATTGTGAGCGTTAGTTTGTGCCATAACACATAGTATAATCACGAAATGGCTGAAAATAACTCTATTGGCATCGTCGCCCCGCAAACTGCCCATTTTAGCGAACCGTTCACGCTAAAAAGCGGAGAAGTATTGCCGCAATTTGATTTGGTGTATGAAACCTATGGCACGCTCAATGCCGCAAAAAGCAACGCCGTGCTCATCTGCCATGCGCTTTCTGGCAACCACCATGTCGCTGGAAAGCACGCTGAAAGCGACAAGTACGCTGGCTGGTGGGATAACCTGGTTGGGCCTGGAAAACCGCTGGACACCCACAAATTTTTTGTGATCGGCGTCAACAATCTGGGTGGCTGCCACGGCTCCAGCGGGCCCAGCAGCATCAACCCTGACAGTAAAAAGCCTTATGGCGCCAGCTTTCCCATCGTGACAGTAGAAGATTGGGTCAATTCGCAAGCGCGTTTGTTAGACCAGTTGGGCATTCAGCAATTGGCCACTATCATCGGCGGCAGTCTGGGCGGCATGCAGGCTTTGCAGTGGACGATCGCTTACCCGGAAAGAATAAAGCACGCGCTGGTCATCGCCTCTGCACCCAACCTGACCGCACAGAATATGGCGTTTAACGAGGTGGCACGCCAGGCGATTATTACCGATCCAGAGTTTTTCGATGGCGATTACTACGCACACAACACCGTGCCGCGCAGAGGCTTGCGTATCGCGCGCATGCTTGGGCATATCACCTATTTGAGTGACGACGCGATGGGCGAAAAATTCGGCCGCAAACTCAAAGACACCATCAAATATAGCTTTGATGTGGAATTTGAGATGGAATCATACCTGCGCTATCAAGGCGATAAATTCGCCGGCGAGTTCGATGCCAACACTTATCTGCGCATGACACGCGCACTGGATTACTATGATCCCGCACTTGAATATGGCGGTGATTTGAGCAAAGCCCTGAGCAAGGTGAAAGCCAAGTTCCTGGTCGTTTCGTTCACCAGCGACTGGCGCTTTTCACCTGACCGCTCGCGCGAGATTGTGAAAGCCTTGCTGGATAATGAACTGACCGTCAGCTATGCCGAAGTCACTGCGCTGCACGGCCACGATGCGTTTTTGATGCCGGATGCGCATTATCACAGCATTTTGCGCAATTATTTACAAAAAATCGAGACTTAGCATGTCAGAAAATGTAAATATTACAAACTCAAACCGAAAATACCGGCAGGATTTTGCGATTATCGCCGGCTGGGTCGGGTTTGGCTCAAAAGTGCTTGATTTGGGTTGTGGCGATGGCGAGTTGCTGGTCTATTTGCGTGACTCACTTGAGGTTAAGGGCTACGGCGTAGAAAAAGATGACGCCAACTGGCTGGCCTGCCTGAGAAACGGTACCAATGTGATCCAGATGGACTTGGAAGACGGTTTGTCTGGCTTTGAAGACCAGTCATTCGACACCGTGATTCTCTCGCAAACCCTGCAGGCCATGCACAAAACTGAAGAAATCGTGCAGGAAATGTTGCGTGTTGGTCGAGAAATCATCGTCACTTTCCCGAATTTTGGCTATTGGCGCAATCGCTTGCAAATCATCAGCGGCAATATGCCTGTTTCAAAAACCCTGCCATATCAATGGTACGACACGCCCAATGTGCACCTTTGCACGATAAATGATTTCGATCAATTTTGTAAAAATCACAAAATTTCCATTCTAGAACGCAAAGTGATTACTGATGGCGATGAAGTGAGCTTCATGCCGAACTTGCTGGGTAATCTGGCAATGTACCGCCTGAAGTCAAATTAACTGGGTTTTTGACTGATTTGGTGGATGGATTGCCGCATCCACCAGAGCATCACGATCCCTGGCACAGCCGTTGCGACTGAAAACAAAAAGAAGTTTGGCCAGCCGAAGCTTTCTGACAGCACGCCGGCAACCGGGCTCACGTAAATGCGCCCCACGGCAGCCAGTGCCGAAAGCAGCGCATAATGTGTAGCGCTGAATTGATTGCTGCATAAACTCATCAGCAGCGCCACAAAAGCTGCCGTGCCCATACCGCTGGTAATATTTTCCAATGCAATAGCGCTCATCAGCAAGCCGTCAATCGGGGTGGCAGTAGCCACAGCCACGAAACCCAGATCAAACGGCATTAAAGTAAAACTGCCCCACGCCCCCTTGCCCAATACCGCCAATGCGTAAAAGCCAAAGTTTGAGACTAGTTGCAGCACACCAAAGCTCATGAGTGCCTGAAACAGCGTAAGGCGCATCATCAGCAGGCCAGCCAGAAATGCGCCAATAATGGTAAGCCAGATCCCGATGATTTTATTTACAATGCCCACTTCAATCTGGGTAAACAACATGCCTTTAAGTAAAAACGGTGTAAACAGGCTGCCGGCAAAGGCATCACCCAGCTTATAGAGAATAATTAAAATCAGAAATGCCCATGCGCTTTTTTGGCTAAAGTAATTGGATAGCGACTGGGTAAGTGTAGCAAATCCAACGCTTTGCGCGGCTTTTACGCCCAAAGGAAATGCTACGCCCAGGCTGGCCAGCACAAAAGCCAACTGCATCCATTTATTTGCGCCTTCCAAATCCACTCCGGCAAAAACAAAGGCCAGTCGCGTAAGATATACTCCGACCACCACCCCTGCCACCAGCGCTAAAAAACCTAGCAATTCTTTTTTCGGATCTGAATTCAGCGGTTTAATATCACTTTTTACCGCAGGCAAAAACACAAAGGAAAATATGGCTGCAAACAGCATAATGCCTGCCATCATGGCATAAACGCGGTTCCAGCTATGCCATTGATCTGCCCATATCAGGGCAATGCCCCCGGATAAAATCATGCCGATGCGATACCCCAGAACCGACATGGATGCGCCGATGCCGCGTTCATCAACCGGTAATAAATCCGTGCGGTAAGCATCAATCACTATATCTTGCGAAGCAGATAAAAACGCCACTAACAATGCAACCGCCGCGAATGCAGCGGGATTGATTACATAGGATATTGTCGAAAGATAATAGATGCTGGCTGCCAGCACCAGCTGGGTGAGCACTAGCCAACCTCGGCGCCGGCCGAGCAATGGCGGCTCAAAACGATCCATCAACGGCGCCCATAAAAACTTGAATGTATACGGCACGCCCACCAGTGCTAGAAATCCGATAGTAGCAATAGCCACACCATCCGTGGTAAGCCAGGCCTGCATCGCCTGCCCGGTGAGCGCCAGCGGCAAGCCTGACGCAACCCCTAGAAACAATGTTGCGGTAAGCCGTTGTATGCGCTGAATTTGATTTAACATGAGTAGCGTTATTCTAGTTTTTAGACTTAAAAACATATTCTAACGAAAGTACCTAAGCTCTGCGTAGAATAATTTGTAAGCCTCTGTTGATTTTAACGACTAACGCTCATTAGTCTTTTTGGACAACATGATGAAGAATTTATTGGCAGTGGTGGTGATGGGCACGCTGGGAATGAGCGAATCTGCAATAGCCGCCGAATGTAGTGCCAAAAGCGGCGCGCAAACTGTTCCCTTGCTGGAGCTTTATACTTCTGAAGGCTGCAGCAGCTGTCCGCCTGCCGATAAATGGCTAAGCGGATTAAAGCCCGATTCCAACCAAGTGATTCCACTGGCGTTTCATGTCGACTACTGGGATTACATCGGCTGGAAAGACAGATTCGCAAAAGCCGAGTACAGCGAGCGGCAACGCAAAACTGCGGCATTTGCAGGCACTGGGTATGTATACACCCCGCAGTTTGTATTCAACGGCCGGGATTTCAAGGGTTGGGACGATTCACGCCTGAATCAACGCATTGAAGCCACGCAGAAATTGGCATCGCGCGCCAATTTGAGCCTGGTTGCTGTTACTCAAGCCAACGGTGAGATCACCTTAACAGCCAGCGCACAAGCAGTGAAGCCGGCTGATGCTAAGAATGCTGATGTTTTTGTAGCAATTTATGAGAATAAGTTAGCCAGCCAAGTGAATGCGGGTGAAAACAGTGGCCGCGGGCTCAAACATGATTACGTGGTGCGCGAATTTTTTGGTGCTTATCAAATGAATAGCCAGATCAATAACCAAAATAAATTCAGTAAAAACTTTACGCTAAGCCCGGAATGGAAGAATCGCGGCTATAAATTTGAAAACCTGGGCGCGGTGATTTTTGTGCAGAACAGCCAAACCGGGGAAATTCTGCAGAGTCTGGCACTGAAACTCTGTAATTCCTAAAATTACCTCAACGGCTGAACTTAAGGTCATGCGCAATTAAAAAACCTTTACATTGTTTTGCTGATTTCAGCTAATTCCGTTGGAGCATCATCCACAAGCGGCAAATTTGCGGCATCCTCTTTTTCAATGACTCCCAGCAAATAATTCTGACTTACCTGCAAATCCAGCATCCAGGCAGTTTTTGGTGGATCGCCCTGTGTCAGCACACTTTCTGCTGAACGCATATCCCATTCACATTTTTCCATGATGGTGTATGCAATTTCATCAGCCTGACTGAGTTGTGTCGGCTTCATTTTAGCCATGGCGACTTCACTGCCCACCATCGATGTGGCGGTAGATGCCGCACTGGTAATGAGTGAGGTGGCCGTGCTGGCCTGCGCAGCAGCGCTAGAGGCGCCGATAATCGCCACAGCAGGAAACAGCACGCTGGCCAGCGCAGAAATAACGAGCTTGGTAGAGGTGTTGGTCACGTGATGCCCGGCGATGACATGCGACATCTCACGCGCGATCACGAAGCCCAGCGCGTCATCGCTCAGCTGCAGATCTTGCACGCCGCGAAATACGACTACCAGCCCTCTGTTGTTAGAAGCCGTGCCGGCATCCTGTTTTTCGGCTACCTCGAAATTAAAGCTGGTGATGACTTTTTCATGCTGTGGATACAGCACGGCAGCGGCCTTGCGCAGGTAACGTCCCAAAGACTGTACGCGCGCATCAAAGGCCAGGTTTTCTGCGCATTTCTCGGCTGTGCAGGCGGGTGCACTCGATTTTGCAGAAAGCCTGACCCGCATGTCGATATCAGAATACACATCGCTGATACCCGAGGGAATATCCGCTGCGCCAGCCACTGCATGCCCGGTCGCACATTGCAGCATCGCGAATAACAGCAAAGAAATACAGCCGGCTTGTTTTTTTAAGGCCTGTGTTAGCAAAATATCAATTATTGATAATCAATGATCAAAGGAGCATGATCACTGAAACGCTCCTCTTTGTAAATAGTTGACTGGAAAGCCCTTTTTGCCAGGCCTGGTGTTGCAACCTGGTAATCCAGCCGCCAACCTACGTTTTTCTCGTATGCCGCGCCACGATTGCTCCACCAGGTATAGCACTCATCCGTGGTTTCAGGATGCAATTTGCGATAGACGTCAATCCAGCCGATGCGGCTGAATAAATCGCCCAACCAGGCGCGTTCCTCAGGCAAAAAGCCTGAATTCTTTTTATTGCCCTTGTAATTTTTCAGATCTATTTCCTGATGCGCGATATTCCAGTCGCCGCAAATGACAACATCACGGCCATTATTCGCAAGCGCCTCCAGATGCGGCAGGATGCGCGCCATCACGCTGAATTTGAACGCCTGGCGCTCTTCACCGCTTGAGCCGGATGGCAAATACAGCGATACCACGCTTAGGTTGCCATACTGACACTCCAGATAGCGGCCTTCGCTGTCGATGTCGCCAATGCCCAATCCCTCAATTACCGCGTCTGGTTTTGTTTTGCTGTAAATGCCTACGCCGCTGTAGCCCTTTTTTTCCGCATAATGAAAATAGCCATGATAGCCCGCGGGCGCCAGCATCTCTGGCGTCATATCAGCCGCCTGTGCCTTGAGTTCCTGCAGGCAAACCACGTCAGCCTGCTGCTTTTGCAACCAGCTGTAAAATCCCTTGCTGGCGGCAGAGCGTATTCCATTCAAATTCGCAGTTATAATGCGCATTATCTACTTTCAATTCATTCTGTTATGTCACAAATCAGCCAAGAGTTTATCGCGTTCTCAATCAAAAAACAGGTGCTAAAGTTTGGTGAATTCAAAACCAAAGCTGGCCGCCTGAGTCCGTATTTCTTCAATGCGGGCCTGTTTAATGACGGCGAAAGCCTACTCAAGCTAGGCGAATTCTACGCCAATAGTATCGAAAAATCAGGTATTCAGTTCGATATGCTGTTCGGCCCCGCTTACAAGGGCATCACCTTAGCGGCAAGTATTGCCATCGCGTTTGCCAAAAATGGTCACAATTTCCCCTATGCCTACAACCGTAAAGAAGCCAAAGACCATGGGGAAGGCGGCATCATTGTCGGTGCACCGCTGCAAGGCCGGGTGCTCATCATTGATGATGTTATTTCGGCAGGCACTTCGGTGCGCGAATCCATTGATTTAATCCGGCAGCACGGCGCAGAGCCTTGCGGGGTGGCTATTGCCCTGGACCGGCAGGAAAAAGGCTTAAGCGAACTTTCGGCCGTACAGGAAGTGGAAACCCTGCATCATTTACCTGTGTGCGCCATTGCCAATTTGAAAGACTTACTGGAATTTGCATCAAATCAACAAGATATGGCACAACACTTGCTTAACATTCAGCAATATCGCCAACGGTATGGCGTAATATAAATGGTTAAGTTTAAATGCAAAAAATACTTTTTACTTTAATTGCGGCCGCATTTGCAATTTCGAATATTGCGCATGCTGCCAATAAAAATGAAGCCGCATCCTCAAGCGCTGGCAGCGGCAAAAAAATCGTGAAATGGGTGGATAGCAAGGGCGTGACGCATTATGGCGATAAGTTGCCTGCGCAAGAGGCCGGGCGTAACAATTCTGAAATGAACGGCCAGGGCGTTGTGCTAAAACACAATGTAAAAATTGACCCAAAAAATGAAGTTTTGGATCAAAAAAAACTTGAAAAAGAACGTAAAGATAAAATTTTATTGGCCTCTTACACCAATGCCGAAGAAATTGATTTGGCGCGTGACCGCAATTTACAAACTGATTTAGCTGCTATCCAGGCACTTTCACAGCAAAAAATAAGCACCGAAAACAGAGCTGCGCGCAACAACAAGACTGCGCAAAGTCTTCGCGCGCGCAACAAGCCGCTGCCGCCTTACTTGAGTGAGGAATTACGGCTGTCAAAATTAGAGTTGGCCAATATCGACAAGCAAATGGCCCAACGTAAATTGAACATGGAAGCCACGCGGAAGCGCTACGCAGAGGATAAAGAAAGATTTATCGCATTAAAACAGCCTACTGTTGGCTCAGGCTCACTAGAGGCCACACTCACCGCGGCACCGACCGCTGCTGGCGCAGTAACACCTGACCAGCCAACTAAAAAATAAGCGAATTAGTTAGCCAGCTTTTTCTTCAAGATTTCATTCACCTGCGCCGGGTTGGCTTTGCCTTTTGATGCTTTCATGGCCTGACCGACCAGGGCGTTAAATGCCTTTTCTTTACCTGCCCTGAACTCGGCCACCATGGCTGGGTTTGCGGCAAGCACTTCATCAATCATCGCTTCAATTGCACCACTGTCTGAAACTTGTTTGAGGCCAAGTTTTTCAATAATCACGTCCACATCAGCTTCGCCCGCCCACATTGCCTCAAACACTTGCTTGGCAGCATTATTTGAAATCGTGTTGTCACTGATGCGCTTGAGCAGTTGCGCCAACTGCAAGGCCGTCACCGGTGAAGCACTGATTGGCTTATCTTCTGCATTCAATTTTGCTGAAACGCTGCCCATCACCCAGTTCGCAGCAGGCTTGGCATCTGCACCCGCGTTGACGGTTGCTACAAAATAATCTGCCAGATCACGACTTGAGGTCAATGTGCTCGCATCGTAACTGGTCAAGCCGTATTCCGCTTCAAACCTCGCTTTCATCACTTCCGGCAGCTCCGGCATTTCCGCTTTCACGCGCGCTTTATCAGCTTCAGTGACCTCTAACGGTAACAAATCAGGGTCGGGGAAATAGCGGTAATCGTTCGCTTCCTCCTTGCTGCGCATGGCGCGCGTTTCGCCTGTATCCGGGTTAAACAGTACCGTGGCCTGATGAATGGTACCGCCGTCTTCCAGCGTTTCGATTTGCCAGCGTGTCTCGTACTCGATAGCCTGCTGCATGAATTTGAACGAGTTGAGGTTCTTAATCTCGCGCCGCGTGCCAAGTTTATCCGTGCCTTTTGGGCGTACCGACACGTTCACATCACACCTGAAGCTACCTTCCTGCATGTTGCCGTCGCAAATGTCTATCCATTGCACCAGCTCGTGCAGCTTTTTGGCATAAGCCACGGCTTCGGCTGCAGAGCGCATATCCGGTTCAGTCACAATTTCCAGCAACGGCGTACCTGCTCGGTTGAGATCAATGCCACTCATGCCTTCTACGCTTTGATTAGAAAGTCCGTGCACCGATTTGCCTGCATCTTCTTCCAGATGGGCGCGCGTAATATGAATGACTTTTTCATACGCGGCATTTTTGCCCACTGCTGGTACTTGTATCGTCACCGCGCCTTTACCCACCACTGGTAACTCATACTGGCTGATTTGGTAGCCTTTAGGTAAATCCGGATAAAAATAATTTTTACGCGCAAACACTGAGCGAGGTGCAATTTCAGCATTCACCGCCAAACCGAATTTAATCGCACATTCCACGGCTTGTTTGTTCAGCACAGGCAATACGCCCGGCAAAGCGATGCTCACTTCGCAGGCCTGGGTGTTAGGCTCCGCGCCAAACGCCGTGCTGGCACCGCTGAATATTTTAGTGTTGGTTTTTAACTGGGTATGCGTTTCCAACCCAATGACGACTTCCCATTCCATATTATTTCAAACCTTCTGGCGCTTTTAAATCAGGCATTTGCATATGCCAATCTGTCACTTGCTGATAAGCATGCGCCACATCAAGCATGCGCGCCTCATCAAAATAATTTCCCATCAACTGCAAGCCTACGGGCAAGCCTTTATCGAAGCCTGCCGGAATGCTCATGCCTGGCAAACCGGCCAGATTGGTTGCGATGGTATACACATCCTGCAGATACATGGCGACAGGATCATCGGCTTTTTCACCTGCTTTGAATGCGGTGGAAGGCGCAGTTGGCCCCATGATGATGTCACATTTCTTAAACGCCTGCTTGAAGTCATCCGCTATCAAATGACGGATTTGCTGGGCTTTAAGGTAATAGGCGTCGTAATAGCCAGCGCATAACACATAAGTGCCGATGAGGATGCGCCGCTTCACTTCTGCCCCAAACCCTTCCGCGCGGCTCTTGCAGTACATATCCGTTAAATCGGTATATTCTGCGGCACGGTGCCCATAACGCACTCCATCGTAGCGTGACAAGTTAGAACTGGCTTCAGCCGGTGCGAGTACGTAATAAACCGGGATAGAAAGCTTGGTGTTGGGCAGTGAAATTTCCACCGTTTCCGCGCCCAGTTTTCTGTATTCCGCAATCGCGTCCTGCACCACTTTTGCCACACCGGCATCCAGGCCATCGGCAAAATACTCCTTTGGCAACCCTATTTTAAGACCTTTGAGCGGCTTGTCACCTGACATGCCCGCCAGGCCGCGTGTGTAATCTTCTTTGGGGCGATTCAGGCTGGTAGAGTCACGCTCATCAAAACCCGCCATCACGTTCAGCATCATGGCGCAATCTTCGGCGCTTTTCGCCATCGGCCCGGCCTGATCGAGTGAAGACGCAAACGCGATCATGCCGTAGCGTGACACCAAGCCATAGGTCGGTTTTAACCCGGTAAAGCCGCAAAGGCTGGCTGGCTGGCGTATCGATCCGCCGGTGTCCGTTCCTGTTGCGGCCGCACAAAGCCTTGCCGCCACTGCAGCCGCGCTGCCGCCGCTGCTGCCGCCCGGCACACGGTCAAAATCCCAAGGGTTTTTTACGCCTCCAAAATAACTGGTTTCATTCGACGAACCCATGGCGAATTCGTCCATATTGGTTTTGCCCAAATTCACCGCGCCTGCATTATCAAATTGAGAAATCACATGCGCATCATAGGGCGCGATAAAATTCTCCAGCATTTTTGAGCCGCAGGTAGTTTTCCAGCCTTTAGCACAAAAAATATCCTTCTGCGCGAACGGAATCCCGGTTAGGGGCTCGGTATTTCCTGCCGCAATGCGTGCATCAGCCGCTTTGGCTTGCGCTAATGTTTTAGCCTCATCCAGTGCGATATAAGCATTGATCGTTAGGTTAAATTGATGGATGCGGTTTAAAAAAGTCTGCGTCATTTCAACGCTGGAAATCTCTTTTTTAGCCAGCATCTGGCTAAGTGTTTTTAGGCTACTGTTAATCATGTTATTTCTTACTCAATGACCTGCGGCACAAGATACAGGCCGCCATCTACCGCCTGTTTAGCCGAACCATTACCCAGAACGGGCGCAATTTTCTGAAACGCCTCTCGCTGATTGGTTTGTGTCACCACATCTTCGCGCAGGCGCTGCACCACGTCCTGCGAGTGCGACATCGGCGTGATGCCGGTGGTATCGACCGCCTGCATCTGCTCAATCAAGCCTAAAATACCGGAAAGTTTAGTAAGTGTTGCGGCGGCTTCCTGTTCGTTGATTTCGAGCCGCGCCAGGTGTGCAATGCGTTTAATATCGGTGATGTTAAGTGCCATGACGAATTTTCAAATTTTTATCTAAACCAATTTAACTTGTTTGTAACTTTGTTTGTAACAATATGTAAATGCATCTTAATTTTAGCTGCAATATACGCTATTATACCTTGATTTTAAGGCAAGCCCTGAGTTGCTGGTGAAGGCTTGCGAACGTTTGCTCAAAGCACAGGATAAAACAATATGTTCGGTTTCATAAATAGTTATTTTTCGAATGATTTAGCCATTGATTTAGGCACGGCCAACACCCTCATTTACTCACGCGGACGTGGCATCGTACTGGACGAGCCTTCCGTTGTCGCCATTCGTTTGGAAGGCGGGCCTAACAGCAAAAAAGTGTTGTTAGCCGTAGGTACTGATGCCAAAGGCATGCTTGGCCGTGCGCCTTCCAACATTCAGGCCATTCGCCCCATGAAGGATGGCGTGATAGCCGATTTTACCGTCACCGAGCAAATGCTCAAATTTTTTATCCGCAAAGTGCATGACGCGCGCTGGTTTTCACCCAGCCCGCGTATCATTATCTGCGTGCCGGTCGGATCAACGCAGGTAGAGCGCCGCGCGATTAAAGAATCTGCCGAGCGCGCAGGCGCAAAGCAGGTGTTTTTGATTGAGGAGCCGATGGCGGCGGCAATCGGTGCGGACATGCCCGTGGCTGAAGCCACAGGTTCAATGGTGGTGGATATCGGCGGCGGCACCACTGAAGTAGGCGTGATCTCGCTGGGCGGTATTGTGTATGCAAAATCCGAGCGCGTTGGCGGTGATAAATTTGACCAGGCGATTATCGACTACATTCGCCGCAACTACGGCATGCAGATTTCTGAACCGACTGCCGAAGCCATCAAAAAGAAAATCGGTTCTGCTTTCCCTGGCTCCGAAGTGTTGGAGATGGAAGTCACTGGCCGCAACCTGGCTGAAGGCCTGCCACGTAAATTCACTATTTCAAGCAACGAGATCTTAGAAGCCTTGACCGAACCGCTCAACGCAATTGTGGGTGCGGTAAAGTCTGCGCTGGAGCAAACGCCGCCCGAACTGGGCGCGGATATTGCCGAAAAAGGCATGGTGCTGACAGGCGGTGGCGCGCTGCTGCGTGACCTGGACAGATTGCTCATGGAAGAAACTGGCTTGCCTGTGATTGTAGCCGAAGACCCGCTCACTTGCGTCGCACGCGGCTGTGGCCGTGCTTTAGAGGAAATGGATAAATTAGGTAATGTATTCGCGTATGAATAAACCTTTTTCATTCAAAAAAATCATTCTATCGCGTTGGCATGCTTAAAGGCGTTCATCAAAAACTAGAAGCACAACAGACTCCAGCTTTTTTCGTTCGCGGACCCAGTCTATTTTCCCGCGTCGTGTTTTTTTGTGCGCTTTCTATCAGCATTATGGCGATAGACGCGCGCTTTAATTACCTGTCGCATGTGCGCCAGGCTTTTATTGCAGCGCTGCATCCGCTGGAAGTCATGGCCAACGCCCCCAGCGATTGGTATCGCGATATCAAGAAATACTTTTCTGCGCATAATCAGCTGGTACAGGAAAATTACGCCCTGAAGCAGCAGGCATTTGAACAGCAGGTCAAGTTGCAGAGATTAGACACCATCCAGGCTGAAAACCAGCATTTGCGCAGTTTGCTCAACGGCAATGTTCCCGCTCAACCCAATGCCGTGCTTGGAGAGATTTCGCACATGGGGCGCGACCCATTTACGCATGTTGTTGTCGTCAACCGGGGTAGCCAGCACAATATCAAAGCAGGTCAGGCCGTCGTAGATTCCAAAGGTGTCATCGGCCAGGTGACGCGCGTGTATCCTTTCACCAGCGAAGTCACCTTGATCACCGATAAGGAACTTTCGATCCCGATCCAGATCGAGCGTAACCAGTTACGCGCAATTGCCTTTGGCGAGGGCAATAACACGCTGGATATTCCCTATTTGCCCACCAATGTAGATATCAAGGTGGGCGATAAACTAGTGACTTCGGGGATTGATGGCGTTTACCCGGCGGGCTTGGCCGTTGCTATCGTCACAAAGGTGCAGCAAAATCCTGAGTCCCCATTCGCCAAAATTGTCAGTACGCCAGTGGCCGGGGTTAGCAACCACCTGCAACTTTTATTGCTGCAACTGCCAGATGTAAAAGAAAGCGCAGCTCCTCAACCAGCCTCAGCAGAAACTACTGAACACAAAAAAGACAATATCAACGACAGTAACAATAAGGCAAAAACCAATGCGCCACACTAGCCCCGTTACCGTTTACCTGACACTGTTAATTGCGATGTTATGCCAGCTCTTTCCCTGGGTGGGGCAGGGCATTATTTTCCGCCCGGATTTCATGCTGGTAGTCATCCTGTACTGGCTTTTGCGTGCGCCCCATCTGTGCAACATAGGCACCGCCTGGTTTGCTGGCTTGTTGGTAGACTTGGCTACAGGCAGCCTATTAGGGCAGCACGCCTTAAGCTTCAGCATCACCGCATTTGTTGCATTGAGCTATCAGCGTCGACTGGTCTTGTTTAACAGTTGGCAACTGGCAGGCTATGTGTTTGCTTTGCTCATGATCGAGCGCGTTGTCATACTGCTGCTTAAGTTGTTCGAAGGCAACGAAAATCCTGGCTGGCATTATTTCTGGCCCATCATCACGGGCTTATTATTGTGGCAATTCATGATATTAATGTTTGGCGGGCTCACGCGCCCCAAAACCAATTAGCGCCTTAACCTTTGCCAATACCGATGAAATCCAGTCGCGAACTTAAAAACTACCAGAACGAACAACACAATTTCAAGCTGAGACTTGGCGTGCTTGGTTTGCTGGTACTCATCGCGTTCGGCTTGCTGGCGATCCGCTTTTATTATTTGCAAATCCAGCGCTACGATTACTACCAGACACTGGCCGAAAATAATCGCATCTCCATTGTGCCGATCACACCCAATCGCGGCCTGATCTCCGATAGAAACGGCGTGGTGTTTGCGCATAATTTCTTTGTTTACACCCTAGAAATCACGCCTTCTAAAGTGGAAAATTTAGCAGCCACCATCTCTGATATCTCAAAATTAGTAGAAGTAAGCCCCACCGATCTTAAGCGCTTTAATAAACAAAAAAACGAAAGCCATAACTTCGAGAGCATTCTGCTCCGTACGCACCTCAATGAGGTTGAAGCCGCCAGATTTGCAGTTAACCGTTACCGCTTTCCCGGGGTAGAGCTCAAATCGCGTTTATTCCGACATTACCCTTTAGGCAAGCAGGGCTCACATATCGTAGGGTATATCGGCCGCATCAACGATAAAGATCTGAAAAATTTAGAAGAAGCCGATCTCCTTTCCAACTACAAAGGGTCCGACCATATTGGCAAAAGCGGTATAGAGCAGTCCTACGAAGCTGTACTGCACGGCACTACAGGTTTCCAGCAGGTCGAAATAGATGCAGATGGCCGGGCCGTCAGAATACTATCCAGCCAGGCACCCATTCCAGGCAACAACCTCATCCTGTCTATAGATGGCAAATTACAGGAGATTGCCGAAACCGCTTTTGGAGAACGCAGAGGCGCACTGGTCGCCATTAAACCGAGCACCGGTGAAGTGCTGGCCTTTGCCAGCATGCCGTCTTTTGACCCTAATTTATTCGTGGACGGCATTGATTTCGAAAACTGGAATGCACTTAATAACTCATTAGACAAACCCTTGATTAACCGGCCTTTGCGAGGCGTGTACCCGCCGGGATCAACATTCAAGCCTTTTGTGGCATTGGCAGGATTGGAGAATGCCAAACGCCAGCCACCCTTCAGCATCAGCGATGCGGGCTATTTTACGCTGCCAAACAGCAGGCACCGCTATCGCGACTGGAAGCCCGGCGGCCATGGCAATGTGGATATGCGCCGTGCGATTACCGTTTCATGCGACACTTTCTTTTACGGGCTGGCGATGGAGTTAGGCATTGAGAGATTAACCAGTTTTGTGCGCCATTTCGGATTTGGCCAAAAAAGCGGCATCGACATCGCTCACGAAACCAGCGGCCTGTTGCCGACGCCTGAGTGGAAAATGCGCCGCTTCAAACAACCCTGGTATATGGGCGAAACGGTCATTACCGGAATCGGCCAGGGTTATACCCTAGTGACGCCGATGCAGTTAGCCCAAGCCACGGCCATTCTGGCCAATAAAGGCGTCACCATGCGCCCGCGTCTGGTTTCGGCTATTACGGACGCTAAAACTGGCGCAACCAGCCTGACCAAAGCCGTGGTGACTGACAAAATATCGGTGGATGAAAAAAATCTGGAGATTGTTAAACTCGGCATGATAGACGTCACCCTGCCCGGGGGCACGGCGGTGAATGTCGGCGCTAACGCGGGCTATAGCATCGCGGCAAAAACGGGGACCGCGCAAGTGGTGGGTATTAAACAAAACGAGAAATATGTCGAAAAGAACATCCATGAACGCCACCGTGACCATGCCTTATTTATTGCATACGCCCCCGCAGACGACCCGAAAATCGCGCTGGCTGTGATTGTGGAAAATGGCGGCCATGGCGGCTCGGCCGCAGGGCCGATTGCACGCAAGGTCATGGATTATTATTTGCTCGGAAAATTGCCAGCAGTTGAACCGTCCGCAGAACCAGACAATACGGCTGCTGCACCACTTAAGCCCGCTGAAAATGCACCCGAGGAAGAACCCTATGACTGAGAAACGCCATGATTAGTCAATTGTTGCAAGGTTTGTTCAAGCATATTGATTCATTATTGATGGGTTGTTTGCTGTTTACAATATTAGTGGGGCTGTTTGTGCTGTATAGCGCATCTGGACAAAACTTTGAACGTGTCAGCGCGCAACTGGTCAACATAGCCATTGCATTAAGTATCATGTGGCTGGTAGCCAACGTGCAGCCGCAACTGCTTGAACGTGTAGCTGTGCCAGTGTATCTATTGGGAGTAATTTTGCTAATTGGAGTTGCGTTGTTTGGAGATATCAGCCACGGCGCACGGCGCTGGCTGGATTTAGGCATTACCAAGATTCAGCCTTCAGAAATTATGCGTATCGCTGCTCCTATGATGCTGGCCTGGTTTTTTTCCAGACATGAAGCCAGCCCACGCATTATTGATTTTGTCATGGCTGCCGTACTGCTGTTGATTCCGGTCGCTTTAATCATGAAACAGCCAGATTTGGGAACGGCTTTACTAGTCAGCGCATCCGGTTTTTTTGTGATTTTTTTAGCCGGCCTGAGCTGGCGGTTTATAGTCGGCGGAGGAATTCTCATTGGTGCCCTTACACCCGTCTTTTGGTCAATGCTGCATGATTATCAAAGAAGACGGATCGAAATTCTGATTGACCCAACACAGGACCCGCTGGGTGCGGGTTACCACACCATACAGGCAACCATTGCGCTGGGCTCTGGCGGCATGACAGGCAAAGGCTGGCTCAACGGCTCTCAGTCTCAATTGGACTTTTTACCCGAACGCACCACTGACTTTATTTTTGCAGTATTTGGCGAAGAATTTGGCATGGCAGGCAATCTCATGCTGCTGGTACTATTCAGCCTGATTATCGGCCGCGGCCTGATGATCGCCGCACAGGCCAAGAGCACATTCGCGCGATTATTAGCCGGCAGCATTTCGCTTACCTTTTTTACTTATGCCTTTGTGAATATCGGCATGGTCAGCGGCATATTGCCCGTAGTTGGCGTGCCTTTACCACTGATTAGTTACGGTGGCACGTCTATGGTAAGCTTATTGCTAGGCTTTGGTATTTTGATGAGTATACAAACGCATAAGAAGCTCGTTGCTTCAGGATAAAGCAGCCTCAAAAAAATCACAAGTTGAGAATTTGAAAATGAAAGTAAAAACGTATTTTGTTTTATTTTGCTGTGTATGTTTAGTCGCTTGCGGCGGAACGCGCGCTGTTAAGCCCACGCCCGCCCCGCCCGACATTGCCAGCAAACCTGCTACGGCCAAACCGGGCGCATACTATCTGGACGATGGTCCTGGCGACAATCCACCCAGCGATATTGACAGCATTCCCAATGCCGTCCCCAAAAAAGAACCTTTATTAGAGCGCTCCAACAAACCTTACAAGGCACTTGGTGAGGTTTACACGCCCATGACCAGTTATCAGCCTTACAAGCAGGTTGGGGTTGCTTCCTGGTATGGCAGACGCTATCACGGTAAAAACACTTCCAGTGGCGAGGTGTACGATATGTACAGCATGTCGGCGGCACATCCCACGCTACCATTGCCCAGCTACGTCAAGGTTACCAACCCGGCCAATGGCCGTTTTGTGGTGGTGCGTGTGAACGACCGGGGGCCTTTCAAAAACAACCGCATCATTGATCTGTCTTACGCAGCAGCTTATAAACTGCGCTTCTCGGCACAAGGCAGCACGGTGGTGCAAGTGGAGGCCATTGACGCGAACAATACCTCTCCAAGCTACGTGGCCAGCTATACACAGGCTGTTAACACAACGCCCGTAGCAGCAACGACATCTACTGCTACAGCCATCCCCGCTTCAACACAAACGATTGCCACAAAACCAGCCAGCCCGCCGCCAGCGAATAACAACTCAAACATGCAAACGACTGAATACTTTGTTCAAGCCGGGGCGTTCAAGAACGAAACTAATGCAGAATTGTTAGTAAAAAAAATCCAGAGCCTGGATATTGAGCAAAATGCCGGCATCAACAAAGTGTATAATAACGGCCTGTACCGCTTAAAGCTTGGGCCTTACGAGAACAAGCTAGAGGCCGATAAAGTAGCCGCGAGCATTCGCAGACAACTTAACATATCCACAATCACGACCAATCAATAACTGACTATTCAATTTATTTATGCGCTTACCTTTTAGTATTTCATTTTTTATTTCCTTGATCATGTTGCCATTGTCTGGATTGGCCGCACAAATTGCCCCACCACCTGCCTTAGCAGTAAAGGCTTATTTACTACGCGATTTTAATAGCGGTAATATCATTGCTTCTTATCAAAAAGATGAGCGTGTCGAGCCCGCATCGCTTACCAAGATTATGACCGCTTACCTCACATTCGACGCAATTAAGCATGGACATTTGAAGCTCGATCAAGCGCTGCCAGTAAGTGAAAAAGCATGGAAAGCTGAGGGGTCCAAGATGTTTATTGAACCCAATAAACCTGTCACAGTAGACGAGCTTTTGCATGGCATGATTATTCAATCTGGCAACGATGCATCCGTGACATTAGCAATTGGTGTAGCAGGATCAGAAGAACAGTTTGCTGATATGATGAACAAGCAGGCGGCCAAACTAGGCATGACCAATACGCATTACATGAATGCCACTGGCTTGCCAGATCAAAACCACTATACCACCGCGAATGATTTAGCCATATTAGCCAACGCGTTAATCCGCGATTTCCCTCAGGAATATAAGCGACTGTACTCAGTTAAAGAATACACCTATAACAAAATTACACAGCCAAACCGCAACCGCTTGCTATGGCTGGATGCCAGCGTAGACGGCATGAAAACCGGGCATACCAATACTGCGGGCTACTGCCTGATCGCCTCTTCAAAACGTGACCACTCACGCTTGATTTCCGTGGTATTAGGTGCTGCTTCGGAAGCCATGCGCGCGACTGAAAGCCAAAAACTGCTCAATTACGGCTTTCAGTTTTACGAATCCACTTTAGTCTATAAACAGGCGCAGACCATCAATACCTTGCGTGTTTATAAAGGTCAAAGCAAAACGGTAGCAGGCACGGTTACCAAGGATTTTTATTTAACGCTGCCTAAAGGCGACTACGTGCGCGTGAAGGCCAGCATGATCAGCCAGCAACCCTTAATCGCGCCTATCAAAGCCGGGCAGGAGATCGGAAAAATAAGATTCACACTGGATGGAAAAACCATTAACGAACAAAAACTGGTAGCCGCTACTGCAGTGGAAGAAGCAGGTTTTTTTGGCAGAATTCCTGACAGCATTAGATTACTTATTCAATAGAACTGACATGTCTACAGGCAAAAAAACTGCTGAAAACACAGTGCCCCAGGAAACCTTAATCGAGTTTCCCTGCGATTTTCCCATTAAGGTCATGGGTGAAACGCATGCAGATTTCGCCAACGAAATGATTAAAACCATTCAAGCACTGAACCCAGGTTTTAATGCAGCCCAGATTGAAATGCGCGGTAGCTCTGGCGGAAAATATATCAGCCTAACTTGCACCGTCTACGTGACATCCAAGCCGCAACTGGATGATATCTACCGCGCTTTGACCCGCCATAGCATGGTAAAAGTCGTGCTTTAACAATTTAGCCATGGCAGTCATTAGCCGGGATCTGGGCCGCACTGATTACCAAAGCACGCTGCAGGCCATGCAAGCGTTCACTGCCGGTCGCACCTCTCAAACTCCAGATGAAATATGGCTTACAGAACACGATGCGGTTTATACGCTCGGATTAAACCGCAGGGATATACGCTTCCCAGAAAACAATATCCCGGTCGTGTTGGTAGATAGAGGCGGTAAAATTACTTACCACGGCCCGGGCCAGGTTGTTATTTATTTGCTCATCGATTTAAAGCGCCGCAATCTGAATGTGCGACAGCTCGTCAATATTATCGAAACGACTATCATTGACCTGTTGACGCAGCATCAAATTTACGCAGTCACCAATAAAGACGCACCGGGAGTTTATATTGACGATAAAAAAATCGCCTCACTTGGTTTACGCCTAAAAAATAATTGCTGTTATCATGGGCTGAGTTTGAACGTGGACATGGATTTATCCCCATTCGAAGCCATTGATCCTTGCGGCTATGCGGGCCTGCTAATGACGCAAACCAAAGACTTCGACATCCCCCAGACCGCACAGGAACTAGGCAAACAATTGCTGCAAAAATTATCCGAGAATTTGAATCAATGACCGAACCAATCTTAAAGAAAGTCGCAGGCGTCAAACAGATTGATGCTGAAAAAACTGCGCGTATTCCAATCAAAATCGTTCCGCAGCCCATGCTGCGCAAACCGGAATGGATACGCATGAAAGCGCCGGATTCGGCGCGCTTTCAGGAGATTAAACGCGTATTGCGCGAAAATAACCTGCATACTGTTTGCGAAGAAGCGAGCTGCCCCAATATCGGCGAGTGCTTCAGCGGCGGCACTGCGACATTCATGATTCTGGGTGACATTTGCACCCGCCGCTGCCCATTTTGTGATGTGGCGCATGGCAAGCCGTTACCGCCAGACTCTGCAGAACCTGAAAATTTGGCGCGTACCATCGCACAAATGCAGCTTAAATACGTGGTCATTACCAGTGTCGACCGTGACGATTTAAAAGACGGTGGAGCGCAGCATTTTGTCGATTGCATCCACGCCGTGCGAGAACAATCACCCGACATCAAAATTGAAATTCTAGTGCCGGATTTCCGCGGCCGCTTGGATGTCGCGCTGGAAATTCTTCGCAAAGCGCCACCCGATGTGATGAACCACAATCTGGAAACCGTGCCGCGCCTGTATAAGCAGGCACGCCCAGGGTCGGATTACCAGAACTCGCTCAATTTGCTTAAAGCCTTTAACCAGATGTACCCGCACATTCTCACCAAATCCGGCTTGATGCTAGGCTTGGGTGAAACTGATGACGAGATTTTACAGGTCATGCAGGATTTGCGCGCGCATCATGTCAGCATGCTTACGCTGGGCCAATATTTGCAACCCAGCGTGCATCATCTGCCGGTGATGCGTTATGTGGAACCCGCCGTTTTTGATGCATTAAAACAAAAAGCCGACGCCATGGGCTTTAATAATGCCGCCAGCGGCCCCATGGTAAGAAGTAGCTATCATGCGGATTTGCAAGCGCATCAATTAACATAGAAAGACAACATGGTTCCACATTTAACCACCGCACTGAACGGCCCGCTGCTTGGCCTGGAAAAGCGCATGCTGGAAGCGATGCCGATGATTGAACACTGGTTCCGCACACAGTGGCTGGAATATGCCTCGCCATTTTATGCCAGTGTCGATTTGCGCAATTCCGGCTTTAAACTTGCCCCTGTCGATACCAATTTGTTTCCTGGCGGCTTTAACAACCTTAACCCGGAATTTTTACCCTTAAGCGTACAGGCGGCGATGATGGCCATTGAAAAAGTATGTCCCGAAGCACACCGCTTGCTCATCATCCCCGAAAATCATACGCGCAACACCTACTACCTGCGCAATGTGGTTGAGCTGGTCAATATCATGAAAGCGGCGGGTCTGGATGTGCGTGTTGGCAGTATTTCGCCCGAAATTACCCAGCCTACCACGCTGGAAACGCATGATGGACATCACTTATTGCTAGAGCCCGTAGTGCGGGTTGGCAATCGCATCAAGCTCATTCACAAAGCGCTTGGCGACTTTGACAGCTGCGCGATTCTACTGAATAACGATCTGTCGGCAGGCATTCCGGATATCCTTAAAAATCTGGAACAAAATCTAATTCCGCCGCTGCATGCCGGCTGGAGCACGCGCCGCAAGTCGCAGCATTTTTCTGCCTATAACCGTGTAGTTGCGGATTTTGCAAAGCTGCTGGAAATTGATGAATGGCTGCTCAATCCATACTTTGAAACCTGCGGTGAAATTGATTTTCACGCTCGGACAGGCGAAGAATGCCTGGCCTTAAAAGTTGAACAATTACTGACAAAAATCAAAGCCAAATATGTGGAATATGGCGTTACACAAGACCCGTTTGTAATTGTCAAAGCCGATGCCGGCACCTACGGGATGGGCATTATGACGGTAAAATCTCCCGATGATGTGCGCGATTTAAACCGCAAGGCACGCAATAAAATGTCGGTGGTAAAAGAGGGTTTACAAGTCACTGAGGTGATTATTCAAGAGGGTGTATATACCTTTGAGAGCATCAATGAGGCTGTTGCAGAGCCAGTGGTGTACATGATGGATCACTTTGTGATTGGCGGTTTTTACCGCGTGCATACCGGGCGCGGCGTGGATGAGAACCTTAATGCGCCAGGCTCGCACTTTGTGCCATTGGCGTTTGAAAAGCCCTGTACTCTGCCCGATTGTGCTGACGCACCCGACACTGCGCCAAACCGTTTTTATGCTTACGGCGTGGTTGCCCGCCTGGCTCTGCTTGCGGCAGCCATTGAGTTACAGGAAAATGATCCGCTAAATCAATAACTATTTATGAAACTACTATTCATTCTCGACCCGCTGGAGAGCTTAAAAAGCCATAAAGACACCAGCCTGGCAATCATGCGCGAGGCCAGTGAGCGCAGGCATGTCTTGTATGTGTGCGAGCAGCATGATGTGTTTTTGCATAATGCATCGGTTAAAGTGAATGCCAAAAAATTTCAATTCGTAGATGCCTTAGATTGGTATGCGCTCGATGCGGCTGAAGAAGTTTTACCTCAGCATTTCGACGCAATCCTGATGCGCAAAGACCCGCCGTTTGATAATGAATATTTGTACAGCTCCTATTTACTCGAACTGGCCGTTCAGCAGGGCGCCCGCGTGATCAATAACCCCAGCGCCGTGCGTAGCTGGAATGAGAAATTATCCATCGCCAAATTTCCGCAATTTGCGCCTGAGTTTCTAGTCACAAGCCGCAATGACTTGATTCGTGGATTTTTGGCCACGCATCAGGATATTGTTGTAAAACCGCTTGACGGCATGGGCGGTAGCGGTGTGTTCCGGCTCACACAGGCTGATCCCAATATCGGCGTGATTCTGGAAACGATTACCAGGTTCGAAACGCAAACCGTGATGGCGCAACGCTATTTGCCAGAAATCCAGCAGGGCGATAAGCGCATTATCGTGATTAATGGCGACCCGCTGCCTTATGCGCTGGCTCGCATCCCCAAAGCGGGTGAAACGCGCGGCAACCTAGCTGCAGGCGGCACTGGCGTTGCACAGCCGCTTACGCAGCGCGATTTGGAAATCGCCACAACCATCGGCAAAACACTTAAACAGGAAGGTCTGTTTTTAGTGGGTCTTGATGTGATTGGCGAATATCTCACCGAAATTAACGTGACCAGCCCGACCGGCATGGTAGAAATTGCCGCGCAAACCTCCTGCAAACCTGCACAACTTTTTATGCAAGCGCTGGAAGGAAGTTAGAAATATAGTTACGCCTATGCGCTTATTTCTCATTTTCTTCCTTGGCTTCTTGCTGGCTGGCTGCACAAAACCAGAACCGCTCTACAACACCCAAAGCTATGTGTTTGGCACGCTGGTTGATATCACCATTTACGGCGAATCAGAAGCAAAAGCGCAAACCCTTTCCAATGAGATTATCCGCAACTTTCAGTCGCTGCATAACCGCTTGCACGCCTGGCACCCAAGTGAGCTTAAGACGCTAAACCAGGGGTTTTCGCAAGGCAAAACGCCTGCCGCCATCCAGCCCGATGTTGCAAAGATGATTGCCGATGCTGCCAAGTTATCCATTCAATCTAAAGGTGCTTTCAACCCTGCTATTGGTGGGCTGATTGAAGCATGGGGGTTTCATCACGATGAATTCAAGCCGGTTGAAGTAGATGAAAATAAGCTACGAAACTTAGTGCAAGCCAACCCGCAAATGTCGGACATTATCATTCAAAATGGCAAAGTGTTTAGTAATAACTCTAGCGTACAGCTTGACTTGGGTGGCTATGCCAAGGGCTATGCGCTGGATATTGCCTTAGCTTATTTACGCCAGCAAGGCGCAAAAAATGCGCTCATTAACATCGGCGGCAATATCATCGCGCTTGGTAAACATGGCGAAAAGCCCTGGCGCGTAGGCATCCAGCACCCGCGCAAACCCAATGCGATTGCCACGCTGGATCTTGAAAGCGGCTGGGCAATCGGCACCTCGGGTGATTATCAGCGCTACTTTGAGCTTGAGGGCAAGCGTTACTGCCACGTTATTGACCCTGCCACCGGCTACCCCGTGCAAGGTGTAGAGTCAGTGACCGTACTGATTCCACCGCAAAACAATGCAGGAACGTTGTCCGACGTGGCCTCCAAGCCTATTTTCATCGCCAAGCCGGAAGCGCGTGCAGAGGCTGCCAAAGCAATGGGGGTAGAAAATTTTCTTGTGATTGAATCTGCAGACAAGATTCTGGTGAGCAAGGCGATGTTAAAACGTATTGCCTGGTTAGACAAAGAGGCTGCTAAACATGCCGCTCAAATTCAGCCGTCATCCTAAACCGCTCATCGGCGACTGGCTGGTGATTTTTGTCAGCTTTGCGCTGGTTATTTTTATGTTTCAGCGGTTTTGGAGTTTTGAACAAGCTAGCCAGCTAAAAATCAGGCAAGGTGGCCAAATTGTCGGCACGTTCGATTTAAACCAGACGCGCGAGCTGCATATCAAAGGCCCGATTGGTGAATCCATTATTGTCATCAACCAGGGTAAAGTGCGCTTTAAACAATCACCGTGTCACAACCAGTACTGCGTACATCAAGGCTGGTTAAGCCACGCAGGGCAGGTGGCTATATGCTTGCCTAATCAAATTAGCCTGCAATTGATGGGGGCAAAAAGCAGCTATGATTCGCTCAACTATTAATATCAGCACCACGGCTGAAGATCACCACATCGCCAAACTTACCGCGCTGGCGATTGGTTTGCACATGATTGAAGCCGTCATTCCATCGCCGTTGCCTGGCGTAAAACCGGGCATCGCCAATATTGTGACGTTATTCGTGTTGTATGAATACGGCTTTGCCACCGCCGCCTGGGTAAGCCTGTTACGGGTATTTGCCAGCAGTTTACTGCTTGGCCAGTTTTTGTCACCCACATTCGTGCTCAGCTTGTCTGGGGCGCTGCTGAGTCTGGCCGCTTTGTCTTTAGCGCAATATCTGCCAAAAAAATACTTTAGCGCCATCACGCTTAGCATTTTCGCGGCTTTTGCGCATATTGCCGGACAATTGATTGTGGTGCGTTTATGGCTGATTCCGCATACCGGTGTTATTTATTTAATCCCGATTTTCGCACTCGCTGCCCTGGTTTTTGGGCTAATCAATGGCCTGATTACGGCTAAATTAATTCAGAATAACTAATTCGAAACAAATAAAAAAGCCACTGCTAAATCAACCACAGTGGCTTTTCTTGCAACCTTGAATTTACTGCTCGAAATCCTCGCCCGTCAGCTCTCGCCAAATCACGCGGTGATTTGTAAAGCCGGATTCAGAACCGCCGGTAAACTTAGGCTGCTCCGGCGGGAACGTTGGCGTCGGGTTATCCGCAGTCACAATATTAACCACCGGCTTGCCTTTCACATACAACACGTTAATCCCCACAATTGGCGCATTGGTTTTGCTTGCAACCACATTGCCGGCAACAGAGGCGCCTGTTTTATAGTCCAGGAAGTTAAGCCAGCCGTAACCACCGGGAGAACAGACCGTGTTAGAAGGCACAGTAGTCGGCAACAGTAAAGTACCAAACACTAACTGCGCCGGCACATTCTGACGCTCACCGCTGTCTGGAAAGTCGATATACCATCCTCTGCCGGTAGTAAAGCTTACCGAATTAGCCGGTTGCTGGATACTTCTAGTTGAAGTTCCTGTGTCATTTACCAACACTTGTTTTACCATTAATGAGCTGCTGCGTGGATTATCCAATGTAGTGGGTGTGCCAGACGCATCGTCACTGATGGCGTAAATAGTCTGTTGCTGCGTATCTGTCAAATCGCTCGTACCCAGATACCTGCCCGTACCCACATAAACAACACGCTTACCGTTAACCTCTGCCAACTCAGGGCGCACGGTAATTGGTTGTGTATTGCCACCGGGGTCTTTAAGCACCGCAACCTTGAATGGATTGGTTGCTGATTGTGGGCTATTGATATCAAAACGCCACAGATTGCCTAACAGGTCACCGCCATACACAAACTCTGCCGTGTTGTTAATGATCGCATCTGGCACATAAGTATTGATCTTGGCCAGCCCGCTAGGCGTCGTTGAATCGCCCACACCTGTGCCGTATTTGCTGATGATTGCACCAGTGCCCGCATTCAGCACATACAGGAAGCCTTTACCTCTATCATTTGGATTGCTACTGGTTGTGTTGTTGTAACCAGAGGTAATCAGCACAACCCAGGTGCCATCGGCTTGTTTGGTCACAATCGGGTTGCCGTAAGAATAACCGATATCATCATCGTCTGTAGTATCAAACTCCCACAACAACACTGGTGAATTGGGGTTGGTAATATCTAAGGCAAAGTAGCCTTTGCCGCCGCCATTCAGGCCTGCTACCAAGATTGTTTTCCAAACGGCAGTACTGGCTGAGGTGCAACCTGCAGTGCACACATCGTTCACTACAACGTCACCATTTACATAATAGGAGTGGGAGATGTTGTAATTAGTATCGGCTAGCTTCCACATATTATCCAGCACCATAGTGGGCACATACGCCCAGCGCTCTGTACCATCCACCGCATTGATGGCATGCAGCATGCCATCGTTAGCACCGATATATACGGTACCCGCGCGAGTTGCATGTGTCGCTTTAAATGAGCCTAATGTAGTAGCGGTACCGTAACCCGGGTCGCTGAAATTGGCCTTCGGGGCGCCTACATACACAGGAGTGGAATCCACCAAGTCCCCCAAAGTGGCTTCACGGAAGCGATACAATCTGTTATCGGTAGCCGTAGATGGTGGCGCATTGCTTGCCCGGTCTTCAAAACCAGTATTGCCGCGCAGGTAGCTTACCAAGCTGGTGCTGTTCGCCAATGCTTGCTGTGCAGTAGTTAGACTGCTCCACTGACTTAATTTAGTTGCCAAAAAAGCATTCTCAAAGTTCGCATTTTTACCAACTACAGACAAATTGCTGCTGCTAAAGCTACCCAGTGCACCATTTACATTCATGAAAATGGTGCGTGTATCTGTAGCATCGCTCACCAAGCTCTGCAAAGTACCGGTGCAAGAGGTAGCAATTTCTGTCTTGCAATCCGTGCCATCCAATATACTTGGCGCACCGCAGGTAGCAGTTGTCGCGCCCGGGGTAACGCATTGATAGGTAGTGCTGCTGCCGCTGGTAACAGCAACGATGCTGCTAGGTGCTGCGCAGGTGTCCGCTACCACATTCTCCAGGCACCAGGTTGCATCTTCGCTCACTTTACCCGTATCGGTATTAACCGTTCTTGCTTCCAGGTTGCCTATCCACTTAACGCTGGTATAACTGGCCACATAAGTAAAGTTATCGCCAGAAACCGGGTTTAGCGTACTGGTTGCCGCCGCCGCACCGGCGCCCGTTTTTGCTTTGATAGAGCTTAAAGCATCACTTAAAGAAGTTGCCAGTTGTCTGGGGTCTTTCGCACTAAAATAAGTGCCTTGCCCGTTCACTGCCGCATGCCACAAGTCATCCACCGCAGTTTGTGTGTCTGCAGCCGGCACCGGCCAATTGCGCGTACCTTGTTTAATCTCGTAAAAATCACCTTCTTCGGCTGTTTTATAGTCCGAGGTATAAGTGAGTGTAGCATCCACACCCAGGCCTAAAGTAAAGGTTGTCATGTGTTGCTTGCTGTTGTTATCTGTAGAAGTCACAAATACATTGTTGTCGCAAACATCACCCGTAGTGCCATTTGGCCTTGTGCTACCGGTACAGTTGCCGAGTGCTGAGGTTCTTAAATCCGTGTCGTAATAATACTTTGCCACATCTGCCAGGGTATTGGATGTAGCCGTAGGACCTTCATACATCGGCCTTGGCGTTGTACCGCCATCATAGTTGCCCATCGTGGTGCTGCCATTTATCTCAACACCGTTACCGGTGTTCCAATAACCATCGGTCGTGAGCAAGGCAAAGTTCTGCTGGCAAGAGTACTGCACCGGGTCTGAGCTGCCCACTGGCGTTTTACCCGCGAATATGCGGCCTGTTGTTGATAATGCCTGTCTCAGCGGGGTGCTGCTTCCGGGAACGGCCGCAACCAGGCTGGCATACCAGCTGTTTTTCTGGGTGCCATCAAATTGGGCAATGGGTAAATAATTTACGCCTGAAGACGGGCTGTTAATCGTAATAAAACCGACGCGGAAGCGCGTATCAATGGTTTTAAACGCATGGCTGGTGGAAGTTTTCATCATCTGCATACGGGTGCGGTAGTAACTGTACCAGTTGGCGAAGTTGGTCATTTCCTCATCATAGGTACATGTCGTGCCCGCACAGTCCGTTCTGCTGGCGGCTTTAGGGTAGCTTAGCGTGGTCGGCACAATATCTACACGACTGAAACTATTTACAGACGGCGTACCCCCGTTAAACTGGGTGATCGTGGTAGGTATTGTGAAGGTACCGGCATTAATTTGATTGGTACCGCCTGCTAATGCAGACGTGTTGTATCTTATGCTGCCTGAGCTGTCACTTGAGCCTCGAGAGCCGCCCTCATTATAGGTGGAAATTGGGCCATTAAATTGAGTGCCCGTATTTGCGGCCGCGATGTTAACTGTACCATTTGTGCAAGTTGCACCACCCGAACAACTGGCTGAATACCCCGAGGTTGCAGTTAATGCATTAATGGCGTTTTTTACTTTGGTAGCAAAATCAGGCAGGTTATCAGTACCTGACGTCGTTGTAGTAAGTGTGCTGTTCATGATCAGCACTGGGCCGGCACTGGTCGTCACAGTAATGCTGTTCATTGAGGCACTGTTTCTTGCTCGGGTAAAGGTAATGCTGCCTGCTGCCTTGGTGCCAGGTATGGTTGATGCAGGCCCAGCGGTTGAGGTGACTGCAATAGAACCCGAAAAAGAGAGGGCCGCACCGGTATAGGTAATTGTCACCTCATCGCCTGAAGCCGTTGCCGTAAAATCGTCACCTGCGAGCCCATTAATTGCGGTCGCAATATTAGAAGCTAACGTATTACGATTCCCACTGACAGTGGTATCTGTAATGGTTAAAGTAGTGCCAGGTGGCGAGATAATGGGAATACCATCTACCGTAATCTCGGTAATATTTAACGCCGTTGGTGAAGCGCCATTAGGGTCTGCATTGATTTTAATTTTTCCTGTTGCCGCTGTACCAGGATTTATACCCGACCATCTTGCGAAAGTATGACTGGTTGTTTCGTTATATTTTGCCTGGCAACCTACCCCTGTAATCACAGCAGCAGCAGAATTACACCAGCGCAATTTAGCAGGGAAAGTATAAACTCCAGTTGACACTGTAGAAGGAGTGCAACTCGTTAAGTTTTTATCGGTACAGTATTCCCCTGCTGCGACCGTGTAATAATAAGGATACCCAAGCAACATGTTGGTGCCATTAGAAAAGGTAGAACTAGGATAGATGTATTGGCTATTTTGCTTACATATTGTTGTATCACGCTTTTGTATTGTCGTTAAAGAACCAGAAATGTTACACCAAACACGGTCTGGATAACCTACGGTTCTAGCTGAATCTGGCACCAGGCTGATTTTATTCGAGCTGATGGTATTGCCTAGCTGGTCTGTTTTTTGAATGCCGTACGCATCCACATCCACCTGTGTCCAGCCGGAGGTATTGGCGCTGGTCATGGATGGTTTTTCTGCACCAAGCCCATCCAGACGAGGGGTATAGGTAATGGCCGGGTTGTAGTAAATCGAGTTGAACTCGCTGGAATTGTAAGGCGGATGACCAAACGCACAAGTATTACTAAATGTGCCTGATGAGGCTTTACACTTATTACTATCGTTCACATAATCCGGCATGTAATCCCAGCCCATACTGCCTGAGTTATCCAGAATATACATCAGGTTAGGCAGCACATCGCCCGTGGTGGCGCTCACCAGCGGTGCGGTGCCAAGGTCTGTTACCGCCGCGCGTGCAGGTGCTGTAGAAAATGCAAACAGCGCTATGGCAATAATCAGCAGATTAATCATCTGCAAAAATTTGGTTTGGATGTTGTTTTTAGTTGTGGATGTCATTTTGAGACCCCTTAATAAATCTGGTAAAAAATATCGATCAATAAAATTAATATATAAAAGCCTGTATATAGCTAAAGGTGTTTTTAGGCCCGGCTACACGCGCTGTGACGCGATATACCACCGCATCCGAGCCGCCTGTGGCAGCATCGTAACCGCCGCCGCCGGCACCACCGCCTTCGCTTTTGCCGCCTTTGGAGCTGGCTGCCGCATTGCCCGTACCCACCAGGCATTTATCACGATCTACCGCACCGTCAGTACGGCACATGCGCTGAACGATATAGCGGGTTTCGTTTCCGCTTAAGTCATATAAATCTTTGGTGACTGCAAAAGAGTTAGCAGTACCCCACGTGCTGGAGCTGGTAAGCGAGATGCTGTCATCAAAACTGGCAAAGTATCCGGCTGAATTAGCGCCCAGGCTGGCTGCGTTTTCAGTAATGTACTTGTAGGCATTTGCCACACCGGTTTCTGCCGACATAATGGCCGATTGTTTGAACGCCAGATTACCCGCCACCAGTACGCCACTATCTACCGAGCGAACCAAAGCGGCAGCGGCCAGCGACATTGCCACCAATGCAATCAAGGCGATAAACAGCACCAAACCTTGCTGGCGCTTGGCCAAACCATGGCGCCTTAGGCCAACACTTTTATGCATATCAAGTCTGTTCATCATAGAATCACCATCTTTCAACTCTTTCACCCTTATAGCTGCGGACTGGCAGCCAGCACATTTCTAAGCGGTATAATTACTTCATAAACTCTATAGCGATAGCGGTTCCAATCCGCGCCCAGGCTGGCAGCCAGATTCACATCGCCACCAAACACACACACTTTGGCTGGCCCGGTTGCCGCGCCCGTGCAGGCCTGGCTTACCACAGTTTTTTCCAGCAGATTATTTCTTGCCACCAGCGCAATACGCAGGGCTTTGATACGGTTGCGGTCTGCAACTAACGGCGCCGCCCAAGTACCGCCTGTAGCATCGAACCAGCCGCTATTCGGAATAAGCGGATTCACAACTTCACTATTTGCGGTGGCAGATACGCCATATTGCGCCTGCAGGCTGACGATATCGCTAATAACGTTCGCGCCATCTTTTTGCAATTGGTTGGCATCAGCGCCGGTACCAACGCCAAATACTATTTGCCTTAACCTGCCCAGGCAGGCAAGCCGGTTATTTAACCCCATGCCCGCATTGGAAAGCACATCTATGGCATTGGTTGCGCCATCCAGCTGCGCATTGGTAGAGGTGACTTTTGTCGCCATGCAGGTGGTATCGCCTGTATTTGAGTTTCTGGTCACCAGCACTACATCGCCGGCACGGCAACCCAGGTTGTTTTCAACGCCGACGTAGTTGCTGCCGCTGGTGGTAACAACCCTTGTCTGCATTGCGCCGCGCGTGGTAGTTCCATAGCGGATGGCAATGGTATCGCTACCGGTTCCATTGGTGACGCCATCAGTAATCACCACCGGGGTAATTACATCGATGGTGACGTCAGGCGTGGCCGGATTGTTGTCTGCATCTACGCTCAAAGTAGGTGCAGGGTTGCACTTGAGTGCAGAATAAACCTCGCCGGATGCTACGGTTGCACTATCTGCCGCAATTTTAATGTTGTAATTCGCCAAGGCTGTCGCATATTCCGCATCGATTTGTGCTTGAGTTTTAGCAGTGTAATTCTGAAAGGTTAACTGATCGGGCCGTACCGTAATTTGCGGCATGGTACCGCTGATGACCGGGATGCCGTAGCCGGCAAACTGCAACTCACGCTGCAGCATGTAAAGCCCAATGCTGCCGTTGGTTTGTGCATCTGCGATGCCGGTGGTGCTGCGCTTGTTGCCTTCAAAAGCAGAGAATGTCTGCATAATCACCAATGTGGCAATCAGGCCGATCACCAACCCGACCATCAGCTCGACAATGGTAAAGCCTGATTGATAACGCAGTGTTTGAGTATTCATTTTCATCGTTATCTCGCCGTAAAGATCGTGGTCACTGCTTCGTATCTATGCTGCGCTTCACCAGGCACTTGCCAGTTCACTACAAACTGCAGGCGGCTATCACTGAGCGGGGTAATGGCTAAGGTGCCACCCGGCAAAGATGAAACCGGTTCAATTCTGCTGCCTAGTGCAAGTGGGTTCGCCAGCATTGCGCCGAGCCGCTGCTGCACAATGTAACTGGCCTCGGCACGATAGGTCGCATCGGCGGTGTTTTTCATCATCGCGGCCTGCAGGCCGGAAATCGCCAATATGCCAAACGAAAAAATCAATACGGCTATCAAGGCTTCCAGCAACACAGCACCTTGCTGGTGCGAGCCTGTTTGCCTAAGCATTTTCTGCATACTGGTTCTGGTGATAGATTTATTTTTCATGATGCATTCTCAAAAAATTAACATCTACGCGGATCAGAGGTACCGGCATTGGGGTCGCACACGCGCACGTTGCCGCCGGCACCGATAGTGATTCTTAAATTGCGATCTGCATCTGTGGTACTTACATCGACCTGATCAAGCTGGTTAGCCGCGGTGGTTGATTTAATCCCCAAGTTAGTAAAAACGATATCTGTCGCACCGCCCGGTGTCGGCGTTATTGTCACTGCAGAGGTGTCGCCTTCCTGGCTTGAACGCGTTTCTACAACCCCGCCTGCTAAATCCGGGCAAGTCGCTGCATTGACACACTGCACTGTCCAGGCGGAATTAGCCCCCAGAGTGAATTGAACCGGTGTATTCCGCATGAGCGCCTCAGAACGTGCTTTTTGTATGCCGTTCTGTATCGACTCGGTTGCAGTACGCACTTTGGTATTCTGTACCCAGATGCGATAGCTGGGCAGCGCAAAGGCTAGCACGAGGCCAAGAATAGCCACGGCAACCATCAGCTCAATCAGACTGAAGCCGCTACTTGATTTTGAAATCATGTGTCTTGAATTTAGCACACGCCGCCCTTTTTACGGATCCAGCAGGCTGCATTTGTAGCCCAGCCAGCCGCTGCTGCTGTAGTTGCTCTGGCATTATTTTCATTTATGGTAAAGGTGAAGCCGGCTGCGGTGGCTTTTCCGGTAGCGGTAATCGTGTAAGTAGTGGCAGTTGGTGCTGCACATGAGAAATTAAAGTTCTGGCCTGTATTGTCAGCTGCGCAAGGCTGCCCTGCTCCATCCGCTCCCACATAAGTACGGTTATCCTGAAAATATTGCTCCATCCTGATTCGCTTATCCGCAAGCCCTGATGCTGCCTCTGCGAGGCTCGAGTTAACCACGTAGTCCCTGTAGTTTGGCAAAACAATCGCCGCCAGAATGCCGATAATCGCCACGACAATCATCAGCTCGATGAGCGTAAACCCTTTTTGCATTACCTTTAATGTATTCATTTTGTATACCCTTTTTCGGTTGATTGAATCATGCCAAAGCCTTTATGGCTATGTCCAGCAGTATCCGACAATCGGATAATTTAGCAGAATGAGCGGCAAATATAGGCTTAAAATTTTAGCCTATTCCACATTCCGCCTTACTTGCCATTCAATGATAAAATATCGCTATTGAGTTTTACTGCGAGATTGTGATGCCTAAACTAATTTTTAGTGTTGTAGCGATGTGCTTAAGTTGTATCGTTTTATCAGGCTGTGGCACCAAAGGGCCGTTATATATTCCTGAGCAGCGCTACCCGCAAAAAGACAGCTCGCAAGAAACGCCTAAGGCCTTGCCGCAAGCCAATCCTGACTCGACAACCCCATCAAAAGAATACTAAAGATAAATTACTGTGAATGCTTTTAACTTAAAAAACGGCGAATTGTATGCCGAAAATGTCACGCTTAGTCAGATTGCAAAAGAGTTTGATACGCCATGCTATGTGTATTCCAAAGCAGCGCTTACGCAGGCCTTTAAACGCTTTCAGGCCGGGTTGGTGCATGCTAACCATCTGATTTGTTTTGCGGTAAAAGCTAATCCGAATATTGCGATTTTGAATTTGTTTGCCAAGTTGGGGGCGGGTTTTGATATCGTTTCTGGCGGCGAACTGGCGCGCGTGCTCGCTGCCGGTGGCGACCCGCAAAAAGTGGTGTTTTCGGGCGTAGGCAAAACTGCAGATGAAATGCGCGCTGCGCTTGAGGCTGGTATTTTATGTTTTAACGTGGAGTCCGCCAGCGAATTAGCGCGTTTGAATATTGTGGCGGGCGAGATGGGTAAAATCGCACCCGTATCGCTGCGCGTAAACCCGAACGTAGATGCCAAAACGCACCCGTATATTTCTACTGGCCTGAAAAACAATAAGTTTGGCGTGGCGTTTGAGGATGCGCTGGATGTTTACATGCAGGCCGCGAGCATGCCCAATATTACCGTGCATGGCGTGGATTGCCATATCGGCTCGCAAATTACCGAACTATCACCTTTTATTGATGCGCTTGACCGTGTGCTGGGCTTGGTAGATACACTTGAGGCCAAGGGTATTCATATTTCACACATTGACGTGGGTGGCGGCATCGGCATTACCTATAACGACGAAACACCGCCTGAATTTGGTCTTTATGCTAAGGCGATTCTGGATAAATTGGCGAACCGGAATGTAAAACTGCTGTTTGAGCCAGGCCGCGCATTGGTGGGCAACGCGGGTGTTCTACTGACAAAAGTGGAATACCTGAAACTCGCCGAAACCAAAAACTTTGCCATTGTGGATGCCGCTATGAACGACCTCATGCGTCCGGCCTTATACGATGCGTATCACGACATTGTGGCAGTGGCCCCACGCGCTGGCGAAACTACAAACTACGAAATTGTTGGACCGGTGTGCGAAAGCGGCGATTTCCTGGGACATGACCGCGCGCTTAATCTGCAAGAAGGTGATTTATTGGCTATAAAATCCGCAGGCGCTTATGGCATGAGCATGGCCAGCAACTACAATACGCGGCCACGGGCTGCTGAAATCATGGTGGATGGCGACAAAGCTTTTGTGATTAGACAACGCGAAAAAATCGCGGATTTATTTGCGTCTGAACAGTTAATCCCATAAGAATACAGCGCGCTTCTTAAGCGATATTATTTGTATTGCGGATGCAATTAACTGGGTGTAAATTAGCGTTTCAGCGTTAATTTTATTAAAAAAATTTATATCATCATGAGGGGAGAAAAATGAAAAGTCTGCTTGCCGTATTACTTGCTTTTGCTGCTTTAAACGCTTTACCTGTTTTTGCTGATGAACCACTTCCGGAAATTGCACCTGTAGATGAGCCAGCACCACCGCCATTAGATGCTCCAGCAGCTGAGTAAGTTACTCAAATGTATTAAAAAAAGCGAAGTTTTTACTTCGCTTTTTTATGCCTAAAACTCAAAATTAACGATAAAGGCTAATCAAAAATCACGGTTTTATTGGCATACAGCAAAATACGATTTTCAATGTGCCAGCTAACCGCTTTTGACAACACCACACGCTCCAGATCACGACCTTTTTGAATCAGGTCTTCCACCTGGTCGCGGTGCGAAATCCGGTCAATATCCTGCTCGATAATCGGGCCTTCATCCAGCACTTCCGTCACGTAATGGCTGGTCGCACCGATGAGTTTCACGCCGCGCTCAAACGCGCGGTGATAGGGCCGCGCGCCAATAAACGCGGGCAGGAATGAATGGTGGATATTAATGATGCGCTGCGGATAGCGCGCGACAAAATCTGGCGACAAAATCTGCATATAGCGCGCCAGCACGATCAAATCGATCTGATAATCGTCGAACAGCTTGAATTGCGCCGCTTCGGCCTGCGGCTTGTTGTCTTTATTCACCGCAATATGGTGAAAGTCAATGCCATAAAACTTTACCAAGGCTTCGGTATCACGATGGTTGCTGATCACCAGCGGAATTTCGCATGCCAGCTCACCACTTTTATGGCGGTGCAACAAATCCGCCAGGCAATGGTCATATTGCGACACCATGATTGCCACACGCGTTTTATGCTGTGAGAGCTTTAATTGCCAGTGCATGTTAAATTTGGCTGCGATTGGCGCAAAGGCCGTGTTAAAACCGGCCTCATCCAGATTAAAACCCGCCAGGTCCCATTCCACGCGCATTAAAAACAGATTATTTTCTGCATCCTGATGCTGGTCTGCGTGTAAAATATTGGCATTATGCTGATACAAAAAATCAGCGATCGCCGCTACGATGCCTTTGGCATCGGGGCAGGTAATCAGTAATGTTGCGGTGTTTTTCATGGCTTGTTTTTTAAAACATTTTGTTAAAAATTTGTGCAATTATACCTGATGCGCCAATTACTGATATTAATCGAGATAACGATTTGAATACTATGCAATCAAGAGATGGCCAAAAAGTTGACGCTATGCCTAATACGACGCATCCCGATGTAGTGCTCGCCAACCCGCGCGGTTTCTGCGCGGGGGTCGATCGCGCCATTATTATTGTAGAACAGGCGCTGGAGAAATTCGGTGCGCCGATTTATGTGCGTAATGAAGTAGTACACAACAAATTTGTCGTCGATGCATTGCGTGCCAAGGGCGCTATTTTCGTCAATGAGCTGGATAAAATCCCCGTTGGAAGCACGGTGATTTTTAGCGCTCATGGCGTTTCCAAAGCCGTGCGCATTGAGGCCGAATCACGCGGTTTGACCGCTTTTGACGCCACTTGCCCATTGGTGACCAAGGTGCACATCGAAGTCGCCAAAATGCGCAAAGCCGGTTTGGAAATTGTGATGATTGGCCACAAGGGCCACCCGGAGGTCGAGGGCACAATGGGGCAATCCAATGAAGGAATGTATCTGGTAGAAATGCCTGAAGACGTAGCGAATCTGAATGTGAGGGATGCCGAAAAACTCGCGTTTGTGACGCAGACCACCCTTTCGATAGACGATGCGGCGCAAGTGATTCATGCGCTTAAAACCAGGTTTCCCAGCATTCAGGCGCCTAAAAGTGACGACATCTGCTACGCCACGCAAAACCGTCAGGACGCAGTCAAGATCATGGCCAAAGATTGCGATCTGGTGATTATTGTCGGTTCGCCCAATAGTTCCAACTCCAACCGCTTACGCGAAGTAGCACAGAATCAGGGCGTTGAAGCCTACATGGTGGACAACGCAAGCCATTTGAAGTCTGAATGGCTAACTGGAAAGCATAAAATTGGCGTCTCAGCCGGGGCCTCTGCGCCGGAGATCCTGGTTAAAGAAGTCATCGAAAAATTGCGGCAGCTTGGCGCAAACCAAGTGCAGGAATTACAAGGCGTGGTAGAAAATGTGGTGTTTCAGTTGCCTAAGAATTTAACTTCTGCACCCGGTAAAAATGGGTAGGATAATTATTCACATTGTATACAGCCGGTGTAGCTCAGTTGGTAGAGCGGTTCATTCGTAATGAAAAGGTCGGGGGTTCGATTCCCTTCTCCGGCACCATTTGATTCATGAAAAAATTCAAAACACCCGTCTCCGCGCTGGTACTGATCCACACACCGGATTTGCAGGTGCTCATTATGGAGCGCGCCGACAAGGCCGGCTTCTGGCAATCAGTTACCGGCAGTGTGGAAGGCGACGAAACACCCCAGCAAGCCGCCATCCGCGAGGTGCTTGAAGAAACTGGCCTGGATGCTGCCCAATACGATTTGCAGGATTGGCAAGCCTCAAATGTGTACGAAATTTATCCGCATTGGCGGTATCGTTATGCGCCGGGCGTTACGGAAAACACCGAACATTTGTTCGGTTTAGAACTCCCTAAAAAATTACCTATCAAGCTTTCACCAAATGAGCATGTACGTTATGAGTGGGTGGACTGGCGCGAGGCCGCAAAACGCGTTTTCTCGTGGACAAATGTGGATGCGTTAAAAAGATTAGGTGAATTGCACCACTTAACGTTATAAAATAAACGCTTTTACAGCATGTGCGTTACATAGAAAATTATGCAAACTGCTACGATTAAATTTGAAAAATTCCAAACCGCCGATGACGCCGACTGTCAGCGCCGTATCATTGCGGCACGTGCCAGGCTGGGCAAGCGCCTGGTGATTCTGGGGCACCATTACCAGCATGAGAGTGTGTATCGCCACGCCGATTTTACGGGTGATTCGCTTAAACTCTCGCGCTACACCGAAAACCTGGACGCTGAATACATTGTATTTTTGGGCGTACATTTTATGGCTGAAGTGGCTGATATCTTAAGCCGCCCCGAGCAGACTGTGGTGCTGCCAGACCTTGCAGCAGGTTGCTCGATGGCGGATATGGCCAATTTGGCCAAAGTTGAGCGCAGCTATCGCGAGCTCAATAAGGTGCTGAATTTTGACGAACAAATCACACCGGTGACTTACATCAATTCCGCTGCCGATTTGAAGGCTTTTTGTGGCGAACATGGCGGCATCGTCTGCACCAGTACCAATGCGCCGAAAATCCTGGAATGGGGTTTTAAGCAGCGCGAAAAAGTGTTGTTCTTCCCAGACCAGAATTTAGGCAGATGGTCTGGGCACAAAATGGGCATTCCGCTGGAGCAAATGCCGGTGTGGGATCCGGACCAGCCGCTGGGCGGCCTGACTGAAGCACAAATCAAGAACGCCAAGATATTACTGTGGAAAGGCCACTGTGCGGTGCATCAGATGTTCCGCCCGCAAAACATCATTAAATTCCGCAATGAGCACCCGGATGGCTTTGTGATTTCGCACCCGGAATGTCCATTCGAGGTATGTTTGCAATCCGATTATGTCGGCTCTACCGAGTATATTTTGAAAACCGTTTCAGAAGCGCCAGCCAATACCAAATGGCTGGTGGGTACCGAACTCAACCTAGTGAATCGTCTGGCCGAACAGATGAAGCCGCAAGGCAAGTTGGTTCAATTTATGAGTCACGTGGTGTGCGAATGCTCAACCATGGCGCGCATCGATCCGCAGCATTTAGCCTGGACGCTTGAAAACCTGGCTGAAGGCAATGTGGTCAACCAGATTAAAGTACCCAGACATGATGCAGAGCTTGCCAAGCTCACGCTGGACCGCATGCTGGCAGCTTCGTAGGACATCTCTTGCAAAGCTGCGCACTTTGTTTACCGACACCACACGAGATTTTGTGGCAGGATGATTTCTGCCGCGTGGTGTTGCTGAATGACGCAGATTACCCGGCCTATTGCCGTGTTGAACTGATTGCACACGTCAAAGAAATGAGTGATTTGCCGCCGCCTGAACGCGCGCGGATGATGAAAACGGTATTTGCGGTGGAAACTGCAATGCGGGAAGTGCTGCAGCCGGATAAAATCAACCTGGCCAGTCTGGGCAACAAAACGCCGCATATACACTGGCACATTGTGCCCCGTTTTAGCGATGACAGGCATTTTCCCAATTCACACTGGGGAGAACCTGCCCGCCAGGGCAATATCCATGCGCTTTCTGGGGCATCGAAAAAGCTGCTGCAAGACAAAATAAAAGCGCATGCCGAATGCGCTTTATCTGTTAGCTAGACGACGAGGCGTTCCACCACTTTGCCATTGACCAGATGGCTTTCAATAATTTCATCAATATCTTCATTATCGACAAAGGTGTACCAGACCGCTTGCGGATACACCACCAATAGCGGCCCCTCGCCACAACGGTCAAAACAGCCCGCGCGGTTAATGCGCACTTTGTCCTGACCATTCAAACCCAGTTTTTTGACACGCGCTTTCATATGCTCAAATGCCGCTTCTGCGCCTTTATCCTGGCAACACGCTTCGCCATCCGGGCGTTGATTCAAACAGAAAAAGACGTGGTATTGATAAAAATTTTGCATTATGGCTACTCTGTCGACAAGGCGTCTTCCTGCGTAAACGTCCACGTCCTCGTGATGCTTAAAATGTCGGTATCTTTCTTGATATCCTCCGGAAACACGGCATAAGGCGCGGCTAATTCCACAATGCGCTTGGCGGCCTCATTTAAAACTTCATGGGGTGATGCCTGATCAATCACCACGCTTTCCAAGGTGCCATCCGCTTTAATCGATACCGTCATGCGTAGCTGTCCATACAGCTTCTGCGCTCTTGCCGCTTCCGGATAATTCATATTGCCAATGCGCTCCACCTTTTGCCGCCACGATTCCACATACATGGCAAAGCGGTACTCCTTGGTGCGCGCGCCAATAAATTTTCTTTTTGGCCGTTTTTGATATTCATCCTGCTGTTTTGCGATCTGCGCCTGCAGCCTGTCCATTTCCAGGCTGGCTGCGATCAAATCAGCGCGATCCAGGGCCTTGGCCTTGGCTTTCTGCTCGCCCTGTTCAGGCTCAGCCGAGGCCGCGTTTTGCGTAGGATTTGATTCAATCGTTTTGCTGGAATTGATTTGCGTAAGCAGCTCCTGCGCCTGTTTTTCCAGTTCATCCACGCGCTTTTGCTCGCGCGCTTCCTGCGCTTTCAGCTTGGCCGATTTAGCCGCACTGCGTGCTTCTGAATTCGGTTTTAATTTGACTTCGGTGGTTTGTTCTTTAGGCGAGGGCAGTGCCGTTTTCATCTTGCGGTTTGCCTCGGTATTGCCGCCACGATCCAGATTGGCCTGCGCCAGCAGCTCGGCTTTATCGGGCGCCTGCTTGGTTTTGGCATTGACCAGAACCACGTCCAGCGAAGGCATGTGATCGGCAAGTTTCCTAAGCTCTGGCTGGAATTTAATACTTAGAATCACGACATGAATGAGAATAGAAATCCATATCGCCACGCTGATTGCGCTGACAGTTCTTACTTTGCCCGCTAATGTCGCCAAAGGCACCATTTCTGTTTGTTTAAGTGCTGCACTCAAACTTAGGTTTTCCCGCCCAATGTATCAAGAATTTTCTGATGAACGCCGCCAAACCCGCCGTTGCTCATCACCAGAATATGGTCACCCGATTTCGCGATTTTTGCAATGTCCTGCACCAAATTTTCCAGGTTCTCAAAAGTTTGTGATTTGCTCGCAATCGGTTTAAGCGCTTCGGCTGCATCCCAGCCCAGATTCGCGCCATAGCAAAATACCAAATCGGCATCTTTTAAACTCGCCGGCAGCGCATCTTTCATCACACCCAGCTTCATGGTGTTGCTACGCGGCTCCAGCACCGCCAGAATGCGCGCTTTGCCTACTTTAGCACGCAAACCTGCCACTGTGGTCTCGATGGCGGTTGGGTGATGCGCAAAGTCGTCATACACAGTAATGCCGTTCACCACACCGCGCACTTCCATACGGCGTTTCACATTTTTAAACTCGGTCAGCGCAGCAATACTGGTTTCCACCGCAACCCCTGCATGACGTGCTGCGGCGATGCTGGCCAGCGCATTCATGCGGTTATGTTCGCCCAGCAAATCCCACTGCACGCGGCCTTGTGGCTTGCCTTGATATAACACATCAAAACTGCCATCGCCCTGCGCATTTTCGGCTTGCCAATCAGCATCGGTGCCAAACTGCTCTACCGGCGTCCAGCAACCTTTTTCAATCACGCGCTGCAAACTGACTTCTTTGCCATTGGCCACAATCAGCCCCTGTTGCGGTACCGTGCGCACCAGATGGTGGAATTGTTTTTCGATGGCGGCCAAATCTTCAAAAATATCGGCATGGTCAAATTCCAGGTTGTTCAGTACTGCCGTGCGTGGGCGGTAATGCACGAATTTGGAACGCTTATCGAAGAACGCGGTATCGTATTCATCCGCCTCAATCACAAAAAATGGCGAAATGCTTTTTGCATCTTGTTTAGGGGCTTGCGGCAATCGCGCTGAAACTGAAAAATTTTCTGGCACGCCGCCAATCAAAAAGCCTGGCGCCAACCCTGCATATTCCAGAATCCATGCCAGCATCGAGCTGGTGGTGGTCTTGCCGTGCGTACCTGCCACGGCCAATACCCACTTACCCTGTAGCACGTTCTCTGCCAGCCATTGTGGGCCGGAGATATACGGCAAACCCTGATTCAGAATCTCCTCCATGAGAGGATTGCCGCGTGACACCACGTTACCAATCACGTAAATATCTGGATTTAACGTGATTTGCTCAGGCGAAAACCCTTCAATCAACTCAATGCCCTGTGCTTCAAGCTGCGTGCTCATAGGCGGGTAAACATTGGCATCGCAACCCGTAACTCTGTGCCCTGCGGCCTTAGCCAGCACCGCAATGCCGCCCATGAACGTGCCGCAGATACCTAAAATGTGAATATGCATAATGTGGTTTTAATTATTCAAGATAAATTTGGCGCCAGCCAGCGCTCCAAATACGCTTTCGGCAAGCCGCGACGGTTTGCCATGTCTTCCAGTTGATCGCTGCCAATTTTATCCACACTGAAATATTTGGCTTCAGGGTGTGCTAGATAGAAGCCAGAAACCGCAGCCGCCGGCTGCATGGCGAATGATTCGGTGAGAGTCATACCAATTTCGTCGCATTGCAACAAATTAAACATATCGGGCTTAACCGTATGATCCGGGCAGGCAGGGTAGCCAGGGGCAGGGCGGATACCTTGGTATTGCTCTTTAATGAGCGCATCAATGGCCAGCGTCTCATCCGCCGCGTAGCCCCACAAATCGGTGCGAACGCGTTCGTGCATGTATTCAGCAAAGGCTTCGGCCAGCCGATCTGCCAGCGCTTTGAACATAATGCCGCTGTAGTCATCATGCGTATCGACAAAGCGTTGCTCGATTTTTTCTATGCCCAGACCTGCGGTAACGGCGAACAGTCCAATATAATCAGGCGTGCCTTTTGGCGCGATAAAGTCCGCCAAACATTGATTAGGCCGAGCAACACCATCAATCACCGGCTTTACGCTTTGCTGGCGCATGCCGTACCAGGTAAACGCGACCTGGCTCCGGGTTTCATCGGTGTAGATTTCAATATCGTCGTCATTTATGGTATTGGCAGGCATCAGCGCAATCACGCCATTCGCTGTGAGCCAGCGGCCGCCGATGATTTTCTTCAGCATCGCTTGCGCTTCTGCAAATACTTTAGTTGCAGCTTCGCCTACCACTTTATCACTTAAAATCGCGGGGTAGCTGCCGGCCAAATCCCAGGTCTGGAAGAACGGTGACCAATCAATATATTGTGCGACCAGGCTCAAATCGATGTTTTTGAACACGCGGCGGCCAATAAACTTCGGTTTGACTGGATGAAACTGAAGCCTGGATTTGTTCGCGCGCGCTTCTGCCAGCGTGAGCAGTGGTGTGCCCTTTTTATTGGCATGCTGCGTACGTGCCTTTTCGTAATCCGCCTGAATCTCCGCCAAATAAGCACCGCGGCTTTCGGGGGTGAGCAGGTTTTGCATCACCGACACCGAGCGCGACGCATCTGGCACGTACACCACTGGGCCATCGTAATGTGGGGCTATTTTCACTGCGGTATGCGCACGCGAGGTCGTTGCGCCGCCAATCAGCAACGGTGTTCTTAGGCCGTGAAAATATGGGTCACGCTGCATCTCTCTTGCGATATGCGTCATTTCTTCCAGAGATGGCGTAATCAGGCCGCTCAAGCCGATAATATCGGCATTCTCGGCTTTGGCCATGGCTAAAATTTCGGCCGCCGGCACCATCACCCCCATGTTCACCACTTCAAAATTGTTGCATTGCAACACGACCGAAACGATATTCTTGCCAATGTCATGCACATCACCCTTCACCGTGGCAATGACAACCTTGCCTTTTGGTTTGGCGACCACGCCCGTGCGTTCCTGCTCTGCAGCTTTTTCAGCCTCAATAAATGGAATTAAATGCGCTACCGCTTGCTTCATCACGCGGGCAGATTTCACCACTTGCGGTAAAAACATTTTGCCCTGGCCGAACAAATCGCCGACTACGTTCATGCCGTCCATGAGCGGGCCTTCTATCACCTGAATCGGCCTGCCGCCGCCTGCCATTATGGCCTGGCGTGCCTCTTCGGTGTCCTCTATGATGAAATCAGTAATGCCATGCACCATGGCATGCTCAAGGCGCTTGTTCACGCTCACAGGGTTTTCCGGCGTTCCGCGCCATTCCAGCGTCGCGGCTTCTTTTTTGCCGCCCGCAACCAAAGTGCCAGCGATTTCGATCATGCGCTCGGTCGCATCCGGCCGACGGTTTAATACCACATCTTCCACGCGCTCGCGCAATTCCGGCGTGAGGTCATCGTATATGCCCACCATGCCGGCGTTGACGATGCCCATGGTCATACCTGCTTTAATCGCATGATACAAAAACACCGTGTGAATCGCTTCGCGCGCGGGCTCATTGCCACGGAAGCTGAAGCTCACATTCGATACGCCGCCCGAGATTTTCGCATGCGGCAGGTTTTGCTTGATCCAGCGCGTGGCCTCGATAAAATCCACAGCATAGTTGTTGTGTTCTTCAATGCCTGTCGCAATGGCGAAAATATTCGGGTCGAAAATAATATCTTCTGGCGGAAAACCGGTGCTCACCAATAAATCATACGCACGTTTGCAGATTTCAATTTTGCGCTCATAAGTATCCGCCTGGCCCTTTTCGTCAAAGGCCATCACAATCACCGCCGCGCCGTAACGGCGGCACAGCTTGGCTTGGCGTAAGAATTCACTCTCGCCTTCCTTCATCGAAATGGAATTGACAATCGACTTGCCTTGCACACATTTAAGGCCCGCTTCGATGACGCTCCATTTGCTGGAATCAATCATGATTGGCACGCGTGCAATATCAGGCTCCGAAGCTATCAGATTCAAAAAGTGCGTCATGGCCTGCACGGCATCCAGCATACCTTCATCCATGTTGATGTCGATGACTTGTGCACCGTTTTCCACCTGCTGCCGCGCCACGCTCAACGCCTCTTCAAACTGGCCGTTGATAATCATGCGCGCAAAAGCCTTGCTGCCGGTAACATTGGTACGCTCGCCAACGTTGACGAATAACGAATTCTCGTCAATGATGAACGGTTCCAGCCCTGAAAGGCGCGTATAAGGCGGAACGCTGGGCACTTCGCGTGGCGGAATAGCTTTAATCGCCTCATAGATTGCATTGATATGCGCAGGAGTCGTTCCGCAACAACCGCCCGCAATGTTGATAAAACCGCTTTCAGCAAACTCTTTCACCAGACTGGAAGTCACATCGGGCGTTTCGTCAAACCCCGTGTCGCTCATCGGGTTTGGTAAGCCTGCGTTGGGGTAAATACACACAAACGTATCGGCGATATTGGAAAGCTCTTCTGCATACGGGCGCATGAGCGTTGCCCCCAGAGCGCAATTTAAACCCACTGTAAGCGGTTTGGCATGGCGCACTGAATGCCAGAATGCGGTGACAGTTTGGCCGGATAAGATTCGCCCGGAAGCATCGGTCACCGTACCGGAAATCATAATCGGCATACGGTAACCCACTTCTTCAAAGAAGCTGTCGATGGCAAATAATGCCGCTTTGCAGTTGAGCGTATCAAAGATGGTTTCCACCATCAGAATATCCGCGCCGCCTTCAACCAAGCCTCGCGTCTGCTCTAAGTAAGCGCTCACCAGCTGGTCAAAGTTCACATTACGTGCCGCAGGGTCATTCACATCCGGCGAGATGCTGGCTGTTTTAGGAGTAGGGCCCAGCGCGCCTGCCACGAAGCGCGGTTTATCTGGTGTACTGTATTTGACGCAGGCCGCTCTGGCGAGCTTGGCAGATTGCACGTTCATCTCATGCACCAGATGCGCCATGTGGTAGTCGTCCTGCGCGACGCTGGTTGCACCGAAGGTATTGGTTTCAATAATATCCGCGCCGGCCGCCAGATATTGCTCGTGGATTTCCTGAATCACCTGCGGCTGCGTCAAAGTCAGCAGTTCGTTATTGCCTTTGACAAACAATTCACGCTCGCCTGCCGGAGCCTTAAAATCTGCGAAACGTTCGCCACGATAATCGGCTTCTGTCAGCTTGTAACGCTGTATCATGGTGCCCATCGCGCCATCCAGAATCAGGATACGCTGCCTGAGCAGTTCTCGCAGTTTAGTTTCGGTTGCAGAAATTGGCAGCAAAGTCATGAAAAATAAGTCTTTAGAATTTCGCTAATTTTATCACGCTGGCGCAATATTACTGTGCGTCGCCGCGCCTATATTGCACCGCTTCAGCAATATGGGCAGACTTTATGGCTGCTTCTCCCGCCAAGTCAGCAATGGTACGTGCGACTTTTAAAATGCGGTGATAAGCGCGCGCAGATAGATTAAGGCGTGAAATGGCGGTTTTAAGCAAGGTTAAGCCTGCATCGTCCGGCTGGCAAAATTTATCGATTTCCAAGCTGCCAAGCGCAGAATTGGCTTTTCCTTGGCGTTGCAGCTGTAATGCACGCGCCTTTTCTACACGTGCGCGAATTGCATCACTGTTTTCAGCCACTGCAGCCGAGGTCAATTCAGCTTCTTTCAGGGCAGGTACTTCGATATGCAAATCTATGCGATCTAACAACGGCCCTGAAATTTTGGCACGATAGCGCGCCACATTGTCCGGCGTACAGCGGCATTTGTTGTTGAAATGCCCCAAATAACCGCAAGGGCAAGGGTTCATGGCGGCAATAAGCTGAAACTGCGCGGGAAAATCAGCTTGCCTAGCGGCGCGTGAGATGGTGATATGTCCGCTCTCCAGTGGCTCACGCAGCACCTCTAATACTTTTCTGTCAAACTCGGGCAGCTCGTCTAAAAATAAAACGCCATTATGCGCGAGCGAAATTTCACCAGGGCGCGGAATGCCGCCGCCGCCTACCAAAGCTACCCCTGAGGCTGTGTGGTGCGGCGCTCTGTAGGGACGGCGTTTCCAGTTTTCCAGCCTGAAATTGCCATTGAGCGATTGGATGGCGGCACTCTCTAATGCTTCGCTTTCTGTCATGCTGGGCAAAATACCTGCAAAACGGCTGGCTAGCATGGATTTACCCGTTCCTGGCGGCCCGCTCATGAGCACGCTATGCCCGCCCGCTGCGGCAATTTCCAGCGCACGCTTGGCCTGACTTTGACCTTTTACTTCGTTAAAATCCGGATAAGCAATACTTTGAATTTGTGCGCTGGATTCATACTGATTAAGCGCCGTATGGCCGCTTAAATGCGCGCACACCTCCAGCAAGGAATTGGCCGGGTAAATCATGGCGTCTTTTACCAAGCTGGCTTCTTGTGCACTGAGTTGGGGCAAAATAAAAGCACGTTTGATTTTTGCACCAATATTTTGCTTAGCCTGGGCATGCACCATGTGATATGTCATCGCTAACGCACCGCGTATCGGGCGCAGTTCGCCTGTTAGCGCCAATTCGCCCGCAATTTCATAACGGTCTAGCGACTCACCGGGGATTTGTCCACTAGCAGCCAATATCCCTAACGCAATCGGCAAATCATAGCGGCCACTTTCTTTGGGCAAATCAGCTGGGGCCAGATTGACCGTGATGCGCCGCGCCGGAAACTCGAATTGTGCAGTTTGTATGGCGGCACGCACGCGGTCTTTGCTCTCCTTCACCTCGGCCTCAGGCAGTCCGACAATGGTGAAACTCGGCAAGCCATTGGCGAGGTGCACTTCGACCACTACTTCTGGCGCATCCATGCCGCTTAGTGCGCGGCTATAAAGCACAGCCAGACTCATTTCTGCTTCAGCTGCGTCTCTAACTCGATTAGCTTGACTTCCATTTTTGTAAGCTGCTCACGCGTTTTGCGCAACACTTCAGCTTGAACATCGAATTCTTCGCGTGAAACAAGCTCCATTTTGGTGAATGCGCCCTGAATTAGTGCATAAATATTCTTTTCAATGTCAGCTATTGGACTTGATTTTATCAACTCATTGATTTTACTGGATATTTCATTAATATTTTCTGCATTCAACATAGCGATTCCTGAAGGTTTTACAATTTTTAATCGTAGTTTAGCAGATTTTTACAGCCATTCCACAATAACCGCAATGATTAAATATTATTTATGCTATTGATTATAAACATATTTTTGATTGGCACGTGCTTTGCTTATGTCAAATGTGCTTTTTATTTAATTTGTACGTAAAACTTTAAGGGGGTTAGAAATGAAATTTGTGTCCGCAATAATCAAGCCGTTCAAGCTTGATGAAGTGCGTGAAGCCTTGTCTGCCATTGGCGTGCAAGGCATTACGGTTACTGAGGTAAAGGGCTTTGGCCGCCAAAAAGGCCACACAGAGCTGTATCGTGGTGCAGAATATGTGGTGGATTTTTTACCGAAAGTAAAATTGGAAGTCGCCATTAAAGATGACATGCTGGACCAAGTGGTGGATGCGATTGAAAAAGCGGCAGCCACCGGCAAAATTGGCGATGGCAAAGTGTTTGTGTTTAATTTAGAACAAGTTTATCGCATCCGTACCGGTGAAACCGGTCCTGACGCACTTTAAGGGGCCTAGCATGAATAAAATTACAGGCATGAAGAAATTTTTATCTATATTTTCGTTAGTCGCCGTACTAGGTTTAGGCGCAACACAATTGAGTTTTGCAGAGGACGCGGCAGCGACAGCTACAGTAGAGGCAGTAACCGATGCTGCGGTAGCCGTGGATGCCGCAGCTAGCAGCTCTTCAGCACCAGCCGAAGCAGCTCCTGCTGAAGCGGCGCCAGTTGAGGCAACAGCTGCACCTGCACCTGTTCCAAACAAGGGCGACACGGCATGGATGATTGTAGCCACCGCTTTGGTCACTTTAATGACCATTCCAGGGCTGGCTTTGTTTTACGGCGGCCTGGTTCGTCAAAAAAATATGCTGTCCGTCCTGATGCAAACCTTTGTGATCTTTTCATTCATGGGTGTGCTATGGGCGCTGTATGGCTATAGCGTGGCGTTTACAGGCGGCAACCCATATTTTGGCGGCCTGAGTAAGGCGTTTCTGGCAGGCATCACACCGGATTCCATCGCAGCCACATTTAGCAAAGGCGCATATATACCTGAGCTGATTTTCGTTGCTTTCCAACTTACTTTTGCAGCCATTACGCCAGCGCTGATTATCGGTGCATTTGCGGAGCGTATGAAGTTTTCTGCTGTGCTGGTCTTTATGGCGCTCTGGTTTACCTTTGCCTACTTGCCAATGGCGCACATGGTTTGGTACTGGGATGGTCCTGATGCAATTACCAGCGCTGAATCGCTCAATACCGTATTAGCAAATGCTGGCTGGTTATGGGCTAAAGGTGCAATTGACTTTGCAGGCGGAACTGTTGTGCATATCAACGCAGGTGTCGCTGGTTTGGTTGCCTGTATCGTGTTAGGTAAGCGTATTGGTTACGGTAAAGAAGCCATGACGCCTCACAGCCTGACATTAACCATGGTGGGTGCGGCGTTACTATGGGTGGGCTGGTTTGGTTTCAATGCCGGCTCGAACCTGGAAGCTAACGGCTATGCGGCGCTGGCTTTCCTAAACACCATGATCGCCACTGGCGCAGCAACACTTTCATGGATGTTTGTTGAGTGGTTCCATAAATCAAAACCATCTATGTTGGGTGCCGCTTCTGGCGCAGTTGCCGGCTTGGTTGCTGTAACCCCAGCCTGCGGCTTCGTGGGTCCAATGGGGGCAATCATCATCGGCCTGTTAGTTTCACCGATCTGCTACATTTTTGTATCAAAAGTAAAACACATGTTTGGTTACGATGATGCGCTGGACGTATTTGGTATACATGCCGTAGGCGGTATATTTGGCGCACTGGCGACCGGCGTATTTGTAAATCCGGCGTTGGGTGGCATGGGCGTGTATGACTATGTTGCAAATGCTGTAGGTGAATACAACTTTGCTGCACAAATGACCGCGCAATTATGGGCCGTTGGCACAGCGATTGTGGTGTCTGCAGTCGTTGCATTCATCTCGCTTAAAGTTGTGGACATCTTGATCGGCCTGCGTGTATCTGAAGAATCTGAGCGCGAAGGCTTGGATACGACAGAGCATGGCGAACGTGCTTATCACGTGTAATCAGTAAATTAGCTGTGAAACAAACGGGCGCTGCGGCGTCCGTTTTTGTTTTACGATAGCATTTATATGCCACAAAAGCCGCATGGGTATTTGACTTGCATGCATATTATTTACAAAAGAATATTTCTGGATTTTTGTTGCACTAGGCGCCAGGCAGCGTCAGCGTATACTATTAGCATTTAAAAAAGACCGAACGGCTAAAATTGAAAACATTTTAAGGCTAAGTAAAAAAATAATATTTAGATAACAACGAAATAGGGGGTGGCTTTATGTTGGCAAGTATCCTGCGTTTTATTAGCAAAATACTATTTCGCGTCGAGGTGCGCGGCTTAGAGAATGTACCCGCTGAAGATGGGCTGTTGATCGTCGCTAATCACGAATCATTTTTGGATGGTTTATTGCTTTGCATATTTTTGCCAAAAAAAGCCACTTTTGTCGTACACACCTCTACCTTTAAAAAATGGGCATTCAGGCAAGCCTTACGTTTAACGCGCCATGTAGAAGTAGATACCGCTAATCCGATTGCCATGAAAAAGGTGATTAAACTGCTTGAAGCCGGCGAAAATGTAGTGGTTTTTCCGGAAGGACGCGTTACGGCAACCGGAGAAATACAAAAAGTATATGACGGCCCTGGGTTTATTGCAGGAAAAACGGGGGCAACTGTTTTACCTGTGCGTATTGATGGCGCAGGAGAATCCTATTTTGGACGCTTAGCGCGCCACCAGCTTAAGCGCTTATTTCCTCGAGTCACGCTCACGGTGCTACCTACCACCAGCATCGTGATGCCAAAAGCCACGAATCGCAGCTTTCCTACCGCCAAGCAGCGGCGCCGCATCGCGGGCGAGGGCATGCGTAGCGTGATGCAAAAAATGCTGTTTCAGGCGCAGAAAAGCCGCACCTTGTTTGAGGCCTTTCTAGATGCTGTGGATAAATTCGGTGGTGACTACAAACTCATAGAAGACCTCAACGAAGTAGAAGAAACCTATCAGAATGTATTGAAGAAAAGCCTGGCGCTAGGAAGAATCGTTACCAAAGTCAGCAGCCCGCACGAGGTCGTCGGCGTGCTCATGCCCAACATCACCAATACCGTTGCACTGATTTTAGGCATGTCGGCATTTAACCGCATCCCGGCCATGATCAATTACACCGCCGGAACGGCCGGGATGCGGAATGCGTGTATCGCAGCCAATATCAAAACCGTAATTACCTCACGCAAGTTTATTGAAACGGCCAAACTGGAAGAGGTTATTGCCGACCTGAAAGACCTCAACATTCTCTATCTTGAAGACCTGCGTGCTGATTTTGGCGTAGTCGACCGCGCCTGGCTGATGGGCTATGCCTTGCACTATCCACGCGCGGTGATGGAACCCAGTTCACCCGATGAACCCGCGGTTGTGCTATTTACCTCGGGCTCCGAGGGCAAACCCAAGGGCGTAGTGCATTCGCATAAAAGCATTTTGACCAATATCGCACAGATTATGGCGGTACTGGATTTCAACCCCACCGATAAATTCATGATGGTGTTACCTATATTCCACGCCTTTGGATTTACGGGTTCCATGCTGCCTGTGTTAAACGGCATTAAAATTCACATGTTCCCGTCACCATTGCAGTACAAAGTCATTCCGGAAATCATCTACGATCGTGGCTGCACGGTATTTTTTGCGACCAGCACCTTCTTGGCAAATTATGCAAAATACGCTCATCCGTACGATTTTAATAAACTCAGGATCGTGGTTGCAGGCGCAGAAAAGCTTAATGATGAGGTACGCAAAGTTTATTCGGAAAAATTCGGCATTCGCATTCTTGAAGGCTATGGTGCCACAGAATGCGCACCTGTGCTTTCGGCCAACACGCCGATGGCGAATCTGAATGGAAGCGTAGGCCAGTTCATCCCCGGTCTGGATCACAAGTTAGAGTCTGTGCCTGGCATTAACACCGGCGGCTTGCTGCATGTGCGTGGCGAAAACGTGATGAAAGGCTATTACCTGTTCGATAATCCGGGTGTGCTTTGCCCTCCCGAAGATGGCTGGTACAACACAGGCGACATTGTTGAAGTCGATGCCCTGGGCTTTATTCACATCAAAGGCCGTGTGAAACGTTTCGCCAAAGTGGCAGGGGAGATGGTCTCTCTAGAAGTGGTGGAAAAAATCGCCAATACTGCCGCGCCAGAGCACCAGCATGCTGCCAGCACCCAAACCGATGCACAACGCGGTGAAAATATCATTCTATTCACGACCGATCCCGCATTGAAACGTGAGGACCTGCAAATTGTGGCCAAAAATCTTGGAAACCCCGAAATCGCCATTGCACGCAAAATCGTACGTATCGCAGAGTTGCCCTTGCTTGGCACCGGAAAAACAGACTACGTCACGCTGAAACAGATGGCAGAAAATGCTTAATCCGCACAACTTGCCAGCAAGCAGTTGATATGAATATATTTTCTCCTTATATTTTTGGCAGCCTGATTTTTTCGTCATCGGCATGATGACATTTGGCAAGTTACGCAAACACTAAATCCGTTTCTTTTATTTAGCCCGTTGCATTTATAATAGCGTTTTGATTTTAAAGTAAATACTGCATGTTGTTATCAAGTTTGTTTAGAAAATGGCAACAAGCCTTCTGGCACATCAGCAAAAAGCTGGGGCCCTATGCCCCGCTTGTGGCCATGGTGCTGTTGGGTTTGGTGATACTTTCGGTCTCACGGCTTGGCCTCGTGTTTTGGAAGCTGGATCGCGTCAATGCAACCGGCAAACTGCTGGAAATTTTATTGCAAGGCATTCGCACCGATATTATCCAGCTTTGTTTACTCAGCATCATCCCAGTGTTATTAGCGCCAATTTTAGCGACCAGGCACTTTTTTAATGTGTGGCGAAAATTTACCTATCTCTGGGTGATTTCAGCGATTGTTTTTCTGGTGTTTTTAGAAGCGGCTACGCCTGGCTTTATTGCCGAATACGATGTGCGGCCTAACCGTATCTTTGTAGAATATTTAAAATACCCCAATGAAGTATTGGGAATGCTTTGGCGCGGCTTCAAGGTGGAGGTGTTCACAGGCATCGGCTTCACACTATTGGCCATTTGGGCGATGCGCCGTTTTATGCACCCGTGGCTAGTTAGCAGCACTCCCGCTTGGTCAAACAAAAAATTAGCTCTGTTTTGGCCGCTGTTTTTAGTATTAATCGCTTTTGGTATTCGTTCCACCACTGGCCACAGGCCTGCTAACCCCGCATTATTCGCCATTACGCAGGATAGCATGGTGAATAGTCTGATATTAAATTCCGGTTATTCGGTGTTTTACGCGGTTTACAGCTTGCAGCATGAAAGCAAATCCAGCAAGATTTATGGAAAAATGCCCAAAGCCGAGATATTTAAACTCACCGGTGCAAAAGACACAGACATTCCTACGCTTAAAACCCTGGAGCCCAGCGTTAAACGCGACAAGCCGCTCAATCTGGTGATTATCCTGCAAGAGAGCCTGGGGGCGACTTTTGTGGAGTCCCTTGGTGGCAAACCCGTAACGCCCAACCTGGAAAAACTAAAAGAACAAGGCATCTGGCTTGAGCAACTGTATGCTACCGGAACACGCTCTGTGCGCGGCATCGAGGCAGTCACTACTGGCTTTCAGCCCACCCCTGCGGACAGCACGGTCAAACTCTCGCTCAGCCAGAAAAACTTTTTCTCATTGGCGGCTTTGCTCAGCAAACAAGGCTATCACACGGAATTTATTTACGGCGGCGAATCGCATTTTGACAATATGCGCAGCTTTTTTCTAGGCAACGGCTTTCAGAAAATTATCGAAGAAAAAGATTATAAAAATCCAGTATTTGTCGGCAGCTGGGGCGCTTCGGACGAAGACCTGCTCAACAAAACCCACGAGCAGCTGATGGCACACCACGCCAGCGGTAAGCCATTCTTTACGCTAGCATTTTCGTCATCCAATCATGCGCCGTTTGAATTCCCGGATGGACGCATTGAGCTATACGAGCAACCAAAGGCTACTGATAACAACGCTGTAAAATATGCCGACTATGCCATGGGGAAATTTTTTGAGCAGGCGCAAAAGAGCCCTTACTGGAAGGACACCGTGTTCTTGATTGTAGCGGATCACGACATCCGCGTTCGGGGCGATTCTCTGGTACCGATTAAGCATTTTCACATTCCAGGCTTAATTTTAGGCGCGGATATTCAACCCAGAAAAATTACCAGCATCACCAGTCAGATTGACCTGCCTGTCACCGTGCTGTCTCTCATGGGCATCAAAGGCCAGCACCCGATGACGGGGCGAGATCTATCCAGCGAGCCAGCCGACAGGCTTGGCCGCGCCATGATGCAATACAACTACAACTTTGCCTGGATGGAACAGACGCCAAATTCAAACGAAGTCGTTGTTTTACGCGAAGGCAAACCGCCGGCGCATGCAGTATATGACACCAAGGAAAAGCGTCTTAGCGAATCTGCACCCTCAGCAAATGCAAAGGACATCGAGCAGCGCGCACTTGCGAATTCATTATTACCGGCTTTGCTATATAGCGAGCAGCGCTACCGATTGCCGCAATGACAGCTAAACGAAAACTGCCTTCCATGCTCACCAGGCAGGTGGTATACGATGGCTTAAGCTACATTCTGCGTGGCGGCTTGTTGATTAAAAACGGGCATTTACCCCCTGGCAACCACACCATCCCAGCCGATTTTTTCGGCGTTTGCGTCGCATCTTCCGCCGACCCGGCAGTAGATGATTACGTCATCTCACAGCTCTACCAGCTTGGTACAAAACAAGTGCGTCTGGATTTCAGCTATGGTGATTTAACCAGTTTTAATGCACGTTTTTTAAGCGCCCTGATCGCACATAAATTCGAGGTGAGCTTGCATCTGGTGCAGCCTTTTGAAGCCGCAAGAAACATGGAATCCCCCGCTGAGCAAGCCATCTGGCGGCAGTTTCTGCGGGATGTGCTAGAGCAATTCGGTAGCAAAGTCAGGCAAATCGAAGTGGGCACTACCATTAACCGCAAACGCTGGGCGGGATATTCCATGCCTGGTTTTCTTGCCGCCTGGGGAATTGCGCATCATGAAATTAAAGGCCGGAACCTGACACTGGCAGGCCCCAACCTCAGTGATTTCGAGCCTATTTACAATATCGGCCTGCTGCAGTCGTTTAAGGGAAAAAAACAGTTACCCGATATCCATACCGACAATTTGTTTTCAGAGCGTGTATCTGAACCTGAGCGGTTTGATCACCGCATATTCAAATACCGTTGGGCGACCATCTTCAAATACAATCTGGTTAAAAAAGCGCGTATCTTAAAAAAAATCAGCACAGATTTTGGCGTAGCTCAACTGGTTTCTCCCGTTGCTTTTTGGGCCATTTATCGCATCCAGCGCCTGCTGCCGGATGGAGAGCAAAAGCAAGCCGATTACGCCGCCCGCTACCTCACCCTCACGGCCGCTTCGAATAGCCTGGCCCAGGTATTCTGGGGCGCTTTGATCTGCCAGCGCGAAGGCCTGATTAATGATGGCCTGCAGGAGTCAGATTACCCGCCATTAGAAAGAGTAACCCATTACAAAAGCGCGGATGGCAAGCTTGCCAATTATGTACCCCGCGCCAGTTTTAACGCAGTCAAAACCGTAACCAGCCTAATTCAGGGCGCGCATTATGTGCGGCATATCGCTTCGGCGCAAGGCTTGGAAATCCATCATTTTGAACAGGATAACAGGCAAATGCATGCCGCATGGACGATCAATGGAAAAGTCGCCTTTTTGAGCGATGTCTATGAAGAAACCTCATTGAATGCAGCAACCGTGCTGCATCGTGACGGAAGATTGCCCCACAAGAATTTTGAGCTGATTACAGAATCCCCCATTTATTTGCAATGGCATGCGGATTTTCCCATCAAAACCAAAGCCCAGCCTGCGTTGGAAAAGGACTTGGCGATACATGCCCATATCAATGGCTTGCAATATTTTAGAGTGAATGAAGTCGACTGGCAGGGATTGGTGCTGGCCAAAGATGCCAATGAAGCCAACTTGCTCATGCAAGCCCTGCACCCTAGCAAGCTGCTCAGTCCTGCAAAAGATGCAGCATTACGCCACGCGCGCAATGCTATTTGGTCAGTTGCTGACCCGCGTGACAGCTCGCGCCAGATCACGGTAAAACAGCCTGTCAAAATGTACCCGCACAAAGCCTTTCTGGACCGATTCAAACCAAGCAAAGCCAGACGTAGCTGGAATGGCGCAATGGAGCTATTAAGACGCGGTGTGAAAACCGCCCAGCCGGTGGCATTCTTTGAGAAAACTGGTGATAGCACCCTTAAACAGAATTTTTATCTATGTGACTATGTGCAAGCGGACTGCAATGTTGGCCAGCTGTTTTCTGCGTTTGCAAGCGGCGAACCTGCTTTTTTAGGACTGACCCCCGAGGATGTTTATCCTCAATTGGCGCAGTATTGCCATATCATGCATAGTCATGGCATTCACTTCAGGGATTTATCCGGCGGCAATATTCTGGTCAACATTTTGGCTGACCATAAATTGCAATTCTCGCTGATTGACACCGCCCGACTGCATAGCTTCAATCACCCGGTCGCTTTGAAACTTCGCGTGGCGGATCTTACAAGGGCTTGCCACAAGCTGCACTGGGCAGGGCGCAAACGTTTCATGCACATCTATCTTGGACTCACCGGCAGAAAACTGAGATGGCAGGATAAATTACAATTTCACCTCTATGACCTTAAGGTGGGCATGAAGCGCACCATCGGCAGAAAAGGCATTAAGCGCCTGCTAAAGCGGATCAAAAGCGCTCAATAATCTCATGAAAATCATGAGCATGTTTTAAGCAGATTAAATACAGCTTATTTTTGGTACCAGCGTAGTATGGTTCCTACGTTATGGAGTGATTGCAGTGATGCGAATTAACCCAGACGAATTTTAACTAAGGAGAATTACTATGTGGACAAAACCAGCTGCTACTGAAATGCGTTTCGGTTTCGAAGTGACTATGTACGTAATGAACAAGTAATTAGTTCTAACGTCATTAAAAAGGGCGCCCAACGCGCCCTTTTTCTTTGGCACGTTCTTTAGAAGCCGCTCTTTTCCAATTATTTGGGAAGCGGAAAGTCTTTGGGTAACAACACCCAGATCTTGCCGACCTGCTTCATCGCGCCCGCCTGCTTGCCGGCTTCATTGCCCGCCCCCCAGAAGAAGTCAGCGCGCACCCCGCCCTTGATCGCTCCGCCAGTATCCTGTGCCATCATCAATCGTTTCAACGGCTTTGCGCTATTAGGCAGCGTGGTCGATAAAAACGCTGGCGCACCCAGCGGCACAAATTTTGGGTCTACCGCCACACTGCGCTCGGCGGTGACGGGCACCCCAAGCGCACCGAGCGGGCCTGGCAAACCTGCGGGCAATTCTCTAAAAAACACATAGCTGGGATTACTGTTGAGCAGATCACGCAGTTTCCCCATGTTGTTACGCGCCCAGTTTTTAATGCCCTGCATGGAGGCCTGATCAAGGGTTAGCTCACCACGCTCTACCAGCAGACGGCCGATTGAATTATAGGGATGCCCATTCTGGTCTGCATAGCCCACTTGAACCTGTTCGCCATTATCCAGCTGAACCAGGCCCGAACCCTGTATCTGCAGGAAAAACACATCGATGACGTCATTAATCCACATAATTTCAGTGCCGGACATTGGCGAAGGTGATGCCTCGATTTCCGCACGCGTCATGTAAGGCACCAGTTTGTTGCCTACCAATTTGCCGCGGACACGTTTGTATTTAAGTTCCGGGTAAAGCTCGCCCAACTCCACCGTCACTAGATCGCTGGGCTGACGATAGATGGCATGCGGATACTGTGCAGACTTGGTACGGCTGCCCTTCAGTAACGGCTGATAGTAGCCGGTAATCAAACCGGTGTCCGTACCATCCTGATTACTGGCGCGATACACATTAAAATTTTGCGTGAAATAGGCCTGAATCGCTGTGCTATCCGGGTTGTTCATATTCTGCGCAGCAGCGCATACTGTTAGCCATGCAGGCTTGTTTTTCAAAGTGCTGCAACTCTTCAGCCAAACTGGCCAGGCCGCGCCTAAATCATCTTCTGCAAAACCATCAATATCGCTCCAGGCCGCAGGCTTTAGCAGCGCGTAATCTGGCGTGATGATTGGTGCCGCTGGCTTAATTTCACCATTTGATTTGGTGGTGTCAGGCGGTTGAGCTGGTGTTGTTTGCTGTGTGCAATCACAGGTCGTCACATTTTTTTGTGGTGAAGGCTTTACATTTCGTTTCGCGCACGAAACCGTAACGAGAACCATACAAACTAGAATCAAAAACTTTTTCAAATTGTTTTACCTAATTCCACAAGCTCAATTTAACACCTTGGGCACGGCCAAGGTAAATGACTCAATCTCCGCATCAAACAGGGTGCCATCTTCAGCCACTATTTGGTACGTGCCCCGCATTGAACCGACAGGTGTCGCCAACAACGTCCCGCTCGTGTATTCAAACTGCTGACCCGGCTGCAACAAAGGCTGTGCGCCAATCACACCCAGCCCTTTAACTTCTTTCACATGGTTGTTCGCATCAGTGATAATCCAGTGACGGCTGATCAGCTGCGCGGCGATGCTGCCAACATTGCTAATGGTAATCGTATAGGCAAAAGCATATTGATTTTCATCGGGGTTTGACTGATCCAGCAGATAAGCAGTTTCAACACTCACCGAAAATGCGTATTTTTTGCCTGTTATGGTCACGTCAACCGATTATGCCGCTGTAATTAAACCGGAAGTAGGCGAGCTCGGACTGGCTGAATATAATTTTTTTGGCATACGGCCGGCCAGGTATGACTCTCGGCCTGCTTCAATGGCTTTTTTCATGGCGGATGCCATCAAAACAGGGTCGCGCGCAGCAGCGATCGCCGTATTCATCAGCACGCCGTCGCAACCAAGTTCCATGGCGATCGCCGCATCGCCTGCGCAACCTACACCTGCATCTACCAGCACAGGAATTTTTGCGTTTTCGATAATAATCTGTAAATTCCACGGATTCAGAATGCCCATGCCGGAGCCGATGAGTGAGGCTAGCGGCATGACCGCGCAGCAGCCTATATCTTCGAGCTGCTTGGCAATAATCGGGTCATCCGAGGTATATACCATGACGTCAAAGCCATCTTTTACTAGCACCTTGGCCGCGGCAATCGTTTCTATCACATTCGGATACAGCGTTTTTGAGTCACCCAGCACTTCCAGCTTCACCAGTTTATGGCCGTCCAGCAACTCACGCGCCAAACGCAAAGTGCGTACTGCATCATCGGCTGAATAACAGCCCGCGGTATTGGGCAGATAAGTAAATTCTTCAGGCGGCAAGTATTCCAGCAACGAAGGTTCGCCTGCGTTCTGGCCAATATTGGTGCGGCGTATAGCCACCGTGATAATCTGTGCGCCACTGGCGTCAATCGCCGCGCGCGTTTCGGTAAAATCCTTATATTTGCCCGTACCCACTAATAAACGTGAGTGATAAGACTTGCCTGCTATAACCAGTTGTTGATTCATCATTTTCCCACTATCCACTTATCCGCCACCGACTGCACCCACAATTTCCAACCTATCGCCATCTTGCAATTTTGTTTCTGCGAACTGGCTGCGCGGTACTATTTCACCATTTTTTTCAATGGCCAAGCGCTTGCCTGTTAAATTTAATGTCACTACCAGCGCAGAAATTGTCATATTCTCGCTATCGAATTGCTTGATGTTGCCATTTATAGAAATTTTCATATGTTATTAGCCACGTGAAAGACTAGCATTTTACGGTGATTACGGGATTTTTGCGTATTTTTAATACTTAATTTTATTTGCCGATTATTTTGGTACAGCTGTTGCTTGTATAAATCGTAACAAAAAATATTTACTTTTGTGTATTCCGCAACAAATGATCTGCGTTATAGGCAAAGTTGTAATGATTTTAATGATTTATCGACTAAATACATGAAATCAATGAATTTATTTGATAGATTGAACTCCCATGCTACGGGAACACAATTCCTGTAGATTTTAACTCCCAAAAGGAAAATATGATGCAAGCAACAAATGTTAAAAAAGTAGCGAAACCAGAACTGATTGATGAAATTTATGAGCCAGCGCTCAGCCAGAAGTCCGATAAAGTAAAAGTGCAAGAGGCTAGTATTTTAAGCCTGAAAAAGCAAAAAGACTTTAATCGCACGATTGAAGCTTTTAGCGACTGTGTATAACTAAAGCCCAATAAAGAGCGCATCCCTTTTTTCACTTTAGACTTTAAAGCAAAAAAGTGGGTTGCCTTTCAGCAAGCCCACTAATCTATCGGCTGCTTATATTACCAGTCCGTTACTCAATCGCTATTTGCGGACGATCTGCTTCTGGCCAATCCAAGTGAAAGAACTGACCACGCGGCTGATCCAGGCGCTCATAAGTATGGGCGCCAAAGTAATCGCGTTGCGCCTGCAATAGATTGGCCGGCAGTACCGCACTGCGATAACCATCGTAATAAGCCAATGCTGCACTGAACCCCTGTGCCGGGATACCATTGGTCACAGCCAGGGCAATCACTTTGCGCCAACCCGCCTGACCCTCATTCATCGCGTTGGTGAAATACGGGTCTAGCATCAGGTTTTTCAAACGCGAGTTCAATGCATAGGCATTGGTAATTTTTTGCAGGAACCGTGCGCGGATGATACAACCACCACGCCAGATTTGTGCAATCTCGCCAAAGTTGAGCTTCCAGTTATACGCCACTTGCGCTTTGTCGATCAGCTGAAAACCTTGCGCATAAGCACAGATTTTTGAGCAATACAGCGCATTTCTAATCGCCTCGATAATGGCCTTTTTGTCTGTCTCATGATGAATTACTGGGCCTTTTAGGATTTTGCTGGCTTCCACACGCTCCTCTTTTAAGCTTGAGAGCGCGCGCGCATATACCGCAGCTGCAATCGCATTGGCTGGCGCGCCAAGCTCCAGCGCATTGGCCGCTGTCCATTGGCCAGTACCTTTTTGACCGGCTGCATCCATGATTTTATCTACTAGGAAGCCAGGGCCCATCGGGTCTTTTTGCTGCAGGATATCCCCCGTGATTTCAATCAGGAAACTGGATAGCTCGCCTTTATTCCATTCCTGGAACACTTTACCAATCTCGTTTGCAGGCATGTCGAGCAGATTCTTCATCAGCCAGTATGCTTCGCAAATCAACTGCATATCGATATACTCAATTCCGTTATGCACCATTTTCACATAATGGCCAGCGCCATCCGGGCCAATGTACTCAGCACATGAAAAGCCACCTTCCACCGGCTTGCCGGGCTTGCCGCCTTCCAAAGGCTCACCCGTTACACTGTCTACTTTAGCAGCGATATCGCGCCAGATCGGCTCCAGTGACGACCAGGCCTTGCGCGTACCGGACGGCATTAGACTTGGACCAAAACGCGCGCCGGTTTCACCGCCAGAAACGCCGGAGCCAATAAAATCAATGCCCTTCACAGCCAGTTCTTTTTCACGACGGATCGTATCCGTCCACAATGAGTTACCGCCATCAACAATAATATCGCCTTGCTCTAAAAACGGCAGCAGTGCGTTAATCGTCACGTCCGTCGCGCTACCGGCTTTTACCAGCAGCACAATCTTACGCGGGCGTTTAATGCTCAATACGAAAGAGGCCAGATCGGTATGCCCCACCACACGTTCGTGTGAAGGCTCGTTCTTTTTGCACTCTTCGATAAAGTTGAGGGTTTTTTTCGGATCGCGGTTATAAACCGCAATAGTGTAGCCGTGATCGGCAATATTCAGGGCTAAATTCTGCCCCATAACGGCCAGGCCAACCAAGCCAATATCTGCATTTTTTATGGTCATAAAATTCTCTTTAAATGGGTAATGTACTATATTACTGTTGTGAGTCGCGCCTCAAATGTACGATAAGGCTAATAAACACGGCTTAATTTACAGACCAGGTGCAAGGTCATTTTTAGCAAGCGTAAGTATAAATCTATCCTGGAAATCTATAAAGTTCTGCAAAACATCTGCAAGACTAATTGATAACACATTGTTGCCAACTCAGAATCATAACGCTGGTCCTCATCGCGCATAAAAGCATGCTGCGCATTAAATTCATGCCAGGTAAAATTCAAATTGGCCTCGGTTAACTTCTGATGTACCAGCATACGTCCGGCTGTAGGAACATGATTGTCCTGTTTACCCCAAATCATCATCAGCTCGCCCTTAATATCAGCCAGTCGGTCCATGCTGTGTTGATTGGGCTTGTTTGGGATATTATTGTTGTGCAGATCTGTTGCGTAGAAACATGCTGTTGCCTTTATTTCCGGCTGCAAAGCAGCCCGAAAAGCCAGATGGCCGCCAATGCAAAAACCCATCGCGCCAACGTGGCCGTTATACCAGCTTTGTTTGCCTAAATATTCAATCATTGCGCGGTTATCGCTATCGTAACCTTGCACGTCTTTCGCTGCCTTGTCCGCATTGCCCTTATCACGGCCTGCATCATCGTAGCCAAGTACAGTGCCGATGGGGTTTAATTCATGGAACACCTCTGGCACAAGCACAGCATAACCCTTGCCCGCCATCAAGCGCGCCGCGCGTTCGATTGGACCTGTTTGCTGGAAAATTTCGGAATAAAACAATATGGCAGGATAAGCTTTATCACCGGTCGGGCGATGCACATAAGTGCGCATTACTCCCGTTGGCGTTGGCAAATCAACAAAATGCGATTGGGTTAGCATGATTTACTCCAAAATTTAACATTTCTCAAAACCTCAATTTTACCTAGCTTTAAAGCGACTTTCACGTTAAATTTTGTGTTATGTTGATATTTAGTTTGTTTTATAAAGAATTATTTACCGAATCTACTGTCATCCGATAAACAATGCGACTTGAGGTGCCACTTATGCGTTTGCTTACGATTTGTATGGTAGCTTTTTTAAGTTTGGGTTTTACCCAAAATATCTTGGGCGCCGAGCCGAATTATGAACTCGTTTACAAACTCAAGGCTTCTGTTGTTAAAGTACATGTTGCCACGCATGCCGGCAATCACGGAGTGGGAACCGGCGTGGTAGTCGGAAAAGATCTGGTAGCTACCAACTGCCATGTTTTGGCCAATGCGAGCGGGGTCAAAATCACCAAATTTGGCGACAGCGCAACACCAGATGCGATAAAGGCGGACTGGAAGCACGATGTGTGCATTTTGCGCTTTCAATACCTCGATCTCAACCCCGTGGAACTGGGTGATTCTGAAAACCTGAAATACGAGCAGTCGATTTTTTCAATCGGTTTTCCGGGCGGCCCACCCAAACCACAGACCACACAGGGAAAGATTAAAGCTTTATATGCGCTGGACGACAGCCAGATTGTGCGCACCGATGCCTCGTTTGTGATGGGTGCGAGCGGTAGCCCAGTATTTGACCGCGATGGCAAACTGGTTGCTATCAGCACCTTTAAAAGCCCGGGGCGGGGCGCTTATTTTTACAATATCCCGGTGAAATGGGTAAAGGCCTTATTGAACGCACCAGAAACCACATCCCTTAAAACGGATGTCTCGCCCTTTTGGGACGCCCCGGAACAACAACGGCCATTTTTTATGCGCGTAGTGTTGCCATACCAGAATGCGCATTGGGCGGAACTTAAGGCTGTTGCACAAGAATGGATTGCAAAAGAGCCGGCTAGCCCGGAAGCCTTTTACTATGCGGGGATTGCTGAAGAAAACTTGGGTGACTTGAACAAGGCGCAACAGTATTTCAAAAAAACACTCGCGTTGCATCCGCTTCACGTCGCTACCCTGTTCGAACTGGGCTTAATTGCAAATCAGGCAGGAAAGGCCGATGAAGTAGAAAAAACGCGTGTCGCGCTAAAAGCCATTGATAATGCGCTGGATGAAGAATTTACCGAAGCACTGAAACCCGGTAATTAAACACTTGAAGTTTAGTTAATAATCGCTGCTTCTGCCGGTTGAATAACCCTGCGGAATATCATTCTGCCACTCGCCGCAATCATTGCAGCGATGGTCGTGCATGGTTGGGCTCAAAATCAGGTTGGCACTATTACAAAACTTACAATGAGTCGGGTGGATGACAGCAGCTTTATGGTGTGTCTCGTGATGCTCGGTCGCCACTTTGCTACTGCCTAAACCGTATTTGTTGTCCATAGCTAGCTCCTTCACACAAGTCTGGAATTACGCCTAGCGCCAGACTGTCGTTTGTATAAAATTACTCGCTTTTCTACATTAAAACAAGTGGTTTATTTGGGGTGAGCAGCGCGACCCAATCTATCTAAAATTGCCAGCCATTCCGGTGCGTTTGGCGGCACTTCCACCAGCAGTAACTCAACGCCCATGTTATCCAATGCGTGGAGCGAACTGTAGAGCTGCTCTGCGAACTGTTCGGCAGAGTCTGGCAAGTTTACATAATTGCAGCCTGGCAACTCATCGCTGTTTCCGATTTCGCCAACGAGTAGGGCTGCACATTTTTGGAGGGAAGTTCTGGCAAAACTAACAAGCGCAGCGCGCGACTCAAACAACTTTATAGGCGTTTTTGGCGAGTAATGCAGCACATGCTGCCCAGGGACTTTGGGCAGGTCGTTAGTCAAATTATGTTGATTTTCTAATGCGGGCTTGCCTGCCACCACTTTAATCGCCGCCTCGCCGATCATGCCCCGCCGCAGCAAGCGCCAATTATCGCCATTTACGCCCACGATGGTTGATTCAATGCCCACCTTGCATGCGCCGCCATCAAGTACGGCTATCTCCTCACCCAAACCGGCAGTGACATGTGCCGCCGTGGTGGGACTTAGTTGCGTAAACTTATTGGCAGAAGGCGCCGCCAAAGCCAAGCCGCTTTGTTTAAGCAGTTGCAAGGCGAATGGATGATTTGGTACACGCAGCGCCACGGTCGGTTGATTGCCGCGTACTATCTTAGAAACACTTTCTTTTGCAGGCAACACCAGCGTAAAAGGTCCCGGCCAGAATGCCTGCGCCAGTTTTTGCGCCAGCGGCGGAAACTCCGCCGCCCAATCGGGCACCTGGTTCGCATCGGCAATATGCACGATCAAGGGATTATCCGCAGGGCGCTGCTTAATCGCATAGACTTGCCGCAACGCCGCATCATTACTTGCATCTGCCGCCAAACCGTATACCGTTTCGGTAGGGATCGCTACTACCTCGCCGTTCTTAAGTCTGGCGATGGCCTCATCTAAATTAACGCGCATATAAATTAAAAATTTGCTAAAGAATGTATTTTACTACTTTAGAATGCGCGTAAGTTTATTTGTGATTTCACAGTAATGTGCGGGTTCAAGACGTCGCCATAGGCTAAAATAGCCGTTTTTTAATAGGACTGGCATGAACCAAATTATTGTAGAGCACAATCCCGGCCATACGCGCTTAGAAGCAATGGGCGTAAACAAATGGCCAACCTGGCAGAAAGAAGTCTCGGTATTTGACTGGACATTCCCTGAGCAGGAAATCGCTTATATTTTAGAAGGCGAATGTGTCATAACCCCAAAAGATGGAACGCCAACCGGCGGCACTGCAGTAACCTTTGGTAAAGGTGATTTAGTGACTTTTCCTGCTGGCATGACCGTCAGATGGGAAGTGAAAAAGCCGCTGCACAAGCATTATCAGCTCGATGGCACATTGATTGGCCGCATTTATCGCCGCGCTAAACTGGCATTGAAATTATAACGTTCTAAAATTAAATCTTGAATCACCCGGCTTTTCGAAAAGTCAGATTGATTCGACATGGCCCAAAAGCCGGATGATGTCCGGCTTTAAGCGGCAATACGCCATGGTAAAGCAATCTTGATGCGCCGCCCCAAACAATCACATCGCCATGGTTTAGCTGGATTTTGACGGTTTTATCGGCACGTTCAAACCCACCCAATAAAAAAGTGGCCGGCACGCCGAGCGAGACGGAAACAATCGGCTGACTAAAATCACGTTCGTCTTTATCTTGGTGCAAGCCCATGCGTGCGCCAGGTTTATATTGGTTAATCAAGCAAGCATCCGGTACAAAATCAGCAAAACCCGCCTCTAGCGCAGCCTGGGCTGCAAGCGCCAGAAAGCTCGCGGGCATGGCTGGCCAAGGCGTGCCAGTATTAGGATCCAGCGTATCGTAGCGATAGCCTTTTCTATCCGTAACCCAACCCAGTTTTCCGCAATTGGCCATGGCAACGGACATGGCAAAGCCGCTCGGCGTGACCATGTGACGCAAAGAAGATTGCGCAACGATGCGATTTACATCATTTAATAATAATGCTTCATCTTGAAGCGCGGCTTTATTTTGTTGTATAAACTTGCGCAACAACACTGCACCTTCTGCCAGTGGCAACCGATTTTGCTCAGGCAGGTTATCAAATAAATCTGTTAAATCTGTTTTTTCCATATTTAGCATGACGCACTAATATGCTTACTTGTTCCATTCCGAAAAGCTATCATTACACCATGAACCCGCAATATCAACAGGCGACTGATTTTCTCTCCCGATTAGACACAGATTGGGCTTGGCTAATTGCAACTGTTGGCGCATGTACTTTCGACGCAGAAGCTGAACCCGGGCTTAATCCTTACGAAGCGCTAGTCCAGGCAGTCGCTTACCAGCAACTTAACGGAAAAGCGGGCGATGCGATTTTTGCAAAATTCAAACGCTATTTCGATGGGTTTCCTCAACCCGAGCAATTAATCACAACGCCATTTGACGATTTACGTGCCTGCGGATTTTCCGGCAGAAAAATTGAAACGCTGAAAGGCATTGCAGAAGGCACAGTCAGCGGCCTTGTGCCTACGCACCAAGCCGCAGAGAGCATGAGCGATGCAGAACTCATTGAATGCTTGGTCACCTTAAAAGGCATCGGTCGATGGACGGTGGAAATGATGCTGATGTTTACGCTAAAACGCATGGATATTCTGCCCGCGGATGATTTTGGCGTGGTGGAAGGCTACAAACGTCTTAAAAAACTTGAGATTGCGCCCAAACGCAAGGAAATCGCCGAGATTGGCAAGGCATGGAGTCCGTATCGCACCATCGCCAGCTGGTATTTGTGGCGCGTGCCTAAATAACCTCTTAATTCAGAACACGCTGGATATGGCCAGAGTCAATAATGTTTTGGATACTGCGCCCCGCCGCCTTGGATTGGTACATGGCAATGTCAGCCTGCTTCAGTATTTCATCTATACTGCCATAGCGACTATGCAGCAAGGCCGTGCCAATGCTTGGTGTGCTGCGGTGAACATATCCGGCCAGATCATAAGGCTGTGTAAGCGTCCGAAAAATTTTCTGGCTGAGGTGCTTAGCTTGATCCTTAGCTTCCGACGAGCTCTTACTTAAATTCTCTAACATCACCACAAACTCATCGCCGCCCAGGCGCGCCACGGTATCGGATTCACGCAAGCAGGATTTCAGCCGGCTGGCAACTTGCTGCAGCAGCAAATCACCCACATCATGGCCCTTGGTATCGTTTAGTGCCTTGAAGCGATCCAGATCAATGAACAATAATGCACCGTAGTTCTTGCTGCGAGCGCTGGCAGCTAAAGCATGACGCGCACGATCCAGCAGGAAGCGGCGATTGGGAAGGTCAGTAAGAGCATCATAATAAGCAAGATTTCTGATCTCCTCTTCAGCCCGTTTGCGTTCGGTGATGTCAGCGCGGATGGCGATATATTCATACGGTTTTCCATCCTCGCGCATAAAAGGCACGATAGTGGTATCCACCCAATACAAATCACCGTTCTTTTTGCGATTGCAGACCTCGCCATGCCAGACTTTGCCGTTAGCTACGGTGCGGTACATCTCTTTGAAAAAACCTTTGGGGTGATGGCCGGAATTGAGCAGGACGTGATCCCGTCCCAGCAGTTCCTGGTGTGAATAACCGCTGATAGCACAGAATTTGTCATTAGCATAAGTGATGCGCCCCTGTACATCAGTTGTGGCAACAATGGCATGCTGATCCAGCGCATACTTCTGTTGCTCCAGAGATGCCAGCGCCCGATGTGCAATCGCTCTTTCTTCAACCAAGGCCTGCTCAGCCAGCTTGCTCTCAGTGGTATCTTGCAGTGTTTCAATAACAGCGGTGATCTGTCCATTCATATCTAGAATGGGCGCAGCATCAAAAATCACGTAACGGCGTTTGCCGCCAATATCGTCAAACCAGGCTTCGGCGTGCCAGCCGGTTTCCAGCAGCGTAGATTGCCGTTGCACAGGGTAATAGCTTCCAGCCAGATCTTTTTCTGAATTCAGTACCAGATCGGCCAAGCACGGACGTGGCCTAGGGTAAAACCCGCGCCAGGCTTCGGCTTTGCCGATCATGTCTTCAGCGGCCACGCCAGTGAGCGCTGCACAGGCACGATTCCAATGTAATACGCGATGCTGCGCGTCAATCATGAAGGTAGCAACACTCTGGTTCTCGATAAATTGCTGGAATTGTTGTTTCTGTTCTATAACCGCCAGTTCGGCAGCCTTGCGCTTGCTGATATCAGTTTGGGTCCCCAGCATACGCAACGGCTTGCCATTTTGGTCCCACTCCATTACTTTTCCACGATCAAGAACCCATAAATAGCTGCCGTCTTTGCACCGCATTCTGTGCTCGGATTCGTAGGCAGGTGTTAACCCTGAAAAGTGTTTATCAATCGCTTCATAGACATGCTCCTTATCGTCCGGATGGATAAGTCTATCCCACTCGTCAGGGCGATCGTCAATTTCAATATCGGCATAACCCAGCATTTCTTTCCAGCGGTGAGAAATGAATGTCCTGTTTGTCTGCGCATCCCAATCCCATATCCCCTGATTGCTGCCTTCGATCGCGAACTGCCAGCGTTCCTCGTTTTTTCTGGATTTTTCTTGCCTGAATAAATATCTGAGCCATAGTGCGAAAATTCCTGCCAGCAATAGCGCGACACTGAGGCCTATAAACAGAGGCGGTTGCGCCAGGATGGCAACAAATGCCAGGCATAACCCGGCACCTAAGCACAGAGCTGAAGGTCTCAATGTGTTACTCGCCAATAAGTTAATGATTTGCATATATCCTTATCGGCAATGATTACAAAAACTTAATTGCGTTAAAAGCATAAAGTCATTGACTGACTAAACAACATAAAGCGGGAGTTTTTTAGAAGGTTAGTGCGCCTAATCTATGTTGGCAGAATCGCACTAGGTCAACGACGACTCATCGGTATACTTTCATATACTTACTGCCTTATTCACAGCACTAACCATATAGATTATAACGCACCGGATTCTTTGCCCCGTTTGATTTTATAATGTCAGCCATGCACATCTTTACATCCCACCATCATGCTTTCCTCAAACTGCTCGCATTTCGCGTCCTGATTGTGCTGGCTTACCAGATCATGGCGGTGACGGTGGGCTGGCATATCTATGAAATCACGCGCGACCCGCTTTCGCTCGGCTTGATCGGCTTGGCAGAAGCCCTGCCTTATTTCGCATCGGCTTTGTTTGCCGGTCACGCAGTAGATCACCACTATACCCGCCGGGCCTTTGGCACGCTGGCGGCGACACTGTTGCTTATTAACGCCATGATATTAACTGCCATTTCGACTGGCTGGATTGGCAATGGCACTACCCTGTGGATTTATGGCTCGATAGCGTTTACTGGCGTTGCGCGCGCGTTTATTTCGCCAAGCTACACCACTTTGTTTGCCATTGCTGTTCCCAGAGAAAGTTTCGCCAAAGCCACGGGTGTGAGCATTGCTGCTTTCCAAGTTGGCCTGGTACTAGGCCCGGTTTTAGGCGGTTTGCTGGTAGGCTTTGCCAGTAAAACCGTGGCTTACCTGATTGCCTGCCTGCTGTGTTTTGGTGCAATTCTAGCCATGCTGTCACTCAGATTAAAAGAGCCGCCCGCTGCTGGCGATAGCCCGGCAGTTTTCAAGAGCATCCATGAGGGTTTGCGCTTTGTGTACGGCAACCAGATTATATTTGGCGCGCTTTCGCTCGATATGTTTGCTGTGCTGTTTGGCGGTGCGGTAGCCATGCTGCCTGCTTTCATACAGGATATTTACAAAATAGGCCCTGAAGGTTTAGGCGTCCTGCGTGCGGCCCCGGGAGTCGGCGCGATTGTCATTGGGCTATGGCTGGCCCGCCACCCCATTAACCTGCATGCCGGCCGCTGGCTTTTATATTCGGTCGCCTGCTTCGGGCTTTGCATTATCGGCTTTGGCTTAAGCAGCCATTTTGTGGTGGCTGGTTTGCTGTTGTTTTTATCCGGGATTTTTGATGGCGTATCGGTGGTGCTGCGCCATACCATTTTACAGCTTGCCACGCCCGACGCCATGCGCGGGCGCGTCTCCGCTATCAATGGTGTTTTTATCGGCTCATCGAATGAACTAGGTGCGTTTGAATCGGGTATCGCTGCCAGGATTTTGGGCTTGGTGCCGTCTGTCGTATTTGGCGGACTGATGACGCTGGCTGTAGTGGGCATTACAGCGAAATTAGCGCCTAAATTGCGGAATCTGGAGCTACATCAATTACATTAATCAAACTGTTTTAAGGTTTAGGCAATTCTAATGTGCCTTGCTGAGCAATTTCCTGCACATCGCTTTCATCTTTCAGCGCCACGCCCGATAGTTTCAATCGCATCGCTTCTTTAGCCAGCCACACCAGTTTCTTGGCGGCAGCAGCGTATTGCAAGCCTTCCGGCCGCACGTTGGATATACAATTGCGGTCCGCATCACTCAAACCAAGCTTCGGGTTATAAGTAAGATAAATGCCCAGACTATCCGGCGAGCTCAAGCCAGGACGCTCGCCGATAAGCATCGCCACCATACGCGCGCCAAGCGCCTGGCCAATCTCATCCCCTAATGCGACACGCGCCTGGGAGGCAATAACGACGGGGCCTGTATGCCAGTCCTTGGGTAAAAGATGACGCACTTCCGCCAGCAGGGGTGCGGCATGGCGCGCCACGGCCAGCGAAGACAAGCCATCGCCGACGACGATTAGAAAATCAATCAGTTTGGCTTGATTCATGTTGTTCAAGTCGGTCAAACTTTTTTCGCTTAACCTGCGCCCCCAATCCGGGCGCAACAGATAACTGGCGCGGTCGGGCGCCATGCTTTTGACCCGAACGGTAGAAAATCCCTGGCTTTTAATATCCGCTTCCAAGGCATCGATATCCAGCGCCAGGTGCACTGCATCGCGCGCCATGGCGTGGCTTAAGCTGAAATCCAATACTTCTTTAGTAGGCAAACTACAGCCTACACGGCCAAGCGCAATGCGCGCGCGGGTAAAGCTTTTCAGCTGTGCCCATGGGTCGGCACTTACGGCTTCGATTTGAGCAATGTCTTCTGCTTTATTTGACATGAAAATTTACGCCGCGCTCAACAAGTGTTTAGGCATGTTTTGCAGCATGTGGTGTGCGTCCGAGATTGGCTGCACTTGGCCGCTGGCATCCATGATATGCATTTTTTTGAGCCAGGCCTCAAACTCCGGCGCAGCTTTCAAGCCCAACACTTTACGCAGATACAGCGAATCATGGAAAGACGTGGTCTGGTAATTGAGCATGATGTCATCAGCACCCGGAATGCCCATAATAAACGTCAGCCCAGCCGTGGCTAATAGCGTCATTAAAGTATCCATGTCATCCTGGTCCGCCTCGGCATGGTTGGTGTAGCACACATCGCAGCCCAGCGGCACACCAAGCAGCTTGCCGCAAAAGTGATCTTCCAGACCGGCGCGGATAATCTGTTTGCCATCGTATAGATACTCTGGCCCGATAAAGCCGACCACAGTATTAGTCAGCAACGGTGACAGATGCCGCGCAACCGCATAGGCGCGCGCTTCGCAGGTCTGCTGATCCACCCCAAAATTGGCATTGGCGGATAACGCTGAACCTTGGCCTGTTTCAAAATACATGACATTGTTACCTACGGTACCTCGCTTCAATGACAGCGCTGCTGATTGTGCTTCTTTGAGCAGGGCAATATTAATCCCAAAACTTTTATTGGCTTTTTCCGTACCGGCAATCGACTGAAACACCAAATCCACTGGCGCACCTTTTTCAATCAGCTGAATCTGGTTAGTGACGTGCGTCAAAATGCATGATTGCGTGGGGATTTCGTATTGGTTTATTACCTCATCCACCAGATAATACAAATCCATGAGTGCAGGCAAACTATCGGTCGCGGGGTTGATGCCAATCACCGCATCTCCTGCGCCGTACAGCAAACCATCCAGCATCGAGGCCGCTATACCGCGCATATCGTCCGTGGGGTGATTGGGCTGCAGGCGCACTGACAACCTACCAGGCAGACCGATGGTGTTGCGGAATGAGGTGGTGACACGGCATTTCTTTGCCACCAGAATCAAATCCTGGTTGCGCATGAGTTTAGAAACGGCAGCAGCCATTTCTGGCGTAATGCCGGCTGCTACACGCTTTAAGGTTGCTGAATCGGCAATATCGGAAAGCAGCCAGTCACGAAAATCGCCCACTGTAAGGTGGCTGATCTCTGCAAATGCGACTTTGTCATGTGTATCGACGATCAGGCGTGTGACCTCGTCGGTTTCGTAAGGGATGATAAGCTCTTCCAGAAAGCGCTGCAGCGGAATCTCCGCCAGGCACAATCTGGCCGCCATGCGTTCCGCATAAGTATCCGCCGCCACGCCTGCAAGAAAATCGCCAGAGCGCGCCGGTGTTGCCTTGGCAAGCACTGCCTTTAAGTCAGCGAACTGATAAGTCTGCGCGCCCACACTATAACGATACGTCATCATGCGCTCCTGCTCCTGAATAACCTACCACTTGATGCTGGCATTATGCGACACTTTTTAGCCATACCGCAAATGGTATGGTCGAATGTCAAAAACTGGTACTTGCTTTTGCGCATTATAAATCTATACTAGGAACGCACTATGCCTTCCCAATATAAAAAATAGCTTCAGGATTTCTCTGTTTTTAAGTTTTAAAAATTAGTACCTAGTAGTTTCTATTAGCATTTAATCTTTAAAAGGGGTAAAAAATGAGTGAGTCGAATCAGGCGTTGGATCATGATGCCAAAGAACTAAAAAAAATGGGTTATGAGCAGGAACTTCACCGACACATGGGTGGATTTTCTAATTTTGCTATCTCCTTTTCTATTATTTGTATTCTGGCTGGCGGCATTACAGCTTTTCCACTGGCATTAGGTGGTGCTGGCGGCGCGTCTATCGGCATCGGCTGGCTGGTCGGCGGGTTGTTTGCCACCATTGTTGCGTTAGCCATGGCGCAAATTTCTTCAAGCTACCCAACAGCCGGCGGCTTATATCACTGGGGTTCGATTTTGGGCGGCAAAGGCTATGGCTGGTGTACTGCCTGGTTTAATTTGCTGGGACTTATTTTTGTGGTGGCCTCGGTGAATTTTGGTGTGTACGACTTCTTCTTTAAAGGGCTGGCACTGCCCATCCTGGGGGTGGATGTTTCAGGATTTGGTTATGCACATCAAACCTTTTACATCTCACTGTTTACTGCTATTCAGGCGATTTTGATCTACCGTTTTCCAAAGTTTACTACAAAAATCACTGACCTTGCCGGGTATTTGATCATGGTAATAGGGGGTATCCTTACCATGTCTTTATTGGCTTACAATCAGAATCCGCTCGATTATTCCAGGCTTTACACCTTCACTAACTTTACAGGTGCAGAGGGTAGCGTTTGGCCAAAAAGCGAAGGCATGGTATTCCCATTCTTACTGGGCCTATTGCTTGTGGTTTATACCATTACCGGTTTTGATGCGTCTGCTCACACTGCTGAAGAAACGCGTGACGCTGCAAAGGCAGTACCCAAAGGCATTATCAGTTCCGTAATTTACTCCATTATTTTTGGCTATGTCATGATTTGTACTTTTGTATTGGTCATGCCAGATGTTGCCACTGGCGTTAAGCAAGGCTTTGGCTTTTTGGACGCACTTTTAAGTACACTGCCAACCGCCTTAAAAGCCGTATTAGGTTTAGGGATTTTCCTGGTCAACTTCTTGTGCGGTTTAGCGTGCCTAACCTCCTGCTCACGCATGATGTTTGCTTTTGCGCGTGATGGCGGCTTACCTGCATCAAAATTCTTGCGCAAAGTGGACCGCACGTTAAAAACACCTGTTGCCGCTGTTTGGGCATCCGCTATTTTGGCGATAGTTGCTACTTTATATGCCGAGGCTTTTAGTGTGCTTGCAGTAGGCTGTGCTGTGTTTCTTTATATTTCATACATCATGCCTACCGCGGCTGGCATTTTTGCCGAAGGCAAAACCTGGAAACACAAAGGACCATTTGATTTAGGCGGAATGTCCAAGCTTATTGCCGTGTTGGCCGTGATTGGCGGCGGATTTCTGGTCATCGTCGGCATACAACCGCCAAATGAAAAAGTGCTATATGTAACCGTATTCATGCTTGTCGTAATGGCCGCATTCTGGTTTTTATTTGGCGAGAAGAAACGCTTTAAAGGTCCGCCAGCTATCAAAGAATAAGCTTGATAAAGGATAATTAACCTGTCATGCCCATCATATTTAGCGATATGATGGGTATTTTTATTGATGAATCAGATGAGAGATTTGGACGAACTCTTTGCAGCACTGGCCAAATCACCCTTCCGAAGCGGCTTTCACCTGCGCGGCAAAGACTACACTTATCTGCAAGAAAAAGGCCTAGGATCAGTGCTGACGCATGCGGAAGACTTTATCAGCAAACGTCTCGCCCCTGCAGAAATCAGCAACGATGGCAAACAAACCCCCATGCGCGGCCACCCGGTTTTTGTCGCACAGCACGCCACCGCCTGCTGTTGCCGCGGCTGCCTGCAAAAATGGCATCGAATACCGCTTGGGCGTGAACTCACGCTGGAAGAGCAGGCCTATGTGGTAGTTGTGTTGGAGCGATGGTTACGGCAAGAGGTGAAAAAACGGGGTGATTTCTAATACCTGATCATCCGCCGGAATCAACCACCAGAATTAACCAAAAGCCCCGTCAGTTCTTGGCTTTAACAGTATCGGCGCATAAACCGCCACAAAAACCGCAAAACCCAATATCCAGAAAATCGCTGATATCAACACCCAGTCTGCATAATGCTGCGTAGTTAGCATAGGCACCAGCGAGCGAAACAGCACGCTAGCAACAATCCCCGCAAAAGCAAACCCCATCCAGCGCGAGGGCTTTCTGATATCACGCCCGGTGTGCCCCAGAGCTACGCGCGACATCATGCCCAGCGTCATTAACCCGATTCCGCCAATCGTGAAAAGATGCAGCGTTAGAATAGACAGCTGACTGTAATGGGCTTGCAAGCCGTAAAAAAGAAAACCAACATTTATCAGCCAGGCCGACAGATACAAGCTCCATAACAATGGCACCTGCCAGATCCCTGTCGTATGCCAATTACGCAAGCGGTAGCCATTCAAGGCAAATAAAACCCATGCCAGTAATGATGTTAAATTAGCAATCTGAATAAAAATCACGTTTAAGAATAGCGCGACAAAAGCTGCCAGAATGCTGACATCCAGCCATTTGTATTGCTTGAGCTGGATTTTTTCTTCCACACCGCGTTCAATAAAAAACGGGATGACACGACGGCCTATCATCAAAATCAGGCTGATAAACAACAGCACCGCGCCGTTAATGGCATACAGCATGCCGCTGGTTAATATGCCATAGCAGCCAAGATAAAAAACCAGATTGCCCACCCACAATAAAATAACCTTGCTCACCACTGCAAGCTGCTTCCATTGCTTTGCCTTGATAATTGGCCTGGCTACAGCGCCGATCAAAAAAAGACCGAACAGCATATCCGCAGCGGCTGCCCATGGTAAAAATGCCGTGCCAAATAGAAATAACAGTCTGGCCGCACACCAAAGCATGAACAGCACCATTAATGGCTTGCCATAAAGCGTTTGGATTCCTGTCCAGTTTTTTACCGCAGTGAGCAGAAAGCCCGCAACCACAGCCATGCCATAGCCATATAGCATCTCATGCGCATGCCATTGGCTGATGGTGATATGAGTAATGCTTGCCGAGCCATGAAAAAAATAGACAGATATCCACAGGGCTATCGAAACAACGGCAAAAATACCCGCCCCCAAGAAGAATGGGCGAAACCCAAGATTGAATAATGCGATCTTTTTCGCTGTCGAATGATTAGGTTTGTTGATTTGTATTTGTACGAGCGCCATGAAGCGAAGTATACATTGATATCCTACCTATTGGCTTGATACGGCACAACGCTAACACAGCCCATTCCTGCCACTTCCACAACAAAAAAACAAAAAAACTAATGCTTATTTTTTGCTGGTGTGCTTGATTTCATTGGAATAATGGAACTTGCCGGCACCACGACCTCTTTACTTTTTTTAGGCTTTTTTATTTCCTTGTTCCCGCGAATCTGACCTTTTGCCATGATATCTCTCCTTAAGAGTTCTACAGAGCTTCATCATAGGCCGATAGAGAAATATAGGTGAAATATTTTCAGGCGTTATTGGTGAGGCGTAGGCACAAAAAAACTCTAAAGACTATAAACAGCCTTATAGTAAAGCTACAAAGGTTTTGCACTACTTGTTAGCGATCTTGGCAAACCCTACCAACACCAAAACAATCACGGCGAGTACGCCGACTAACGTAGCAATTCCCTGCCAGCCTAAAAAAGTCATTTTGTTCTCCCATCATTTCCAACAATGTTGAATCGAACACCTGCAAGCGATTGAATCGTATTACTTAAATCCTGCTAACAACTTGATTCATATCAAAAAATATTCATTATTTGCCAAAAACAACTTATAGACCCAGCAATATTAAATTAAGTTTTCACAGGTTTTTAGGGGTATGATTTACGCTTATTAATCTCTTTTTTCAGGATTTCCCCATGTTTACCATGTACGATGCCACGATTCCACCGATTAAACGCGCACTAACCAATCTTTCCGCCATTCTAAAAAAAGGTGAGGATTATGCCGACGCCAAGAAAATCGAGCCTGCGGTCTTGCTTAACGCAAGGCTTTTCCCTGACATGTATCCGCTCACGCGACAGGTGCAGATTGCGACCGACATGAGCAAGGGCGCAGCGGCGCGGCTGGCGGGGGTAGAGATTCCCAAGTATGAAGACAATGAAGTCAGCTTTGCAGAGCTGCAGGCGCGCATCGCCAAAACCATCGCGTTTATCGACAGCATCAAACCAGCGCAAATGGAAGGCAGCGAAACCCGCAATGTGACAATTGCCGTGCGAAAAATTGAGTTAACGTTTACAGGACAGGCTTACCTGCAGAAATGGGTGTTGCCGAATGTGTATTTTCATGTGACGACCGCTTACAACATCTTGCGCCATAATGGCGTAGAGCTAGGTAAAGCGGACTATCTAGGCCCCAAGGACTAGGGAACCTCCGATTATTGCCGCCTCACGTCGTTAACCTTGCCGGTCAGGCTAAAGTTCGCGTACAGGCGTCGCGATTGGGCGGCAAGATTGGCGCTTATTCTTCCCGAAATATTCTGATTAGGCATTACATCCACCTGACCCCGGGCATGGAATTGTGGGGATTCCAGCATGAGTTTTCTGTACTGATAAAGCCCATTCTTAATCTGCACGCTACCCGTCAATGTGTCGAAATGCGTGGAATCACCTGCCAAAGACTGGCTTTCCCTGGACAACACGGCGCGGGTGAGTTCGATATCATTGAAGCTGCCATGACTCATATCAAAATTGGCGGTGATGTCAGACGCCTCAGTCAGCCCGGCAGCCGTGGCCGATTTGCAAACGAACTTTCCTGCCAGGTTCAGTTTTCCGTCGATGGAAGCAGCACTGTTGAACGCTTGCAACATCTGCGGCATGTCCGCTCTGCTCAGGCGGAAATCCCCCGCTGCGCTCCATTGGCTGCCCCAATCAACGACTGCATTGGCTGTGAAGCTGCCGCCATAGATCTCGCCCTTGAGCTGGCTAAAATTAATCTGATTCCGATTTAGAATGCCTCTGGCATCAAGATTATCAAACACGATCTTCGGGTTTACAGGCAGCGGCCAATGCGTGGCGCTGAGCACAAGCTCATAGCTGCCGCCGCGCGGGAGTATCTGGACCGAAAGCGCTTGGTCAGCCGTGCTGAGTTCGATATTTTTAAGTTCCTGCGAGTCGTTAATCCCGACTTTGCCCGCAAAAGTCCCAAGCTCCAGATCGCGAATTTTCAACGAAATATTTTTCAGCCTCATCTGCTCAATCTTCAGGTGCTCGGCTTTGCCAGCATTGCCGATCCATTGCAGCGCTTGTCCAAAATTCTCCTGCTCGACCTCCAGCCCATCGATCTCCAGCGATTCCACCACCTTCACTGGCTCAAATAGCGTTGAAGCCACAGGTGTCACGTGAACTGTCTCAATTTTATGACCGGGATCAACACCAATCGCCACATCTCCAATCACCAGATTCGGCTCAGGCCATAGCGAGGCATGGACATTCTTGACCGTCACCGGCGCGCCCGTGCTTTTGGACGCGAGTTTTTCAATGGGTTCAACCAGCATGCCAAGGTTAATGTAGGGCAACAGAACGATCAACAACAGAACCAGCAGCGGCAAACCAATCAATGTGGCCTTTATCCCCCGCTTAATCCATTTTTTAACACCCGCAGCAGCCACCCTCAACATGGCCTGGGTCCTCGCCTGCGCCTTGAGTCTGGCTTCAGCTTTCGCATCCTCTTTGGCAATGCGCTTCACTTCCTCGCGCGCCAGATCTTCAGCATCTTGTCGGGCTTTTTCATCGGCCGCCTGCGTTGATTCATCTATTTCAATTGTTGGTGCGCGGCCGGCCTCAAGCTCGGCCTCTTCTTCGGCTAACTCACGCAGATCCTCTTCCGACAAGGCACGTTCATCATCCTCAAAAAATTTATTCCGCGCGTCTTCCGCTTCGCGGGCAAGACGCCCTGCTTCAAGTTTTGCCTTTTCCTGCGCTTCCGCCTTGGCTTGCTCTTCGGCTTCTGTCTTGGCCTTTTCTTCCGCAACCTGTTCTGCCAGGGTTTCATTTTCAACTGTTAACCTAGCCTCGTCAGCCTCTTTGGCAAGCACCTCTGTTTTGGATTTTTTTCGTACCTGCTCTGCCTCTTGGGCGATACGCTCCATTTCCAGGCGCGTTTTTTCCTTCGCCTCTGCTCTCGCCCTTTCTTCGGCTTCAGCCTTCGAACGCACCTGCTCCGCCTCTTGCTGTGCCTTGCGCTCTGCTTTCAAGCGCGCTTCCTCCTCGGCCTTGGCCTTGCGTTTGGCTTCCAATCTGTCAGCTTTAGCCTTGGCTTCAGATTTTTTTCGTTCTTCCTCCGCTTCGCGGATGATGCGTTTCATTTCGCGGCGCGTGTTCTCTTCCGCCTCAATTCTAGCTTTTTCTTCGGCTTCGGCTTTGGCAAGCGCCTGCTCTGCTTCTACTCTGGCTTGTTCTTCAGCTTGACGGGCTACGCGCTCGGCCTCCAGGCGTGTTTCTTCTTCCGCTCTGGCCTTACGTTCTGCTTCCAGACGCACCTCTTCCTCAGCCTTTGCTTTTCTCTCCGCCTCCCGCCGCGCCTCCTCTGCGGCCTTGGCACGGGCTTCTTCCGCTTCGGCTTTCTTCTGTGCTTCTTCTGCCTCGCGGGCAATGCGTTCTATTTCACGGCGTGCGCTCTCTTTGGCCTCGGCCTCAGCTTTAGCGCGCGCTTTTTCTGCTTCTACTCTGGCTTTTTCTTCGGTTTCCCTGGCCTTGCGTTCAGCCTCCAGACGCGCTTTTTCCTCGGCTTTGGCTTTGCGTTCAGCCTCAAGCCTGGCCTTTTCTTCAGCCTCTGCTTTGGCACGCGCCTGTTCTGCTTCGGCTTTAGCTTCACGGGCGATGCGCTCCGCTTCCAGGCGTGCTGCTTCCTCAGCCTTGGCTTTTCTCTCCGCTTCCAACCGCGCTTCTTCTGCGGCCTTGGCACGGGCTTCCGCTTCAGCTTTCTTTTGTGCTTCTTCTGCCTCGCGGGCAATGCGCTCAATTTCACGGCGTGCGTTCTCTTGGGCTTCGATCTCAGCTTTGGCGCGTGCTTTTTCTGCTTCTATTCTGGCTTTTTCTTCGGCTTCCCTGGCTTTATGCTCCGCTTCCAGGCGTGCTGCTTCCTCGGCCTTGGCTTTGCGTTCAGCCTCAATTCTGGCCTTTTCTTCAGCCTCTGCCTTGGCACGCGCCTGTTCTGCTTCGGCTTTGGCTTTCTCTTCGGCTTCGCGGGCAATGCGCTCCTCTTCAAGGCGCGCTTTTACTTTTGCCTCGGCTTTTTCTTTCGCTCTGGCGCGTGCCTGCTCTGCTTCTATTCTGGCTTTTTCTTCGGCTTCCACGGCCTGACGTTCAGCCTCAAGACGCGCTTCTTCTTTTGCTCTGGCTTCCACTTCCGCTTCATCAAGGTATTCTTCAACGATCATCGGTGTAAAGTTGGTGGTTGGGGCCCAGTCATCGGCGGTGCGCACCGCTACCGGCTTGATGTAGCCTTCGTTCTCAAGCTGGGTTAAGGCTGAGGCAAGCTCTTGTTCGCTTAATTGAACAAATTTGTCCAGAATCGTTTCGGCTTCTGACTTGCCGTCGATGTGTGTCAGCACTTTCATCAGTTGCGATGACAGGCCGCCAATCAGGGAGGCGCGGGCGCGCAATCCTTTGGCTGTTTTACTGTAAACGACAGATAGATCCATCATTTTTTGTGCACTCATTTATTAAAGTACAAAATCCGGCAGCGTTAAGCGCAAAAGGGAACAACCCTTTTTAATATATTGCTGTATCGTCTTTTTCAAGTGCAGTTCTCCTTGTAAAACGAACGCTATTTTTCTATATGCCTAAATGAGCTAAAAAAACAGCGCTATATACGCATTGCCATACCTATTCCATGGCCTTTTATACTCGCACGAATTCCTTGCTGCGTCAACAACATAGGATGTTTATGTGTTGTGAATTATTAACATTGTCTGAATGTAGCAACAAACACGAGAATCAGTGCAAAAATCGACAGGCCATGACGAAAAAATGGCTTTTCTACGCACCACGCAAATTTTATTAAAGTTTGCTGCAAACACGCCGATGTAATTCTTAACACTGCAAAGCGACTAAAGAGGTGTGTGATGACAATCTATCAAGTGCTAGATGAAGAGAACAATCTTTATGGTGAATATGTGGATCTTGAGAATGCCGTGCGCAGCGCACAGACTTTCACGCTCTGGAATGAGGACCACTACTACCATGTAGGCGAGCTGGAATCAGAGCCGGATTAGTTGCCGGATTAAAAATTCCAGAATCATCCAATTTTGGCCTGATTTATGCATAACACTAAGTGCAGTCCGTTTTTAGTGTAGTCAGTTTTTACCAATTTGTTTTTACTGAAACTGATCACTGCAATATTTATGCAAAGAGGTGTGTGATGACAATCTATCAAGTGCTGGATGAAGAAAACCAGGTGTATTGCGAATACATGGATTTGCAGAAAGCGAAGCAAAACGCGCAGGCTTTCTCGCTGTGGGATGAAAACCACACATACCATGTTGAAGAACTGGAATCAGAGCCGGATTAAAAATTCCAGAATCATTTAACTTTTGGCCTGATTTATGCGTAACACAAAGTGTAGTCCGCTTTTATCAATTTGGTTTAGGTGCGCAAAATGAAACTGATTACAGCAATATTGACTCATGTCTGGCTGGCATTAAGGCTAAAACACGATGGCACCGGCATGCCGATAAAACTCCCTGCCGCATTGGTGCTTGCCGCCTTGTATATCGCGCTGAACCTCGCCAACAAACTTCTCAACGGCGGCATCAATCTTGAAACGGTGATTGGCCTGAGCTTTGTCGCCCAGTTTTATCTTTTCGGCCTAAGAACCAAACTGATTGGTCTTTTTATCATGATCGGCGTTTTCACCAATACACTCTCATTGGCCATAACCATGCTTGCGGGCATTCCTGAGCAGGATCTTTATATGCTGCTCTTTATGGAATATATCATGGTGTTTGCGGCAATCGTAAACGTCATTAAAAGCGAAACCAAAATCGTCTAAAGTGCATGCCCTGCGAGGCAATATCCATGCGGCTTGCAGGGCATGTAAATAACAGTTAATACTCTACCATCACCTCATTGCGCCTTAAAAATGGCAGAGTCCACGGCGGGTTGTAGCGCGCCAGTTCAGGTGTGCCGACAGGTTTAATTTTCATTGAAGCAAGCCAAGCTAGTAATTCCTCGGTTTTTTTAGCAGTTTTTGCTTCGCCCGCCAAACCGGAAAAGCGCACCACCGCAAATTTTTTTGCAGGCAGCTCACGCAGCAGCACAGCCTTATTATTGGGCACAGGCAGGGTTTCCAGCGTGTATTGGCTAGGCATTACAAAGTGCATGCGCCATTTACCCGCTGCTTCTTGCATGCTTACTGGTACGGTCATGCTGATTTTTTCACTTTTAGGTTCCATCGTTACAGGGGCGGTCATACTAATCTTCTCACTAGCGCCGTTTCGCGATGTGTTATTACCAAAAATATAATCTGCAATTATCTTAAACCCGCTGTTTGAGGCTTTATCCAAATTACCTTCTACCAAGGTTTCTGCAACAATCATCGGGTTATAAGTACGCAACTCAAAATCATTCGATTTTTCGGTCACCGTGTATTTGGGTTCCTCAATCGCCATAGCGGCTTGTGATCCAAAAATGCTGAAGAAACAACATGCTAACATTAGACGTAACCACACCAGCTCTCTCCTGACTTATTAAAAATTATTCAGTGCCAACTGCTATGAGTGGCATTAATAGATTTAATTCAATAGCTTTACATTACAAAATGACATACCCTGCAAGCCGCATGGATATTGGCTCGCAGGCATGCCATAAATACGTGGGATTACGTCGTATTTCGATATTTTGTAATACACACGCACTCAAACGAGTGCTATAGTGAACACTTACTGATGGAGAAATTGGCAATGACTAAACAGGATTTAAAAGACGCTAAATTTAAAGAGCATGTGGACGCGGTTGAAAAACACAAAGCGCTACTGGAAAAACTGCATCTGGATTCAAACACGCATTTGGATGAAGTCTCTAACTCTCTTCAAAGGTTAGCTCTAACGCTTGAGGAATACCTTAAGGTAATTGGCATCCCCTGACTTATTGTGCTTTACCTGTTTTTCTGGTTAAAACATGTCCCTGCAGGCCGCATTCCATTAGTTTATATATGGTCGGCTTGCAGACCTGCCAGAAAATACACTATTTGTGTGTGCTTTAATACAATCGTCAATATTTGCACAGTCATGTCGAAACCTCAAACAACCTTTGGCTTAAATCCGCCCCGACTAATTATCAATAAGCCAGAAAATTTCATATAACTCATTGAAATGTAAATAATTATTTAGACAAATTCATTGTTGGTCTTGTTTTTGCTCAATACACACTGTGATGTAGTTAATTAAACGATGTGTTAAGGAGCGATAAAATGACAATTTACCAAGTGATCAACAAACAAAACGAATTAGAGTATGCATATCTTAACTATGAAGTTGCCGTAGAAGAGGTTGCCAAGTTAAACGAACAACGTGAAGAAAGCTACTACTCCATTAATGCGGTGGAAGACGAAGGTTTCTAAGCAAAAAAATAGTGGGGCGTATTCGCGTAGCGTAATACGCCGAAAGAAAGCGTTATATGCGGCGCAATGCCTTACAGATATTGCGCTCTGCAGGCTGACCGACAGGAACGCAAGCAAATAGATACTTCAGAATCGTCGCAGCAGCCTATTACCAGGTGTTAATATAGCTTATGCCCTGGAACGAACAACACTATCCTGTCTCAATGAAACACCTTAGCCCAATCGTCCGCACGAAAGCGATTGAGATAGCCAATGCCCTTTTAGAAGAAGGCATGGATGAAGGCAAGGCGATTCGCATTGCCATTGCAAAAGCCAAAGAGTGGGCGATGCATCACGCTAAGTTAGCAAATAACTAAAGCAGTCAGGTCTTAACTAATGCCCTGCGAGCCGCATGAGTATTGGTCTGCAGGGCAGGCAATAATCGTGGTCTATGCCCTAAAATTAAATTGCGCTGAACTAAGCTTGCCTGAATGACCTCTAAAAATGCGTATGTCACAAATTGGCGAGGAGATTTAATGCGCAAAATTCTAATCAGTCTTATTTTAATTGCCCCATTATTAGCACCCACTACAAATGCCGCAGAGACCAACATGCGGCCTGGTTTATGGCAAATCACAACCACATCTGATTTATTGCTACTAGCGCCGCACCTGCCGCCAGAGCAAATGCAAAGTATTAAAGACTTAGCCAAAGATTACGGACTTGATATGCCACAAATTGAAAACGGCGCTGCAATCTCCCAAACATGCATTACACAAGAAATGGCTAACAAAAAAACGCTGCCCAATTTTTATAATACGCAATTAGGCTGCACCTCTAAAAATGCGACCCGTAGCGGTAACAACTACAAAATAGACTTTGTGTGTGCCAGCCCCGCCCTAAAAGGCAATGGAACAGCAGAGGGCGCCATTACAAACCCAGAGGCTTTTACAGGGCAGACCAATTTTAGTGGCGAAGCTCAAGGCAACCCTGTGAATGAGCGGGCGGATATCAACGGCAAATGGATTAACGCAAGCTGTGGCGCGGTAAAACCGTTATAAAAACATGCTCTGGAAGGCGCATAGATATTGGTCTGCAGGACATTGAATAATCGTGCTCTGCCCACTGTTATTACTAGGCTTTACCTAACTTTTTTTGATCCATTAAACGTTGCCCAAGTACTGTTATATCAAGTAATTCTGATAATTTTTGTTTAATCTGGTATTCGACAGGAAACATATAAATGTGCTGAATAACTATTTCTTTTAATATACGTGAACATACAGCGTTATTTTTGAGCTTCTCTAATGTTTGTTCCAAGGTCGATATATTAAGCACACGAGTAAACTGCAGTTCTATGGCTAAATTGATAAGAGTGTAAGCAGGTGTTTTTTCGCTATCTTCTAGAGCTGTATATATTTCAGCTGCTTCTTTTGATCCAACTGATGATGCAATTTTTCTGATAACTCCATTTATAACTCCGTAAGTTAACTGTAGATAGGTATCCTCAGCATGATGTTGTATTTCTTTATTGCTCAAATTAGGATGCTCCGCTAATTGTGATTCAATAAATTTAATTATTTCTATTTTAAATTCGTCGGAAATTTTAATGAAATAGTCTAAAAACCTGAGGCCTGAAGACGCGCCACAGTCTGCTAAATCATATAGAGCTTCTCGCGTCATAGTTGCATGACGGTTACGAATAATTTGACCTGCTATTTCCATGCCTTTAAAGGTTTTGTTTATTTTTGCTAGAATATCAAGTGATTCATAACTTTCATCCTCTTCAGCCCTCTCAATTTCATCAAGTCTTCTATTTTGGTCATCCCTTTCTTTTTGCACCTCTCTTTGTTCAACTACAAGATCAGGGATTTTCTTAATAAATTCATCCATGAATGAAAGTTGGTCTTTAGCCAAAGTCGCTTTTTCTTGTTCATGAAATAAGGTAGCTAATACCTGTTTAATCTTAGTTAACACCCATGAGTCTTTAGTGTGATGTGTAATAAATATAAGGATATTTGCAAAATCTTCTCTATGAAGTTTTTCGAGTAAGTTTTCTACATCATTTTTTATATCATCTGACTCAGCAAAGCCTTCTGCTATTTTTTTACCCACAAAAAAATAGTAAATGTACGGATATTTAAAATCCGTTAAATTTTCTTTTCGAGAAAGTATCGAATGAGACAATAGTTTATCGATAATCTCAGGTCCATTTACGGACAGATACTTTTCTCCGTACTGAACAAAAAATATATCTAACTGATGTAGATTTAACCCCTTGGTCTGCTTAAATCTAGCCCATGAAAGCTCAGTAAGCACATTTAGATACTTTTCATAGTCCCTAGCATTTATTTTTGCTTTTTCAAATGATTGATATATAAGTTGTTGATAACAGTGTCCATAAGACGTTAATTCGAGATTTTGTTGAGCGTATGCTTCAAACATCTGGATTAACATGAGGATATAAATAGGTTTTGATGGAACTATGTTTCTTTTAATTACTGTATTTAGTTGAGCTTTAAGCTCATCACATTTGGTGTAGAGTTCCTGATCTTCAATTGACTCCACTACGCCTAATGTTATCCACCTTTTTACAACTTCTTCTCTTTTTAGATTACCAAAACCCATAAGTTTGCATTCTTTGAATGTATTAAGAGAAGGAGTTTCTGATGAGACATAGTTGAACGAGCTGTGGCAAGCTATAATTACCCAGCTAAATTTATCTTTTAGTTGTTGAATGAAGGCGTTTTTGTATTTCTGATTTAATTCAATTTGATCAAGGTTATCAATTAGTAATACTTTCTTATCAAATGAAAGATATTTTTCAATTGACAGTCCTTGATATTGTTCACCAACGAGCTTATGTAATGTCTTTGTCAAATCTGAATTTTTAACTTGTTTTGCATCAATATAAATTGGCAAATACTCTTTCTTTAAAAACTCAGTAAATGCATGCTTTAATAGTGTTGTTTTACCTTGCTGCTCTTCCCCGTACACTAAGTAATAACCTTTTGTATTGAATATTTTTTCAGAAGAAACTATGTTGGGCGATTTCTTCTTAACATCATCAAATTCAATGTCTAGTGAAACGTAAATATCACTTAAATTTACTTTATCTACTTTTCTATGAGTAAGAACTATTTCGGTATCATCAAGCCATACACCAAATTCAGATGAAAGCTCTATAGTTTTTGCAACTTCGACAATGTTGCTCATTTGAGAAGATGGCGAAAACTCATTGATATATCGTTTTAGGCCATTCACTGCATCTAGCCATGCACTGTCAATATCATCCCATAAGGTAATTGGCTTCGCATCCTTTGGAACGGCTTGAAATTTTGAAAACTCGCATTCATTCCAATCGCAAGCTCTTACTACGATGGAAATTATTCTTGCAGTACCTGCATTATGTCTTTCCATTGCTTTTTTCACTTCTACATCAAAGCAATAATCAGAAGCCAAAAAGCTAGAGCTAACTAAGAACAATATAATGTCAGCTGATTCCAAATTTTCATCAATTTTATCTTTCCAATCTTCTCCAGCTATTATTTTTCTATCATGCCAAACAGAGACTATATTTTTACGTTTTAACATTGCCAAGCGCTCTTCAAGCGCTTGTCTATGAACTTCGTCTTTATGGGAGTAGCTGATAAATAATTTTTTAGACATTTTTTCTATATTTTCAATCGATACTTACCTGTAAAAAGCTTCACCTGCAACAAATAAAAAAGGGGCCATAGCCCCTTTTTTATTTAACCACATTTACTCTCGCCACAATTCAGGCAAGTCAAACAGCCATCCATCACAATCGCGGCTTTGGTTTGGCATTTGTTGCAAAGCGCAGCGCCTTTGGGAAAGCCTTCTGCGGTCATTTCTTCACCCGCTTTGGCGTGGTTTTCAAAGTATTCGGTGCGTTTTTCATCTACCAGTTTTTGTTGATGTTCATCCAAACCCGGTTTTTTAAGCATGCCGATGTTTTGCAAGTGCTGCTCCACCACTTCGCCAATCTCTGCCACTAAACTCGGCACAAACCTGCCGCCTTTTTTAAAGTAGCCGCCACTTGGCTCAAACACGCTTTTAAGCTCTTCCACCAAAAAGGTGACATCGCCGCCTTTGCGGAACACGGCAGACATGACGCGGGTGAGGGCGACTATCCATTGGAAGTGATCCATGTTTTTGGAGTTGATGAATATCTCGAACGGGCGGCGGTGCTCTTGCGGCGTGCCTTCGTTCATCACCACATCGTTAATGGTGATGTAGAGCGCATGCTCGGTGACCGGCGTTTTTACCTTGTAGGTGCTGCCGGTGATTTTCTCCGGGCGGTCTAATGGCTCGCCCAGTTGAATCACTTTTCCAGCCGCCTCTTTGGCCTCGGCCGCTTTGGCTTTGTCTTCTTCGTTTACCAACGCATAGCCGACGATTTTTTTGTCTATTCTTACTGTCATTTGTTTTCTCCTGTATACGGTGAATTAATTAAAACTTGCCGTAGTAGCCTTCTTTCAAGGCATCGTATAAGTTTGCGGCGCTGTGAATCTCGCCATCGTATTCAATCTCTTCGTTGCCTTGCACCTCAACATGGGTGCCGTCTTCCAGCGTGAATCTGTAGGTGGTGTTTTCCAAATCTTTCTCGGTTACCAGCACGCCCTGGAACGCCTCTGGGTTAAACCTGAATGTGGTGCAGCCTTTCAGGCCTTTGTCGTAAGCGTAAAGGTAGATGTTTTTAAAATCTTCAAAATCGTAATCCGTCGGCACATTGATGGTTTTTGAAATCGAGCTGTCAATCCATTTTTGTGACGCGGCCTGAATATCCACATGGGCTTTCGCCATGATGGTGGAAGAGTCTAAAAAGTAATCCGGCAGTTTTTCATCCGGTTTATCGCTAAACGGCATGGCTTTCGGGTTAATCAGCTCACGGTAGGCCAATAGCTCGTATGAGAACACATCGACTTTCTCTTTCGATTTTTTGCCTTCGCGAATCACGTTGCGTGCGTAGTGGTGCGCAAATGATGGCTCGATACCGTTGCTGGCGTTGTTAGCCAGCGAGAGTGAAATGGTGCCGGTTGGCGCAATCGAGCTGTGGTGCGTAAAGCGCACGCCCTTGGTCGCGATTTGGTTACGCAAACCTTCAGGGAACTGCTGCATATAGCGGCTGTACTTGCCCATCAGCACTTTGCCCGCGATTTTTTGCCCAACTTTAATGCCATCTGCCGCCATCTCCGGACGTTTTGCCAGCATGTCAGCCGTGACTTCAAATTTCTCATCCATAATCGGCGCCGGGCCTTTTTCTTCGGCCAGCTGCACACCCACGTTCCAGCCTTCTTCAGCCATCACGCGGGTGACTTCCTCGGTGAATTTGATGGAATCTTCTTCGCCGTATTTCATTTTCATCATGGTGAGAGCAGAACCCAAGCCCAGGTAGCCCATGCCGTGGCGGCGTTTGCGCATAATTTCATCGCGCTGCTGCTGCAATGGCAGGCCGTTGATTTCCACTACGTTATCCAGCATGCGCGTGAAAATACCCACCACTTCGCGGTATTCTGCCCAATCGAAATGCGCTTCATCAGTGAAAGGTTTTTTCACGAATTTGGTCAGGTTAACCGAGCCCAGCAGGCATGCGCCATAAGGCGGCAATGGCTGTTCGCCGCATGGGTTAGTGGCGCGGATGTTCTCGCAGAACCAGTTGTTGTTCATCTCGTTCACACGGTCAATCAGGATAAAGCCCGGCTCGGCAAAATCGTAAGTGCTGGACATAATCACATCCCACAGCCTGCGCGCTTTGATGGTTTTATACACGCGGCAAGCGACTTTGCCGGCATCCACGCCGTCGGCCTTAGTGAGGTATTTGCCTTTTACTGGCCACTCGCGCCAAACTACCTGGCTGTCATCATTCACATTGAGACCATCCACAATCGCTTCTTTTTCCGTGACAGGGAAAGCAAGTTTCCATTCCGCATCGGCCTTGACCGCTTCCATAAACTCTTTGGTGATGAGGCAGGAAAGATTGAACTGGCGCAGACGGCCGGCTTCGCGCTTGGCTTTGATGAAGTCAGTGATATCAGGGTGGGAAATATCAAACGTGGCCATTTGCGCGCCACGGCGGCCACCCGCTGATGACACGGTAAAGCACATTTTGTCGTAGATATCCATGAAAGAGAGCGGGCCGCTGGTGTAGGCACCAGCGCCTGCCACGAATGCGCCTTTTGGACGCAGGGTAGAGAATTCGTAACCGATACCGCAGCCGGCTTTAAGGGTTAAGCCGGCCTCGTGTACCTTGCCGAGAATATTGTCCATGCTGTCTTCTATCACGCCGGAGACAGTGCAGTTGATGGTAGAAGTGGCCGGTTTGTGCTCCAACGCACCCGCATTGGAGGTAATGCGGCCAGCCGGGATCGCACCATGGCGTAGTGCCCACAGAAACTTTTCGTGCCACTCGTGACGTTTTTCCTCTGTCGTTTCGACATCTGCCAGAGCACGCGCTACGCGAGAATAGGAGTCGTCCATGTCTTTATCGACATACTCGCCTGATTTGGTTTTTAAGCGGTATTTCTTATCCCAAATATCCAGCGACACCGATTGAATCGGAATTTCAACCTCAGTATTCTCTTTTGATTTCATAGCTGTTTCCACTGCTTTTAGCATGCCTTACTCCCTTATTTTTAACGTCTTAAACTTAGCACTACTACCCGGTTTTTGCTAACTATGTGATTTATATTAACAATCATATGTTTTTGTGAAAAAACTTCCACCTAAACACAACATATTGTGTGTGAAGCAGAAATTTATGCCTTTATCTTGTAGACGTCAACCCTATTTTTACATGTATTTTTTGCACCATTCTGGTGAGCCTTTATGAAAGACAAGGCCAGTATTAAGATTGAACAAAGGTGAGCGATTACTTACCAAAAAAATAAAATTTAAAATTTATATTTCTCGCAAAATTTAGTTGTTTATGCTTGCATCCATGCAACAAAAACATCCGCCCCATTTTGTGAGAAAATGGCGCGATGAATCGCCTTCTGTATTCGCTTTTGCTGTATCTGGCACTGCCGCTTGTGCCGGTTAAGCTGCTTTGGCGCGGCATTAAACAACCCGCATATAAAAAACACTGGCGCGAGCGTTTCGGCTTTTACAGCACGCCTGTAAGCAGGCCTGTCGTTTGGCTGCACTGCGTTTCGGTAGGTGAAACCCGTGCCGCCGAGCCTTTAATTAAAGCCCTGCAGCAACAATATCCAAACCATCAAATCTTGATCACCCACACCACGCCGACCGGACGCGAAACCAGCGAGCAGCTATTTGTGGACACCGTTCTACGTGTTTACCTGCCTTATGATTTACCGTTTGCAGTTAATCATTTTTTAAGACACTTTAAACCAGCCATTGGTTTGCTGATGGAAACCGAACTTTGGTTTAACCTGATTGCCGCATGCAAACAGCGCGGAATTCCTGTGCTGCTGTTAAACGCCCGACTGTCAGAAAAATCCGCAAAAGGCTATGCAAAGCTTGGCAAGCTGGCCTCCGATGGCTTGCAAAATCTGAGTGCCGTTGCCGCACAAACTGCAGAAGATTTTGCTAGATTACAGGCATTGGGCGCAAATAATATCAGCGTTGCGGGCAACCTGAAATTTGACGTGAAGCCGCCTGCAGACAGCGTGGATAAAGGCTTGCAGCTGCGCCAATCATTCGGCTCAGAGCGCACTATTTTTCTTGCGGCCAGCGCGCGTGAGGGTGAAGAGAAGCTTATTCTGGAAGCAGTAAAAGATCTGGCGATTCTGACAGTGATTGTGCCGCGCCACCCGCAACGCTTTAACGAAGTGGAAAGTATTATCCAAAACGCCGGCTTTACTTACCAGCGCCGCAGCAACTTGGTTGGTGCTATCGACAAAAACATTCAGGTTGTGCTGGGTGACAGTATGGGCGAACTTTTTGCCTATTATGCGGCGTGTGACTTCACCTTTATCGGCGGCAGTCTGCTGAAATACGGCGGGCAAAATTTAATTGAGGCGGCCAGCATGGGCAAGCCGATTCTGATAGGAAAATATACCTATAATTTCGCCGATGCTACAAAGAATGCGGTAAGGGCGGGAGCGGCAATACAGGTAAAAAATGGCGAAGAGTTGCGCGACAGAATCCAGTATTTGTTGCATAACCAGAAAAAACGCGAAAAAATGCAGCAGGCCGCACTGCGTTTTAGCGAGGCCTCCACAGGCGCGACCACGCGTATGATGAAGTTGATTGCAACGTATTTACACTAAATGGATTTGCGCTAACTCACCACAAGTTCTTTTACGTAGACCACTTCACAGGCGCCATTGCCGGTATCCTCCCGGGTAAGCGAGCTTTTCCAGTGCCAGCCATCACTGGCATTTACCTGCACCAGATAACCGCTAAATCTGACCACTTCGCCCGGCCGCACTGATTTCAACATCTTCTCAATCCGGCCATCCGCTGGAATCATGTGCATATTGGCGCTATTCATTTCAATTTCTCTGCGCGGGACTGGGAATTCATCCACATGCCAGTAATAAAAACGATTGCTTTGGCTGATATCAATTTTTCTTAAAATAGCCTCATCTGACATTGCTCCCCAGCCCAGCGCCAGGTCTATGGGCGAAAGATCGGCCTCTCTGTCAATAGAATAGCGCCTTGCAGACAACACGCGCGCTTCCATTTCGAAAGACTTCAAAGGTGTAATGCTATAACCGTTGAGCTTGAAGCTGGCGTGACTGATTGAATTTTGTGTGGGCTGCTGGCTGGCGATGACGCCATTGCCATGCGTAACCGGGCGCTGTGAAAAATGCTGATATGCGCCGTAACTGATAAGCGTAACGAAGAATATGAGTTTCCAGTTCACGCTGGTGCTGATTATCTAATCAGTTTGGATACGGCCTTAAATGCCTCATGATTGGCATTGCCCAGCCATTCGAATACGACCGATTCGGTATTGCTGATCACACAGCCCGCATCGCGCAGCCTTGCCAATGCGTTGGCTTTGTTAGCGGGGTTACGCGAGATAACAGCGTCTTCCGCCACAAACACCTGCTTACCTGCCTGCAACAGCGCCAAAGCAGTTTGCAGTACGCAAATATGTGCTTCCATGCCAGCAAGGACAATCTGTGATTTATCGCGATGCAGCTGCTGGCTAAACCTGGGCTCGCCGCATGCTGAAAATGCCGTTTTAGTAACGAGTTTGCAGTTTGGTAAATACTGCTTGATTTCTGACAAGGTTTCGCCCAAGCCTTGCGGATATTGCTCGGTAAGAATCGTTGGCACAGCCAGTAAATGCGCGGCTTGCACTAAAACACCGCAATTTCTAACCACGCCTTGCAGTGCCTCCGCAGGCATGACTGAGGCCAGCTTTACTTGCATATCAATGATTACAAGCTGGCTGAGTTGTTGGCTAGCAAGCATTAATGTGCATCCGAAACCAGCTGCTGATTAATGTCCTGCAGATCGGCCTCACCCACCAGGCCGGTAGCGGATTTGAGGCGGATGATACTCACCAGATAATTGTAGCGCGCCTGCAGTAAATCGCGCTTGGCAGAATAAAATTGTTGTTGCGCATTCAACACATCCACGCTGGTGCGCACGCCAACCTCGTAACCCAGTTTGGTTGAATCGAGCTGGCTCTGGCTGGAAATCAGGGCCTGCTCCAGCGCCTTTACCTGAGCAATGGTCGTGCTCAAATTGAAATAGGCGCGCTGCGTTTCCAGATCGGTCTGGCGACGTGCTATTTCTATATCGTCGAGTGCTTTTTGCTTGTTCAACACCGCCTGGCGTGCCCGTGAACTGATTGCGCCACCTTGATACAGAGGAATTTGCAGTTGCAGGCCGATTGTCGCGTTATCAAGATCGTTACCCACACCGCTTGTGCCGCCATTGGCATAGTTTTTAGAGTAACTTGCCACCGCATCCAGCGTTGGCAGATGACCGGCCTGCGTCCGCTCCACCTCTTGCTCGGCCAGCTTAAGCGCATCTTGCTGGATCTGAATGTTAAGATTGTTTTGCACCGCCACTTGCTGCCAATCCTGCATGCTTTGGCTAAGCTGCTTGACTTGAATATCTGCTTTTGCGGTGGCGAGCTTAGCTGGCACTTCGCCTGTAATTGCCGCTACCGAGCGCCTGGCAATTTGATGCTCATTCACCGCTGCGATTTCCTGGGCGACGATTAAATCGTAGCGCGCCTGCGCCTCGTTCACATCGGTAATGGTGGAGGTGCCGACCTCAAAAGTCGCTTTTGCCTGCTCTAACTGGCTTTGAATAGCCGCCTTTTGCGCAGCAATCAAATCGATTTTATCCTGCGCGATCAGCACATCAAAGTAAGCTTGGGTGGTGCGCAGAATCAGCTCTTGCTGGCTCAAATGATACTGTTTATCGGCCTGGCTGACCTGGGTTTTGCTTTGATCCATTTGCACCAGATTCTGCTTGCGATAGATCGGCTGGCGCGCTTCGACCCCGTAATTATAACCTTCGAAATTTTGCCGGCCTTCGGTTCTGAACTGGTTAAAACCAGTGCCAATAAATTTAATGTCGGTTTGAGAGGCGCTGGCACTCGCATTAAAATTCACTGTGGGACGATATAGCGCTTTGCCCTGCTCAATGATTTCCTGCGCTGCCTTGTTGGCGCTTAAAGCAGAGGCTAGGGTCGGGTCTTGCGCCAGCGCTTGATGGTATATGTCCATCAGGGATTGCGGCCTGGTTTGCGATGGCATGTCTTCTGCCGCCAGTAAAGCCGTTGGCGGCAAAACTGCTAAAAAAACGATGAAGACAAAGCGCTTAATGATCATGTTAAAACTCGAATTGCTGCGCTTGCGGAGCGTTAATTAGTTCCGGAATACAGGTTTCAAACAACACATCTTCCCTGAAACCGGTCTCTGAAACGCGATGCATCAAGCTAGCCTGCATGACCGGCGCTTGCCCAAGCACGATAAACATAGCGCCGCCGATTTTTAATTGTTCACGTACACCTGCCGGCTCTACTGGCGAAGAACCGGTATATACAATCAAGTCGTAAGGCTTATGTGCGGGCAGGCCGGATATCGCATCCGCCACTTCCAACGTCACATTCTGAATATGTTGCGCCGCCAGTTTTTTTGCAGCTTGCACGCTCAAGTCAGCATAAATATCCACTGAAATCACATGCTTGGCAAGGCTGGCCAACAGCGCCGCAAAATAACCGCTGCCAGTGCCCACATGCAGCACGGTATGCGTTTTTTGTACATTCAAGGCTTGTAAAATGCGGCCTTCCAGTTTCGGGCTTAACATGGTTTGTCCATGCCCAAGTGGAATCTCGATATCGGCAAAGGCGAGTCCCTGATATTCGGCGGGCACAAAATTTTCGCGCGGCACATCGTTTAGCAGCTGCAACACGGCTGGATCCAGCACCTCCCAGGTGCGAATCTGCTGTTCTATCATATTAAATCTCGCAGTTTCGCGAGGCATATTAAATCTCGTTGTTTCGTGTGGCATGTTTTTTTGTACTGTTTGTGTCATAACAAATTCTTTTCCTTACAATTGCAATAATTATAGCCTATGCACTTGCCATACAACCTGAAATTAAACCAGTTTTTAATACCTACTTCTAGGCCGTTTGTGGCATTTTTACCCTGAACCAGGCGGCATACAGGGCCGGCAAAAATAATACCGTTAACAAAGTCGCTACCGCCAGGCCACCCATAATCGCCACCGCCATGGGTCCGAAGAATACACTGCGCATGAGCGGTATCATGGCCAGGATAGCCGCCGCCGCCGTTAATACAATCGGCCTGAAACGACGGATGGTAGATTCGACAATCGCCTGCCAGTCTTCCAGACCGCCTGATTTGTCCTGCTCGATCTGGTCCACCAGAATCACCGAATTACGCATGATCATGCCCGAAAGCGCGATGGTACCGAGCATGGCGACAAATCCAAATGGCTTATCAAACAGCAGCAACGCTGCTGTGACACCAATTAAGCCTAAAGGTGCGGTGAGCAGTACCAGAAAAGTACGTGAAAAACTTTGCAGTTGCAGGATTAATAAGGTGAGCACCGTCACCAGAAATAATGGCGCGCCTTTGGCAACAGACGCACCGCCTTTGGCGGACTCTTCCGTCGCGCCGCCTGTCTCAATCGAAATACCCAATGGCAGATTGGCTTTGATTTCGCCCAGCTTTTCTTCAATCTGTGCAGACACCACCGGCGCCTGCATATTGCCGCGCAGATGCGCCCGCACCGTGATGGATGGCACACGATTGCGCCGCCAGATGACACCTTCTTCAAATTCTGATGAAATGGTGGCGACTTGCGAGAGCGGGATGCTAGTACTATGCGGCGTGCTAATCATCAAATTTGGCAGGCGCGATAACTGCGTGCGCTCTACTTCAGTACCTCGCGCCACCAGGTCAATACGCTCGTTACCTTCTCTGAATTCGGTGATGTATAACTCGCTCATCGCACCGTTGAGAATGTTGGCGATATCCACCGAACTCACACCCAGCAAACGTGCTTTGGCTTGGTCGATGGACACTTTCATGACTTTGCTAGGTTCTTCCCAGCCGAGCTGCACATTTGCCAGATTGGGGTTTGCGCGCATAACATCGGCGATTTTGTGCGATATTTCACGGACTTTAGGAATGTCGCTGCCATCGACACGAAACTGCACAGGAAAGCCCACGGGCGGGCCGTTCTCCAACCGTAATACCGAGGCGCGCAAACTGGGAAAGTCATTCTCGAATAGTTTTAGCAGGTCGCTGCGCAGCGCCTCACGCGCTTTCAGATCTTTGCTTAAAATCACAAACTGGGCAAAGGCGCGGTGTGGCAGTTGTACATCCAGCGGTAAATAATAGCGTGGCGCACCGGTGCCGATATAGGCCACAAAATTATCAATGCCTTGATGCTGGCTATTCCAGTTTTGCAACCAGCCTTCGAACTTTTTCACTTCGGCATTAGTTGCATGGTAAGAAGCCCCTTCTGTCAGGCGTAAATCCACCACTAATTCCAGACGGGTGGAATCAGGAAAAAACTGCTGCTGCACTTTGCCAAAACCAACAATGGACAAAACAAACATGATTAAGGTGATCACGATGACGGTTTTACGATAGCGCACGCAGGCAGTGACAATCTGGCGAAATCCACGATAAAACCTGGTGTTATAAATATCGTGATGGTGGTTATCTTCAGCCTTCTCCATCAGGCCCAGCCTTTCTTTCAGCCAGACCAGCCATCTTGAAGGTTTTGGCGCATGCGTATAATCCGGCAGCAGATGGTAGCCCAGGTAAGGCACAAAAATCACTGCGGCGAACCATGAAATAATCAATGCAATGGCCGACACCTGAAAAATAGAACGTGTGTACTCGCCAGTGGAAGAGGCTGCCGTGGCAATAGGTAAAAATCCGGCCACGGTGACGAGCGTACCGGTCAGCATCGGCATGGCGGTTGAATTATAGGCAAATGAAGCCGCCTTGACCCTATCCCAGCCCTGCTCCATTTTGGATGCCATCATTTCAACCGCGATGATGGCATCATCCACCAACAGTCCCAGCGCCAGTATCAGTGCGCCCAATGAAATTTTATGCAGGCCGATGTCGAAAAAATTCATCACTAAAAAAGTAGCCGCCAGCACCACCGGTATCGATATCGCCACCACAATGCCGGTACGCAAACCCAGTGACAGCAGACTCACGCCCAGCACAATCACCAGCGCTTCTGCCAGTGAATTTACAAAATCGTTTACCGAATTCGCGACAATTTTTGGTTGCGAGGTGACCGTGCCAAAACTCAGGCCTATGGGCAAGCGTTGCTGGATTTGGGCTATTTTTGTATCCAGTGCATGCCCAAGCGCAATAACGTCGCCTCCTTCACGCATGCTCACGCCCAGCAATAATGTGGCGCTACCGTTGTAGCGCACTGAGTCGCGTGGCGGGTCTTGATAGCCGCGGGAAACTTTTGCCACATCGCTGAGTTTAAAGTCCTGTTTGTTAACACGCAGCCTGATTTCACGCAAATCCTCTACCGTGTTATATCTGCCTGAAACCTCAATACGGATGCGCTCTTTGGGTGATTCAAAGGTGCCGCCTCTCACCACGGCATTTTGTGCTTGCAAGATGTTAATGAGTTCTGTGGCACTGATGCCGATCGTCGCCAGCTTGGCATTTGAGAGCTCGATATAAATACGCTGTTTCTGTTCACCAAAAAAATCCACCTTGGCCACATCGGGCGTTTTTAATAGCTCGGCGCGAATGATTTCGGCCTGTTTTTTCAATGCAAAATTATCGAAGCCATCACCTGTGAGCGCATACATACTGCCGTAGACGTCACTGAATTCGTCATTAAAAGTCAGGCTTTCGATGTTGCTGGGAAGTGTATGCCGAATATCACCTACCTTTTTTCGCACCTGATACCAGATATCAGGAATCTCTTTTGATAAAGTATCGTCTTTAATCACGATGAATATCATGGATTCTCCAGGCCTTGAATAGCTGCTGGAAAAATCAATGTTTGGTACCTCTTGTATCTTTTTCTCTAACTTATCGGTGACCTGCTGCTCAACCTCAATAGCACTCGCCCCCGGCCAGCTGGTGCGCACCAGCATCACTTTAAAGGTAAAGGGCGGGTCTTCTGACTGGCCGAGCTTGGTGTAGGCCAGAAAGCCCGATATGGTGAGCATCAGCATGAAATACAGCACCAATGTCTGATGTTTAAGCGCCCATTCAGAAAGATTGAAGCGCGACTTTTCTAATGCCGGCTGGTCTGGCGGCGAGCGGCTCTCAGTCATGGTGTAGTCTCAATCTTTGGCTGCACCTTTTGGCCTTTAATCAAAGTATGCACGCCTGCTATTGCCACCGTTTCACCTGCCCACAGACCACTCGTTATCATGACGCCGTTTTCGGTATATTGACCCGCAACCACTTCGCGCGGGTTGGCAATACCATCTTTATCTATCACCCAAACACTGGTTTTGCCGTTTACCTGCGTGAGTGCGCTGGATGGAATCATGATTTCATCGGCTTTGGTCTGCGCAAACCGCACACCGGCTGTCATGCCCAGTTTTACTGTCTCATCTGCGTCAGTAAATGCTATGCGCACATCAAACGCCCGCGTGGCCGAGCTTGCAGCTGGTGCTATCTCGCGCACTTTTCCATTGTAGGTTTTCTCTCGATCTGCCCACAATTTTATCGTCACGCTATCGCCTGCTTTCAACCCGGCCATGCGCGATTCCGGCACCGCCACCAGTACCTCGATTTGCCTGGTGTCGGCAATTTGCGCGACCATTTCACCCGCGTCTACCACTTGGCCAGGTTCAGCACGGATTTGCGTGATGACGCCGTCACGATCGACTACCAGCGCGGTATAGCGCGACTGATTGCCAGAAACCGCCGCCTGCGCTTTGGCCTGATTCACGCGTGCATCTGCAGTTTTAAGCTCCGCTTCATATTTATCCAGCGCCGATTGCGAAATGAACTTTTTATTGACAAGTTGCCGTTGCCGTTCGACCTCGGCCTTTGCCAAAGCATAATTTGCCTCTGCAGCACGCACATCCGCTTGCGCAGCAGCTGCGCTTAAATTGGTGTCTGAGGCATCTAAGCGCGCGAGAATCTGGCCTTTTTTCACCAGGCTGCCCACATCGACTTCACGCTCAATGATTTTGCCTTTAATTCTAAAACTTTGATTGGATTCAAAGCGTGACTTCACTTCACCCACCAGCACCATCGCATCGCTGGCAGTTGATTCCCCCACAATCACCGCCAAAGCCGGGCGTGGCGGCAGCGGTGGTTCTACAGGTTTTTCACAAGCCGACAAGCACGCAGCCAACGCGATAAAAGACATTATTTTTTTCATGTTATAACTTTCGTATCATCTTGTCGCAACAGTCCACGCATCATCACTTGCTGCATTAATTGCAAGCGCGCCGAAATTTCACTCCAGTTCACCCATTTATCGCAGGCCATGCTGATTTGTAATGAGCACACGCCATGCACGCCTGCCCAAATCGTTTGGGCGATCAGATCTACATCCTGTAAATCAGCCCTGAAATGGCCCGCATCATAGACATCCTGCACCACCGTTTTTAACTGATAATAAGCATCCTGCTCGGCGCTGTTTTGCTGCAGGCTGGATGCTGCCGGGTCGTGCGGCACATGCGCCGCCATAAACATCAGGCGATAGTGATTGGGGTGTGTCAGTGCAAAAGCGGCATAGCCTTGCCCAAGCGCCTGCATGCGCTTGACCGGGTCAGCAATTTGCATAATGTTTTTCAATGAAGTCGCCAACGCCAGAAAATCTGTATCGCACACGGCGCGCAGCACTGCCTCTTTATCGGCAAAATGCAGGTAGATGCTGGTCGCCGAATAGCCGATGCGCTTGGCGATTTCGCGCATGGTCACCGCTTCAACACCGCGCGACACAAATAACTCGCGCGCCGCATCGATAATCAATGTGCGCAAGTGCTGGCGCTCGGCTTCTGTTTTGGGTTTAGGTGGCATGGCTTATTTTTTGTTTTTTTGCTTTGGTTTTTGTGTTCGAGCAGCGATGACTATTGATTCATTTGCCCATACGCGCAATTGCCCGGCTTCCGTAAGCACCTCTTCTGGCAGTTCATAATACCTGCGCACAAGAACGCGGCCTTTTTTTGTCATATAGGAAAATGGCTGCATGCCGGATTGCTCGTATTTTGTGCGAGTATTTTCATCGGTCACAAAATACAAGGTATTGCCTATCATCATTGCAAATTGGACTGAACCATAATAGATGCCTACGCCGCCAAAAAATTGTGTCGTATGAATCTGACCGATTGGCGCGAGCAACTCTAGCACGTATTCTGTATATTCTGTGCTGGGTTTCATAGCTTAGACCGCATCGGGTATGGCATAAAACCCTGTCATTTGTACCAACCGCCCGTCAATTCCATATAGCCCATAGCTTGCGCCTTGGGAAAGCAGATTCCCGTTTGCATCAAGCATATTCCATTGCGCTAGGCTTCTATCATGGTGGCTACTAAATGCTGTAGTGATAAACCGCACCCCATTCACATTTTTATGGAGTTCTGCCATGTATCCGGATAATTGCTCATAGCCGTTTGTTTGCATAAGCGGGTCGGTATATATGCAATCAGAACTCAAAGACTGCTCGAACAGTTTTAGCCGCTCGGAAGCACCCGTTTCAGACCAGGATAGCGTGTAGATTTCCCATGTACTGCGATATGCATCGTTTTTCATGTCGTTTCCTTGAACGATGAAATAATACTTGCGGATTCAAATACCGTACTTAACATTGTTAAATTAACAATGTTAAGTAAATATGTCAATACAAATCACTTTTGCTTCATTGCGGATTATTTTAATTGATACTGTTCAATCTTATACCAGAGAGAACGTTCGCTGATTTCCAATAGTTTGGCCGCTTTTGATTTGTTGCCATTACAATTGGCGATAGCTTCCAGAATCAATTTCTTCTCGATTTGTTCTGTTATTTTTGGAATCGAAAATTGATTGTTCGGTTCGATATCCTGTGGCTTTGCCGCTTGCACGCCCGAAATATCTGCAGGCAAATGCTTAACCTGTATAGGGTCTTTGCCCGCCAAGATTGACGCGCGTTCCAGCACATTCTCCAGCTCACGCACATTGCCTGGCCAGGCATAGGCTTGCAACTTTTGCAGCGCTTCTGCCGTTATTTGCGCGACGCGTTTTGCCAGGAAATACCGCGTGAGCAGCTCAATATCTTCAACACGCTCACGCAACGGCGCGATGTCTAATTGAAATACATTCAACCGATAATACAAATCTTCGCGTAGCTTGCCTTCCTTAACGGCCTGCATTGGATCAAGGTTGGTAGCCGCAATCACGCGCATATCCAAATCGATGCGGCGGTTCCCACCCAGCTTTTCCACCGCGCTTTCTTGCAATGCCCGCAACAGCTTGGCTTGCAAGTGGATCGGCATTTCAGTAATTTCATCCAGAAATAGTGTTCCGCCATCCGCCAGCTCAAACTTGCCGACGCGCTCTTTTACCGCGCCGGTAAATGCACCTTTTTCGTGGCCGAAAAGCTCGGATTCCAGCATTTCGCTGGGAATAGCCGCACAATTCACCGCCACAAAAAGTGCGGTTCTTCTGGGAGAGGCCTGGTGAATGGCCTTCGCCACCAGTTCCTTGCCAGTACCCGTTTCGCCAGTAATGAGTACCGTCGCCTTTTCTGGCGCCACCTGATCAATCAGCTGCTTGAGCGCCAGCATGGATGCGCTCTGCCCGATAAAGTCGCCATCTACAGGACAGGCACTTGATTTCAAATAAGTATTTTCTAATTTCAGCTGTTTTACCGACAGCCCTTTTGCAATGGCGATTTCCAAGGTTTCCAGGTCAAACGGGCGCAAAATATAATCAGATGCGCCCAGCTTCATTGCTTCTACCGCTGTTTTAATTTCGCCTTGCGCGGTCACCATAATAAAAGGCAGGTTTTCGTTATCCTGGCGAATATTTTTCAGCAAATCCAGGCCATTCATGCTTGGCATATGCAAATCACTCACCACCAGATCGATTGTTTGCTGGTTTATTGCCTGCAGCGCCTCCTGACCATTCGTCGCAATCACCGGTTTGTAGCCGGCCTGGCGTAGGCTGATTTCCAGCAGGCGGAGCATATGCGGCTCATCATCTACCGCCAGTATTGTCTTTTGTTTTTCCATATCAATGGGCTTTAGGTAAGGTGATTGTAAATTGTGCGCCATTCCACGGGCTAGTTTGATAGCTGATATCGCCTTTGTGCGCCAGCACAATCTGCCGCACTACTGCCAGGCCTAAACCCACGCCGCCCGCGCGCTGCGTAAAAAACGGCTCGAATATTTGCGCCTGATTCTCGGCCAATATCCCCGGCCCATCATCCAGCACATCCAGCCTGACGTTATCCTTGCTGCTCTGCAAATTCACTTGCACTCTGCCGTTATTGGGCAAAATCTGTATCGCATTCATCAACAAATTCATCAGCACCTGCGTCATCTGGTCTCGATCCGCAATGACTTCTATTGCATCGTTCTGGTTAAAAATCAGATCTATTTTTTTAGCCTTGGCCTGATTCGCTAACAGCGCAATTGTATTTGAAACCACCTCTGTCAAATTAAGCGTTGCCAGCACAGGCAGCCGCGGCCGTGCCGCATCGATCAGGCTGGATACCAATTCATTGAGCCGTTCTGTCTCGCTGATAATAAAACCCAACACCTCGTGACCCTCTTTGCTGAGCTTTGGTTCACGCAACAGCAGGTCGGCTGAAGAGCGTAATATCCCAAGCGGCGTGCGCACCTCATGGCCCATGGCGGCTGCCATTTCGCCCACCACCGCCAGCTTGGCAGCACGTGTAAGGTTTGCTTGCGTAGCAGCCAAATCCTGCATCATTTTCTCGAAAGCGAGGCCCAACTCTTTTACTTCTGGTGGGCCTGCCTTGGGCGGCAACGCCGCCTGGTTTTGTGAAAATCCGCGTACAAACTGGGTTAATCTGGACAATGGCTGTGTGATAGCCTGTGCAATCGGCGTTACCAGCAAAGCCGCTAAAATCAAGGTGGTAATTAGCAATGCCAGAAAGACGTATCCCAAGCGGTGTACCGGCGCCACCGCCACTGAATGTAATTTCTTAATTTGCACCTGCCAATCCTGCAGGTTTATTTTGCTGCTTAAATACGTGTTCGCCTGCATTTCGTGCCCTGCCTGAATTTCTCCCCAATCTGACGTAATGGCTAATAAATCGCTCTGCCCATCCAGCAATGCGGCGGCGGCAGAATTATTCACTGCGTTGTTCAGTAAATCCTGCACGAATTGCCAGTTAAATTCTGCCACCAGAACGCCTATCGGCTGGTTGGTATTGATATCAATAACCGTCTGGGAAATCGGCAGCACGTTTAACCGAATCGGCGCAAGACTCACAACACTGTTCGCCAGGTTTATTTGCACCCACTTTTTTTCCGGCAACATTTGTTTGCCAATATTTCTGGCATCGCTGGAGGCGACAACCTGACCTAGTATATTAACCACATAAATCGATTGGTATACATTGCCATAACCCGATTGTAACTCCTGCAGCAAATTCGAAACACGCTTGTCAACATCACCAATTTGAATGTCCTGCATCACTGCCAGACGGCTCCATGAATGCACGTTTTGCGCACGCTCGAACATCACTCGCTCAATGTCGTTAGCCACCGTGCTGCTAAGCGCTTTTATATCGTGGCTAATTTCTTTTTTAAGTGCCTCTCTGGCCTGAAAAAAGCTTAAAAAACTCACCAGCATGGCAGGCAAAAGCCCTGCCAGCAAAAAAGCCAGTAGAAGTAATTGCCGGATAGATAGTTGTTTTAACATCAGGAAATAGATGCGACAATCTAACTGGTTAACGTCATCGCCTGTGCATCAGGGCGCGTTAAAGCTTGAGAATTCGAGGTGTATATGCAAAAAATAATCATCGCAATTGCCAGTGTAACCAGCCTGTTCGCACTGTGCAAGCCAGTATTCGCTGAAGAAGCGTCAGCGGCCAATTTATGGAGCGGATTCAGGCTGGGCGGCTATTCCAGCGCGGGCGTCACATTGCACAGAGATGAAAATGCCGAGGCGGCAATTAACGAGGTGAGCTTGTTGCTGACATGGAATGGCGATAGCCGCTGGAGTTTTTTTGGCGAACTTGAACTCGAGCGGCCATTATCATGGAACGATGACCGTAAGTTTCACAGCAAAGAATCGCATCTCGACCTGGAACGGCTTTATCTCGATTACAACATTTCTGAAAACATGAATCTGCGCCTTGGCCGCTTTTTAACGCCCAATAGCCGCTGGAATCTATTGCATGCCAGCCCGCTGGTTTGGACCAGCACGCGGCCGCTGGCGACCTACCGCTTGTTTCCCACCGGGACTAACGGCTTGATGCTGCACGGCAGCGTGCCCGTGAATGATTATGCGGTCGATTACATGCTGTTTGCCGAAATGCTGGAAGACCAGGAGAAAGACAATCTTGATTTACCGTTTGAGCATGTGCGCGGCGCGCGCCTGGCCTTAAGCAAACAATGGAATTTTGGCGTTTCTCTACTCTCGTTTGAGGAAAAAGATATCAATGCACTAGGCGGGCAGGATAAAACCTATCGCATGCTGGGGCTCGATTTTATCAAACAACTTGGGAAAGTCGAATTAAGCGGCGAAGGCTTCGCCCGATTCACCTCAAACGGTGGCGATGGCGGTAGTGGCGCATATCTGCAGGCAGCTGTGCCGCTTAATGCGTTGGGGTTAAACAACTGGTATTGGCTCACCCGGCTTGAAACCTTGCAGCGCCCAAAAGAAGGCAACTCGGAACGCTGGCTAACCGGCGCGACCTGGCGCGTCAAACCTACCCAGTTGCTCAAGCTGGAATTTGCTGGCGGCAGCGGCAACCAACCCGAAGCACCTCGTGGATTTATTGCAAGTTATGCATTTTTGTTTTAACGATTGCTTAAAATGAAAATACGAAAAATTGCTTTGCTGTTAATCTTTTTATGCGCCCTATCGGCAAGGGCAGAAGAGCATGCTCCCATATTGGCGGTAGTGGTTTCCGCGCAACAAACTACAGACAACCTGAAACTCACGCCTAATAGCCTTAAGCTGATTTACTTGCGCAAACAACTGTATTGGCCAAGCGGCAAACGTATTGTGCCGGTCAACTTGCATACAGAACATCCGCTACGAAGCCGGTTTTCGCAAAGTGTGTTGGGTAGCTTGCCAAAAATGCAGATTGATTACTGGAACGGACTTTATTTTAACGGCATACAACCGCCCTATAGTGTGAATTCCGAAGAAGCCGTATTGCGCTACATAGCCCAAACACCCGATGCGATTGGTTATGTAGAGGCGTGCCTTGTGGACGGCCGTGTTAAGCCGATATTATGGATTGATAACGACCAGATCACGTTAAGCTCACCAGACAACCTCCAGTGCCAATAAGTTTATTAAAGCGCACTTGACGGTATGGTGTTGGCTGTAAATGTTAAATTCTGTCTCAATACATCTTTTTTGGCTTCACACGTCTTTGAATTCAGCTCAAACGCCACAAGTAAGGTACAGAACACATCATCATGACTCAGCGGATAATCCTTGTAGGGCATGAGTTGGTCTAGTTTGTAATCAAAATGCTTGCCCATCCATACAATTGCAGGAACGTGGGTTTGCTCTTTAGGTGCGATCATATACGGGGCCGCATGCAAGTAAAAACCATGTTCGCCCAACGACTCACCGTGGTCACTTACATACAACATTGCGGTTGCATAATCCCCATCGTATTTCTTTAAAAAGTTAATCGTTTCAGACAAAAAATAATCCGTATACAAAATTGCGTTATCGTAGCTGTTATCGATCTCTTCTTGGCTGCAATCCCGCAACTCACCTGTCATGCACATGGGCTTAAACCGCTCAAATTCTTTAGGGTATCTTCTGTAATATTCTGGCCCATGATTACCCATTTGGTGTAACACAATCAGAATATCTTTACCTTTTCTGGATTGAATATACTTATCTAAGCCACTTAGCATGCCTATATCTCTGCACTCCCCAGCACATTCTGGATTTAATGTCGGACTCTTAAAGTCTTCATATTTCATACGGGTAGCCACGCCTTTTGAATCAGAATTATTATCCCGCCATAAAATTTCTACACCGTTATCAGCCAGCACATCCAAGGCATTTTCTTGATTCAAGGCATTTTCTTTATCATACTTAGCGCGCGGCAAAGCAGAAAACATGCAGGGCACAGATACCCCTGTTGATGTGCCACATGAGCTGACATTGCTCAAGCTAATGACTTCCTGCTTGGCTAGTAAGGGATTGGTTTCTCTATGATATCCATTGAGCGAGAAGCGATCGGCCCGCGCGGTTTCACCCACCACAAGTATCACCAATTCGGCTTTTGTATTTGGCCCGACAAATACAGCATCTTGGGCAATGGCATGCAATGGCCCGACTTTTGCGATACTTAATTGCTGAGTAATGTATTTAATAACTGAATAGATTGAGTAGGTGGGGTTCGCATAAAAACGCGTGATTTTATGCTCGCGCCAAAACGATGCATAGCTTGCAGTAAATGGCACGACAAGCAAAACAATTGATAACACCAATATACCCAATACAGGCAATCTAGATTTGAATTCCGAGCGTGTATTTTCACTTTTTGGGAAGTACTTAATCACCAGCCAGGCAGGGATAATGCCAAAAAATAAAGCTCTAAACAGCAAACCCAAACTTAGTACGCCGGCCAGTTCTTTTGAATCAGTGTGAATGATATTATCTATCATCACAATATCAACAATCACTTTATAGTGATCCATATAATAAGCAGCCAGCGCCACAATTACCAAAAGTACGGCTAAAACCCAGCGTGTCGCTTTGCCATAGCAAATCGACAAAAAGAAAATTGCAGTCAATATGCTAAAAAATAAAGCCAAAGATAATAAAAATGGCAAATTGTCCAACTGAAGCGGATAAATTTCTAGAATTCTGCTAAATAGCGCTAAATTACCTGTCAACATAATAAAAAGTGTCACCAGCAGAATGCCGCGCATTTGGTTGGATGATTGCCTAAAAGGCGAAACTAATTTCTGTAAAACATTAGCTAAAAACATATTTAATTTTTCTCAATTACTTTTTTAATTACAAACAACACAAATAACACCATCCAAACCACCCAAGCTGACCACAAGTTATGCGACAAAAAATGTTCGCCCCGCATCATTTGTGCCCAGCCCATGCTAAATCCCAAAACCAAAGCAAGCATCAACATTCCGACTGCGAACTTAGGTTTTTCATCACGAAATGCAAAACAGAACGCCATCAGCGCAAAACCGCCACTGGCATGCCCTGCAGGAAAACAATGTCCAGCTGCAACGCCTTTAGGCAAATGCTCAAACAGGGCAAATAAAGGTAAATTACCGCCGTAAATGGTTAAATCACTTGGGCAGGCATGCATACTGTCGCTTTTTAAAAATGAAACCACACTGGTAGAAACCACCATACCAATGAACGCCCAAATAAATTGTTTTTGATGGTTCCCAATAAATTTATTAAAAATAGATGCTCTGGAATCCGCATGGATATTGGCCTGCAAGCCCGCCAATAAAGAGGCTAGTGCGATAAATATCATGCAATATTTCAAGCCTGAGTGCATGAAGTTTTCTAAAAAAGCTTGGTGCTTAAGCGGAAAACTTTGTGTGGCGACATCAAAATAAGGTGCGATTAAGAATCTGTCCAAACCAGTTGCTGGATAGATAAACATTAAAAAATAGGCACTAAACAATAGGCCAATAACATTTGGTAAATAAAAGTTTTTCCCGACATGTTGTAAGGTGAAGCTTTGATCAAACGAAGGCATTGACTAGTTTTTACAAATTTTAATTACAGATTTATTCGCAACTTCAATGCCAACTTGGAAAGTGATACTCTAAAATTTTATAATTTACTGTTTTATATGGTTTTATTTAATTGATGAATGAAAAATCGACGATTATTACCACAAAATAATCTGCAAATTTTGCACGGTCGTTATACTTTGTATGTATAAATTGCAGGCTTTTGTATGCCACATTAAAATAAGTGATTGAATTATTTTAAGTATTTTTCTGGCATATTGATTGCATATATCTGGACAGTAAAAACTATTTGGATGAAAACATGCTCAATTACCATATTCAACATCAACCCGTATACCGAGCTGAAGCGGCTTATCAACTAAGAGAATTTGTGAAAACCAAGCGCTATCAAATCAGCGAAATCACTGCAAGCACTGTAAATATTGGCGACCCGGCTCGTGCTGAGGTGGAAGCTTTTATCCATGCGGTTTTTAAGCGTGCTTATGATGCTGAAATCACACTTTTTATGCCGCATTTAGTGGCCCTGCGCGATCGCGATGGCATATTGATGGCTGCTTTTGGCTGGAAAAAAGCTGTTGATGGTCCGTTATTTTTGGAGCAGTACCTTGACGAGCCGATAGAGTCGCTCATTTCCAGGCGTCTGGACAAGCATATCACCCGCGATCAAATTACCAAGATCGGCAATCTGGCGGTGGCCAATCCGCGCAATGCGGGCGTGCTGATTGCACATGTCATTCAACATAGTTTAGATATTGGCATTGAATGGTGCGTAGCCACCGCGCACCACAGCTTGCAAAATGGGCTTATCAAGGGCGGAAGGGATGTATTCCCGCTGTTTCCAGCGGACAAATCCAGATTGCCGTTGGAAGAACAAGCCAAGTGGGGCAGTTATTATCAACATCAGCCACAAGTCATCGCCATACGCGGAATTGCTGCATAATACAGTTTTGTCTAACCGTAGTTGCCAGTGATGCTCATTGAGACTGTTGCGAAATATGCGCGTGAAAGGCGCATGGATATTGCCTTGCGGGGCACAGACATTTCGCTTGATTATCAGGATTTTTTTGCAGAAATTACCCGATTACGAGCGCGCTTCTGCCAATATAACAAGCCCGCCACACTCGCAATTGCGATGGAAAATCATCCGGCCTGGGTGATTGCCGATTTGACGACAATGGCATGCAATATTCCCCTGGTGCCGTTACCGCTTTTCTTTTCTTCATCGCAACTGCTGCATGCAATTACAGATGCAGGTGTAAACACGCTCATCACGGATAATCCCCAGCATTTTTCAACTATTTTGGACCATTTGATTGTTTCACAATCAACCTTGCAAATTGCCAACAAACCACTTACGCAATTCAACCTGTCGACTCAGTCAAAAAAACTTGCTAAAGATACTGCAAAAATCACCTACACCTCTGGCACCACAGGTCAGCCCAAAGGCGTGTGCTTAAGCATGGGCGCCATGTTGAACGTCGCCAATGCAATTAAAACGGCAACGCATCTAAGCGCCCGCGATCAGCATTGCTGTGTTTTGCCGCTTTCCACTTTATTGGAGAATGTCGCGGGGGTATATGCCTCGCTGCTTGCAGGTGCAACCATACACCTGCTGCCAGGCAGCGAGACCGGCCTAGAAGGCAGCACGCTGGATATCCGCAAACTGCATGCCGCGTTAACCCAAACCAAAGCAAGCACCGCCATTTTTATCCCCGAACTACTCAGCGCGCTGGTATCGGCTTGCGAAGCGGGTGCTGGCGCATTGCCGCATTTGCGCTTTCTGGCAGTAGGCGGCGCGCACGTTTCGACACAATTATTACAACGCGCAGCCAAACTAAAATTACCTGTATTCGAAGGCTACGGCCTATCGGAAAGCGCCTCGGTCGTCGCGCTGAATACCCAGCAAAACAATAAGGTCGGCAGCGTCGGCAAACCTTTGCCGCATATTTCAGTCCATTTTTCCGAGGACCATGAGATTCTGGTGAAAGGGGCTAATCTGTTAGATTATACGGGTGAAGGCATTATAGAAAAAGAAAACGGTTTTATTCACACCGGCGACATCGGCTATCTGGATGAAGATGGTTATTTATTTATTAATGGCCGCAAAAAGAATATTTTCATCACCTCGTTTGGCCGCAATGTATCCCCAGAATGGGTAGAACGCGAACTCACCAGCACGCCGCACATCGCGCAGGCCTGCTTGTTTGGTGAAGCAAAACCTTGGAATACAGTGTTAGTTACGCCAAAAGCTGATGTCACTGACGATGATATTAATGCTGCGGTTACAGCCATTAATCAGCATTTGCCCGATTATGCACGTGTTGGTAAATGGCTGCGCACAGAAACCCCTTTTAATGTTGCAAACAATCAGCTAACCCCCAATGGCCGCTTAAAACGCGACATCATCTGGCAACATTATCAAAACAAAATTAACACACTTTATAAGGATTAATCCCGATGGCATTTTATGACGAGCTCCTCAAAGCAACCGAAGCAGAACGCGAAGAACTATTGAGCCTGCCGCTGATTACACAGGGCGCTGAGGGCAGAATTTCGCTTGCGACTTATGTGGCTTTTTTAACCCAAGCTTATCATCATGTGCAACACACCACGCCTTTGCTAATGACGTGCGGCGGTTGTCTTCCGGCCAAATACGAATGGCTGCGCACCGCGATTGGCGAATATATCGAAGAAGAAATGGGGCACCAGGAATGGGTGCTGGATGACATCGCGACTTGTGGCGGTGATAAGGAAGCCGTTCGCCTAGGAAAATCACCTGCAGCCCAAGCCAGCCAGGCCACAGAGTTTATGGTGGCATACGCTTACGATATGATTCACCGTGTGAATCCCATCGGTTTTTTTGGCATGGTATTGGTGCTGGAAGGCACCAGTACAGCGGTTGCCACGCAAGCGGGTGAAAAACTGATGCAAAGCCTGAATTTGCCGAAAAAGGCTTTCAGTTATTTGTTGTCGCATGGCTCTCTAGATATTAGCCATGTGTCATTTTATGAAAGCCTGGTCAATCAGATTACCGATGCCGAAGACCAGGCGATGCTGATACATAGCGCCAAAAACTTCTACAAGCTGTATGGTGATATATTCAGAGACATCGAAGCGCGCACCATGCATTAAGGAATCCACATGAATCTTGCTAATAAACGCATTTTACTCACCGGCGCGACAGGTGGAATCGGCCAATACATCGCCATGTTATTAGCCGAAAAAGGCGCAGCATTAGCGCTGGCGGGACGCGACATATCAAAACTGGACGCGCTCAAAAGCCGTATCGAAAACGCGGGTGGTAAAGCGGTTTATATTCAGGCTGACTTTGATGTTGCGGGCACCGCCCAGCGCGTTGCCGATGAAGCCAAACAAAAATTGGGCGACATCGACATTCTGATCAACAACGCCGGTGTGCTGGATTTCATTCAGTTCCAAGACCAAAGTGAAGCGCGCATTTCGCAGATGATCAATACCAATGTCACCGCGCCCATCCAGCTCGCACGCGCCGTCATCCCCACTTTTTTAGCTAAAAACCAAGGGCACTTTTTGTTTATCGGCTCCATCTTCGGCTCGCTTGGCTTCCCGCACTTTTCGACCTACTGCGCCAGCAAATTCGCGGTGCATGGCTTTTCTCAAGCCTTACGTCGTGAGCTTGTTGATACCAATATCGGCGTGACTTACGTTGCACCACGCGGAATTAAAACGCCGATGAATGATAAGAAAACAATTGCCATGTGGGAAAAATCTGGAAATCAAATGGATGCACCGGAGGATGTCGCACAGATCGTCGTTAACGCATTGGAAAAAGAAAAACAGGAAGTCTTTATCGGGCAGCCGCAATCATTTTTCGCCTGGCTGAATGGTGTGCTGCCAAAAGCAGTGAATATGGGCCTGAAAAAACAAACGGCGCTTGCTGCGCCGTTTGCCAAACGAGATTAGCTATAAATAAAGCACAGCCGGAAAAACAGTCAAAGCAAACACAAACACCAGCCACTCCATATTCCAGCGCTCAAGATGGCCTGTGAAATGAAGCGTAAGTACTGCAATAGCTAATGCGTAATAAATTGCAATAAGTACCATAATTAACCCTATGCCGTATTTGTGTAATTAATGTATTTATAACATTTTTTATCAAAAATGCCTAAAATTTTACGATTTTTAAAGCCTGCATTTAGTGTATCCCTCAAAATGGTTTCTTGCCTTTTAAGCCGTTTTCGCGTAAATTCAACATATTGCTAGGGGTCTGTTTTATCAAGCGTTTTTTCTTATAAAACAGTGAGAATCACCCTTTGAACCTGATGCGGGTCATGCCGCCGTAGGGAATGCAGATAATCTGCATCCTACGTTTACACTGCAAGGATGCAACCCATGAATGCCATTGATAAAAACCTCACCAAATTTGTTAGCGCAGACGCTTCTGTAGACGAAGGCGCAACCAAACCTTTTGCCAAATCACGCAAAATTTATATCGAAGGTTCGCGGCCAGACCTTCGCGTGCCATTTCGTGAAATCAGCCTGAGCGATACTCCATCTGCGTTTGGCGCAGAAAAAAATCCGCCAGTCGTGGTATACGACACTTCCGGGCCTTATACCGACCCTGACGTAAAAATCGACATTCGTAACGGCTTGCCTGCGCTGCGCGCTGGCTGGATCGCTGAGCGCAATGATGTAGAGCAGCTGGACGGCCCAAGCTCGGAGTTCGGTCAGCAGCGTAAAACCGACCCTGAACTCGCCGCAATGCGCTTTAACCTCACGCGCAAACCGCTGCGTGCCAAAGCGGGCATGAACGTGAGCCAGATGCATTATGCCCGCAAAGGCATCATTACGCCTGAGATGGAATTCATTGCCATCCGCGAAAATCAGCGCCGCGAGAACATGAGCGAACTGCTGCAAACGCAGCATAAAGGCCAGGATTTCGGTGCAAGTATTCCAAAAGTCATTACGCCAGAATTCGTGCGCGATGAGGTCGCCCGCGGCCGTGCCATTATCCCTGCCAACATCAACCACCCAGAAATTGAGCCGATGATCATTGGCCGTAATTTCCTGGTGAAAATCAACGCCAATATCGGCAACTCAGCACTAGGCTCCTCAATCAGCGAAGAAGTGGAAAAAATGGTGTGGGGCACGCGCTGGGGTGGCGATACCGTGATGGATCTTTCCACCGGCAAAAACATCCACGAAACCCGCGAGTGGATCATCCGCAATTCACCTGTGCCTATTGGCACAGTGCCTATCTACCAGGCACTAGAAAAAGTGGATGGCAAAGCTGAAGACCTCACTTGGGAAATCTTCCGCGACACTTTGATCGAGCAGGCAGAGCAGGGCGTGGACTACTTTACCATCCACGCTGGTGTGCGCCTGGCTTACATCCCCATGACCGCAAAGCGCATGACAGGCATTGTGTCACGCGGCGGCTCGATTATGGCGAAATGGTGCCTGGCGCATCATAAAGAAAGTTTCCTGTACGAACATTTTGAAGACATTTGCGAAATCATGAAAGCGTATGACGTGAGCTTCTCACTTGGCGATGGCTTACGCCCCGGCTCGATTTACGATGCGAATGATGAAGCACAATTTGCCGAATTGAAAACTTTAGGCGAGCTCACGCAAATCGCCTGGAAGCACGACGTGCAATGCATGATCGAAGGCCCCGGCCATGTGCCGATGCACCTCATTAAAGAGAACATGGACCTGCAGCTTGAACACTGCGGCGAAGCGCCTTTCTATACACTCGGCCCTTTAACCACTGATATCGCCCCGGGCTACGACCATATTACATCAGGCATCGGCGCGGCGATGATAGGCTGGTACGGCTGCGCGATGCTGTGTTACGTAACGCCGAAAGAGCATTTAGGCTTGCCAGACAAAGAAGACGTGCGCGTTGGCATCATCACCTACAAAATCGCCGCCCATGCAGCAGATTTGGCTAAAGGTCATCCGGGCGCGCAAATTCGCGACAATGCATTATCTAAAGCGCGCTTTGAGTTCCGTTGGGAAGACCAGTTTAATCTTGGCCTGGATCCAGAAAAAGCCAAAGAATTCCACGATGAAACCCTGCCGCAAGAAGGCGCAAAACAAGCGCATTTCTGCTCAATGTGCGGCCCGCATTTCTGCTCGATGAAAATCACGCAGGATGTGCGCGACTATGCGGACAAACTGGGCGTGGATGAAAAAGAGGCACTGCAAAAAGGCATGCAGGAAAAAGCGATTGAGTTTGTGAAAAAAGGCAGTGAAGTGTATCAAAAAGTTTAATCACTTTTAGATGTTTTCACCCAATAAAAAAGCCAGCTGAGCTGGCTTTTTTATTGGGTTCGTGCCTTGTATGGTTCACTAGATCAGACAAAATTGAGAGCTGGATAATATCGTTCTCAATCTCTTAGAACGTGCCAGAGATGATGAATCTGTGCACTGGGAAGCCTAACTGTTACTGCCCTGAATTTAACATATTATTTCCATCTTTTGAATTCAGGCCTACACTGTACTGGCCTCCACTTTCTTTTTTGAGAGTCAAAAGGTCATAGGTTTTGAGCATATCAAGAAGGCCTGAATGCCCATAAGTTTTTGGACTGAATCCAGGGTCAGTGCGCTTAAGATATTGTCCTAGAGGGCCAAGTCCAATTTTTCCTTCCGATGTGTCACCAGTAAGTAGTGACACAGCTTCTATGATGAACTTGGGGCGGCGCTTCACCGTAGGTTTGCTCTGAGGCTTTATATCTTCCGGTTTCGCGGGAGCTGTCTTTGAATCGGGTTGTTCAACGTCATCTGCGCTCGCGTCAGCAGGATGCCATTCAAAGAATTGGTCACTGGCATTGCGTAAGGCTTCTGGAGTCTTCGTTTCACCGACGATGCAGACATTAGCACCGCGCTCTCGCAACTTGCGACATAAGTAAGCGAAATCGGAATCGCTCGTAACCAAGCAAAAATTTTCTGCTCGCTGGTCAAACATCGCTTCAATGGCGTCTAGTGCCAAGGCAATATCGGCTGTATTCTTTCCAGATGCGTATTGATATTGTAGGCAGGGTGTGAAAGCCAGTCTAACGAGTGCTTCTTGCCATTTGTTGGCTAATGTACTGTGGTTGCCGTAACCACGGCGCAGAACAACACGGCCGAACTGTGCAACAACACGTAAAGCAAATTCCAAAATTTCAGGAGTAGTGTTGTCACAGTCCACTAGGACAGCAACTCGCGAATCACCGGTTAATACTGGAGCATCCATTTTTATTCCTCGAGTTAACAACTTGACCCCGTTCATATAACACGGGGGCTATTAATAACTTATGCATGTAACACTAGCAGGCTAAGCTAAAGTAATCAATTAAATCGTATTTATAGCTGCAAATACCTATGGCATGCTTAATTATGAATAATTAAGGGCTTGTCGCATAATTTTGTTAAAATGACTGCATTACCCAAAACGTGTTAGCCAAATTTTGACCACCCTAAAACTCACCAAAAAAAGTGAAGACTCGAGCACACAGCAGAGCAAACCTGTGCGACGCGCTAACCCCGCCAAACGTGACCGTAGCGTTGCGCCTCCAAAAAAAATTGTCGCTGAAAAAACCGAGTCTGTTCAGCCTGCAAAAGCCAGCCAGCGCAATCATCGCTTTGATGGCAAGCCGCGCGATGCAGAGGCGCATTCGGCGCCCAAGCAACCAAAACCTGCCGGTGCTGATACGCGCAACGCACCGCGCCCTGACAAAAACGAGCCGCAATATCGCCAAACGCCGCGCCGTGGTGGCAAGATGCGCGATGGATATGATGCAGCTACTACACCGCAATATGGCGCAGCAGCAAAAGCGGCGTATAAATCCACACCAGTGAATGATGATTTGCCCAGGCTCTCTAAAGTGATGGCGGAGCGCGGTTTGTGCTCGCGCCGCGAAGCAGACGAGTGGATTGTGAACGGCTGGGTGAAGGTGGACGGCGTAATTATCGACAAATTAGGTACGCGCATTAAGCCGGATGCCGAGATTGTGATTAGCGGCTATGCCACAGAGCACCAAGCGGAAAATGTAACGATTATTTTGCATAAACCCGTGGGCTATGTAAGCGGGCAGGCAGAGGATGGCTACCAGCCTGCGATTGTACTGGTGCACCCGGATAACCAATGGCCGGATGACCCTGAGTTGCACAAGAAGAATCCCAAGCAATTTCACCGCGGCATGTTACGCAACCTTGCTCCTGCAGGCCGCTTGGATATTGACTCTACGGGCATGTTAGTACTCACTCAGGATGGCAGAATTGCACGCCATTTAATTGGTGAAGATTCCAGTGTTGAAAAAGAGTATCTGGTGAGAGTGCAGGGCGAGCTTAGCGATGCCGACCTGAAGCGCCTCAATTTTGGCCTGAGCCTGGATGGCGTAAAACTCAAACCGGCCAAGGTATCCTGGCAAAACGAAGACCAATTGCGCTTTGTGCTGCGTGAGGGCAAAAAACGCCAGATTCGCCGCATGTGCGAAATGGTGGGCCTACATGTAATCGGGCTAAAGCGCATTCGTATTGGAAGTGTTACTCTAGGTAAACTTCCCGTAGGGCAGTGGCGTTATCTGCGGACGGACGAACGCTTTTAATAATTAAGCGTTCTTTTAATTGATTAATAATAAGGAAATCATATGGGTTTATTAGACAGCATCGCAGGATCACTGCTTGGAAAATTAGGTGGAGAGCAGGGTGGTATGGCGCAAATTGCCTTGGACATGTTTAATCAAAATGGCGGTTTAACGGGAATTCTGGACAAGTTTAAGGAAGGCGGCTTAGCTGAACAGGCAGCCTCCTGGGTGGGTAAAGGCGAAAATATGCCCATTTCTGCTGAGCAGCTTTCCAGCGTTTTGGGTAGCGATGCAATTGCTGGCATGGCGGCGAAATTCGGCATTTCACCCGAAACATTAAGCGCGCAAATCGCCGAACACTTACCGACAGTCATTGACAAAATGACGCCAAACGGCCAGGTAGAGGCCGACTCAGGTAATTTGCTAAGCACTGTTTTGGGCATGCTGAAATAAATATCGATTCAACTACTCAAGAGGACGCAAATGCGTCCTTTTTTCATTGTGTCAAAAATATGACTTCTAAAGCTGATAAAATGCACCCATGGATATTGTTCTAATCATAAAAACCATCATCATGGGCTTGGTGGAAGGCGCAACCGAGTTCCTTCCCATCAGCAGCACCGGCCATCTTATTATTGCAGGCGATTTGCTCGGTTTTTTAAACAAAGAAAAACGTGATGTATTCGAAATCATCATCCAGCTCGGCGCCATTTTAGCGGTGTGCTGGGAATATCGCCAGCGCCTGATTGATAAAGTCACGCATCTGCGTGATCAAGCATCATCGCGCAGGTTCTTTATCAATCTGGCTTTAGCTTTCTTTCCGGCGGCTTTTGTGGGGCTGCTGTTTCATAAGCAGATCAAACTCTATCTATTCGCACCGTTCACCGTGGCTTGTGCCCTTATCGTCGGCGGCATTGCGATTTTGCTGATAGAAAAATATCTGGAACACGGTGAAACCAAAACCGTGGATGACATGACACCACTGCAAGCGCTTAAAATCGGCCTCGCACAGACACTATCGCTGGTGCCGGGCGTATCGCGCGCCGGGGCGACCATTCTGGGCGGCATTTCGGCAGGCCTAGATCGCCATGCGGCGACCGAGTTTTCGTTCTTTTTGGCGATTCCAATCATGTTTGCGGCATCCGGGTTTGATTTGCTGAAAAGCTATCAATTTTTGAGCACGGCGGATTTACCGATTTTCCTTATCGGTTTTGTCACCGCGTTCGTTTCGGCCTTGCTCGTCATCCGCATGCTTATTCGCTTCGTGGCCAACCACGATTTTACGGTGTTTGCCTGGTATCGCATTGTCTTTGGTTTGGCAGTGCTGGCGTATTATTGGTAAACTATTTCCTTAAGCTAGACTCAAAAAAATTTCAGCAAGTTAAGCGAGGCAGCGATGAATAAAATAATCAAATATGCGCTTTACGGCATTGGCGGCATTATTGTTTTGGCACTGATGATTGCCGGCTATTTTGCTGCCACATTCAACCCAAACGACTACAAAGACGAAATCGTTAAATTAGTCAAAGACAAGAAAGAACGCACACTGCATATCGATGGTGACATCAAGCTAAGTTTCTGGCCAAAAATCGGTGCCGACCTCGGCAAATTATCTCTCTCAGAACACAAGTCTGACAAAGAATTCGCCTCGGTCAACAGCGTAAAAGTTGCGCTCGCCGTAATGCCTTTGCTTAAAAAGGAGCTGGTGGTAGATACTGTTTATGTAGATGGCGCAAAAGCCAACATCATCAAATACAAAGACGGCACCACCAATTTTGATGACTTGCTTAGCAAAGACGAAGAAGAAACCAAAATTAAATTTGATATTGACGGTGTCAATGTCACCAACTCTGAAGTGCGATACACCGATGAGGCCACCGGCGCGACTTATAATGTCACCAGATTTAACATGCAATCCGGCCATATCGCGCTTGCCGAGCCGGTTGATTTGGACACAAACTTTACGCTCACCTCAAACAAACCCGAAACAGCCGCCAATATCAACCTTAAAGGTAATTTCCTGATAGACCCGGAAACCAAGCACTTTAAAGTCAAGGGCTTAGATAGCCATATCGTGGGCGACATGCTGAGCGGTAAAAGCATGGATATTAAGGCCAGCGGCGATGTAGACGCCAAGCCGGAGCTGATGGAATTTCTGGTGGATGATTTGAAATTTGTAGCCTCCGGCTTGTTTGATGGTGCTAAACAAAGCATCGACCTTTACGCTCCGGCGCTCACTATCCAGAAAGATGAAGTAAGCAGCAAAAAAGTAACAGTTAGTTTAGGCCAGGAAAAGTCAGGTGAAACTTTTAAAGCCAACATGGTATTGGCCGACATGAAAGGCTCACCCAAAGCCCTGCAAAGCAGCGGCATTACGGGCGATTTATCCGCCGTGCAAGGCAAGCGCACCATCACGGGCACATTCTCTTCGCCATTTAGCGGCAACATCGAAAGTTTGGTATTTGACATCCCAAAACTAACAGGCAATCTGGACATTAAAGATCCCAGCCTGCCGAATGGCAGCATGAAAGGCACATTTAATTTAGGCGCTCATGCCGATATTAAGAATGAAACTGCCAACAGCAAATTTAACCTAAATATTGCTGAAACCAAGCTTAACGGCGACGTGGCTGTTAGCAGTTTCAAGAAGCCCAACATTAAATTTAACCTGAATGCGGATAAGCTGGATTTAAATAAACTGCTGGCAAAATCTGACGCGCCCGCCAAAGCCAACGAAAAGCCTGCGGACATGTCTGCGCTTAAAAATATGATCCTGGACGGCAAGCTCAATGTAGGCAGCATTGCATATGACAAATACCGTATTTCAGGCCTGAATGTCAGCATAAAGGCGGATGGTGAAAAACTGGCCTTAAGCGGTTTGAATGTGAAGGTGGATGATAGCCGGATTAAAGGCAATTTTGGCATCAGCCATTTCGCAAAACCGCTTTACACCTTTGATCTGGACATTGATCACGTGGATGTCGATAAGTATGTAATAGCCGATGCAAATGCAAAAAAAGATGCCGACAAGCCGCTTGATTTAAGCGCGCTTAAAGCCCTGAATGCAGACGGCTCCATTCGGATTGGCAATCTTAAATACGGCAAAACCAAAGCATCCAATATCCGCATCGACTTAAAAGCAGACGGCCAGAAGTTACACTTAAGCCCGCTGGCTGCCAAGGTTGATGACAGCCAAATTCACGCAGATGTTGGCATCACAAGGTTTAACGACCCGATTTACAGCTTTAACGTTAACGTCGATAAATTGGATGCCGATAAATACATCGCCAAAAGTGACAAGCCGGCCGAAAAAAGCGCTGCCGACACGCCGATCGATCTGAGTGCGCTAAAAAAGCTTAACGCGTCTGGCGACGCGAAAATCGGCTGGCTGAAACTTGCCAATGTAACAACACAGAACGTCAACATCGGACTTAAAGCGGATAGCGGGCTGGTGACAGTTTCGCCATTTGCCGCTAACTTGTATCAAGGCAGCATGAGCGGCATGCTTAAGGTAGATGCGCGTGCCACACCCAACATCGCCTTTAAGCAAACCATGAAAGGCGTTTCGATCGGGCCGCTGATGGTGGATGCCATTAATAACGACATGCTTTCCGGCACCGGCACCGTTAATATTGACGTGACGACGCAAGGCAGTAGCGTAGGCGCGCTTAAAAAAGGGCTACTGGGCAGTGCTTCGCTTAATGTGGCAGACGGCGCGCTAAAGGGCGTGGATATTGCGGGTAGCATTCGCGAACTTAAAAATAAAGTGAATGTGTTTAAAACCAAAGAGGCAGACGCCGATAAATCCAAGAAAACCGACTTTAGTGAACTTACCGCCACGTTTGATATTAAAAACGGTGTTGCACATAATGAGGATTTGGCCATGAAAGCCCCTGTGTTGCGCCTGGCCAAAGGCGATAGCCGTGGCGACATTGACATTGGCAATGAAAAAATCAACTACACCGCAAAACCTACGGTAGTAAAATCACTTAAAGGTCAGGGTGGTGCGGACCTTGATGAACTGAGCGGAATTCCCATTCCCATTAAAATCAGCGGCACATTCGCAAATCCCAAATATGGCATGGATTTTACTGCAATCGCTTCTGGCTTGGCACAATCGAAACTGCTGGATAAAGTAGGGGGAGAAAAGGGGGCTGCCGTTAAAGACTTGATTGGCGGCGGCGACAAAGCAGAAGCGCTTAAAGGTTTGTTAGGTAAGAAAAAAGCCGCTGAAGCCCCTGCACCCACAGCACCTGCCGGTACCGAGGCTACGCCAGCACAGCCCGCAGCGCCTGCTGAGGAGCCAAAGTCTGCCGAAGAAATCGCTAAAGAAAAAGCCGAAAAGAAACTCAAAAAATTGCTCAAATTTTAACTATGCCAGCTTTTGCTGACAAGATTATTGCCTGGCAAAAGCTGCATGGCCGCCATGATTTACCCTGGCAAAATACCACCTACCCTTACGCCATCTGGGTGTCTGAAATCATGCTGCAACAAACGCAGGTGGCCGCCGTTATTGGCTACTATGCTAAATTTATGCGGCGATTTCCTACCATTGCTGCACTTGCAGCGGCTACCCAAGAAGAAGTTTTACAGTCCTGGAGCGGACTTGGCTATTACTCACGCGCGCGCAATTTGCACGATGCTGCACAAAAAATCGTAGATGAGTTTTCAGGAAATTTCCCGACACAATTCGATGATATTCTAAGCCTGCCTGGCATTGGCCGCTCCACTGCTGCTGCCGTTTCCACTTTTGCGTTTAACCTGCCGATGCCGATTTTGGATGGCAATGTAAAGCGTGTATTTGCACGGCATTTTCTGATTCAAGGCTGGCCCGGCTTACCCAACATCGAAAAAGAGATGTGGCAAATTGCCAGCCGCGAAAATCCTGATGAAGAAGCAGGTGCATATACGCAAGGACTGATGGATTTGGGCGCTACACTATGCGTGCGTTCACGCCCTCAATGCGATGCATGTCCGGTAAGGGCGACTTGCCAGGCACATGCACTGCAGCAAACGCAGGTGTTACCCACGCCTAAACCACGCAAAACGCTGCCCCAGCGCAGCACAACCATGCTGTTATATTTCCATGCTAACGAGGTGATGCTGCAGAAGCGCGCCAATACCGGGATTTGGGGTGGGCTATGGAGTTTTCCGGAAACTGATGCCGCGCCGGATAATGCGCAGATGCTGCCCAAGTTCACACACACCTTTACGCATTTTAAGTTGAATATTCAGCCAGTGCTGATTCAAACAGGCAACCAGCTAAGTGCACCAAACACCATATGGATAGGGCTTGATGAGGCAATCCATGCGGCCATTCCCACCCCGGTCAGAAGAATTTTACTGAATCTAAAAAAGAAAAAAGCAGCCTAAGCTGCTTTTTTATTAATGCATCCGGGACTGCAGGATTCTATCTGCCAGCATTTGAAAGCGCGGCGATACAAATTTCCTGCTTTGCGAACCAGTATCCGCGATGCTCAACAGTTCCTCTATTGCTGATCGGAATCCCAACTCGAACAGCCAGTAGTCTGATTCATCAATCGCGGATTTCTTGTCCGCATTCACGTCCTCGCAAAGCCGTTCGAACGCTTCCATACATACATTACGTTCTGCCATATGCCCTCCAAGTTTTATCTTATTGGTTTATAGTAAAAACCTTTGGGCACTTTGGCAAGAGTTATGTTATTTTTGTTCCCTGCTTACTTTTGATGCCTATTTTTGATCCCAGGAATCTTCCCACATGCAATGCTTGATTTTATGGCGATTGGCAATCAGTTCATCGATGCTTGGCTCGTCGTTCAAGGCACGCTTAATCGCAAGTTTTGTCGCATCGTAGTTGTTTTTGTACATATCGGCTTTGTCCAATTTGCCTTCTTTTTCCAAGGGAATACAGCCTGGATCAATCCACACCAGGCTGATGATGCACAAATCGTTCGCTTGGTCTTTAGGAATGATGCCTTCAATCACGCAATCCAGAATCGCATCGGCTGTCGCTGCTTGTACCACGCCACCAAACAAACCTACATCGGTGCTGCCTTTTAGCGTTACTTTTGGCACTGTCATACAAACTGGACGCACTAGTTGGTTGATATCACGCACGGCAAACATCGCAGTGTGGCCTTTGCTTTGCGCCATCAAGTTGGCAAATGCTTGACCAACAGGGCCATCGACTGAGCCGATTAAAATTTCCGGCATTGCAGCAGTAACGTCTTTACCTTCTGAAAATACAGTTGCTTCGCCAGCTTTGAAAATGATTTTTGACATAATATTCTCTTGGGATTCTCAATAATTAAAATGTTATTTTACCAAATGCTTGGCGCTAGTATCAATTTAATCCTTAAACTTAATCTGCAAGCGCCAGCTGCATATCTACGTGCGGAATATTGGCATCCATATATTCATCGCTTACCACCTTGAACCCCGCCATGCTGTAAAAATCGATCGCGTGCGTTTGCGCAGATAATGAAATTGTCTTACTGCCTTGTTGTTTGCAAATTTTAATCGCCTCTAGCAACAGCGCCGTTCCCAGCCAGATGCCGCGCCAGTGCTTGAGTACAGCCATGCGGCCGATTATCTTATAGTCAACAATTCTCGCGCAGGCAATGGGCTGGTTTTCAAACATTGCCAGCAAATGGCTGGCAGTTTCGTCCAAGCCATCCCATTCCAGATCAACCGGCACATGCTGTTCCTGAATAAACACTTGCGTTCTTACTTCCCGCAAAAGATTTTCAGCTTCGTGCCAATTGACATGTCTGATGTTAACTTCGGATAATTGTGGCATTGTTTTAGATGCGCTTGCAGATTCAACGGGTTCGGTGCATTATGCAGGCTATTATTTTTGGTCAACTCTATTCATAAGGTTAGTTATGCAACGTTATTTATCAACACTTGCGCGTATTTTGCTCGCGCAGATTTTTTTACTGCAGGTTGTAATGCTCATTTACGGTTTCTTTACCAACCCTAGCGGTTACCAAGAGTATCAGATGGGCTTGGGTAGTCTGGGTTTACCCGGTATTTTTGCGCCATTGATTATTCTGGTGCAGTTAGCTGGTGGCTTGGCATTGTTTTTTGGCTTCAAGACCAAACTTTTTGCAATATTCATGGCCGTTTATGCCATCATTATTTCCTTCCTGCTTAAATTGCCTGTACTACAGTATCTTGCGATTTCGGGCGGCTTGCTGATGCTGTATCTAAATCCTGTCACCGCATGCAGCCTGGATAATCTTAAAAAGAAGTAATCCGTACGTCAGGAAAGCCGGCGGCAAGCCGCTTTCCTATTCCCACTCAAGTGCCGGGTAAATCGTATTCACATTGCGCCTGTTGGCAATATCAAATAATTTCCATTTGCCCTTTTCACTTGCAGCGGCGCTACTCATCGCAGATTCCATACTCTCACCTTTTTTGATGCTGGCGCGAATATCCGTTAACAGCACATTCAAATAGTGTTGCGCATCATCAAGTGCCTTAATCCAGTCTTTGGTCACCGGCCCATGGCCTGGTACAACTTGCTTTGCAGGACTGCTTTTCAGCTTCTCGATTTCAGCAATCAGGCCCTTGATGTCGCCTTCCAGCACAGGCGTGCGTTCGATAAACAACAGATCGCCGGCAAATAAAGTGCTTGCTTTGCTTTCCATCACCGAAACATCGGTGTTCGTATGTGCAACTGGGTGCGCTGTCAGCATGAGTTTTCTGTCGCCCAAATCCAGCTCCAATGTAGTTTTAACGCTCACCGTAGGTTTAACCAGCTCACTGCCCTTGGCATCTTCACCCAGCAATCTGGCATTCAGTTTGGCGTATTGTTCGCGGCGTAGCTCCATGGCAGTAGCCAGTTTGTCATGCCCAATAAACTGTGGTTTATCTGCAAGAAAAGCCGCGTTGCCATAGATGTGATCCGGGTGCACGTGTGTATTGATGACATACAACACCGGCAGCGGTGTCACTTTGCGAATAGCCTCGCGCAGCTGTTTGCCCACTTTCAGGCTGCCCCCGGTATCTATCACCGCCACGCCTTTGCTGCCGACGACAAAACTCGCATTGCAGATGTCGCCCTGATAACCCTCATCAATATCCAAATGTACGCCGTGATGCACATAAATACCATCGCCCGCGTTCTCGACAGTAAATGCATCTTGTCCCGCCTGGCCATGTGCGCAGCCCATCAGTGCAAACATGCTCATGATTATCATTAGAATTCGCATGATTCTTTCCTTTAGCTTAACTTACCAATTAGAATACTGCCTTTGCGTGCAACAATTTACCGTGACCCGTGTCACATAGCTATTCTCTTACCTTGGAAACTATACTATGAATCAGGCATCAACACGTTACACTAAAACGGCCATTATTTTGCATGGACTCATCGCACTAGGCATTTTTATCATGCTTGGTGTTGGCTGGTACATGCACGATATTCCTAAAGATGCAGCCAAACAATCAGCTTTCGACTTATTTGACCTAGGCATTTACACATGGAATCTCGCTGAGGCAGCCAGCCCCAGAACATTTTATTTTAATCTGCATAAATCCATCGGTGTAACGTTGTTTGCACTTATTTTGTTTCGCGTATTCTGGCGCATCACACACCGCCCGCCACCCATGCTACCTTCACTTAAGGCGTGGGAGAGAAAACTCGCCACCGGCGCACATCACCTGCTTTATCTACTCATGGTCGCCATGCCGTTAAGCGGTCTTATGATGGCGATTAACAGTAAATATGGTGTAGTGTGGTTTGGTATCGATTTGATTGATGGCCTAGATAACAAAGACTTGCGCGAACTGTTCAAAGAAGTTCACGAGATAATTGCGATAACCTTGGTGGTGGTGGTTATCGTGCACATTATCGGCGCACTCAAACATAAATTCATCGATAAAGATGACACCATGAAACGCATGTCGCTGAAATAATAAAAAAGCCCGAATATTCGGGCTTTTTTATTAGAAATTTATTTGATGCTATTAATTAGCACACGCCCGCATTTTAGTTACGACATAACCTGAAGGTTAGTCTTCACTGAAACGCAGCATGCCCTAATGAAACAAAGTTAGCGATGATATTGAGCGCTTAGCGTTCTTACAGCATCAATCATACACGCTGCGTTTTCAGGCGCTGTCCACTGTGTAATGCCGTGACCCAGGTTGAACACATGTCCATGGCCATGGCCATAACTTGCCAAAATACTGGCAACTTCTTTCTCGATGGCTTCGGGCGTTGAAAGCAAAATCGCCGGATCCATATTGCCCTGCAATGCCACTTTATCACCCACGCGCTTGCGTGCCTGGCCTATATCCACCGCCCAATCCAGACCTAGCGCATCTGCGCCGATTTCGGCTTGTGCTTCCAGCCAGAGCGCGCCGCCTTTGGTAAAGACGATGCTTGGCACTTTGCGGCCTTCAGCTTCTTTGGTCAGGCCATTCACGATTTTTTGCATATAATTAAGCGAAAACTCAATATAGGCATTGTGCGAGAGTGCGCCACCCCAGGAATCAAAAATCATCACAGCCTGTGCTCCGGCAGCAATCTGCGCATTGAGGTACTGAATAATGGTTTGTGCGTTCACATCCAGAATATGATGCAATAGCTCAGGACGCGCATACATGAGCCTCTTGGTGTTGAGAAAGTCCGTACCGCCTTTGCCTTCCACCATATACGTCGCAAGCGTCCAGGGGCTGCCTGAAAAACCAATCAATGGCACACGTCCATTCAAGGCTTTGCGAATGCTGCTCACAGCATCAAACACATATTGCAGCTTGGCCATATCTGGCACTGCAAGTGCCTTGATGCTGGCTTCGTCCGATGCCGTACGCTCAAATTTTGGGCCTTCGCCTTCCTCAAAATACAAGCCGAGCCCCATCGCATCCGGCACGGTAAGAATATCTGAAAATAAAATAGAAGCATCCAGAAGGGGGTAGCGATCCAGCGGCTGAATGGTCACCTCGGTCGCAAAATCTGGACTTTTGCACAACTGCAAAAAACTGCCTGCGGTTTTACGGCTTGCACGATACTCCGGTAAATAGCGCCCGGCCTGACGCATCATCCACACTGGCGTGTAGTCCGTGGGCTGACGCATGAGCGCGCGCAGGAAAGTGTCGTTTTTCAGTTGGGTCATTTTATTTACCTAATAAAAAAGGATGCAAAATAACTTATTTTTGCATCCTTAGTTTTTTGTTTCAGATTAGCATTAACGAGGTAGTGTGGATGCGCCCATTAAATATTCATCGACGGCACGCGCTGCCTGGCGGCCTTCACGAATCGCCCAAACAACTAATGACTGCCCACGCCGCACGTCACCTGCTGCAAATACCTTTTCTTTGCTGGTTTTATAGCAACCATCGCCATCGGTCGTTGCTTTAGCATTACCACGCTGGTCTTTTTCGACGCCAAACGCATCAAGCAATTTTTGCACTGGCGAAACAAAGCCCATGGCCAGCAATACCAAATCTGCCTTTATCGTGAACTCGGAGCCCGGGATCTCACACATTTTTCCGTCTTTCCATTCCACGCGCGCACCTTTTAATGCAGTCACTTTGCCGTTTTCACCGATAAGCTCCTTGGTCGTCACAGACCAGTCGCGGTTGGCGCCTTCCTCGTGGCTGCTGGAAGTGCGCAGCTTGAGTGGCCAGTTCGGCCAAACCAGTTCTTTATTTTCTTTTTCTGGCGGACGCGGCATCAGTTCAAATTGCGTAACGCTTAAAGCGCCATGACGGTTTGACGTGCCTACACAATCCGAGCCGGTATCTCCGCCGCCAATCACCACCACGTGTTTGTTGGTTGCTTTGACTTGATTGGGCACAGAGTCACCTGCAACCACCTTATTTTGCGCCGGTAAAAAATCCATTGCAAACATCACGCCATCAAGTTCACGACCGGGCACCGGCAGATCACGCGGCTGCTCTGCGCCGCCCGCCAGAATAACCGCATCATACTGGCTGAGCAAATCATCCGCATGCACATTTTGACCTACGTACTGATTCACCTTAAATTCCACGCCTTCTGCCTGCATCTGCTTCATACGGCGGTCAATGTGGAATTTCTCCATTTTGAAATCTGGAATGCCATAACGCAGCAAGCCGCCGATACGGTCGTTTTTCTCAAGCACGGTCACGCTGTGACCAGCACGTGCAAGTTGTTGTGCTGCAGCCAGCCCGGCAGGGCCAGAGCCCACAATCGCTACTTTTTTACCGGTTTTATTGGGATTGATTTGCGGGGTTACCCAGTCGTTTTCCCAAGCTTTATCAATGATGGCATGCTCTATCGATTTAATGCCAACTGCATCGTTATTGATATTCAAAGTACAGGCTGCTTCACAGGGTGCCGGACAGATGCGGCCTGTAAACTCGGGGAAGTTATTGGTAGAGTGCAGCACGTCGATTGCGCCGCGCCAATCCTGACGGTACACCAAATCATTCCAGTCCGGAATGATGTTGTTAATCGGGCAGCCCGTGGTACAAAACGGAATGCCGCAATCCATACAGCGCGCACCCTGCTGTTTGGCCTGATCATCCGTCAAATGCAATACAAACTCTTTGTAGTTTTTAACACGCTCCTGAACTGGCAAGTTTGCCTCAGAAAGACGTTCGAACTCCATGAAACCCGTTGCTTTACCCATTATGCAGCCACCAATACTTTATCTTCAGCAAGTTCAATCAATGCGCGTTTATATTCGTTTGGCATCACCTTCACGAACTTGCCACGTGCATTGTCCCAATCAGCGAGAATGGCCCTGGCACGCTCACTATTAGTGTAATTGATATGTTTTTTAATTAGCGATAGCAGCGTCACCTCATCAGGCTGATCAAGGTGATGCACTGCATCTGCCGCTATATGATCCATATGCAGCACTTTTTCCAGTGACACCATATTCATATTGCAGCGTTTTGCAAACAGGCCATCCTCATCGTACACATAAGCCACGCCACCGCTCATGCCTGCCGCAAAGTTCTGCCCTGTGATGCCCAGCACCACCACCGTTCCACCCGTCATGTATTCACATCCATGGTTGCCTACGCCCTCTACCACCGCGCTGGCGCCCGAGTTACGCACGCAAAAACGCTCGCCTGCCACACCGTTGAAATAAGCTTCGCCGGTGGTTGCGCCATACATCACAGTATTGCCGATGATGATGTTTTCATGCGGAATGCCTCTGAATGCGGCTGGCGGTTTGATGATAATGCGGCCGCCGCATAAGCCCTTGCCCACGTAATCATTGCCCTCGCCGGTCAAGTCAAACGTAATGCCTTTGGCTAAGAAGGCAGCAAAACTCTGGCCTGACGTACCAGCAAAATTCACATGAATTGTGTCATCCGCCAAGCCAGCGTTGCCATAACGCACCGCTACCTGATTGGAGAGCATGGTACCAACCGTGCGGTTGGTATTGGTGATCGGCAAATCAATTATCACTTTCTCGCCTTTTTCCAGTGCAGGTTTTGCCAACTCAATGAGCTTGTTATCCAGCGCATTCACCAAACCATGGTCTTGTATGTCATTATTTTTGCGTGAGACGCTGGCCGGCATGTCGGGCTGATGGAAAATTTTGCTGAAATCCAAACCGTGGATTTTCCAGTGGTCGATACCGGCTTTCATATCCAGCAAATCACTGCGTCCAATCAAATCATCAAACCTGGCAATGCCCATGCTGGCCATCAGCTCGCGCACCTCTTCCGCAATGAAGAAGAAGAAATTCACCACATGCTCTGGCTGGCCTGTGAATTTCTTACGCAATACGGGGTCTTGCGTGGCTACGCCCACCGGGCAGGTATTGAGATGGCATTTACGCATCATGATGCAGCCCTCTACCACCAGCGGCGCCGTGGCGAAGCCAAACTCATCTGCCCCCAGTAGCGCACCAATCAATACGTCGCGGCCTGTTTTCATTTGGCCATCAACTTGCACGACGACGCGGCCACGCAGCTGATTCAGCACTAAAGTCTGCTGCGTTTCTGCCAGACCTAATTCCCATGGCGTGCCGGCATGCTTAATGGACGAAATAGGTGATGCACCTGTACCGCCATCATGGCCTGCAATGACAATATGGTCGGATTTCGCTTTAGCCACACCTGCGGCTACAGTACCCACCCCTGTCTCAGAAACCAGTTTCACTGAAATGGACGCTTTTGGATTAGCGTTTTTCAGGTCGTGAATCAGCTGCGCCAAATCCTCAATCGAATAAATATCATGGTGCGGTGGTGGTGAAATCAAGCCAACTCCCGGCACGCTGAAACGCAACTTGGCAATATACGGACTCACCTTATGACCGGGCAACTGGCCGCCTTCACCTGGTTTTGCGCCCTGGGCCATTTTGATTTGAATTTGGTCAGCAGAAGCTAAATAATCTGCGGTCACTCCGAAGCGGCCTGAGGCCACCTGCTTGATGCGTGAACGCATCGAATCGCCGGCTTTTAGCGCAATGTTCGTTTCAACCAGATCGCTGCCTATCACCGCCGCCATTGTGGTATCCGCGGTCACAGGAATAAAGCGTTTAGCATCCTCGCCGCCCTCGCCTGTATTGGATTTACCACCGATGCGGTTCATGGCGATGGCCAAGGTCGCGTGCGCTTCGGTTGAGATAGAACCCAATGACATTGCACCGGTTGCAAAGCGTTTCACGATGTCTTTAGCAGGCTCTACCTGATCCAAAGCAATCGGGGCGCCTGCAGGTTTAATCTCAAACAAACCGCGCAAAGTTTTATAATGGCGCGTCTGATCGTTAATCAGTTTGGCATACTCTTTGTAAGTATCAAATTTGTTGGTGCGCGTGGCGTTTTGCAACTTGGCGATGGTATCCGGCGTCCACATATGCGCTTCGCCGCGTACACGGAAGGCATACTCACCACCTGCATCCAGCTGAGTCATTAATACCGGGTCGTTACCAAAAGCCAGATTATGCAAACGCAGCGTTTCTTCTGCCACTTCATCCAGACCAATGCCTTCGATCTGTGTGGCCGTACCTGTGAAATATTTGCTGATAAAGGCTGAATTCAAGCCAATGGCTTCAAAAATCTGGGCGCCGCAATACGATTGGTATGTGGAAATACCCATTTTTGACATGACTTTGTACAAGCCTTTACCGATGGCTTTAACGAAGTTTTTGCTGGCAACATAATGATCACTTGCCAGATGGCCAATCGTCTCGAATGCCAGCCATGGGCAAACCGCCTCTGCCCCGTAACCTGCCAGCAAGGCAAAGTGATGCACCTCTCGTGCCGAACCTGTGTCTACCACCAAGCCAGTGCTGGTTCTTAACCCGGTTTTTACTAAAAACTCATGGGTGGCTGAACATGCCAGCAATGCCGGGATAGCGATGCGGCTTTTCGAGATGGCCCTGTCTGACAGAATCAATACATTAAAGCCATCCTGCACTGCTTTTTCTGCAGCTTTGTTTAAATTGGCAATGGCATTCGCCATGCCTGCTTTGCCTTGCTGCGCATCGTAGGTAATATCCAGCACCAGCGATTTGAACTGGCCTTTAGTTGAAGTGCCAATATTTTTCAGCTGCTCTAATTCTGATAATGTTAAAACAGGCTGACTGGCCTCCAGGCGCAATGGCGGATTAGTTTCATCCACGCCTAGCAGATTAGGTTTAGGACCAATAAACGTCACCAGCGACATCACCAGCTCTTCACGAATCGGGTCAATCGGCGGGTTGGTCACTTGCGCAAACAGCTGCTTGAAATAGTTGTAAAGCAGCTTTGCCTTATTGGACAACACCGGCAAAGCCGCATCGTTGCCCATTGAGCCGGCGCCTTCTTCGCCATTGGCAATCATTGGCTGCAATACAAACTTAATATCTTCCTGGCTGTAACCAAATGCCTGCTGCGTATCCAGCAAACTTTCCGCCATTTCCAGCTCGGCATTTTCTTTTGGCAGATCGCCCAAGAAATAGCGCGATTGCTCGATCCAGGCTTTATATGGCTTGGCAGCAGCCAACTCACTTTTTACTTCCGCATCATCAATAATGCGGCCTTGCTGCGTGTCTATCAGCAGCATTTTGCCAGGCTGTAAACGCCATTTTTTAACGATTTTTTCCTGCGGGAACGTCAGCACACCCATTTCTGACGCCATCATTACCACATCGTCATCCGTCACTAAATAACGGGCAGGGCGCAGACCATTGCGATCCAGCGTTGCGCCAATCATATTGCCGTCGGTAAATGCCACAGCGGCGGGTCCATCCCACGGCTCCATCAAGGCGGCGTGATATTCGTAAAAGGCACGGCGCTCGTCATCCATCAATGCATTGTTATTCCAGGCTTCTGGAATCAGCATCATCATGGCATGCGGCAGGCTGTAACCACCTGCAACCAGCAACTCCAGGCAATTATCAAAACAGGCAGAGTCCGATTGACCCTCGGCAATTAACGGCCAGAGCTTATCCAAATCTTCGCCAATCACCGCTGATTTCATGGTCTCATGACGCGCTGCCATCCAGTTAACGTTGCCCTGCACGGTATTGATTTCACCATTATGCGCAATCATGCGGAAAGGATGCGCCAAGTCCCACGCAGGGAAGGTGTTGGTAGAAAAACGCTGATGCACCAATGCAAGTGCTGAAACCACGCTTTCATCAGCCAAATCGCGGTAGTAAACACCCACTTCATTGGCCAACAACATGCCCTTGTAAACGATTGTTCTGCTAGAAAGCGAAGGCACGTAAAACGCAGCGTTGTCATTCAAGTTTAGCGCATTCACGGCGTGTTCCACGCGTTTGCGAATCACAAAACATTTGCGCTCGAAAGTGGTTTGGTCTGCCGCATTACTGCCAATAAACACCTGACGCATGCATGGCTCTACATCGCGTGCGGCTTGGGCGATATTACTATTATCCACCGGCACATCGCGCCAGCCGAGCAGCGTTTGATTTTCTTCTGAAATGATTTTGGCAATCAACGCCTCACAGGCGGCACGGTTTTTGGCGTCCTGCGGCAAGAACAAATTACCAACCGCGTATTTACCGGCCTCTGGCAAGCTGATATTGAGCTTGGCTGCTTCACGGCGCATAAATGCATCGGGCATTTGTATAAGCAAACCGGCACCATCACCCAGTTTCGGGTCATAACCGGTAGCACCACGGTGCGTCAGGTTGGTTAAAAGCGTTAGACCCTGCTGAACAATTTCGTGACTTTTTTTACCTTTGATGTGTGCTACAAAACCTACGCCGCAGGCATCTTTTTCGTTACGTTTGTTATATAAACCCTGATTTTCCGGGGTCTGTCCCTTAAATTTTTTAACTTGCACGACTGACATATTCATTGCCTGGTGATCTTATGTTATTTTAAAGTAAATTAATTTCAAAACATTTAGCGGAACCTTCAATAATACCGTTAAAACGTCTTGCTATCAATCACATAGGGCAAAATAATACCTCAAATCGCAGAGAATGCTTTTTTCGCAGCTTCAATCGTAAACGCAATATCTTCATCTGTATGCGCGGCTGAAACAAACCCGGCCTCAAACGCAGACGGGCCAAGATAAACGCCGCTATCCAGCATGCTGTGGAAAAACTTGTTAAAAGCCTCCTTGTCCGATTGCATCATCTCGGCAAAAGAAGCAGGGCACCTGTCCATAAAATACAACCCGAACATGCCGCCAACACTTTGTGCACTAAAGGTCACGCCCGCGTCCTTGGCTGCTTGCATCAAACCATCCATCAGTTTTTTTGTTTGTGCAGTGAGTTTCTCGTGAAAGCCTTTTTCCTGTATCAATCTGAGCGTGGTTAACCCCGCAGTCACCGCCACCGGGTTGCCCGACAGCGTGCCCGCCTGATAGACCGGCCCTAGGGGCGCGAGGCAGCTCATGATGTCCTTGCGGCCGCCAAATGCGCCCACTGGCAAACCGCCGCCAATGACCTTGCCTAGTGTCGTCATGTCCGGCTTGATGTTATACAGCGCCTGTGCGCCGCCCAAAGCCACGCGGAAGCCAGTCATCACTTCATCAAAAATCAATACCGCGCCATGCTGGGTACAAAGCTCGCGCAATGTTGTTAAGAATTCCTTATGCGGCACAATCAGATTCATATTGCCGACCACCGGCTCGATAATCACGCAGGCAATCTGGTCGCCAATCTGGCTGAATAAATCTTGGAGCGACTGTGTATTGTTATATTCCAGCGTGAGCGTATCCGCCACTACTTCTGCTGGCACACCCGCCGAGCTTGGAACCCCCTTGGAATTTGAATCATTAAATGTCAGCAAACCCGAACCTGCTTTCACCAGTAACGCATCGGAGTGACCATGGTAGCAGCCTTCAAACTTCACGATTTTATTGCGGCCAGTAAGCCCGCGCGCCACGCGGATGGCACTCATGGTCGCCTCAGTGCCGCTGCTGACCAACCGCACTTGCTCCATGCTTGGCACAAGCTTGTTGATCACTTCCGCCATCTCCAGCTCTAGCCCAGTCGGCGCGCCAAACGATAAGCTATTGGCGGCGACCGCCTGCACGGCTGCAATCACATCCGGGTGCGCGTGGCCGACAATCATCGGCCCCCATGAGTTGATGTAATCGATATATTCTTTGCCATCGGCATCCCACAATCTGGATCCCAGGCCCTTTTTGAAGAAGATTGGCGTGCCGCCTACGCTGCGGAACGCACGCACCGGCGAATTGACGCCGCCCGGAATGAGTTGCTGGGATTTTTCAAACAGGATTTGGTTTTGAGAAGTCATGATGTTGGCTGAATTAAATAGATGTTGTTTTGAATAAATGTGTAAATTGCTGACTGGTTTCCATAATATCGTTTGCGTTAAACAGCGCGCCTACCACCGCAATGGCATCGGCGCCTGCTTTTAATGCACTTGAGGCGTTTTCCAGCGTGATACCGCCAATCGCCACCAGCGGAATCGATATTTTCTGCCTCACCTGTGCAAACAAATCCAGCGACGCATTCACCGCATCCGGCTTGGTAGATGAGCTGAAGCACGCCCCAAACGCCACGTAGCTGGCGCCGGCTTGCTGGGCTTTAATGGCTAATTCAGGCTGATTGTAGCAAGATGCGCCAATGATTTTATTGGCGCCAAGCAGACGTCTGGCTGCGCCCACATCACAATCGGTCATGCCCAAATGCAAACCGTCTGCATCAATCTGCGCGCATAAATCCAGATGATCGTTAATCACCATGGGCACATGATAACTGCGGCATAACGCCAACAGCGCGCTGGCCTGCCTGAGACGCAACGTGGCATTGGCCGCCTTGTTACGGTATTGCACCAACGAAACACCGCCCTGCAGGGCGGCCTCTACTTTTCTGCACAGCAACCCGGTGACCAACTCGTCTGGGGTAATAGCGTATAAGCCGCTAATGCTGAATGGATGGGACTTTGTCATCTTGTTCATCAACGTCGCTATCGTCACGCGCCCAAAAAAAGCGATCAGGTATAAACTGCCCCATGCCCGGCCTGAAGGCGTTTTTAAGCGTTTGCCAGGTATATTCCTGCGCTTCCTGAACTGCTTCTTCCATACTTAAACCATGCGCCAGGCAAGCGGCTATCGCGCTGGTAAGCGTACAGCCGGAGCCATGATAGCTGCCAGCCAGCCGTTCCCAATGGTAAGATTTAATGAGACCACTGGCACCCGAAGGGTGCGCACCATAGAGTGAATTCACGACATCTGTTGAGCGCTCGTGCGTACCTGTAATCAGCACGTATTCTGCGCCCATTCCCAGCAAACGCATGGCCGCTTCATCCAGCGAGGTGTGCTGGATCTCTTCGCTCTCATCATAAAACCCCAAACGACGCGCTTCCAGGCTATTAGGCGTAATCAGCGTGGCTTGCGGAAACAGCAAATCGCACATGGCGGCTTGCATTTCCTCGTTAGCCAGTTCGTCACCACGGCCCGAAGTTAAAATCGGGTCTATCAGCAAGGGCACATCCGGGTAATCAGCCATAATTTCAGCAATGACGGCCACGTTTTCTATACTGCCCAGCAGCCCGAGTTTAAATGCTGAAACCTGCACATCTTCTAAAATCGTGCGCGCCTGCTCATTCACCCAATCGGCATCAAGCGCCATCACGCTCTCGACCCCCACCGTATCTTGCACGGTAATGCCTGTCACCACAGAAAGCGGATGGCAGCCAATGCTGGCCAATGCCAGAATGTCGGCCTGCAAACCCGCGCCGCCACTAGGGTCAGTGGCAGCAAAGGTGAGTACGGTTGGCGGTGTTGGTGTCATGCTATTCTTTCTACAATTGCTTTCTTGGAGCGGCTGACGGGAATCGAACCCGCGTATCGAGCTTGGGAAGCTGGCGTTCTACCATTGAACTACAGCCGCAATTTGTCTGCATTCAGCTAAAACTCCATTTTACTGTCTTTTTAAGCTTGGTGCAGGTAGCGCAACAAAACAATCTTAAAATTCTAAAGGGTCAATATCCAGGCTCCAACGAATTTTTGCAGCAATTGGCAATTCGCGGCATTGTGGCATCCAAACCCTTAACAGCCGCTGCAAAGCTCCACGGCTATTAGCTTGCAGCAATAGTTGCCCGCGCTCCATACCTTTCAAACGCTCCATCTGCGGGCGAACCGGGTCGTAAATCATCACCTCATGCTTTAAATGATTTGTAAGTAATTCACGCGCCAGATTCCCCGCTTTACTTAAAAATTGCTGTACTTGGCTAAAATCATTCGCCTCGGCCCGCAGCAATGCAAAATAGCTCGCGGGTGGAAACTGCATCACTTGGCGTTCTTGCAATAATTCGTTGGCAAAACTCACGTAATCCTGACTGCGTAGCGCATGGAATAAGGCATGTTGCGGAAAAGCGGTTTGTATCAACACTTCGCCCGCCTTTTCGGCACGCCCCGCGCGGCCAGAAACCTGCATCAATTGTGCAAATAATCGTTCGCTGGCACGAAAATCCGGGCTATATAAGGCGCTATCGGTATCAATCACACCAACCAAAGTGAGATGCGGAAAGTCATGGCCTTTGGCCAGCATCTGCGTACCTACCAAGATATCGATTTCTTGGTTGTGCACTTTGGTTAATATATCCGTAAGCGCGTCCTTGCTGCGCATGCTGTCGCGGTCGACGCGCGCGATACGCGCTGTTGGAAACAGGTTTTGCAAGGCTTGTTCTAAACGCTGCGTGGCTTGTCCGGCCGGATGCAAATCCGCATTGCCACAGCTAGGGCATTGCAGGGGGATTTTTTGCTCATGCCCGCAATGATGGCACTTAAGCCGTTTTTGGCTTAAATGTACGACCATCCGCGCCGAACAGCGCATACAGGGCGCAACCCACTGGCAGGCATTGCAATGCAGCACCGGGGCATAACCACGCCGATTGATAAACAGCAGACTCTGCTCGCCACGCGATAAACGCTCGCGCATGGCATTGACTAATATTGGCGATAAACCATTTTCCGTGGGCGATTTTGCGGTATCAATACAAAAAATATTGGGCAACGCCGCATTTTCAACTGCACGCTGGTTAAGGCTTAGCAAGCCATATTGCTGCTTTTGGGCATTATGGCCGCTTGTTGCGTTAAACCAAGTTTCCAGTGACGGCGTCGCACTGCCCAACACAATGGGGATATTCAGTTGCTTGGCGCGCACCATCGCTACATCGCGTGCGTGATAACGCATGCCATCCTGCTGCTTGTAAGAGCTATCATGCTCTTCATCCATCACGATTAATTTCAGATGCGGCATCGGCGTAAACACGCTCAGGCGTGTGCCAATCACAATTTTGGCTGCACCCGTGCTGGCCGCTTGCCAGTTTTGTAAGCGCTCACTCTCGCTTAAATTACTGTGCAGCGTAATTAAAGGATGTTGCGATAAGCGGCTTCTGAAGCGCGCCTCCAGCTGCGGCGTTAAATTGATTTCCGGCACCAGTACCAGTGCCTGCGCATTCTTCTCACTTAATATTTTTTGTAAAATCTGAATATAAACTTCGGTTTTACCGCTACCGGTAATGCCATGTAGTAGCCACGGTTTAAACTGGTGAGTAAGTGCTAACACGCTTTCTATCGCATGATTTTGCTCATCATTGAGTTGCGGCTCGACAGATGATGTTGGCAATGATGCCTTTACCGCTACAACTTCTTGCTCATCTACTATGCCTAGATTTTTGAGTTCTAAAATCGCTTTTCGCCATCCAGAAGAGACAAAAGCAAGGTCGCCAGAGGCCAATACCGGCGAGCTCTGCAGGGCAGCTACAATTCGGTGTAAAAGCACTTTTTTTGCAGAGATTTGGCTAATATCCGCATTTGGATGTAATGAATAGGCAAACGCTTTGCGCGAAACTGCCGGCTTAAGCTGGCGCAAACGCAATGGCAGTGAAGAAATTAGCGCCTGCCCGAGCGGATAATGATAATAATCAGCACAAAATTTCAGCAATTTGAAAGTATCATTATCAAACACCACATCTTCAAATACATGGCTGACCGACTTTAATTTTTCGATTGGATAATCTGAAGTTTGTTTAACTTCCAACACTACACCCACCAAATTTCTACCCGCAAACGGCACCACAACACGGTTACCAATATGCGCAACAAAACCGCCGCTAAGATAATCGAATGTACGATTCAGCGGTACGTCGAGCGCAATATTGAAAATGGCCTGAGATAAATTTCGTGACATAAAAAAGTTATAGGTGAGTCTGATGCCTGCTTAGGTTAAAATACTGCTTTTGTAATATTGACGATTATTTTGAAAGCTCACATTACCGATTTACTCGTTCGCGCCGCTAATCACTTGGGTGCAGATGTCTCACAAACAAACATTGTACTAGAGCGCCCAAAATCTGCAGAACATGGCGATTTTGCTACCAACCTGGCTATGATGCTCGCCAAACCATTGCGGCAAAATCCCCGCGAGATTGCTACAAGTTTAATCAAAGCGCTGCCTCAAAGCGAATATATCGCAAAAGTAGAAATTGCGGGTGCCGGCTTTATCAATTTCTTTTTAAACGCGCAATCTAAACAAACTGTTGTAACCGATATTTTGCAGCAAGGTGCTCAATTCGGGCGCAACAATAGCGGTAAAGGCAAAAAAGTTCAGGTGGAATTTGTCTCTGCCAACCCCACAGGTCCACTCCACGTCGGTCATGGCCGAGGTGCGGCAGTAGGTGATTGCCTGGCGCGCTTATTAGAAGCCACTGGCTGGGATGTTACGCGCGAGTTTTATTACAACGACGCAGGCGCACAAATTGATAATCTCACTGTTTCTGTGCTGGCGCGCTGCAAAGGCATTTCGACCGGCCACGCGAGCTTTCCAGAAAATGGATACCGCGGCGAATATATCAATGACATTGCGGCAGCCTATTTAACCAAACACACCGTTGTCGCAGACGACGTTGAGGTGACAGCCAGTGGCGACATAAACGATCTGGAATCCATGCGTGCCTTTGCTGTTGCGTATTTACGCCACGAGCAGGACTTAGACTTGAAAGCGTTTCAAATTAAATTTGACGCGTTTTCACTGGAAAGCGCGCTTTATGCAGAAGGCAAGGTTGAGCAAACCGTGCAGGCGTTGATCAACAGCGGCCACACTTACGAGCAGAATAATGCACTTTGGCTTAAAACCACAGATTTTGGCGACGATAAAGACCGCGTCATGCGTAAAAGTGAGGGCGGTTACACATATTTTGTGCCAGATGTCGCTTACCACGCAGAAAAATGGGAACGCGGCTTTGTCCGTGTGATTAACGAGCAGGGCGCCGATCACCACAGCACCATTACCCGCGTCCGTGCCGGCTTGCAGGCGCTTGATATGGGCATTCCAAAAGGCTGGCCCGATTACGTGCTGCACCAGATGGTCACCGTCATGCGCAGCGGCGAAGAGGTTAAACTCTCGAAGCGTGCAGGCAGCTATGTAACTTTGCGCGATTTAATCGATGAAGTTGGCTGCGATGCCACGCGTTATTTCCTTGCTGCAAGACGTGCCGATTCGCAGTTAGTGTTTGATATTGACCTGGCGCGCGCGCAAACGAATGACAACCCGGTGTATTACATTCAGTATGCCCACGCGCGTATTTGCAGCGTATTAACTCAGTGGGGCGGTGATGTATCCAGCTTAAAATCGGTGAACTTAAGCCCGCTCAACATGCCAAACGAGGCAAAATTGATGCAGCGTTTGAGCGAGTATCCTGAAGTTGTGAACACAGCCGCCACAGATCTGGCGCCGCACACTATTGCCAATTACTTAAAAGAATGTGCAAGTGATTTGCATAGCTATTACAATGACACAAAATTTTTAGTGGATGATGCGCCAACCAAACTGGCTCGTTTAGCGTTAATTGCCGCAACACAGCAAGTGCTAAAAAACGGCCTGAATTTGCTGGGTGTGAGCGCGCCGCAAAAAATGTAAAGCAAGGACGAAATATGAGCAGAGATTACAAACCTACCCAACAAAAAACCAGCCGGAGTAAAGGCAGTCCATTTTTCTCAGGCTTGCTGGTAGGTTTATTGCTGGGCGTTGGCCTGTCTCTTGGGCTGACGATGTTTATTAAAGGAACCGACAACCCGTTTTCTGACAAAAAAATCAACAGGCCGGCTATCGAAAATCACACAGAAAAGCTGGCCAAAGAAAATATTGCGGCAGAAAGTGCCTTGCCGCAGGAAGAAGGTCCTGATAGCGCAACTAAGCAGGACAATAAGTTTGATTTTTACACCATTTTGCCGGAAACCGAAAGCACGGTAACCGAGCAGGAAATCAAGAATAATTCAAAAACAATTAAAAAAGATAGCTATTTCCTGCAGGTGGGCGCGTTTCCAAGCGAGGCTGATGCGGATAACATGAAGGCCAAACTGGCTTTGCAAGGTTTTGAAGCGGTTGTACAGACCGCAACCATTCCGGAAAAAGGCGTTTGGCATCGTGTGCGCGTAGGGCCGTTAAGCGATATAGCACAAATCAACAAGATTCGTGGCGAACTTACGACCAATGGCTTTAATACCGACCTGATTAAAGTACACACCGAGACAAAGGCCGAGTAAAAAGGAATTAGTTGTCATCTTTAATTGTCAACTGACGTTAGTAAGCGTGCACTGTGGTTTCACAATAGTATTTTTTACAAAGAAATAAGGAATAAATAATGAAAAAGTTTTTTGCGATTTTTATGCTTACGTTCGGCGCGTTAACGATGGGCAATGCAGCCCACGCAGACGCCCCCAAACAAGGCGAGCAGTTTGATGTTGTTGCACAGCCAATTTCTACAGAAAATCCGGCCAAAATTGAAGTGTTGGAGATCTTTTGGTATGGCTGCATTCACTGCTATCAAATGGAAGCGCCCTTAAACGCCTGGGTGAAAAAATTGCCAGGCGATGTCTATTTCAAGCGCATGCCTGGCCTGCCTAACCCAAGCTGGGCGCCAATGGCCAAAGCCTTTTACGCGATGGAAACTTTAGGAGTTGCCGAGAAATTGCATACGCCCTTGTTTGAGGCTGTTCATAAACAAAAAGCCTTGAACCCCACTGACGAAAAAGCAGCGATTGATTGGGTGACCAAACAAAGTGGGCTGGATAAACTGAAAGTCGAGCAGGCATTCAAATCATTCACTATCAATACCAGCTTAAATCGCGCTGCAATCACTTTTCGTAACTCTGGCGCAACCGGCGTACCAAGCCTGGTGATTGACGGTAAATACATCACCTCGAGCACCATGAGTGGCGGCAACGAACAAGCGTTAAAAACCGCCGATTACATTATCGACAATGTACGCAAGGACAAAGCCGCAAAAAAGTAAATCAGGCAAAAACTGAAAACAAAGTTTTGCCAAAAAAAGTAGCGCTGCCAAAAAAGGTCAAATAACCCTAATTAACCCGCCGAAATTTATCAGCGGGTTTCTTGTTTCTAAAACATAGTGCGCTACACTATTGGCTATGAAAAAAATCTTTATCACCGGGGCATCCAGCGGCATAGGCAACGCATTGGCGCATGAATATGCGAAACGCTTCCCCGATAATAAAGCTATTATTGGTTTAGCTGCCAGGCGTAGTGAGCACTTACAACAACTTGCGAGCGAGCTACAAACACAGTATCAAATTACCTGCGCTGTTTACCCGCTGGATGTACGCGACAGCACGGCTCTGGAAGCTGCTGCGCAAGAATTTATCGCCCGCTTCGGAGCACCGGATATTGTCATCGCCAACGCTGGCGTCAGTCGCGGCACGCTCACCGAGCACAAAGAAGACATCCCCGCATTTCAAGCCATCATGGATATTAACGTTTTAGGCATGGTGCATACTTTTCAACCTTTTATCGCCGCGATGAAACAAGCCGGGCATGGCCAACTGGTGGGTATTGCCAGCGTGGCGGGTATCCGCGGCTTGCCCGGAGCAGGCGCCTATAGCGCCAGCAAAGCCGCCGTTATTAGTTATCTGGAAAGCCTGCGTGTAGAAATGGCGCGCGACAATATAGCCGTCACCACCATCGCGCCGGGCTATATCCGCAGCCCGATGACAAACGTTAACAGCTATAAAATGCCGTTTTTAATGGATGTCGACGTGTTTGCACAAAAATTCGCCAATGCCGTTGAGAACAAGCGCCGCTTCTGTGTGATTCCTTGGCAAATGGGCATGCTGGCTAGATTCATGCGCTTTATACCGCCATTTTTGTGGGATTGGGCGATGAAAAACGCGCCACATAAAAAGCGCCTGGATTGGGATTGGCTTTAATCCATTTACCGAGCAATCGGTTTGTACCTGATGCGCTTTGGCTTCGCGCCTTCTTCACCTAAACGTTTGCGCTTATCGGCTTCGTATTCCTGATAATTGCCGTTAAAGAACGCCCAATGCGAGTCACCTTCTGCCGCCAAAATGTGTGTGGCGATACGATCCAGGAACCAGCGGTCATGTGAAATCACCAGTACACAGCCTGCAAACTCCAGCAGGGCGTCTTCCAGCGCACGCAAGGTTTCAACATCCAAGTCGTTGGAAGGCTCATCCAGAAGCAGCACATTGCCGCCAGAAATCAGCGTTTTAGCCAGGTGCAAGCGCCCGCGCTCACCGCCCGAGAGCTGGCCGACGATTTTTTGCTGGTCGCCGCCTTTAAAGTTGAAGCGGCCAATGTAAGCGCGGCTTGGTGTTTCATAACGACCAACCTGCAGAATATCCGAGCCGCCAGAAATTTCATCAAACACGGTTTTATCGCTACTAAGTTCATCACGGCTTTGGTCTACATACGCCAGCTTGACGGTTGAGCCAATTTTCACTTCTCCGCTGTCCGGCTGCTCTTTACCCGTAATCATTTTGAACAGTGTCGATTTGCCTGCGCCATTCGGGCCGATGATGCCGACAATCGCGCCCGGTGGAACGCTGAAGCTCAAATCATCAATCAGCAGGCGGTCTTTAAACGCTTTGCTCACACCGTTAAACTCAATCACCTGGTCGCCGAGGCGCTCACCTGCGGGGATAAATATTTCCTGTGTTTCATTGCGTTTTTGGTATTCCGCACTCGCCAGTTCTTCATAGCGTGCAATTCTGGATTTACTTTTAGCTTGGCGCGCTTTCGGGTTCTGGCGCACCCATTCCAGCTCGGTATGCAGTGCCTTGCGCCTTGCAGATTCCTGCGACTCCTCCTGTTTCAGCCTTTCCTCTTTCTGCTCCAGCCAGCTGGAATAATTGCCTTTCCATGGAATACCATGGCCGCGGTCCAGCTCTAAAATCCACTCTGCTGCGTTATCAAGGAAGTATCGATCATGCGTCACCGCTACCACGGTGCCCGGGAAGCGCACTAAAAACTGCTCCAGCCATTCCACGGATTCTGCATCCAGATGGTTGGTAGGCTCATCCAACAGCAGCATGTCAGGTTTAGATAACAGTAATTTACACAAGGCCACGCGACGTTTCTCTCCGCCGGATAATGGGCCGATTTTTGCATCCCAGGGCGGTAAACGCAGCGCATCCGCGGCAACTTCCAGTTGATGCTCCACATCCGAACCGCTGGCTGCGATGATATTTTCATACCTGGCCTGTTCTTCTGCCAATTTATCAAAATCTGCGTCCGGGTCAGCATAGGCCGCATACACTTCTTCCAATTTCTGCCTGGCTTCCATCACCGCACCCATGCCACTTTCAACTTCCTCGCGTACAGTCTTGTTAGCATCTAACTGTGGCTCCTGGGGCAAATAGCCGATTGAAATACCAGGCTGCCACTGCACTTCGCCTTCAAACTCTTTATCTACGCCCGCCATAATACGCAGCACGGTCGATTTGCCCGAGCCATTCAAACCCAGCAAACCAATTTTGGCGCCGGGAAAAAACGATAATGAAATATCCTTGATGATTTGCCGTTTGGGCGGCACGATTTTGCTCACGCGGAGCATCGACATTACATATTGAGCCATGGAATTTATCTTTTTTTGAAAGAATGAAAGCTTAACAGAAAGCAGGCCGGCCTTGCTAAGTAGGTATAATGCGCCATGGAAACTACTTTTGAGACGCGCGATGGCGCTTAAGTCAACTATATACAAAATTGACCTGAATATTGCGGATATGGACAGGCAATATTACGCGCAGCACAGCCTTACGCTGGCTAAACACCCATCAGAAACCGATGAACGTGTGATGGTGCGGCTCATCGCATTTACGCTTTATGCTAATGAAGCACTGATTTTCGGCAAAGGCTTGAGTGATGACGAAGAGCCGGACTTATGGCAAAAAGACCTGACTGGCGCGATACAGTTGTGGATAGATGTGGGCTTGCCCGCAGAAAAGGAAATTCGCAAAGCCTGCGGCAGAGCAAAACAAGTAGTGGTGGTGCTTTACGGCGGAAGGGTTGCTGAAATGTGGTGGAGCCAGAACAGCAAAGCGCTATCAAAAATCAACAACCTCACAGTTATCAATTTACCCAGCACGCAAGCGCTGGCGGGTATTACATCGCGCAGCATGAACATCAGCTGCACCATTCAGGATGGTCAAATCCTGGTGAGTCATGATGCGGGCAGTTTTGACATCAGCCCAATTGTTTTTAAAGAGAGCTCTTCCTAAATGCCCAGCGATTCTGTCCAGGCCAGTGCAGAGAGATGACATTTATTCACCTTGGAAGAATCCAGCTGTAGCAATTCGGCCAGCTCCAGAACGCGCGCATCATCAGAGTCTTCACAGGCTTCCGTCAACTGTAAGAAAGGGCCATAAATCCCCTCACGATTTAGCAGCGCTTCAACCACTGCTTCCGGTAATTGAATTTTTTCAAGCACCTGATCAATTGGCATTTTCAGTATGGCATCCAGCAACGAAAACGCGCCGACGATAAACAAGTTGTCGCGATCTTTTTTCTCAAAATAACCTTCACCCAATAGCTCGGTCAAGCGTCCGCGCGTGATAGATGTTTTCATCAGCGCGGGCGATGTGGAATTTTCCCCAGCAGTGACCATCAGCAATGTAAGCCAGCGGTTAAGCTGGTTTCTGCCTAAAATCGTCATGGCATGATTGATGGATTGAACTTCGCACGAAAGCCCGAAACCAACCGAGTTAATGTAACGTAGCAGCTTGAATGACAACGCCGAATCCTGCTTGAACCCGGCCTCAATGACCTCATTATCCGCGTCCTGATTAACCTTGTTCAGAATATTCAGCACACTGTCGAACGAGGCATTGATCACTTTTGCAGTAAATGTTTCTGGCCGCGCAAAATAAAATCCCTGAAAAAACTGAAAGCCCATCGACTTGCAAGCTTCAAACTGCTTCTCAGTTTCTACTTTCTCGGCAACAATTTTCACTTTTGATGGATTGAATTGGGCAAGCAACTGCTTGAGTTCTGCTGGGCTGATACTTTGAATATCAATTTTGACAAAATCTGCACACGCCAATAAAGGATGAGAAGCCGAACTTAAATGTGGGTTATCTAGAGCGATCTGATAGCCTTGGCTGCGCAAAGCCTGACAGCGCTCAAAAACGTCATCGCCAGGTTCGATGCTTCTTAATATCTCCAGCACCGTGCGCTTGGCGGGCATCAATTCCAGCAGTTCACTCTTCAGCATTTCTTCGTTAACGTTGATAAACGCCAGTTTATCGCCCAGCAGCCACTGCATATCCATTCCGCTGACAGCGTTCACCAGCACGGTTGAACATGCCTTAAAATCATCTTCAAACACTGCGCTTTGAGCATTTTCACTATTTCTAAAGAAAAGCTCATAGCCAATGATGTGCTGTTTTACATCCATAATGGGCTGGCGCCCGATAAATGCCTGATCTTCCATTTTTCAACTCTCGCACTAAGCAACGACACAACCCATACAACACGTATTTAGCGTAATAATAGCCCTGCATAAACCAAATCACTTTGAAGAACAAAGCAGATTTACTGGCTCAATTTCCGCTTTAAGTCTTAAAATTAATAGTGCTTAGCGCTAACAAGACACCTAAAGGTAAGATAATGATATTGTAAGTATGGCGGTGGTGCACTAAGGGAAAATAATGATCATTGATAATACTCTCTGGCTTAACCTGGCGGTCGCTCTTGGTATCGGGCTGCTCATCGGCGCGGAGCGCGAGCGCAGCAAAGGCTCCGGCCCGGAGCGTTCGGCCGCAGGGATACGCACATTTACAATTTCAGCTCTACTTGGGGCAGTAAGCACTGCGGTCGACTTTTGGCTGCTGGTCGCTTCCATATTCTGTGTCATGGTTTTTACAGCTATCGCTTACTTTAACAGGCGGACTCAAGATCCGGGGCTGACGACCGAAATCACCCTGATATTTACTATGATTTTAGGTGGATTGGCCATGAGCGCGGCCGCCTTAGCCGCGGCGCTTGCGGTTAGTGTGGCCATACTTTTGGCTGCTAAAGAGCCTATTCACGGCTTTGTGCTTGGTGTGGTCACAAAAGATGAGCTCAATGATTTTCTCATTCTGGCCGCTGCAACGCTTATTATTTTGCCGCTCGTACCTAATGAATTTATCGGGCCATTCGAGGCCGTTAACCCGCACAATCTCTGGCTGATCGTAATTCTAGTGATGGCGATTGGCGCGCTTGGCCACCTGGCGTTACGCTGGCTAGGCGGGCGCATCGGCCTGCCGCTGGTTGGGCTGGTATCAGGTTTTATTTCCAGCATTGCAACTGTGGGTGCAATGGGCGAACGCGCAAAAGAGGCGCCCGCCTTAATAGGCACGGCAGTGGCGGGGGCATTGTTATCCTGTCTCGCTACTATTCTGCAACTCGCTATGCTGCTCGCGGCAATCCATCCGCCCACATTACACGCACTGATGTGGCCGCTTATTTTTGGCGGGGTCTCGGTTGCGATATATGGCTTGGCAGTGACATTAAATTCCTTCCATAAAAATGGAACAGAGATCAATAAACCCACCAAAACGTTTAGCGTAAAAACTGCGTTGATATTGGCTGCTGTCATTGCAGTTGTGCTGGTGACATCAGCTGCGTTAAAAGCGTGGTTTGGTCAGGCTGGGCTTGTGGTTGCCTCTGGCGTGGCAGGTTTGGCAGATGTACATGCCGCTACCATTTCTGTTGCATCACTTGCAGGGGCTGGCAAACTTAGCCCGGAAAGCGCCGTGATACCGATACTGGTTGCTTTTTCAGTCAATTCCACTTCAAAGGCTGTCATCGCGTTAATCAGCGGCGGCAAAGGATATTCAGACAAAGTCCTGCCGGGCTTAATTGTGCAAGTTACAGCAACCTGGGCAGGCTGGTGGTTGTTTTGATAGTTTCACAACGCACTTAGACATGAAATACGATGCCCTGCAAGCCAATATCCATGCGGCTTCCAGGGCATCAATATTTGATGTTTAATAACGACTTTTGACAGTATTGGCTGTTAAATCTCAACTACTACGTAGGCCAAATTAAGGAAAGTAATAAGCTTTACTCCACTGTCACGCTCTTCGCCAAATTCCTCGGTTTATCCACATCCGTGCCTTTGAGCAAGGCCGCATGATAAGCCAGCATTTGCACCGGAATGGTATGCAAAATAGGGGAGAGCACGCCCACATGACGCGGGGTGCGAATCACATGCACGCCTTCTGATGCGGTAAAGTGGCTGTCAGCATCGGCAAACACAAATAGCTCGCCGCCGCGCGCTCTAACTTCTTGCATGTTAGATTTTACCTTCTCCAGCAACGCATCGTTTGGCGCAATCACCACCACTGGCATATTGTTATCCACCAGCGCCAGCGGGCCGTGTTTAAGCTCGCCTGCGGGGTAGGCCTCGGCATGGATGTAGGAGATCTCTTTCAGCTTAAGCGCGCCTTCCAGCGCGATAGGGTAGTGCACGCCACGGCCCAGGAATAGGGCGTGTTCTTTATCGGCAAAGCGTTTTGCCCATTCGCGGATTTGCGGCTCTAAATTAAGCGCAAATTGCACGCTGCCCGCCAGCTGGCGCAAGGCTGCAAGATGCTCCTGCTCCTGTGTAGCGCTTAATAAACCACGCTGTTTGGCCAATGTCGCAGCCAAAGTGAATAAAGCCACCAACTGCGTAGTGAAAGCTTTGGTAGAAGCTACGCCAATCTCAGCCCCGGCGCGCGTGTAAAACACCAGCTGCGAGGCGCGCGGAATGGCGCTTTCCTGCACGTTGCATATCGCCAAGGTAAGATTTTGCCCCAAGGATTTTGCATGCTTCAGGGCTTCCATCGTATCCAGCGTTTCGCCAGATTGCGAAATCGTCACAATCAGTTGCTTGGGATTAGGCACCGATTGGCGATAGCGGTATTCACTGGCGATTTCCACATTGGTGGGTATTTTTGCAATGCCCTCCAGCCAGTATTTCGCAGTGAGCGCAGCATAATAGCTGGTGCCTGCAGCCAGTATCAAGATACTGTCCACTTGCTTGAATACATCGCTGGCGGACTTGCCAAACAACTCGGCAGAGAAACTGTTGTTATCAATCAAGGCTTCAATGGTATCGGTGAGCGCACGTGGCTGCTCGTGGATTTCTTTTTGCATGAAGTGCGAATAGGGGCCAAGCTCCATGCTGGCGAGCGACACGTCGCTCATATGGATTTTACGGGTTACCTCTACGCTATCGCGGCCATAAATGGTCACGCCATCACGGCGAATATCCGCCACATCGCCATCTTCCAGGTAAATCACTTTGCGGGTAACGGATAACACCGCAGAAACATCGGAGGCGATGAAGTTCTCACCTTCGCCCAAGCCTATCAGCAGCGGGCAACCCAGACGCGCGGTAATCATGTGTTCTGGTTCTTTAACCGAAATCACGCTAATGGCAAATGCGCCCGTGAGCTCTGCTACCGCCTTCTGTGTAGCTGCCAGCAGCGCCAAATCTTTGTGGTAATAATGAATTAAGTGAGCAATCACTTCAGTATCGGTTTGCGAGGTGAACTCGTAACCAAGCGCTTTTAAGCGCGCACGCTGCTCATCATGATTTTCGATGATGCCGTTATGCACCACTGCAATCTCACCTTTAGAGACATGCGGATGCGCGTTGCTCTCGGTGACACCGCCATGCGTGGCCCAGCGTGTATGGCCGATGCCGACTAGGCCACTTAGATTCGCATCCAATGCTTTTTCAATCATGGCGGAAACGCGGCCCACCGCGCGTACGCGCTCGATGCCGTTCCTGTTCAACACCGCAACACCGGCAGAATCATAACCGCGATATTCCAGACGGCTCAGTCCCTCAATCAGCGTTGAAACGACGTTTCTATTTGCTACTGCGCCTACAATGCCACACATAACGTTTATTCTTTCTTAAATTATTTTATCCTGTCATTTTCGCGAAAGCGGGGTGACGAATAAGGCTTTATTTTTTTATCTTTACAGGCCGTTTCCAGCCCACGATAGATTTTTGTTCTTTTGCTCTGCATAACGTAAGCTGATCAGCAGGTGCATCCCTTGTAATGGTGGAACCTGCAGCAATAGTCGCGCCTTTGCCTATGGTAACAGGTGCAATCAATTGCGTATCGGAGCCAACAAATACATCATCTTCAATAATGGTTCTGAATTTATTAGCGCCGTCGTAATTGCAGGTAATCGTGCCTGCGCCAATGTTCACATTTTTACCGACAGTGGTATCACCCACATAACTCAAGTGATTGATTTTACTGCCAATATCTACTTGTGCGTTTTTAAGCTCGACAAAATTACCAATATGCGTCTCAGCCGCCAGTGTAGTCCCCGGGCGGATGCGCGCATATGGCCCAATGCGGCTATTAGTGCCAATTTTAGCCTGGTCAATATGTGTAAACGGGGCAATGGTTGTTCCGGAAGCAATATCGACATCTTTAATGACACAATAGGCGCCAATCTTTACATTGTCAGCAATGCTTACCTTGCCTTCAAAAACACAGCCAACATCTATTTCTACATCTTTGCCAGCGCTTAACTCGCCCCGTACATCGATTCTTAATGGATCCAGCAGCGTGACACCCGCTTGCATTAAGCTATCGGCGTAGCGCTTCTGGTATATCCGTTCCAGGTCAGCCAAGTCTTTTTTGCAGTTCACCCCTGTCACAGCGGCTTCATCCTGAGAAATTTCTGTTGCAATCGTATACCTTTTTTTAGACAGGCCAATCCAGCTGTCAGAAGACGATTCGTCATCTGCTATTTCGCGCACCGCTGTCTCGTCCTCCAGTTTTGCCATCGCTACGATGTCTGTCAGATAATATTCGCCTTGGGCATTGTTGTTGGTAAGGCGCTTTAACCAGTTTGCCAGATGCCTGTTCTCGGCAGCGATAATGCCGGTATTCACTTCTTTAATTTCGCGCTGCTGTGAAGTAGCATCCTTATGCTCAATAATTGCAGTAACGATACCTTCACTGTTACGAATAATACGGCCATAACCGGTTGGATCCGGCTTTATAAAAGTCAGCAGGCCTAATTCCTCAGTTTGATCGAGCAGCTTTTTGCAGCTTTCTACACTCAGCAGCGGCACATCCCCCAGCAAAATAAGCGTTGTGGCGTCTGCATCCAGATGCGACAAGGCTTGCTGCACGGCATGGCCAGTTCCTAACTGCTCGGTTTGTTCAACCCAGGTAATATTTTCATGCGCGAATGCTTGTGGCACCGCCTCGCCACCATAGCCATAAACCGCAATGATTTTCGACGGATCTAATTGTTTGGCGCAATTAATGACGTGCTGTAAGAGCGGTTTGCCGGCCAGTTGGTGCAGCACCTTGGGCTTGTTAGAGTGCATGCGTGTGCCTTTACCCGCGGCGAGAATGACAATATTGAGTTTATTCATAATCTGTTTAATTTACTTGATAGTGAAAGTATAAACAAAAAAGGCAGCCTATGGCTGCCTTTGCATAAGTATGAAAACACTTAATGCGCAGCTTTGCGTAAACGCTCAATTGTTTGGATTTGTGCGAGCGCTTCAGACAATTCAGCTTGTGCTGTTGCATAATCGATGTCTGAAGTTCTGTTTTTCAACGCCTCTTCCGCAGCCTCTTTCGCAGCGATTGCTTTTGCTTCATCCAGGTCATGGCCACGAATTGCCGTATCAGCCAATACAGTGACTACACCTGGCTGTACTTCCAGCATACCGCCTGAGATGAAAATCAAGGTATCTTCAGCTTCGTTGGCTTGCTTGATACGCAAAGCACCCGGCTTGATGGTCGTAATCATTGGCGCATGATTTGGGTAGATACCCACCTCACCAGCGCTTGCAGGCGCAACCACAAACTCAGCCTCACCTGAGAATATGCTTGCCTCTGCACTGACTACATCAATATGAACAGTATTTGCCATTTTTTTTCCTTAAAGCGTTTAACTAAATTAGCTAAGTAGACTTAGTTAAGTTTCTTTTAGTTAAGCGTCTTGGCTTTTTCAATAGCCTCTTCAATACCGCCCACCATGTAGAAAGCCTGCTCTGGCAAGTGATCGTATTCGCCGGCAACAATCGCTTTAAAGCCTTTGATTGTTTCTTTCAATGGCACGTATTTACCCGGTGCGCCCGTAAACACTTCAGCCACGTGGAATGGTTGTGACAAGAAACGTTGGATTTTACGTGCACGGCCAACCGCCAATTTATCTTCTGGTGACAACTCATCCATACCCAGAATCGCGATAATGTCACGCAATTCTTTGTAGCGTTGCAATGTCGCTTGTACTGAACGTGCCACTGAGTAGTGCTCTTCACCCACGATCAGTGGGTCCAATTGACGTGAGGTTGAGTCCAGTGGGTCAACCGCTGGATAGATACCCAAAGATGCAATGTCACGTGACAACACAACGGTTGAGTCCAAGTGTTGGAATGTTGTCGCTGGTGATGGGTCAGTCAAGTCATCCGCAGGCACGTAAACCGCCTGGATAGAAGTAATCGAACCCACTTTAGTTGAAGTAATACGCTCTTGCAAACGGCCCATTTCATCCGCCAGAGTAGGTTGATAACCTACCGCTGAAGGCATACGGCCTAACAGCGCAGATACTTCAGTACCAGCCAATGTGTAACGGTAGATGTTGTCCACGAAGAACAATACGTCACGGCCTTCGTCGCGGAATTTTTCCGCCATGGTCAAGCCTGACAATGCTACGCGTAAACGGTTGCCTGGTGGTTCGTTCATTTGACCGAACACCATCGCTACTTTGGATTCTTTCATGTCGTCCAGCTTAATCACGCCGGCTTCTGCCATTTCATGGTAGAAGTCGTTACCTTCACGAGTACGCTCGCCCACACCTGCAAACACTGACAAACCTGAGTGTTGCTTAGCGATGTTGTTAATCAGTTCAAGCATGTTAACGGTTTTACCTACACCCGCACCACCGAACAGACCCACTTTACCACCCTTAGCGAATGGGCAAACCAGGTCAATCACTTTAATGCCGGTTTCTAACAGGTCAACAGATGGAGATAACTCTTCAAAGGTTGGTGCTTTTTGGTGAATCGAGCGGCGCTCGTCAGAATCGATAGGACCAGCCTCATCGATTGGGCGACCCAACACGTCCATAATACGACCCAATGTACCTGTACCTACTGGCACTTGAATTTGCGTGCCTGTTGATTTGAATGCTGTGCCACGTGCCAGACCATCAGATGAGCCCATGGCAATCGTACGTACAATGCCGTCGCCTAATTGCTGTTGCACTTCCAATGTCAAACCAGCTTCCGCCTGGCTTGATGCGTCATCAATAATCAACGCTTCAAATACTTTTGGCATTTGATCACGTGGAAACTCAACGTCAACCACCGCGCCAATACATTGCACCACTTTACCTACGTTTACTTGATTTGCTTTTGCCATTTTGTTTCCTAACTTCTTTTAGTCAGATTTAATTAAATTCTTGTGTCTATCACGCCTTATGCAACCGCCGCCGCACCACCAACGATCTCTGAAATCTCTTTGGTAATCGCTGCCTGACGCGCTTTGTTATAGACCAGTTTCAATTCCGCAATCACGTTCTTCGCGTTGTCAGAAGCAGCCTTCATCGCAACCATACGTGATGATTGTTCTGAAGCCATATTTTCAGAAACGGCGTTATACACCAATGATTCGATGTAACGTACCATCAACTCGTCAATCACAGGCTGCGCTTCAGGCTCATAGATATAATCCCAGTGACCTTTAGCTGCACCGATTTGAACTGCACTCTTCACCACAGCGCTCGCACTCAATTTCTCAGCTTTTTCCTCTGTAGGATGTGTACCCAAACGTTCACTGGTCAATGGCAGCAATTGCTCGATTACTGGTTCCTGCTTC
>JBGAVG010000002.1:0-379632 GCA_044228245.1 Methylotenera sp.
AGGCAAGGTAACCGATGCATTACAACGTATGCGTGAACTGGCTGTGCAGTCTGCCAACGCGACTAACAGTGCCGGCGACCGTACCAATCTGGATACTGAGTTCCAGGAGCTGAAAGCGGAAGTGACACGTTTAGGTACAGCAACCAAATTTAACGGTACTGCGGTATTCGGTGGCGCAGCCAAGGTGTTCCAGGTGGGTGCTGATGCATCGGATACGATCAGTGTCGGTGTGATTGCGGCATCAAGCATTGCTGGCGATGTGACATCAGCAGCCAACGCAACAACAGCATTGGGTGCGATTGATACGGCATTGGATGGTGTAAATACTTCTCGCGCTACGCTGGGTGCTGTGCAGAATCGTTTTGAATCAGTGATCGGTAGCTTGCAAGTGTCAGTAGAAAACCAATCTGCAGCGAAATCTCGCATCATGGATGCCGACTTTGCAGCAGAAACAGCCAACCTGACACGTGGTCAGATCTTGCAACAAGCAGGTACTGCAATGTTAGCGCAAGCCAACTCATTACCTAACGGCGTATTGGCACTATTAAGAGGCTAATCGCAAGTAAGTAAATTGATCTAACTTCCACAGGGTTAATGTTAATCCTGTGGACTTTTGCTAAGGAGGTCATCATGTTTAATCCATCTTTAGATGCGCTTGGCTCTGCTAATAAACCTGCTGGCATGCATCCTGTTGCTGCCGGTTCATCTGCATTAACAGGATTAAAAGTGGTCGATAAAGTAGAAAACAAGCAAGCAGCACCCGTCGATAAAGACACGCTTGCGGGTGCAGTACAAAAACTGAACGAATATGTAGCGCCTGCCTTGCAGACCATCGAGTTTTCACTGGATCAGGAATCCAAACGCATGATTGTTAAAGTGGTAGATACGGCAACACAAAAAGTATTGAGGCAGATCCCCAATGAGGAGGTCATGGCCATGTCCAGGACTTTGGATAAGCTGCAAGGCCTGGTGATTCGGCAAACCGCTTAAAGGTTAAATACGATGTTCTGAAAAGAATTTCAACTGGTAATTATTGATGAGTCAACATTAAAGGAATATACACATGCCTATTTCATCTCCAGGAATCGGATCTGGCCTTGACGTCAATTCTATCGTTACCAGTTTAATGAATGTCGAAAGACAACCCTTAACCGCTGTCAGCAAACAAAAAACGGAGTACCAATCTCAAATTTCCGCATATGGCACAATGAAAAGTGCTTTGTCTACCTTCCAGACTGCGGTAAAAGCACTTTCCAGCCCGGCCAAATTTAACGCACAAGCTGCTACATCCGGCAATCCTGCGGTATTTACTGCGACAGCCAATGGCAATGCGACACTGGGTGATTATGCGGTAACCGTCAGCCAGCTGGCAAAGCCACAAAAACTGGCGATGGACGGTTTTACCAATACTTCTGATGTTGTCGGTACCGGCACGCTGACCATTTCTTTTGGTACTTTTACGCCTGAGGTTATTACTCCGCCGACACCAAGCTCTTTTACACCCAATACCAGTAAAACCGATGTGACTATTACCATTGGCAGCTCAAACAATACTTTGGCCGGGGTGCGCGATGCGATTAATGCGTCCAATTCAAGCGTAAGTGCGACGATTGTGAATGACGGCACGACTAACCGTCTGGTGATTACCTCCAAAGACACGGGCGAGGTGAATAGCCTCAAAATTTCAGTGGCAGATGATGATACCAATAATATGGATGCTGCCGGGCTGTCGCGATTGGCGTATGACCCGACTGCCAGCGCGGGCAGCGGTAAAAACATGACACAAATGCAGGCTGCAAAGAATGCCATCCTGGATATTGACGGGATTGCCGTGGTGAAAGCCAGCAATACCATTACTGACGCTATTGAGGGTGTGACGCTGAATTTGTTGGCAACAAGCAATAGCAACAGCGTTAACCTGGGCGTGGCGACGAATCAGGACAAGATCAAAGAATCGGTCACCGCGTTTGTTGATGCTTACAATAAACTGAATGACACTCTGCGCAGCCTGACTAAATATGACGAGACCGGTAAGGCATCCGGCGTGCTGCTGGGCGATGCCACAGCGAGGTCCGTCATTAACCAGATCAAGACGGTGATGACGAATACCATCACCAGCAGCGGCACTATCAATTCACTGAGTCAGGTTGGTGTGTCTTTTCAGCGCGATGGTAAATTGGCGCTGGATGCAACCAAGCTGGCATCGGCCGTAACATCAAACTTTAGTGATATTGCGACTTTGTTTGCGACTTCTGCCAAAGCGACAGATCCGCTGATCAGCTTCTCAAACAGTACCAGTAAAACACAAGCCGGAACCTACGCGGTAACGGTCAGTCAGCTTGGCACCAGCCTAGTCAACGCTGCCGGCACCATCAACGGTGTTGCGGCAACGGGTGCCGGGACTAATCTAATCGGTGCGACGGGTGACCCAAGCGAAGGGTTGAGTATTAAGGTGAATGGTGGGGCGCTGGGTGCGCGCGGCACGGTCACTTTCACTATAGGATATGCGGCGCAGCTGGATAGCGTCATTACCAGCCTGTTGAAGGATGACGGGCTCCTGGCGGCTAGAACACAAGGCATGCAAAGCTCGATCACACGCCTGGATAAACAGACCGAGGCAATCAATGTGCGGCTGACTGCAATTGAGGCACGTTATCGTGCGCAATTTACCAAGCTCGATACCTTGTTATCCAGCATGTCTAAAACCAGCAGTTTCCTCACCCAGCAAATTGCATCTCTCAATGCGAATAACCAATAACAGGTAAAGGACAACATGATGTTTGGATTGAATCAAAGCGGGGTAAACGTGTATGCCAAGATCGGCATCGAAACTGGCGTGCTGGCAGCGAGTCCGAATAAACTGATCATTATGCTTTATGAGGGCGCCATCGCTGCATGCCAGGGCGCCATTGTGCATATGCAGAATGCAGACATCCAGAATAAAGGAGCCATGCTGTCGAAAGCCATTATGATTATCGAAAGCGGCCTCAGGCTCAGCCTGGATAAAAAGGCGGGCGGTGAAGTGGCTGCAAGCTTGGACAGTCTGTACGCTTATATGAGCAACCGATTGGCCATTGCCAATATCCGCAACCAGCCTGAGCTGGTGCATGAGGTCATCAAACTATTAACAGATTTAAAAGGTGCCTGGGAAGCTATTGGCAATCAACAGGCCAGGCCTTTAGCAGATTCTCAGATGCCGCCTTCAGTAAATCATCCTATTGCCAACTACGCCGGAGCCTGATCTATGGAAAATAAAAACACGATTGCCATCTATGACACCATTGCAGAACTGACCAACCAGATGTTGATGGCAGCCAAATTACATGATTGGGATTTGCTGCTGGAACTGGAGAGCAGTTGCGCCGAGCATGTTGAAAAACTGAAGTTATTGAAGAATGAACAGCCGCTTACAAACGACATGCACGAACGTAAGGTGGCGAATATCAAGCGCATTCTTGCGGATGATCGTGAGATACGTGATCTGGTTTCGCCAAGAATGGCGAAATTGAGTTCGCTGATTAATCGCTCCCAGACAGGCAAGAAAATGACGCGAGCCTACGGCCGGTAATCTACAGGCGCAGTGACTCCGGTTGAAATATCATGCTCAACAAGCCCGACAGCTTAGGCACTAAAAGCAGCATCAATCCGCTATCCAGAATCTCGCCGGTGCTGGCAGTGGATACCATAGGCAGCATTACGCAGGAGCTTGGCGACCGGGCCACACAACTCAATAAAGGGCAGGAATATATCGCCCATGTGCTCTCAAAAGCGGGAGAGACCGCATACAACGTCAAAGTAGAAGGCGGAGATGTAAAGGGCGTCACCCTGAAGATGGAGCTAGGCTCCGCCGCGCAGCCAGGTCAGACTTTGTTGCTGCGGTATATACACGAAAATCCAACGCCGACATTTTTACTTTTGTCCACGCCAGACAAGGATGCCGGAAGTGCTGCAGACATCAGCCCAGCCGCGCAGCTTATCGGGCATATTCTTAAAAAAGCAGATAACGAAGGCGTGACTTCCCGTTTTGAGGCCACTTCAGTGGTGACGCATGCGCCTAACAATGCACAAGCTGTGGCGCGCGATCTAAAACACGCGGTGACTAACAGTGGCTTGTTTTATGAATCGCACTTGAGCGACCTGTTACAAAGCAATCAGGCCTTGGCCACAATCAGGCAGGAGCCTCAGAACCAGGCCAATCTGCCACTTGCAGGCCTGATGTCACAGCAATTGGCCATTCTCGAAAATCAGCGCATGTCGTGGCATGGCGAAATATGGCCCGGGCAGAATATGGATTGGGATGTTTATTTGCAGCAAAAAGAGGCCGATAACAGCCAGCACGCTTACCAGCAACAATCTGCTGAAGATAGACCAATCGCGAGTGAAATGACGCTGCATTTGCCGCATCTGGGCAAGGTGACAGCCAGACTCAGCATTATCGATGGGCGTATGCGAATAGGTATACTGGCTGAGCAAGCACAAACAATAGACACTCTCGAAAGCCAGAAGCTAAATCTGGCCAAGGCGATTGAAAAAAATGGCCAACAGCTGGATAGGCTGACCATCACACATCATGAATAATCCCCATGACATCAAGTCCGGTGCTGTAGCGACTGTTAAGCCCAATGCCAGCCAGCAAGCCATTGCACTGGCCTACGACGCCAGTGATTATGCGCCAAGAGTGGTGGCCAAAGGTCGTGGCCTGATTGCAGAACAAATCATCGCCAAAGCCAAAGAAAACGGCGTGTTTGTGCACGAGTCCAAAGACCTGGTGGCATTATTGATGCAAGTGGATCTGGACGATCATATCCCGCCGGCACTGTATCAGGCGATTGCCGAGATTCTGGCTTGGCTGTATCGGTTGGAGGAAGGCCAAACGAAGGCGAAGGATATTCTTTCTAACTAAACCTGCATATTCATGATGTCGTGGTAGGCAGATACCAGCTTGTTCCGTACCTGTACCGTAGCCTGAAACGAGATGTTGGCTTTTTGCCCGGCAATCATCACGTCGGATAGGCTTACGCTGTCATCGCCCATGGCGAAATTTTTGCCTAATGTTTCAGCATTCACCTGAACTTGGTTAACTTGGTCAAGTGACGCTTTCAGTGCATCTGAAAAACTCACTTTTGAGGAGCTTTGGGTATTCTGGATGCCGGCAGAAGAGCCCAATCCAGCGACAGCATCATTCTGCGGGCGCTGCGCCGCCGCTTTTAGCTGTGCAAGCATGGATTCTATTCTGCTTGAATCAATTCCACCTGCTTTCATGGGTTATCTCCATTTCATCTCAAAAACATATGGGCACTTCTATAAATACATTTCTGCGGCGTATTACTGCGTTGCGCGGTACTCATACCATCTCGGTTCCTGCGTTCCGTGCGTCTTGTACTACATCCACAAGAATACATTTATAGAGCTACCCATTCATAGCGGGTTCGCTAAATTAACTGTTAATTCGAGCAAATTGCCGTTGATGACTAATTTAACACTTCAAGACCAGCGCGAGGGCTCAAATAGGCCGATGAAAATTGCTCTATTCTTAAATTTGAAAATCCAGGCAATCGGCATAATGGTATCTAATAGGTCAGGCAGGTAATTATTGAAGCGTAGTCGGTTAAATAAAAACCCTGAACCTGAAGTATTTGGCAGGTGCAAATGAAGGAATTGTGATGGCGGCAACAACTGATGCAGTCTTAACTGGTGGAGGTGCGATGGGATCTGTCTCTCAAATGGGCAACAAATTGCTTTTATTAGCGGGCGTAGCTGCAGTGATGGCAGTGATGGCCGTGTTCTGGCTATGGAGCCAGCAGCCGGATTACCGTGTGCTGTTCTCGAACTATTCCGATAAAGACGGCGGCTCCATCGTAGCCGCGCTGGAGAAGATGAATGTGCCTTATAAATTTTCCGAGAGCGGCACCGCGATTCTTGTTCCTGCTGCCCAAGTGCATCAGGCACGTTTGAAACTAGCCTCAGATGGCCTGCCTAAAGGCGGCAACATCGGATTTGAGATTTTAGAGAACCAAAAATTTGGCGTTTCTCAATTTGTAGAGCAGGTCAATTTCCAGCGCGCGCTGGAAGGCGAGCTGGAACGCAGCATCCAGTCGATCGGCGCGGTCGAAGTGGCGAGAATTCATCTTGCTATCCCTAAGGCTTCCGTATTTGTAAGAGATCAGCAAAAACCGACCGCTTCCGTACTACTGAATTTGCGCGCTGGCCGCAGCCTAGATGCGCAGCAGGTGGGTGCCGTGGTGCATCTGGTCGCCAGCAGCGTGCCTGATCTGCCCGCAGCTAATGTAACGGTGGTTGACCAGAACGGTAACTTGCTTTCAGATACTTCCAAAAAAATGGGTGCCAATAATCTGGATCCGACACAGCTTAAGTATGTGGATGACATACAGCAGAGCATCGCGAAGCGTGTTGAATCTATCATTACGCCCATCGTTGGCGCCAAGAATGTACGCGCGGAAGCAAGTGCAGAAATCGACTTTTCCAGTCTGGAGCAGGCGGCAGAGACCTATAAGCCTAATCAGAAACCTGAAGATGTGGTTGTGCGAAGCATACAGAGCAATGAGTCGCTGAGCAGCAATGGCAACGGTGTGGCAGCCGGCGTGCCAGGCGCCTTATCGAACCAGCCCCCCGCAAATGCCACCGCGCCAATCACAGCGCCTGCGGGAACAGAAGCAGCAGCGGGTACGGCCACAGCGGCGGTGCCGGTAGATAGCCAGAAGAATGTGACGACCAATTACGAGGTAGACAAGACCGTACGCTATGTACAGCAGGCGATGGGCGGCATCAAGCGCCTGAATGTTGCGGTGGTAGTAAACAATATGCCGGTTGTGGATAAAAAAGGCAAAGTGACCTATCGTCCATTGACCGCTGCCGAGAAGCAGCAGATCAACGATTTGGCGATGCAGGCCATGGGCTTTAATAAAGAGCGCGGCGATTCTTTGACGGTAGTGAATAGCTCATTCGCAGGCGAACCGGCAGAAATCGTGCCTGAAGTGCCGTTGTGGAAAAATCCGGAAACGATCGAGTACGCCAAAGATGCGCTGCGTTTTATTGTGGGGATTGTGGTGTTGTTCGTGCTTTATTCCCGCGCCTTGAAACCTATGCTGAATAAATTGGTGACAGCTTCTCCTAAATCGCTGAGTGCGCCAGATGGTGAAGATGCTATCGTGAACCTGAGTGGCGAGCAGGCGAAACTGGCGGCTCCGGCCTTCGATCAGAATCTGGTCGCGGCCAAACAAATGGCAAAAGAGAATCCACGCATGGTTGCGAACGTGGTTGCTAACTGGACGAACGGGAACGGATAAATAAAATGAGTGACACTGGTGTAATGAGAAGTGCAGTGTTGATGCTGGCGCTGGGCGAAGATGAAGCTGCCGAAGTAATGAAGTTTCTCGGCCCAAAAGAAGTGCAGAAACTTGGTGAGGCCATGGCAACGATGAAATCGGTAGGCCGGGAGCAGGTGGAAACTGTGGTAACGGAATTTCTGACAGAAGCCGGACAAAGCAGCGATTTTACTGTTGATTCCGATGAGTACATCCGCTCGGTAATGAATAAGGCGCTTGGCGAGGATAAGGCGTCCGGCCTGCTTAACCGTATTCTGCAGTCACCGGAGTCAAGCGGTATTGATACCTTGAAGTGGATGGATGCGCACACGGTTGCCGAGTTTATCCAGAACGAGCACCCGCAGATTATTGCGACTATTCTGGTGCATCTGGAGCCAGACCAGGCCTCAGCCGTGCTTGGTCATTTTACCGATCGGTTGCGGCAGGATGTGATGCTGCGTATTGCAACGCTGGATGGCGTTAAGCCCATTGCCCTGCGTGAACTCAATGACGTGATGAGCAAGTTGCTGACAGGCAACGAGAACATCAAGAAACAGACCATGGGTGGCATCAAGGTGGCGGCCGATATCATGAACTTTATGAGTGGCGACAACGAAGCCAGCGTCATGGAAGGTCTGAAAAGTTACGATGACGAGATGGCACAGAAAATCATGGATCAGATGTTTGTATTCGACAACATCATGGATATCGATGACAAAGGCATCCAGGTCATCCTGAAAGAAGTGCAGTCAGAAACGCTGATTGTCGCGCTTAAAGGCACGACTGAAGAAATACGCGCGAAGATATTCAAGAACATGTCGTCACGCGCCGCAGAAATGATGAAAGAAGACCTGGAAGCAAAAGGTCCGGTCAAACTTTCGGAAGTGGAAGCGCAGCAGAAACAGATTCTGCAAATCGTCCGCAGACTGGCGGATGAAGGCCAAATCATGCTGGCTGGCAAAGGCGGAGATGATCAATATGTATAAAGGTGCTCAATATGGCTAATCTGGCTACCCCCAAAGAACAGCAAACTGCTTACGAAAGATGGCAGATGTCATCGTTTGCCGAAGGCGACCAAGGTATTGGTAGCAATAAACAGAGAAAGAAAGAAAATGCTGCTAGTGCTGAAACGGTTTCGCAGATTTTAGAGGCTGTACGCAAAGAGGCTTATGCCAAAGGCGTGCAGGAAGGATTTGCCGTCGGCATGGCAAAGGCGAGGGAGGCTGCTTATGAGGATAAACAGAACTTTTTGAAGCTGATGACAGCCTTTAATGAAGCGCTTGAAAAATCAGATGAGCTGATTGCAGATGATGTGTTGTCATTGGCGCTGGATATTGCAAAAGCCATGCTGAAAGTCAAGCTGGACGTGGATCCTGCGATGGTGTTGCCGGTGGTTATGGACGCTATCCATTACCTTCCTTATGTCCAGAAACCGGCCAGAATTCTGGTGCATCATGAAGATGCGCAGATGTTGCGTGAGTATCTGGCTGAAGAAATATCCAGCCAGCATTGGCAGATCCAGGAAGACAGCAGTATTGAGCGTGGTGGTTGCCTGGTAGAAACTGGTGCCAATCAGATCGATTCCACCAATGCAGTCCGCTGGAAAAGAATCAGCGAAGCTTTGGCGCAAAATAACGATTGGTTGTTGCCATGAGCCAGCAAAACATGCCGTCACAAAACCTGCATCAACAGCGCTGGCATGATCAGATGCGTGACTGCAGGGAGATTTTACGCATTGTCGAGCCAGTAGAAATCGCTGGCCGCATTACAAAGCTGACCGGGCTGGTGATGGAGGCCGTGGGAATTAAATTGCCCATAGGCAGTGCCTGCTATGTGCCTTTGACAGAAGGCAGCCGGGTGGAGGCTGAAGTGGTTGGGTTCGATGGCGATAGCTTGCTTCTGATGCCCCAGAGCAGTGTCGATGGCGTGGTGCCGGGTGCCAAGGTGTTTGCCCTGGAGGTGGCTAAAGCCTTGCCCAAGCCGCGTTTTGGCCAGCCGCCGCGCAGAAGGGTTACCGATATTGCGCGCCATTTGCCGGTAGGCAATGAACTGCTGGGCCGCGTGGTGGATGGCGCAGGTAATCCGCTGGATGATTTGGGCAAGATTGAAACTTCGCATAGCGCGCCATTGAATGCCCGTCCCATGAATCCATTGATGCGTGCGCCGATTGAAGAGGTGCTTGATGTGGGCGTGCGGGCGATTAACAGCATGCTCACGGTTGGCCGTGGCCAGAGAATGGGATTATTCGCTGGCTCTGGCGTGGGCAAGAGTGTGCTGCTCGGCATGATGGCGCGTTACACCACGGCCGATGTGATTGTAGTGGGGTTGATTGGCGAACGCGGACGTGAAGTGAAAGAGTTTATCGAACAGATTCTAGGCCCTGAAGGGCTGGCGCGCTCGGTCGTGGTCGCAGCACCTGCGGATGCGCCAGCACTGATGCGTCTGCAAGGTGCCAATTATGCCACCACCATTGCCGAGAATTTCCGCAATCAGGGCAAAAATGTGCTGCTGATCATGGATTCATTGACCCGCTTCGCCATGGCGCAACGCGAGATTGCACTGGCAATTGGCGAACCGCCCGCTACCAAGGGTTATCCGCCCTCCGTGTTTGCCAAGCTGCCGGCACTGGTAGAGCGCGTGGGTAATGGCAAACCAGGTGAAGGTTCAATTACGGCATTCTATACCGTGCTGACCGAGGGCGATGACCAGCAGGATCCCATTGCCGATGCAGCACGCGCCATTCTTGACGGGCATATCGTACTCAACCGCAGCCTGGCCGAAAGCGGACATTATCCTGCGATTGATATAGAGCAGTCGATCAGCCGCGCCATGCACAATATCACCAGCGCGGAGCACCAGAAACTGGCACGCAAGCTCAAGCAACTGAATTCACGTTATATGCGCAGTGTGGATCTGATTAATGTCGGGGCTTATGAAGCAGGCAGTGATGCTGTGCTTGATCTGGCGATTGCCAAACACGAAAGTATTAACGCATTCTTGCAGCAGGATATTTCGGAACGGGCAGGAGTGAATGAGAGCATCCATCATCTGGCGCATGTGCTTGATGAAACGATACAGAACTAAACCGCATAAAAATTAAAAAGATTGAGATGATATGGCAGCACATTCAGCCGGTATATTGAAGACATTAAAGGAGATGGCCGCCAAGGAAGTGGATCTGGCGGCTGAGGCTTTGGCGCATACCATGAAGGTTGCGGAAGAGGCGCAGAACAAGCAGCGCATGCTAACCGAATACCGGCAGGATTATCTCAAGAACCTCAATCATCTTTTGGAAACTGGCGTGAGTGCAGAAACGTACCGGAATTTCCAGAATTTTTTTACCAAGCTGGACCAGGCGGTGATGGGCCAGCAGGAAGTGGTTGAATTTACAAAGCAGCAGGTGAAAGTACAGCGCGAATTGTGGCAGGAAAGCCAGCGTAAGAAACTGTCTTATGAGGTGCTGTCACAGCGCTCGGATAAGCGTGCACATAAAATCGAGCAAAAAAAGGATCAGAAGATGATGGACGAATTTGCTACGCGCACCAGCAGGACCAGACATTTATAAATGATTGATAGGGTGAATGGCCGAAGTGTTTTGAAAGAAGCATTTTGAAATCAGTAGTGGTTAATTCCTGGAGTTGGACAATATGCAAAATTTAACATTACAAATGACACAAACAACGGCGTTAAAAAAGTCAATGGGCGTGACAAGCAATACTAATACAAGTGCTGATAACACCATGGCTGCGGAGTCTAATGCATCCTTTCAGGCTTTACTGAATAAGCAGGCGAAAGCCCAGAAAGATTCAGCTCGGCAAGAATTGGCTCAACAAAAACTGGCTCAGCAAAAACCGGCGCCAAAAATTTCAAACGCACAAGGGAACGATGAGGCGGGACAGAAGAGCAAGCTTGCGGCTGATTATGCCGAGTTTGTGGTCGCCACCAATGATAAAAAAAACAATAATAGCAATGCGAGTGAGCGTGTTCAGTTTGCGGAAAATATCAGCGCAGCACCCATTGTGCAAGTTGTTGATATTCCTGATAAAACACAAATGGCTGCCGAGAATGTCGATGGTAAAGAAGCGTTAAGCAATACGACAGATGTGGGCGTCATTGCTACCGCAGTTCCGGTACCAGTGGTGTTAACGCCTGTAACGCATCCCGGCATGGCCAGCGCATCGGAAAACTCAGGTTTGCCTGCTGCCAACAGCACTTCACAAGCAATCATTACCGCAGAAAGTGCAGCGCCGCGGCATAAATCCGCTGCAGCAGGGCGGAATGAAGCTCAGGATGTGCTATCGGTAACAAATACCAAGGCCATTCCAGAGCAAACCCGCTGGACAGATGTGATGCAGTCGGCAACCAAGCAGGTAGCGAGCGATGAATCCGTGACTGCAAAATCGATGCTGGATATTGCTAAAGAAGGCAATAAGGATATGGCAATAAGAAACATGGCGATACCTGCAAGCCCACCTACACTGGCGCAAATGAATGCCAGCTTGCCAGTGCAGGCTACAAATAGCAATACCATCCATGTTTATCCGGGAAAAGCAGGTTGGGACCAGGCGATTAGCCAAAAGGTGGTATGGATGGTGGGGGCGGGAGAACAATCAGCAACGCTGACGCTGAACCCTCCGGACATTGGCCCTTTGCAGGTGGTGATTAACGTACAGAATGACAAGGCAGATACGACATTTATTTCGGACAACGCGGAGGTGAGGCAGGCCTTGCAGGACGGCATATCAAACTTGCGTGAGAAAATGAGCGAATCCGGGATTCAGTTAGGTCAGGCCAATGTAAGTTCCGGCGGACAGGCGCAGCAGCAGTTCCAGCAAGCTATGCAAAATAAAGTGGCTTCTTCACTGCCAGATAATAGCGTTACTGCATCACAAACAGAAAAGACAACTGTTACGAACACTTTGACTCGTGTGAGCAACGGCTTAGTGGATACTTTTGCCTAACTGCTTAATTTTTATAATGGTTTTCCGCGTGCCAATTCAGTTTTCGCAGGCATCATTAATGCTCTGTAAAGGAAAACTCTAATTTAACGTCTTTTTCCCCTTCTTATCCATGCTTGCTGTCAGACCATTTTTTTTCATAATGGAGCCATCAGTAACGCCGATGACTGCCCAGCGGGTAGCGCAGGCTCCAGCCAATAAGGAAAGGTAAAAATATGGCATTAGATCCAAAATCAGAAGAGGCTGCAGCTGCCGCACCGGCAACATCTTCCAAAAAGAAATTAATCATCATCATTGCTGCAGCGCTGGTGCTGCTTGGCGGTGGCGGCGGAGCCGCCTGGTATTTTATGCATCAGAAGACGGATCATAAAAAAGAGGTCAAGCACGAAGAGCCGGCAAAAGCGCCAGTCTTTGTTACGCTGGAAACGTTTACTGTGAACCTGCAGCCCGACCCGGATGAAAAGTTTTTGCAATTGGATCTTTCAATGCAGGTTGCTAGTCCAGAGGCCGCAGAGATGTTGAAGACGCAGATGCCGGCGGTGCGTAACCGTTTACTGATGCTGTTGACGAGCAAGACGGCAACCGACATTTCCAGCATGGAAGGTAAGAAGCAGTTGAGCGATGAGATCGTCGCCGAGGTGAAAAAGCCTTTTTCTGCGGATGCCAAGCCCCAAGAGGTTACAGGCGTTTTCTTTACTTCTTTCGTGATTCAATAATCAGAAGATTTTTTAGCCATGGCTGATAAATTTTTATCTCAAGACGAAGTCGATGCCCTACTGAAAGGCGTTGAGGGCGACAGTGATGACGCCAAGCCTGCGGGGGATGATGAGGCTGCTGTGCGCGATTATGACATAGCGACGCAAGAACGTATCGTGCGTGGGCGCATGCCTACGCTTGAGATTATCAATGAACGATTCGCACGCCTGGTTCGTATTGAGTTGTTCAATTTTTTGCGGCGCAGTGTTGAGGTTTCTGCCGGCACGGTGCGTATTGTCAAATACAGCGATTTTATAAGCAATCTGGTAGTGCCTACCAACCTGAATTTAATCCAGATGAAACCGTTGCGTGGCAATGCGCTGATGGTGTTTGATCCTAGCCTGGTGTTCCTGGTGGTGGACAATATGTTCGGCGGGGACGGCCGTTTCCATACCCGCGCAGAAGGACGTGAATTCACACAGACAGAACAGCGCATTATCCAGCGCATTCTGAATATCGTGTTCGAAACTTATTCAAAGTCGTGGGAGCCAGTGTATCCCGTGCAGTTCGAATATGTACGCTCCGAGATCAATACCCAGTTTGCCAATATTGCAACGCCGAATGAGGCGGTGGCAGTGATTACGTTTAATGTCGAGTTGGGTCCGGCAAATGGCGAGATGCATTTCTGTTTTCCCTATTCGATGCTGGAACCAATCCGCGACACACTGGCATCATCATCACAAGGTGAGATGCTAGGCGCGGACAAGCGTTGGGTAAAGCTGATGACACAGCAGGTACAGGCTGCGGAAATCGAGATTGTGGCTGATCTGGCCAAGGCCTCAATGCAGCTAGGCGAGGTGCTGAACATGAAAGTGGGAGATGTCATTCCGCTTAATATTGCTGAGGAGATTGAAGGGCAAGTGGATGGCATCCCGGTGATGCTTTGCAAATACGGATTATTCAACGGCCAATACGCACTGCGCGTAGAGAAGCTTTTAAGATCTAACTCAACTGAATATATTAAAGGAGAACCTTATGGCGACTGACGCTGTAGAAGAGGTGGTTGAAGAGGCGATGGAAAATGACTGGAGCGCGCAGTCAGCCGCAGAATCCTCTGTGTTGCAGACCAGCAATGTTGAACAGGCTCAGGTGTTTTCGGAGTTTACGCCAAAAAACAAACTGAATGAAACTCAAAACGACATTGATTTTATTCTGGATATTCCAGTGCAGCTTACGGTTGAGTTGGGGCGCACCAAAATCGCCATCAAGAATTTGCTGCAGTTGGCACAAGGTTCGGTGGTTGAGCTGGATGGCATGGCCGGCGAGCCGATGGATGTACTGGTGAACGGATGCCTGATTGCGCAAGGCGAAGTCGTGGTGGTGAACGATAAGTTCGGTATCCGATTGACCGATATCATCACGCCGGCCGAGCGTATCCGCAAAATTAACAAGTAAGTCATTCAGAAAATTATCCATGAAGCTACGTTTGAATCTGCTGTTTTTAAGTTTTTATACCATGTGTTGCAGCGCGTGGGCCGCGGATACTGTTGCTGCATCGCCAACGGGTGGAGTGTTGAAAATGGTGCTGGGTCTTGCCGTGGTATTGGCTGTGATGGCGATACTGACATGGGTATTAAAACGCATGATGCCGGGCGCCTGCGGCAATAAACAGTCGGTGGCGCGTGTTGTGGGCGGTGTCAGTGTAGGTTCGCGCGAACGTGTCGTGGTGGTGGAGGTGGCAGGGCGCTGGATCGTGGTAGGCGTAGCTGCCGGGCAGGTAAACGGTATTGCCAACCTGGAGGCCGGTTCATTGCAGATATCAGAAAATGTTTCAGGTGCTGGTAATCAGCTTAACCCAAATTTAGGTGCACTTACACAATCACTAGCGCCATCCTTTGCGCAATGGTTAAAGAAATCTACGGCCAAGATGGCAGGAAACAAGATGGCAGGAAAAGCAGAGGCAGAAAAAGATGCGCAAGAATAATCTGAGATCCCTATGGATGCTGGTGCTGATAGTGCTGATGCTGCCACTTACCGCTTTTGCCGAGAATGGCTTGCCTCTAGTGAACGCTATGCCAGCGGCGGGTGGCGGTCAGAATTATACCTTGAGTCTGCAAACCTTAATCCTGCTGACATCCTTAACCTTCTTGCCAGCAGCGCTGCTGATGATGACAGGATTCACTCGCATTATTATTGTGCTGTCGCTATTGCGCCAGGCACTGGGTACACAGTCCGCGCCACCCAATCAGGTGATGATTGGCTTGGCTTTGTTTCTCACTTTTTTTGTGATGAGCCCGGTCATAGATAAAATCTACACCGATGCCTACCAGCCGCTTGCAGAGAACAGAATCACCATGCAGGAGGCGATGGATAAAGGTGCTGAGCCGCTTAAAGCTTTTATGATGAAACAAACGCGCGAAAGCGACCTCGCATTGTTCGTGAAAATGGCACAAATTGAAAAAATAGAAACGCCGGAGCAAGTGCCTTTGCGGGTTCTGGTGCCAGCCTTTATGACGAGCGAACTAAAAACAGCGTTCCAGATTGGCTTTGCCATATTCATCCCGTTTTTAATTATCGACATGGTGGTGGCCAGTGTGTTGATGGCAATGGGGATGATGATGGTGTCGCCCGCGATTGTGTCGCTGCCCTTTAAGCTGATGCTATTTGTACTGGTCGATGGCTGGCAGTTGTTGTTAGGCTCATTAGTGCAAAGTTTCTATTAGCTTGTTGTCTTCGTAGAGGAAAATCAAATGACTCCAGAAAGCGTAATGACTCTAGGCAGGAATGCAATGGAAATCACGTTGCTGGTGGCTGCGCCCATATTGCTCACAGTGCTTATCATCGGCCTGGTTGTCAGCATATTTCAGGCTGCCACACAGATCAACGAAGCCACATTGTCGTTTATCCCCAAGCTGGTGGGCGTGTTTGTAGCACTGATGTTAGCTGGCCCATGGATGCTCACCACCATGGTGGATTATATGCATCTGGTGTTTACCGGCATTCCGTCGATGGCAAATTGACCTAACCAATTAACATGCTTCTAAGTTGATATGGTTTCAATCAGCAGCGAACTTCTTCAAACATGGATTGTGAGCCTGCTCTGGCCATTGACCAGAGTGCTGGGCGTGATGGCCACAGCGCCTATCTTCAGCCATAACACGATCCCCAACCGGATCAAACTCGGCGTAGGCATCGTGTTTACCTTGATTATGATGCCTACGCTGCCGCCTTTGCCGCAGTTCGAGATATTTTCGTTTCAAGGCCTGCTGATTTTGGTGCAGCAGCTTGTCATCGGGCTGGCAATTGGTTTCAGCATGCGGCTGGTCTTTGCGGCGGTTGATTTGGCTGGGCAGTTGATCGGCATGTCGATGGGCCTGGGTTTTGCTACTTTTTTTGATCCGCAGTCACAAGGCCAGAGCACCGCGGTGAACCAGTTTTTGATTCTTCTCGCCATGCTCATTTTTTTAAGCCTGGATGGCCATTTGATGATCGTGACCGCCATGGCCAATAGCTTCATCACCATGCCAATCGCAATTGGCGGGAGTGGAATCAACCCGATGAAAATTGCGTTGTGGGGCGAAACGATTTTCAGTGCAGGCCTGCTGCTGGCCTTGCCGGTGGTGGCTGCATTGCTGATTACTAACATGGCACTGGGAATACTGACCAGGACTGCACCACAGCTTAATTTATTCGGTATCGGCTTTCCTATCACCTTAAGTATCGGGTTTTTAGTATTGGCATTGGCGCTGCCCGGGATGCTGAAGCCGATTGAGAACTTTATTGAGCAGGGGATAAGCAATATGCATCAAGTGGCCGCGCCTGCTGTAGCACCTGCGGCATTATCGCCAGCTGCGGCTCAATCTTCCAGCAAGCCATGAACTCAATACAGCGTTTTACTCTAGCGCATCAAGAATGCTGTTTCAGCACTTATCTGTTAAAAAATACTTGACGAATTCGTCATAAAAACGATGCCAGCTAATGGCCAACAGGCCGCAACGGCCACTTCTGAAGTATCTGGTAGCGCGCCCCTTGATCAGTCGTGACCGAGTCCACCAGCACAAACGCGTCTACCTGCCACGTGATGGGTGCAATGGCTTGCGATTCCAAAACATGTCCGACCTGACGTATCAATGTGACATGCGGATTAAACGCATAATTTTCAAACAGAAACCCTGCCGCCCTCAACTCCAGCTGCAGCGCTGTGGCTAGTTGGTACAGTGCCGGCACTTCCACCAGCGGTGTAGCATAAGCAATCCGGTTATACGACCAGAATGACAGTCTATCCAGTACAAACCCAAAGGGTGGCACTGACACCTTGCCCGCGGTCTGCCTCAATAGAGGCAGACGTGCACGCTCCACTTCTCCCAGATACAGCAATGTCATGTGCAGAGTATCGGCATCCATAATGCGCCCCTCACACAGCGGCAGATATTCCGTTGCTAATGAATGCAGCGTCCTTTGTATCAACTCTTCTGGCCACAGGGCAAAAAATACGCGCGCTACACTTGAATTTTTTATCGGCATTTCATGTTGGCATGTATTCAAAATGGATCATTTTCCTCTGAAATTCGCATTTTATATTGCACAGTTTTTTAACATGAACTTAGTATAATGCTTTGTAAATTACAATGGTTGATAGCGACGATGCCGAACCAGTATGGCCATGCCCCGGGTAGAATGCTACCCCGCACACAACTTATTGCAGGGAAAAAAGAATGACCATCCCTCCAGCTCTGCCACAAAAGAAGCTGCGCCTCGTGATTCATGGCCGCGTGCAAGGCGTGTTCTTTCGCAACTCGATGTGTCTGCAAGCGCAAAAGCTGGGGATCAGCGGCTGGGTGAGAAACCGCAGTGACGGCGCTGTAGAGGCTGCGGTGCATGGGAACTCCGCCGCCGTGGATTCAATCGTGCGCTGGGCCCAGCGCGGCCCGGAGCTTGCGCATGTGGAGCGAGTAGAAATCGAGCTGGATGATGGCAGTTACAACGGCTTCGAGGTCATTGGATAATCCACAAATCGTGGATAGCCCAATTTTGGAATTAACTTTCCAGCAAACTCAGGATTATATATATTGAAATAGCGACAGTTTGGTTGTTTCTACAAATGATTTCTGCGCCGCTTCCATTATGGTTTGCTGTTTCGCGAGGTCTGAGAGCGCGCTGGCATAGTCAAGATCCTCCAGCTCGGAAAGGGATTTGCTGTATTGCAGGGCACGGTCTGCGCCTGCGGTGTCCAAGGCATCAAGCTCATTCAGTTTGGAGCCGATAGCAGCACGTACATTGAGTACGTTATCTACCGAGCCCTGCAGATTGCTGATGGCTGTTGCCAGGCCGCTAGTGAAGGCCGCTTGCGTGGCGGCATTGGTGATGGGCGTGTTCAGCAATGTCACCAGATTGCTCAAGGTGGCAAATACATCATTCCCGCCTGCTTGAAATACGTTGTCGCCGCTGACGTTTGCCGCCATCAGTCGCTGCGCATCCACCTGAATCAACTGCTGGTTACTATCACCAGCATAACTTGCGCCTGAAGCATTGGCTATAAAGGGTTTGGTATCCGTTTTAAAGCCAGCATAAATATAATCTCCCGATGCATCTTGCGTATTTGCAAGGTTGATCAGTTCTTCAAGCGAGCCGTTAAGTTCTGTTGCAATAAACCCTCTTTGCAGATCTGAAAGAGAGCCATTGCCGGCGCCGACCAGTGTGGATTGTGCGGAAACAAGCAGGCTGGTAATGCTGGCCAGACTCGATTCCAGTGTATTGAGTTTGAGCTGTGCGGTTTGACGGCTGCTTGCGAATGAAGCGTTAACTCCCTGTGTGTGAGCGATTTCCAGTGCGCGTGCCGAAGCAATCGGGTCGTCCGAGGGCAATGTCATACGTTTGCCAGTAGAAATCTGCTGTTGCAGTTTGGTCTGGTCTGCCTGTAGCGAGCTGATTTTTGAAATGCCGCTTTGGTAGATGGTGTTGGTGCTTATGCGCATGATATATTTCCTTGGAAGTCTTTCCTTAACCTAATGGCCTAATTGCAGCAGCACATCAAAAAGCTGGCTGGCAATCTGCATCATCTTGCCGGCGGCCTGGTAAGCTTGCTGGTAGCGGAGAAGGTTGGTGGCCTCTTCATCCAGATTGACGCCGGACTCAGCCTGCACCGCCGCGGTTGCCTGTTCGAGCACTTTAGCTTCTGTTGCGCCGATGACTTTCAATTCGCGCGCTTTGTTGCCTACGGTATTGACAAGCTGACCGAACGCATCCGAGTAACTGGTTTTGCCGTTGTTCAACATGCCCTGGCTTTGCAGACCTGCCAGCAGCAGTCCATTGCGGTTGTCTCCGGAGCCGGTGCTGGTATTGGGTGCAATGGTAAACTGGTCGCCATTTGCTGGCGCGCCTGTAATCACAAAACTTAAGCCGCCCACGGCAATGGTCGCGCCGCTGGTATAGGTAATGGGCGTGCCTGCTGGAAAGGTTGTCGTTACACCGCCCGAAGTTACTGTCACAGGTTGTGTCGAGGGTGCCAGGGTGAGTGTGCCCGGAAGGCCGCTCGTGTAAGTCAGCCCAATCGGGCTTGCGAGCGGACTTGTTGCATAGCTGGTGCCGGCAGTGGGCACGCTAATGGTGGCCGCGCCGGTATTGGCTGCATTGGCGCTAGAGCTTAGTGCAGGGCTGCCCACGGCTAATTTGCTGGCATCGGTAAAAACCAGGGCCATGGTGGTCGCAGCGTTCTGCGTAGGGCGGATAACAAAATCATCGCCTGCCAGCATGGTGCCGGAAATCTGGCTAAAGCTCAGGCCATCGATGGTCTGGGGCAGGCTGGTAAAGCTCTGCACGGTTTTGTCACTGAGCCGGGTAATCTTATAGTTAGTGCCATCATACTGCAGGCGGTAATCACTGCTGGTAATTGCGCGTGCATCTACAATTTTACTGCTGACGACAGCCGATCCGGTATTGTCACTATTGCTGCTGACCACCGGATCAGGAATGCTGAATAGGGCGCCGCCAGGATTGCCGTTCTTGTCCAGGCCTTGTGCATGCTGGGCATTAAAGGTTTCTGCGAGCACGACAGCAATCTGCCCCAACTGATTCTGCACGGTATCCAGTGATTCGCTACGGAACTGAAGCAAACCGCCTATCGCCCCGCCTGGCAGGCTATCCACGCCCAAAACCGTGGTTTTGGTCTTGTTCTGATAAGCGACTTCCAATCGACCGGGGTCAGTAGGAGAGGAGGTCGTGATGAGTGAATTGGTGACGGTGCCCACTACCAGCGGCAGGCCGTTGCCAATAAAGATGTTATAGCTGCCCTGGTTCTGTGGCACGACAGTCGTCTTGATCTGTTTACTGAGTTCAAGCACCAGCTGATCGCGTTGGTCCATCAGGTCATTGGGCGGATTGCCGGCAGAATTGACTGCTTTTTCAATCACATCATTTAATCTGGCGATCTGTTTGGCATAGCTGTTGACCATGCTGACGCTGGAGGTGAGTTGTGTATTGACGCTGTCGCGAATTTCGTTAAGGCGGTTGTTTGTGCTTTGAAAGCGGTTGACCAGGGATTGGGCATAGGACAACATGGTTTGCCGTGTCGGCGTGTCGCTAGGGTTGGCCGATAGATTTTGTACGCTGGCAAAAAAATCATTGAGTGCAGGATTAAGGCCTGCAGAGACATCTGACAGCATGTTTTCAATGGCGCCAAGGTTCGAGCTGTAGACATCCACCCCCGAACTTACCGCCTGGCTATTGACGACCTGTCTGGCCAGTATTTCATTATAAACACGTGTCACTGCTGAAATCTCGGTCCCTTGGCCAATATAGCCATAGCCGAAGTTCTGCGCCTGTGCGGCAGACTGTACTACGACCTGCCTTGAGTAGCCTGGTGTGGAAGCATTGGCGATATTATGCCCGGTGGTGCTAAGGCCGACCTGAGCCGCATTCAGCGCACTTGTTCCGATGCTTAGTATGTTGGAAGCCATGATATCTTTTCGTCAAAATCCATAATATAAGTTTGATGACGGCATAAATATTTAGAACTTTAGGCCGAACGATTAAATTAATTTTTTACGATGCCAATACTTTCTGTATCACGCTGGCGAGTTTACTGGCGTATTGGGGGTCCGTGGCATAGCCGGCTTTCTGCATGGCTTGCGCATAACCATTCACGTCTTGCAGATTTGCCATCACCTTTTCGTAGCGCGGATTGCTGCGCATCAGGTTGGCAAAGTCTTTGAATGAGTCCGCATAACTGTCGTAAGCACGGAATTTTTCGATGCGTTTTTGTTTCACGCCATTGATATATTCAGTCGTCATGGCTTCTACGACTTTGCCATCCCAGTTGCCAGTGGCTTTAATGCCAAACAGATTGTTGCTGGGAGTGCCATCAGCGGCTTTAATTTCACGCTTGCCCCAGCCGCTTTCCAGTGCGGCCTGGCCGAGCATCAAATGCGCAGGCACGCCGGTAGCGCGACTTGCCGCTTCGGCGTGCTGCGCCATGCGGGTTTGAAATTCAGACGCGCTGCTGCTTAATGGTTTGTTGCTGATCAGACTGTTTTCCGAAGGCAGGTGATTGCTCTGAAGAGTTTTGTTTTCTAAAGACTTAGGTTCAAGGGTTTTAGCATTGATAGGTGAAAGCGGGTTTCTGATCAGCGCCGACCCCCCTTGCAGGTGAGAGCCGGATATAACGGATTCATCTGTTACCGCCTGCTGCATGGTGTTTGTAGCCGCATAACCACTTTTACTGAGTTGCCTGGCTAGCACATCCGCCAGCCCCAGACCTTTTGAAGCCAGGTTGCTGCTCAGTTGCTGATCAAGCATCGAGGTGAAAGTGCGGCTTTGTTCATTGTCGAAAGGATTGTCCTGCGGTGAGGCTTCGCGCATGCTTTTCAGCATCATGTTCATGAAGATGGCTTCAAACTGTTTGGCGACACCCTTGATCGCTTCTGGCGAATTTTCTTTGGCCGCCTGCTTGAGGTTATTTAGACCGTTGGCATCAAAAGCCACTTTCCCAGATAAATCGGCGCTGTTAATCATGGTAAAGTTCTTTGGTAATCATGCTAGATAATCTCTAATTCGGCACGTAAAGAACCGGCGGCCTTCATGGCCTGCAGTATCGCGAGCAGATCTTGCGGGGTAGCGCCAATCGCATTGAGCGCCTTTACCACGTCGGAAAGATTGGCACCGTTATTAAGTTGTAGCACCTTGCCAGGCTCTTTGTTGATATCAATTCTTGAAACTGCCGTGGAAACGGTTTGACCGTTTGAAAACGCGCCTGGCTGGCTGATGACCGGCGCAGTGTCGATGACCACTGACAGGTTGCCATGCGATACGGCGCAGCTTTCCAGCGTAACTGCCTTGTTCATCACCACCGATCCGGTGCGGGCGTTGAGGATGATCTTGGCGGAACCTGCGGCAGGGGAGATGTTGATGGATTCCAGCGCGGCCAGGAAAGATACACGGCTGCTATTGGAAGGCGGCTGTACACGAATCACACGGCCGTCCTGCGCGAAAGCGGTATTCTGGCCAAATTTGCGGTTAATGGCATCTACCACCATGGTGGCAGTGGAAAAATCGGATTCTTTTAATTCCAGATTAACGCCGTCAGTCTGGCTGATGGGATTGGGGAGCGCGCGCTCAACGGTGGCGCCGTCCGAAATGCGGCCTACGCTCAGGTGGTTAATCTGTGTCTGGCTGCCATTGGCAGAGGCACCGACACCGCCGACCACCAGATTGCCCTGTGCAATCGCGTAAATCTGGCCATCAGCGCCTTTAAGCGGGGTCATCAGCAAGGTGCCGCCACGCAGGCTTTTGGCGTTTCCCATGGATGAAACTGTAATATCCAGGGTTTGGCCGGGCTGTGCAAAAGCTGGCAGGCTGCTGGTCACGATGACCGAAGCCACATTCTTAAGTTGCAGATTGGTGCCGGGCGGCAAGCTCACGCCCATTTGCTGCATCATGCTGATGATGCTTTGTATGGTAAAAGGTGTCTGTGTAGTTTGGTCACCGGTTCCATCAAGGCCTACTACTAGGCCGTAGCCGATGAGCTGGTTGCTGCGAACACCTTGAATCGTTGCTAAATCTTTGAGGCGTTCAGCATGAGCAGGCACGCTTAAAGTTATTAAAATCAGCAGCATGAGGCTTATAAACGCTGGATGCCTATGGGCGGATTTCACAAACTGCCTAAAAAGATATCTTGTCATGTTATTCATCACAAAGGTGCAAAACTTAGGAAGAAACGTGCCAGAATAGAAGCGATTTGTGCGCCATCAATCTTACTGTTGGTGCGATATTCGATGCGTGCATCTGCCACTTTGGTAGAGGATACAAAATTGCCAACAGTAATCGTATCCGGGTTGACAACGCCGGAGAAGCGGACAAATTCAGTTCCTTTGTCGAGAGAAATCTGCTTCTCACCGCTCACGACCAAATTGCCGTTAGATAGTACCTCCACCACAGTAACGGTGATTGAGCCATTGAAGTTGTTGCTGTTGTTTGCTGCTGCTTTATCCTCGTTTTTAATGTCGGAGCTTGCAGCGATAGTGACATCTTCTTTAAGTAGTCTAACCGGCAAGCCCGTTGGCACTTTTACTAAGGTATCCACAGAACCTGTTTTGCTTCCTGAACTGCCGCCAGCTTTGGTAGCAGTTGTATTTTCGGTTATGTTGATGGTGATAATATCACCTACATAGCGCGGGCGCCTGTCTTCAAACATAGGCCGGTACGCCGCATTGTTGAAAATCGCACCGCTGCTGGCTGAGGTTGTTGGAACCGCTTTTGGCATGGCTGTTGTCGGTTGTTTGACAATAGAGTCTGGCGTGATGGCACAGCCGCTTAGCATTAACATGCTGCCAATAAGAAATGCTTTAATGTTTAGCATAATCGTTTCTTCGTTTTAATAGACTGTTATCCGGTGATCAAGTTTGGCCTGCATTACATTTGTGCCAGTTTCTGCAGCATCTGGTCTGATGTAGTGATCGCCTTGCTGTTGATTTCATAGGCGCGCTGGGTTTGTATCATGTTGACCAGTTCTTCCACCACGTTGACGTTAGAAGTCTCCACATAGCCTTGCGACAGGATGCCTGCGCCATTGGCGCCTGGTGTATTGGTGTTGGCGTTGCCGGAAGCGGAGGTTTCTACAAACAGATTTTCGCCTTTAGCCAGTAAGCCGGCCGGATTGATAAACGTGGCAAGCTGCAGCGAACCCACCTGGGTGGCCGCCGCCGCACCTGCCGTCGTGACAGAAACCGTACCATCGCGGCCTATGGTGAGGCTTTGCGCGTTGGCGGGAATGGTAATGGCGGGCTGTACCGGGAACCCGCTCGAAGTGACCAGCTGGCCTTGGCTATCGACCTGGAAAGAGCCATCGCGGGTGTAGGCGGTCGTTCCATCCGGTAGCAATACCTGAAAGAAGCCGGCGCCCTGAATGGCGACATCTTTATCGCTGCTGGTTTGCTGCAGATTTCCCTGCGTAAAAATACGCTCCGTGGCGACAGGTCTTACGCCTGTGCCAAGCTGCAGGCCGGAGGGCAGCTGTGTCTGCTGCGAAGACTGTGCGCCTGGCTGGCGGATATTCTGATACAGCAAGTCCTCAAATACCGCGCGCGAACGCTTGAAGCCATTGGTGCTGACGTTGGCTAGGTTGTTGGCAATCACGTCCATTTGCGTTTGCTGCGCATCAAGACCGGTTTTTGAAATCCATAGTGAGCGTATCATTTTATTTTCCTTAAGAATCAGCTGCTAGATCGATATTAACCCCATCCTGCCTAATTCATACTGAGGAGTTGACTGGCTTTATTGGCGTTATTCTCAGCGCTCTGTACCAGTTTCATCTGCGTTTCAAACTGTCGGGCCAGACTGATCATGCTGACCATGGCTTCGACCACGTTCACATTGCTGCCTTCGAGCGCGCCGCTGACGACATTGACGTTGGCATCGACTTCGGCACTGCCATTTTTGGTGACAAACAGCCCGTCTGGCGCGCGTGTCAGTTCTGCCTCAGGCGGATTGACCAGTTTCAGGCGGCCAATCGCATTGGATGGGCCGGGCAGGGTGCTGTTGGATACCGAAGAAATAGTGCCGTCTTTGGCAATCGAAATCGTGACGTCGGGCGGGATGCTGATAGGCCCGCCATCGCCCATCACAGTGAGGCCGGATGCCGTTTGCAGCAGACCGTTTTCGCTCACTTTGAGGGAGCCGTTGCGCGTGTAGCCTTCAGAGCCGTCTGCGCGCTGAACCACCAGCCAGCCTTTGCCCTGGATCGCGACGTCCAGGTCGCGATTGGTGGCCTGGATAGCACCAGGATTGAAATCAGCGCCTACTGTCGCATCGACAACAAAAGCACGTGTCGGCAACCCTTCGCTGATTACCGGCACCGCACGAAACGAATCCACCTGCGCCTTAAAGCCGGTAGACGTGGCGTTGGCCAGATTGTGCGCGGTGGTTGCCTGCTGCTCGAGTATATGTTTTGCGCCGGTCATTGCGGTATAAATCATGCGATCCATAGTGCGCCTCCTTGTTTAGGTTTTAACTAAGTTAGGTGAGCTATTAACGCAGGTTCACCAGGGTTTGCAGCACCTGATCCTGTGTTTTGATGGTTTGTGCATTGGCCTGATAAACCCGTTGTGCCGTAATCATATTCACCAGCTCGGCGGTAAGGTCTACATTAGAGTCTTCAACGGCGGATGACTGTAGTACGCCCAATGAGCCGGTATTCGGTGTGCCGACCAGGGCGGCGCCAGAAGTCGCGCTTTCAGCCCAGGCATTGCCGCCCAGCGATTGCAAACCGTTCGGGTTGACAAAATTGGCCAATACCACTTGCCCCAATACTTTGGATTGACCATTGGTATAGCGTCCGACAATTGTGCCATCCGAGCCGGTATTGAAACTAGCCAGGCGTCCGGAGGTGAAGCCGTCCTGCGATAGACTGTTAACGCTGAAGTTTGAGCCGAATTGCGTGCTGCCGGAATAATCCAAAGTCAGTGGAACAGGCGTGGTTGCGCCAGTGGTGACCGCAAAAGATACCGGTGCGGCATTCGCCGGAGTAACTGTTGGGGCGATGCCGGTGCCGGTAAACGTCAGTGTGGCGGTTGGGGTTGGCAGTGCTGTCGTCGGCACGCCGTCCGCTGCTGTAAACACATCCCATGAGCCTGCTGCTGTTTTTACAAAGAAGCTTTGTAAGGTGTGCGAATTACCTAAACTATCGAAGACCGTCACAGCGGTAGAGTTATGATAAGTGGTCGGGTCGGCAGGATCGAATCCAGCCGCCGGCAGAGGAGTGTTGCGGGAATCAAGATTGACCAGACCGACGACTGTCGCTGTAGCAGAGGGCTGCAAATCGGAGGTGTTGATATTGATTTCTGTCGGCGCCCCGGTTGACAGGTTGCCCAGTGCATCCGCAACATAGCCTGTCAGGCGCTTGCTTTCAGCATCCACAATATAGCCAAGTTTATCCATCTGGAACTGTCCGTTGCGAGAATAGGTAATCGCGCCGTTATTGCTCATGCGGAAAAAGCCGCCACCGTTAATGGCGATATCCAGCGAGTTGTTGGTGCTGGTGATATTGCCCTGCGTGTATTGCTGAGATACGTTCGAGATTTTGGTGCCGATGCCGATCTGCGATGCGCCGCCGCCGCTAAGGGAGTTAGCGAACACGTCGGCGAACTCGGTGCGCGATTGTTTGAACCCTACCGTGTTGGCGTTTGATACGTTATTGCCGATCACTTCGAGCTGCTTTGATGCTGCATTTAAACCGCTTAACCCTTGTTGAAAACTCATGATGTTCTCCTGATTGTTCCTGTTAAATAAAGATGGTTAGAAAATTTCTTTCACGTCACTTGTGCTTACCGATGCCAGATTGCTCAAATTTAGCTTGATGCCGCTGGCGCTATTCGAGATGCTCACCACTTGTGCGTAGCTTAAGCCTTCAGCAGCAACGCTCTGGCCAGACGTGGTCGCAGTAACATCAAATTTGTAACTGCCGGCTTTGGCGAGCGAGCCGTCATCCGCAAATCCGTCCCAGCTTAACGGCAGCGTGCCGGCATCCTGCGCACCCAGTGCAAGAGTTCTGACGGTGCTGCCGGCAGCGTCTTTGATGGTGACAGTCAGCTTGTCGGCGCCAATCGGTAGATCGACACCAAAGTAGCCGCCAGCGCCATTGGTGCGCACTTCTTTTCCAGATACCAGCACGTTGTGGCCGATCATGCTGGATGCCTGATAGGATTGGCCGGTTTGTACGCTGCCAATCAGTGATTCCAGTGTGTTGTTGAGTTTGTCGATGCCGGTGACGGTAGACAGTTGCGCCATCTGGCTGGTCACCTGGGCGTTATCCATCGGGTTGAGCGGGTCCTGATTCTTCATCTGCGTGACAAGCAAGGTCATGAATCTGTCCTGTGCGGCATCCACGCTGCCTTTGGCGGTGTTTTTCTTGCCGTTCACGCTATCCAGCAAGGCCTGGGATGCCGTGTTTGTGGTGTTTTGTACTGTGGTCATGTGGTTTCCTTAAGATTTTTGTGTCAGCTAAATATCTATTGCTGGCCGATTGTGAGCGTTTTGAGCAGCATGGTTTTGGCTGCATTCATGGTTTCCACGTTGTTCTGATAAGCGCGGGAGGCAGAAATCATATTCACCATCTCTTCAGTCACATTGACATTGGGCATGGTGACGTAGCCTTTTTCATCCGCCAGCGGATGTTTAGGGTCATACACCACTTTAGGCGGCGCGGTATCTTCAATCACTTTTTGCACCTTGACGCCGCTGGCATCGGGTGACTTGGTCGGTATCGCGCTGAACACGACTTGTTTGGATTTATAAGGCGTGCCGTTGGCACTGGTTGCGCTATCGGCATTGGCGAGATTGCTGGCTACCGTGTTCAATCGCTGTGATTGCGCGCTCATGGCAGAGCCGGAAATATTGAATACATTAAATAGAGACATTTTTTTCTCCTGCTAATAAAAGTTTATTGGCCTTGTATAGCCGCAAGCATTTTTTTAAGCTGCGCGTTAATCATGGTCAGACTCGCTTCATAGCGGATGCCGTTATCAACGAACTGGTTGCGTTCCACATCCATGTCTACCGTGTTGCCATCTACGCTGCCTTGAATAATCGGCCTAAACAGCGGTTCGCCAGGCGCGCCACTGGATACGCCTCTCGAAGGCACGCCATCTAAATGCTGCGCCGAGGTTTTGGCTGTATTGAAAGTTTCCCTGCTGATGCCAGCGGCGGCAGCCTGCATGGCAGATTTAAAATTGATGTCGCGGGCTTTGTAATTCGGCGTGTCCGCATTGGCGATATTGGCCGCGATAAGCTCCTGACGCTGGCCGCGCACTCTTAATACGGTTTGATGAAAACTCAAAGCATCATCCAGTTTATTCAACATTTTCATTTCCTTTCATCACGGCTTTTGTTTTCCAGGTTAAAGAAAAGACACTTTTTGCCGTTAACATACATGAGGGCTAGTCTAGGATTAAAAGGCTGACTTTAATTGGGAAAGTAAACGGGTAAATCCCGTCCTTTTCTGCGTTTTGCTATGCAGAAGACTCCGTAGAATACATATTCATCAATTTGCCATTACGGACGGGGATAGGGATGAACCAGGTCAGCCAAAACTTGCGATTAAATTCGGCGCGAACAGCTTTTGCGTTGGTGGCCATACTGATATCGGCGCTTGGTCATGCCGAAACCTCGACCGTGTCTGCAGCCGTCCAACCATCTGCAAAACAGAACTTGGGCGTGATAAAAAACAAAGTCACTGAGTTTCTAGAGATGCAAACCATCGGCTACCCCGGTAAGGCGAGTGTGCTTGCCGGTGCGATAGACCCCAATCTGAGATTGCCGCAATGTGCGGATATACAGATGTTTCTGCCGGCAGGCAGCCGTGCATGGGGCAAGACCAGTGTGGGTGTACGCTGCAATGCGCCTAATCCATGGACGATCTATGTGCAGGCAACGGTCAATGTGGTTGCTCAGTACCTGGTGGCAGCCGCGCCCTTAGCCCAAGGACAGGTTGTAACCAGTCAGGATCTGCTTTTTGAAAGCGGCGATCTGACACAATTGCCGGCAGGGGTCTTTACCGATCCGGCACAAGCCATCGGGCGTACCGTGAATATATCCATGCAGGCCGGCATGGTGTTAAGGCAGGAAATGCTGAAGATTTCTCCAGCCGTGCAGCAGGGGCAAACCGTCAAGCTGACATCCATCGGCAATGGCTTCAGTGTCACCGCCGAAGGCCAGGCGATGACCAAGGCGAACGAAGGGCAGATTGTGCAGGTAAAGGTGGCTAGTGGCCAGATTGTGACCGGAATAGCACGTAATGGTGGCCAGATTGAAGTCAGGTTTTAGTATGGATAGTACGGCTGATTTTTCGGTATGGGTATTTTGAAATACAAAATGCTTAAAAGCATTAAAGTTCGCTTAAACTATGCCGATACAAGCAATAGAGATGCGCTAAGTGTACACCTTAGCCATGCATGGTAAATCTGGCATAGCAAATTTCGCGAAAAGGAAAATTCTCATGAAAATTAATGACTCAATCAAAAGTAAAGTAGATCTTGGTGTTGATAAGACAATCGCCGAGAAAACCGGCGCGGGCAAAAAAACCGAGAAACCTCAAAGCAATGCCAAAGCCGCAGAAAACGTCACGTTGTCGCCAATCTCGGCGCAACTGCAGGCGTTAGAGGCGAAAATTGCAGGCGACAACGCCTTCGATGTTGAAAAAGTAGCCGCCATTAAATTGGCCATTGCAAGCGGCCAGTTCAAAGTGAGCTCTGAAAAAGTTGCAGATGGCTTGATTGAAACCGTGAAAGATTTACTCAAAAAGACATGAGGACAGCATGAACGTACCCGCTTCTATTAAAGCCATTTCTTTTGAGCAGGATGCTCAATTGGCAAAAGACCTGTTGGCAACCATCCGCAGCGAGCAAGCTGCTTTGGTGAGGGCGGATATTGACGCGATAGAAGATTTGCTGGATAAAAAGTCTGAAGTATTGCAACGCATGAATATTGTTGTGATGAACCGCTATGAGGCGCTGGCTGCAAACGGCTTTGAACCTAACGAAACCGGCATGGGGGAGTGGCTCAAACAGCAAGCAAAACCTGCCCTGAACGAAGCATGGGCAAACCTCAAAAAGACACTCATCCAGGCAAAAGAACTCAATCGCCTGAATGGCCTGCTGATCAACCGACACTCCTTGCTTAACCAGCAGCTGCTTGATCATCTGCATGGCAGTTCTGGCACTGCCGACGTTTATGGCAGAAACGGCCAGGCAAAAGCGCAATCAACGAAACGCGCCGCATTAGTGGTTTGAGTGAATTCGTTCACAAAAAGATCGGCATGGATTTTGCAGGCAATACAATTCAAATACCTTTTCCATATGGGAAATACAAAATTGGTATAGCATAAATGACATTGATGGTGATTTTTCGTCACTCTGTCATATTAAGCAACAGGGCAGATCAAAGGGTTAGTGGAAATGAAAAATCTAAAATCAACCAGATTAGCGTGCGTGCTGGCACTCACGACTTTGTTCATTGCAGAAGGTGTGGAGCCTTCACTTGATGAAGTCACGATTAATTCCCTGATGCAAGGTGGAAAGTGAGCTTTCAGGCTGATCCGGAATTAGCTAAGTCTTTCATGCTTAAGCTGAACTCTAAACTGCTGCACTTGGCGAAGATGGTTTATCCGCTATGAATAGAAAATTTCATCGTTGGTATGATGATCTTCGTTTTGGACAGAAGATTCTGGTCATTAACACAATCACAGCTGGCGCAGCGATGCTGCTGCTGACGCTATCAATCGCGGTTATTTACATTTTCTCGCAACGCAACCAGATGCTGGAACAGACGAGCATCCAGTCACAAGTGTTTGGCGAAAGCCTGGCTGCCTCCCTGAGTTTTAATGATACGGGTTCTGCCCGAGGGGTGCTTGCCTCTCTGCGCAATTCGCCCCATGTTGTCCATGCCGATGTGTTTGATTTGCAAGGCCAGCATTTTGCCGAGTATAGAAAAGACAATAGCTGGTCGCCAGAACTGTCACAGGCCGAGTTCATGCTGAGTGTCAAATACGGCCAGACGCATCATTTTGGCTTGCGGGACCTAAGTTATGTGTCTGCGATTAAGATCAACAATAAAACCCTGGGCTACTTTTATACGCGATCAGACGCCATGCCTATTTACAGGCAGGCCGCGGCATTCATATTGCTGTTGATTGCTGCCAGCCTTATCGCGGCGATTGCCGGACTGCTGCTGCTCAACCGGTTGCAGCGCGTGTTAATGACGCCTTTGCACAATCTGATTCAACTCATGCGCTACATTTCGGAAAAAAATGATTATTCGAAGCGCCATATACTCCGTAGTGGCGATGAAATGGGCGAACTGGCCATGGGGTTCAACCAGATGCTGGAAAGAATCCAGGACCGAGACAATGCGCTGGGTATGGAACTCAAGGAAAAGGAAATCACCGAGAAAAGGCTGGATAGACTGGCGCATTACGATGTGGTCACACATTTGCCCAACCGGCATTTCTTTAACCGCCAGCTGACTTCGGCAGCCCTGCAAAGCGCACAGGATAAGCCTGTGTTTGGCCTGATGTTTATAGATCTTGATGACTTCAAGATGGTGAACGATACGCTCGGCCACCATTTTGGCGATGTTTTGCTGCGTCATGTGGCTGAACTGCTTACCAAAACCGTGCGTTCTGGCGATGTCGTTGCGCGTTTGGGTGGAGATGAGTTCGGTATTATCCTTCCTGGCCTTGCTCGAGAGAATGATGCTGCAGCCTTGGCACGTAAAATAATCTCCAGAATATCCGAGCCGGTTACGCTTGATAATCGGGAAGTTGTTGTTGGCGCCAGTATCGGTATCAGCTTTTTTCCATGGGATACAGACAATATCGATACATTGATGCAGTATGCCGATACGGCCATGTACCATGCCAAGGATAACGGCAAGAATAACTTCCAGTTTTTCAGTAATGAGATGCACGTCCGTATCCAGAGTCGCAGAGGGATCGAAACCGATTTGCGCAAGGCACTGGAACAGCAGCAGCTTTATCTGGAATACCAGCCGCAATTTGATATTGATACACGCCGCATCATCGGCGTTGAAGCATTATTGCGCTGGCAGCATCCGGAACTTGGACGGGTCGGCCCCAACGAGTTTATCCCGGTTGCGGAAGAAAACGGGCTGATCGTTCCGATCGGTGAGTGGGTATTTCGCACGGCCTGTCTGCAAGCCAGGGAATGGCATGCCCAGGGCTTGCCTTTAACCATTGCTGTCAACGTGAGCAGCCGCCAGTTCCTCGAAGCTGACCTGGCCCAGCGCCTGGAGCATATTCTATGCGAAGTGGGTGCCAGCGCTTCCTGGATAGAGCTGGAGATTACTGAAAGCGCCTTGCTGGACGCCTCTGATTCTACTATAGGCAAATTGAATGCGCTTGCGGGCATAGGTTTCGGGCTGGCGATTGATGACTTTGGTACCGGCTATAGCTCATTGAGTTATCTTAAACGGTTCCCGATCAGCAAGCTCAAAATCGATCGCTCCTTTATTGTAGGTATTCAGGATAACTCTAACGACAAGGCCATTGCCCATGCCATTATTGCCATGGGGAACAGTCTGGATATGCAGGTCATCGCGGAAGGGATAGAAACCGAGCAACAGGCGCAATATCTGCTGGATTTCGGTTGTCGTCTAGGACAGGGCTTTCTGGTCAGCCCTTCGGTTACACCGGAAAAGGTGGCCGAGCTCGTGATGGTTTCCAACTCCGCGATGGCCTCTAACATGGAGCAATTGCAGTATGCATAAAGCCGGGATGATGCCCAATGAAGATGATGAAAACGATGGCCAGGCGAAATCAAAATCAGTGATTTTGCGCCATATTGACTTTCTGAGTAAATGCTTGCAGAATCTCCCCTAACATCATAAAAATAAAAGAATTTTCTTGTGTGCTATATGAACTTAATGTACCTGAACATTGCAAGTCTATTAAAATGCCGGTAGCTATATCAGATTTGCTATATACCCGGCAAAATAACGACCCTGCCGCTCGTAAACGCTCCTCTATTGCCGATGTGTATCGATGACTCGCATGAATAAAGAAACAGCAATATTATCTGCCAGGCTAGCACATTTATGCATCAATAGCAGGCTGGCAATATTTACCGCCTTGATACTCGCGGTTATCCTTGCTTATACGGTGCATGGAACGGTCGCCTCCCCATTGATTTTTTGCTGGCTGGTGCTGGTGGTGCTGATATCACTGGTTCGTGTGGCGATGGCCGAAAAATACCAACGCTCGCCAGACGTGGACTATCCGACCCTCCAGGCCAGGTTAAGGAACTTCCGCTTCATTATTACACTCGCCGGTGTGGTATGGGGTTCGACCGGTATCTTGATGTTTCCTGCAAGCGACCCTCAACATCAGGTATTTTTAATCTTTATATTGGCGGGCATGTCGACGGCTGTCATTGTTGCCTATGCGGCGGATATTTTCAGCGCAACTGCATTTGGCCTGGCTGTGTTATTGCCGTTGATTATGCGCCTGTTCATAGCGGGGGATGATTTCTCTCAGGCGATGGGCGCAGCGGGCGTTCTATATGTCAGCTTCATCATCGCTAGTTTGTTTCATAGCAATAAAAGAATACTCGAGAACCTCGCCTTGCATTTTGAGGCGAGTGAACGCGAGGAAGCTGTCAGGGAAAGTGATGACTGGCACCGCTCCATACTTAACGGAGCTATGGATGGCTTCTGGCTGGCAGATATGCAGGGGCAGCTGCTGCAGGTGAACGACACCTATTGCCGGATGAGCGGTTACAGCGAGCAGGAGCTTCTGGCCATGCACATTCATGATCTGGAAGCGATTGAGACGGTGGAAGATGTAGCCAGTCACTTGCAAAAAATTAAAGCGAACGGCGAAGACCGTTTCGAAACCATGCACCGCCGCAAGGACGGAACTCTCTATGACGTCGAAGTGGGTGTTCAGTACCGTGCTGTGAATGGCGGGCGGATGGTAGCCTTTTTACAGGACATTACGGAACGTAAACAAACGGAAGCGGCATTGCAGTCGAGCGAAGCACATCTGCGAGCCATCATTGATAATGAGCCGGAATGCATCATGATAGTAGATGCACATGGGCGCCTGAAGCAGATGAATCCGGCCGGGCTGGCGATGATCGAAGCGGATTCGCTGGAGCAGATGGCTGGGCATTCGCTGCTTGAGGTAGTGGCTCCGGAGCACCGTATGGCCTTTGCTACGCTGCATAAGCGCGTGATCGCCGGTGAGCCTGGGCAGCTGGAATTTGAGGTGGTTGGCCTCAAAGGCGGTCGCCGCTGGCTGGATACGCACGCCGTACCCATGCTGGAAAATGGTGAGAGGACGCTGCTTGGCGTCACGCGCGACATTACTCAGCGCAAACGGGCGGAAGAGGCGCTACGTGAAAGCGAATACCGCTGGAAATTCGCGATTGAAGGCTCCGGTGACGGTGTGTGGGACGTAAACGTGCACACCGATGAGGCCAAATACTCCAAACGCTGGATGGAAATGCTGGGTTATAGTGATGGCGATATTTTGCCTGCCCACGATGAATGGAAAACCCGTGTCCACCCAGAAGATCGGGAATATGTTGCAAACGCAGTGCAGGCCTATCTGGATGGCCTGACCGATAATTATGTCACTGAATACCGCTTGAGATGCAAGGATGGCAGCTACAAATGGATTCTTGCCCGAGGCATGATAGTTAGCCGCAGTGAGGATGGCCGACCTCTGCGTATGATTGGCACGCACACCGACATCACCATGCATAAGCAGATTGAGCAGGAACTGCGTGAAAGTGAATACCGCTGGAAATTCGCGATTGAGGGCTCCGGTGACGGTGTGTGGGATGTAAACGTACAGACCGATGAGGCCAAATATTCCAAGCGCTGGAAGGAAATGTTGGGCTATAGCGAAGATGACGTCATGGGTCACCGCCAGGAATGGATTGATCGCATCCATCCTGAAGATAAAACAAAGGTGCTGGCAGCAGGGCAGGCTTATCTGGACGGTTTGACAGATACTTATGTAGTTGAATACCGTCTGCTGTGCAAGGATGGCAGCTACAAATGGATGCTGAGCCGGGGCATGATCGTCAGCCGTGATGAAAATGGCAAGCCGTTACGCATGATTGGCACACAGACAGACATTACCGAGCGCAAAACTGCCCAACTTGCATTGCAGCAGACACGTACCGCGTTGGAAGAATCGCACGACCGCTTTAAGGATCTCTACGAGTTTGCGCCGATCGGTTATCTCACCATCAGCAGTCACGGGCTGATTACCCAGCTCAACTGGAGAGCCTCTGCAATGCTCGGGATGGATCGCAAGCACATTATCCACAAGCGCTTTGCAGAGTTTATTGATGAGAGCGACAAAGGCCGCTGGTCCCGCATGTTTCTGGCGATGAAAGAGCTGGCTCCGGGCGAAGAGTATAGTTTTGACCTGAAGTTTTATCTCCACAATAAAATGACTTTTCATGCCAACCTCAACTGCGCACGGATGAGCGATGAGGACGAGCAATCCATGCTGCGCGTCACGCTGGAAGATATCACCATGATCAAGAAATCCGAAGCCGATCTGCGCGTTGCTGCGACAGCCTTTGAATCGCAGGACGGCTTGATGATTACCGACGCCGATAGCAAGATTTTGAAAGTCAACAAGGCGTTTACTGCCATCACCGGCTATTCCGATGAGGAGGTTGTCGGCAAAACGCCAAGCATCCTCGATTCTGGACGGCATGACGCGGGCTTCTTTGCTGCGATGTGGGAAGGTCTCAACAAGACGGGCCACTGGTCTGGCGAGATATGGAATCGACGCAAGAGCGGCGACGTTTATCCTGAGAACCTCACGATTACCGCAGTAAAAGGGGATAACGGCGTTGTTACCAATTACGTGGGGACATTTACTGATACCAGCATGATCAAGGCCGCGGCGGAGGAGATTCAGCAGCTGGCATTCTATGACTCACTCACCCAGCTGCCGAATCGACGGCTGCTGATGGACCGGCTCAAGCATGCACTGGCTACCATTGGACGCAGCGGCCGGCAAGGTGCTGTGCTGTTTCTTGATCTGGATCATTTTAAGGTGCTGAACGACTCGCTTGGCCATGATGTGGGCGATTTGCTGTTGCAGCAGGTTGCAGCACGCCTGACTGCCTGTGTGCGTGAAGGCGACACGGTTGCACGTCTGGGTGGTGATGAGTATGTGGTCGTGCTGGAAGACTTGAGCGAACAGAGCCTTGAAGCGGCAGCGCAGACGGAAACCATCGCCAACAAAATCCTGGCCGCGCTCAACCAGACTTATCACCTTAATGAGCATGAGCACCACATCACGCCCAGTATCGGCATTGCCCTGTTTAACAACCACCATATCACAATAGAGGAGTTGCTGAAACAGGCTGACATCGCCATGTATCAGGCCAAGAAGGCGGGACGCAACACCATGCGCTTCTTTAACCCGCAGATGCAGATCAGCATTACGGCGCGGGTCGCGCTGGAGCGGGAATTGCGCAAAGCGCTCGAGAATAAGCAATTGCAATTGTATTACCAGATTCAGGTAGACAACTCGGGACACGCACTGGGGGCGGAAGCGCTGATTCGCTGGCTGCATCCTGAGCGCGGGTTGGTATCTCCTACGCAGTTTATCCAGCTGGCAGAAGAAACCGGGCTAATCATGTCCATCGGTCATTGGGTGCTGGATACCGCGTGCGCCCAAATCAAGGCATGGCATAAACATGTCCATACCCGTGACCTCACGCTCTCGATCAACGTGAGTGCCAAGCAGTTCCGTCAGCCTGATTTTGTGGCGCAAGTGCGCGCTGCCATAGAACGCCATTCGATTGACCCGATGCAGCTCAAGCTGGAACTGACCGAAAGCCTGCTGTTAGAGAACATTGAAGACACGATATCTTCCATGACCGCTTTAGGCGAGATTGGCGTGCAGTTTTCGCTGGACGATTTTGGTACTGGCTATTCATCCCTGCAATACCTCAAAAGGTTGCCGCTATTCCAGCTTAAAATCGACCAGTCCTTCGTACGCGATATCGTGACCGACAGCCATGACAGATCAATTGTGCGAACCATCATTGCCATGGCGCAAAGCCTTTACCTGAACGTGATTGCCGAAGGGGTGGAAACGGAAGAGCAGCGCGAACTCCTGCTTAGCAATGGCTGCAAGCGCTATCAAGGATACCTGTTTGGCAGGCCTGTCCCCATTGACCAGTTCAATGCAGCGCTGAAGCAGGGCGTTGCCGGTAAAAAAGTAGCGCAGCTGGAACGTTCCTAAAGCATTTTGACGCTTCTATTAATTCTGATTTCGTAATCCGGCGAATGCCAGAATCTGATCGAATCAAGCACCCAGATTCCGGGTCAGGCACGGAATGATAATTTATAGAAGTTCAAATTTATGGTTTGCCGGTTTTCTGCGGCGTGATTTCCAAAGCAGCGTCGTCCTGGTTTAGAGACTCATATAGCACCATAATAGATACCCGACGGTTTCTGGCGCGCCCAAGCGGTGTGTCGTTGTCGCTGACCGGCTGGGCTGAACCAAACCCCAGCGCGCTAAGCCGGTTATCTGAGATGCCGACATCATTCAGCATCCTGACCACGCTGCTGGCACGCACTGCAGAAAGTTCCCAATTCGAGAAAAAGGTGGCATTATGGATAGGGGTGTTGTCGGTGTGGCCTTCTACCTGAATCAGGCGCTGGTTTTCTTTAATCAGCATGGCAATTTCATTCAGAATGTCCGATGCGGTAGCGGCCAGTTCGGCAGACCCCGCACTGAATAGCAGGCTGTCATGAATGTCGATACGGATGCCACGGTTATTTTGTGCCACGCGCACCTTGCCTTCGTTGATAAGCGGAGCGAGCGCGTTGGAGAGATCAATGCCCATATTGGTCATGGATTCACGTTCACGGCGCAGTTTTTCACTATAAAGATGCGATAACGGCAAGGGTTTGATGAGCGAGCTTTGTTGGCCTTTGATTTTGTTTTTTGTGCCGGGCCGGTTTTTGATATGGCCTTCGGTCTCCGATGGGCTCACGCCGGAAAATGCGCTACCCATGGAAGAGGTCAGGTCATTGTATTTGCTCTGATTAACCGATGAAATGGCGTACATCACCACAAAAAAGGCAAACAGGAGCGTGATGAAATCGGCATACGAAACCAGCCAACGATCCGGGCTTTCGTCATCATCTTCTATTGGCTTTCTTCTGATCATAATGAAGTGTCGTGATTATTTAGCGTAAATAGGCTAACAGGCGCTCTTCAACAATTCTCGGGTGATCGCCATGCGCAATAGAAACCCAGGCATTCAGCAGCATCTCGCGGCGCATCATTTCATGCTGTATCTGCGCTTTGAGTTTGTTCGCGATAGGCAAAAAGATTAGATTTGCCAGACCCACGCCATAGATGGTGGCAACAAAGGCCACCGCGATGCCGCCGCCCAGCCTGCTGGGATCCGTCAGATTCTCCATCACATGGATCAACCCAAGCACAGCCCCCAGAATGCCGATGGTGGGCGCATAGCCGCCGGCGGCACTCCACACTTTTGCTGCATTGCGTTGTTGTATTTCATAGAAGTGCATATCGATGGCGCATATTTCCCGTATCTTGTCCGGCGGTGTGCCGTCTATCATCAATTGCAGGCCTTTTCTGATAAAGGGCTCCGTTTCTTTTTTCAGATAGGATTCCAGCATAAATATGCCTTCTTTGCGGGCAAACGTACTCCATACGTTGATGCGTTTTGCTAATACTTTTCTGTCGTCGATGGGCGTGGCGAACACATGACGTACCATGAGAACGCCAGTGATAAAACTTTTAGCGTCGGTTTGCAGCAGCACCGCACCAAAAGTGCCGCATATTACAATCATGAAAGCCGCCGGCTGCAGCAATGAGCCGACATGCCCGCCTTCGATGGCTTGCCCGAATAGAATGCCGATCAGCGCAAGGCCAATTCCGCCTAAACTGCTCCAGTCCATGCTTTCTCTTTAAGGTTTGCGCGAAGCCTGGCAATCGCCTGGCTGTGTAACTGGCTGACGCGCGATTCAGAAACGTTCATCACTACGCCGATTTCTTTAAGGTTAAGTTCCTGTTCGTAATAGAGCCCCATCAGTATTTTTTCCCGTTCCGGCAGCGCATCGATGGCCTCAATCAGCGCATCGCGGAAATCGCCAGCCAGCAACCCCTTAATCGGGTCATTGCTGTCATCGCCTTTAAACCGGTCGAGAAAATGTTCTCCACCGTCGGTATCATGGAAATCTTCGTAGTAAATCAATTGATGGCCACTGCAATCGCCAAGCATGTCATAGTAATCATCCAGTGAAAGGTTGAGTTTTTTGGCGACTTCCTTTTCTGTCGGCGGTCTTCCCAGCGCTTGCTCAAGCTGGCTGATGGCGGCTTCCATATCACGCATGTTTTTTCTCAGACTGCGCGGCAGCCAGTCTGTGTTGCGCAGTTCGTCCAGCATGGAACCGCGGATTCTTTGCGCCGCATAGGTTTCAAACTGCGCGCCATGAATGTCCTCATAGCGATTGATAGCGTCCAGCAAGCCCATCATTCCCGCCTGTATCAAGTCGTCCATTTCTACACTGGGCGGCAGCTTGGCCTTGAGCTGATAGGCAAGCTTCTTGACTAAGCTCGCATGCTGATTGAGCATCTCGTCCTTTTGATCTTTTTTTCCATGAACTGTATACATAGATAACCTTTGTCTTAAATAAGAGACGCAAGCTTGGCTTTAGCCGCTTGGTCATGCCTGCCGTCCAGGCGCTGAGCGATTTGCTTGAGTGCAGCTGAAGCGCTCGCCAATGGAAATGCCTCGATGACAGAACGACCAAGTTTTGCCGCGCGGCTGAGATGGATATCGGGCGGGATGGCGCCAAAATACTCCAGCTCGATTTGCATAAAACGTCTTGCCACTTGTGAGATATTATCGAACACCAACCGCGCCTGAGATTCCGTCGCGTTATCGACAATGATGCCAAAGGATCGGCTGCCAAGCTGGCCATAAATTTTCTTGATCAGCGCGTAAGCCTCCTTGATTGACTCGGGCTGGCGCGTGAGCTTGATAATGATTTCGCCTTCATTGAGCGCTTTTAGCGGCAACAGATGATTCGAGTTCAATGCGGCATCCACCAGAATAATTTCATATTGCTGCGCTAAACCGATAAAGATCGCATTGAGTTGCTCGCCAAGAAAGCTGTCCAGCGGCTTGCCGACCTGATGGCCTGGCATCAGTTTGGCAACAGAAAACCCGTTGCCGGAATTTTTTATCGCGTTTTGCAACAGGGACTCCGAGTTGATCACATCCAGTAGTGCGGGCAGTTTGTTAATTTCATAAATGCTTTCGCTGGATTCATGCGACGCATGCAGAATCAGAACGTCACTTCCATGGGCGACTATCGGTGTGGCCAGATTAGCCATCAGGCGCGCCTGATCACGGCTGGGCGATGTAGAGAGTATGGAAACCACCCTGGGCCTTGGGGTGGCCATAATCCGCCTGAGCCCTGCAGCCTGGTCGTTTTGAATTTGCCTGTTTTGATGGTTTTGAAAGTTAAGCATAGCTTGCCTCCGCAAATTGAGCGGTGTTTGCTGGTTGCACCGTGCTGCCCATCACAAAAGGCAATTCCTCATCCAGAAACTGGAACGGCCAGCCGCGGGCAGCACTGAGTTTAAGGGCATGTTCAATCAACTGATGTTTATCTGCCAGATGGATATCCTCCGGAACGCGCTGACCATCAGTGGTGTAATAGAGCTTGAGTTTTTCCCTGATGATGACATCCAGCGTGCTGCCTATGGTTGCCGCCTCATCCAGCTTGGTCATGATGCAGCCTGCCAGTCCGTTTCCTTTGTATGCCTTGATGACATCCGCCAGAGTTTCTCCGGTGCTGGTTGCGCTCAGGCATAGCAATCGTTTAATGGGCGTATTGGTGCTGGAAAGCATGCTGATCTGTTCTGTCACCATTTGATCGCGCTGGCTGACGCCCACCGTATCAATCAATATCGTGTGTTTGTTTTTCAGTTCGCCCAGTGCGATTTGCAGATCCGCTTCATCTTTGACTGCATGCACCATCACGCCGAGGATCTTGCCGTAGATCCGAAGCTGTTCATGACCGCCGACACGGTATGCGTCAGTGGTAATAAGTCCCAGATTCTGTGTGCCGTGCTTCATGACATAGCGGGCGGCCAGTTTTGCCATGGTAGTGGTTTTGCCCACGCCGGTCGGGCCAATCAAGGCAAATATGCCGCCCTGATCCAGCACTTCGGTTTCGCTCTCTACCGAATTCAGGTTTCTGGCAAGGATGGCCTTGATCCAGGCGGTTGATTTTTCGCCATCCAGGTTTGAAGGCAATTTTTCAGCCAGATGTCTGGATAATGAGGCGCTAAAACCGGCATCTAAAAGCGTGCTCAAGGTTTTTGACTTGATGGCGTCGCGTTGCTGGATATTGCCCCACGAAATAGTGGTGAGCTGAGATTCCACGACGCGGCGCATTTCGCGCATTTCGTTGAGCATCGCTGTCATCTGCTGGCTGGATACAAGCTGCTCGGGCGCATCAACGGGTGACAGTTTTACTGGCGCAGGTGTCCTTCTGGTTTTTTCTTGTACAGGTGCTTTTATCTGCTTGCCTGGTTTAGCTTGTTTGGCAGCTTCAGCCTTAACAGGCGTGGCCTTTTTGGCAGCCATGCCTGAATTCTGAACGCGATTTTTCTTTTTAATATGCGATAACAAAGTTGTCGGTTCGTTACTCGTGTCATTTTGTGCCAGTGGCTGATTCGCCTGACTTGCGGTCAAGGCATGCATGTCTTCTTCTTTATAGGCCATGATTTCATTACCGCCATTCACCGCGCGGTTGGAGAGGATAATGGCATCGTCTCCCAGGCCCCTGCGCACCATGCTCAGTGCTTCATGCGAGTTTTTGCCGAAAAATCGTTTAATGTTCATGCTTGACCTCCAATAAGACTAGTGACACGTATGGTTTTTGAATCAGGTAATTCTTCATGCGATAACACACGCAAGTGCGGAACTGCGCGGCGCAGGAATTTGGAGAGCGTCGCTCTTAGCGGCGAAGAAACCAGCAGTACCGGCGTCATTCCCAATTGCTCCTGCTGTTTTGCAGCAGTTTCTGTTTGTCTTGATAATGTTTCTGCGATGCCAGGTTCAATTGCGGCACCGGTTGTGGTGTTGTTTTGCAAGGCCTGCATCAGCAGGCGTTCGAGATTGTTATCCAGTGACATTACGGTCACTTCATTGCCGATTGGGAATAACTGCTGCACGATGGCGCGGCCAAGCTGTACGCGCACAAATGCGGTCAGCTCATTTGCGTCTTGCGTATGCGGGGCATGTTCGGCAAGCGTTTCAACAATGGTGCGCATGTCACGGATGTGCACGCCTTCTGTCAGCAGGTTCTGAAGCACCTTCTGAATAATAGACAGCGAGAGTAGTTTAGGAACAAGGTCTTCTATTAGTTTAGGCGATTCCTTGCTGATGTGGTCAAGCAGTTGCTGTGCTTCCTGGCGGCCTAATAATTCGGCCGCATGCAGTGAGATGATGTGGTTCAGGTGTGTGGCAATCACCGTGCCGGCATCCACCACGGTGTAGCCCATGCCTTGCGCCTCGTCACGCAGACTGGCATCTATCCAGACTGCAGGCAGGCCAAATGCCGGATCTGAGGTGGCCGGGCCGGGTAGGGCGCCGCTCACCATGCCAGGGTCGATCGCTAGAAATTGGCCGAAATGCGATTCCCCGCTGGCGATTTCTACACCTTTTAGTGTAATGCGATAACTGGATGGCTTGAGTTCAAGATTGTCCCGAATATGTACGGTCGGTGCCAGAAAACCGACTTCCTGCGCAAATTTCTTGCGTAAGCCTTTGATGCGTTTGAGCAGATCGCCGCCCTGGCTTTTATCTACCAGTGGAATCAGGCGATAACCCACTTCGAGTCCGACGACATCAACCGGGGTGACATCATCCCAGCTGGCTTCTTCAATTTCTGTGCTGACTTCAGGTTTGTTTTCTGGCACAGGTTCGGCTTGTGCGTTTTTTTTCTGCTCATCGACCATATAAGCGATACCGGCAAGAATGCCTGCCAGCATCAGGAATGCAAAATGCGGCATGCCGGGAATGGCGCCCATGCCGGCAATAATACCGGCGGTAACATAGATGACTTTAGGATTGGAGAACAGTTGCGTCATCAACTGGCCGCCAATGTCTTCGTTGTTGGCGACACGTGATACCACCACGCCGGCAGCCACTGAAATGACGAGTGATGGAATCTGTGCAACGAGGCCATCGCCAATGGCAAGCAGGGTGTAGTTTTTAACAGCATCGGCAAACGCCATGTCATGCTGCACGATGCCGACAATCAATCCGCCTACGATGTTGATGATGATCACCAGGATACCCGCAATGGCATCCCCGCGCACGTATTTGCTAGCACCATCCATTGCCCCATAAAATTCTGATTCCTGGCTTATTTCTTTACGGCGAAGGCGTGCTTCGTCTTCACCGATGAGTCCTGCGTTTAAGTCGGCATCAATCGCCATCTGTTTGCCAGGCATGGCATCCAGGGTAAAGCGCGCACCGACTTCAGCAATACGACCGGCACCTTTGGTAACCACGGTGAAGTTGATGATGGTTAAAATGACGAATACCACGATACCGACCGTGTAATTGCCGCCAATCAGAAAGTGGCCAAACGCTTCAATCACTTTGCCGGCGGCATCCGGCCCGGAATGACCTTCAGTCAGCACCACGCGGGTAGACGCCACATTGAGTGACAGGCGCAGCATGGTGGTGACCAGTAACACGGTTGGGAAGGCAATAAAATCGAGTGCTTTGGTGGTTTGCAGACCAATGAGCAATACCATGATCGATAATGCAATATTGAAACTGAATAGCACATCCAGTATCACCGCGGGCAATGGCAATATCATCATCGCGAGCAGCAATACGATAATCAGTGGTGCTGCAATGTTGCGGCTACCTAGTCTATTCATCCAGATTGGCAAGTTAAGCGAGTTCATGAGGTGACGGCCTCCGCATCATGGACGCTGGAGGCGGGAATCAGGCTGTGTGGATCCATGGCTTCCGGCACTGGCAAGGCTTTAGGGGCTTCTGGACGGAAGCCGCCTTCTTTGTTGAAGATGCGCATCTGGAATACATAAGCCAGCACTTCGGCCACTGCAGAATAGAGCGCCTCAGGGATTTCATTACCCAGTTCGGTATGTGCGAATAAAGCACGTGCCAGCTTGGGCGCTTCCATGGTGAGCACGTTGTGTTCGGCGGCGATTTCACGAATTTTCAAGGCAATGGCATCGGCACCCTTGGCTACAACCACCGGTGCGCGCATATCTGCATCCTGATATTTGATGGCCACTGCATAGTGGGTAGGGTTGGTGATAACGACATCCGCAGTCGGGATCTCGGACATCATTCTGCGCTTGGCCATTTCGCGTTGCTGCTGGCGGATTCTGGCTTTGATTTCAGGGTTGCCCTCGGATTCTTTGGACTCCTGGCGCACCTCTTCTTTGGTCATTTTCAGTTTATTGGCGTAGTGATAAAGCTGGTAGGGCACATCAATGGCCGCGATAAACACCAGTGCGCTCACAATCGACAGGAAGCCTGTCAGCATTAAATCGTTTACTTGCGCAATGCCAGTTTTCAAAGGCAGCAATGAAAGTGACAGCATCGGTTCCATATCATGCGAAACGACAACATAAGCTACAGTTGCCACTAAAATAGTCTTGGCAATGGACTTGATCAGTTCGACAGCAGAATTCTTGGAGAACATATTGCCCAGCCCCTTCATTGGGTTGAGGCGGTTGAATTGCGGCACGAGCGCTTTGCCGCTGAATATCCAGCCGCCAATCAGGGCCGGAGAGGCAATGGCAACAACCAGCAAGATGAGTGCAAATGGCGCAAATGCCAGAAGCAGCGTATAGACATTGTCTGACATTCTCATCAGCAGCACTGATGCGTCAAAAGCCATGGTGCGGTCAAAATGCAAACCGGAGCTCATGGCTGCCTTTAATGCCTGATGCAGATGGTTGCCCATCATTAAAAAACTTAACCCGGCAGCAAACAGCACGGTCACAGTCGCCAGCTCGCGAGAGCGGGGTACGTCGCCTTCTTCCCGCGCTTTCTCTAAGCGCTTGGGGGAGGCCTGTTCCGTCTTTTCTAAATCGCTGTCTTCTGCCATGACGATTTCCTAAGTTATCTGCTCCATGAAATGTTAATTAAGAAAGTACACCCGGTTTTTGCTGCGTACTTTTGCTCATGGAATTCATTATTAAGTAAATTAATGCGTTTGTATCTTGAGAATAAAAGGGTGAAAACTGGCCTTTCCTGAAGCCGGTAGGTGGGGGATTGTTTGGCAGAAAGAAGAAGTTGCTATTTTTTGTAATATTTAATTTATAAAAAACAATGAGATATAAAATATTTTAGTTTTTTCAAAAAATATCCTAAAGTTTTTTCAAGTGCTGCCGATATATATTTATGAAGTGATGCCGTTACTGTTTTTTGTGAAATGCAGTTTCAAGGATAGAAGATGCATAACGGCAAAAAACCAAGAAAACTTTAATCTTTTTCAGGATATTTTTTTGATGACATTGATGAATTAGCTGCCTTTAGCCACGCTTAAGTTAAACCAGATGGCATTTTGTATAATTTAAGTGTTTGAAATATATTGATATTTATAACCCCTTGTAGGTGTTTGTAAGACAAACACCTACAAGGGCGTGTCCGCTTGTCTTACCTAAAAAACCGACAAACCCCGATATTTTGTTTCGATTAAAAGGTTCAAAGTACGCCTAACACGAATTGCGAACTTTTTAACAACCAGTGAAAAACGAATGGGGAAATAAAATGAATGAGTCAGAAATCATGTCAGAAATCAAAGATGCCAATTTGAATTATTTATTGCTGGCGCAACAAATGATTCGCGCAGACAAGGCGACTGCGATCTTCCGCCTAGGCATCAGCAAAGATATTGCCGATTTACTGGAAGGCTTAAGCACTTTGCAGCTGCTCAAACTCTGCAGCACCAACATGATGTTAGCGCGTTTTCGGTTTGAAGACAGCACCATCCTGGGCATGCTGACCAACTATACAAAAGACCGCTCACAAGCCCATTTACATACCGCCGTGTTAATGGCGGGCCAGAATGCTGAGTCACAAAATACTGGTGCAATGGTGTCATAACCGCATCGGGTTGATTGAACCAAGACAGATATTGATCCTAGAAAAGGAAAGAATCATGCAAAAGAAAAGTGTAGTGAATGAATCAGAGCAAATCCAGCTGGCTATCCAGATGATTAAACTTGGCGCCAGGTTGCAATTACTTGAATCGCAAACGACCTTATCGCGTGAACGCTTGATTAAGCTATACAAAGAACTGAAGGGTGTTTCGCCACCCAAGGGTATGCTGCCTTTCTCTACGGACTGGTTCCTGACCTGGCAGCCTAATATCCATTCATCCATTTTTTACAATATTTACAAATTCATGGTGGATTATGCCGATGTAAAAGGCATAGACGCCATCATCAAAGCCTATAGCCTGTATCAACAGCAGGTAACAGAACAAGATTCAGAGGTAGAGCCGGTGCTGTCGTTGACACGCGCCTGGACACTGGTGCGTTTTGTAGAAAGCAAAATGCTGAAAATGAAAAGCTGTACTTGCTGCGGGGGTGAATTTATCGTTAACACTTACGATCTGAACCAGAATTACGTCTGCAACCTGTGTCATGTGCCTTCTCGCGCCGGCAAAACCAAAAAGGCCAAAGAACTCACTTATAAACTGGTTTCGATGACTGCATAAACTAGCATGGCCAAAATGCTGAATAAACACCTCGCTGAATAAACACCTCATGGATAAACGACATTTTAATCAATATGTTAATCCAGAAGCGCTTAGTGCGTCGGCGCAGTTGCCAGAATCCAAGCCACATCTAAAGCCTGCGACACTGGCTGTGCTGGTGCAAGGTGCTGCGCTGATTACCGTGCTGGCGTTGTCATGGACTGTTCAACTAGTAGCGGCAGCTTATCTTGATATAAATTTGACGTTTTCAATGTTGGCTTTGGTGCTAATGCAAGCTTCACTGGCCGCAATATTTTCCTCTTTGACGGGCATGGCGAGCTGGTGGCGCTGGATACATTTAGGCTTCCCCGTTGCCATTTGGGGCATGTCCTGCTGGCATATCCCCAGTGAGTTTTATCTAACAGGATTTATTGTCAGTTTTAGTTTGTTCTGGACCACATTCCGCAGCCAGGTGCCATTCTTTCCTTCCCGCCCTGTGGTGTGGCGGCAAGTGGCGAAACTGATGCCAAAGGACAAATCCGTGCGTTTAATCGACATCGGCAGCGGTTTGGGCGATATGCCAATGTACATTGCCAAAGCCAGGCCAGACAGCCACATCGAAGGCATTGAAATCGCGCCCTTGCCATGGCTGGTAAGCGTTCTGCGTGCAAAAATACAGCGCTCCAAAGCAGTTCTAAAGCTGGGGGATTATCGTGCACTGGATTTTGCGAACTACGATGTCATTTTTGCCTATCTGTCGCCTGCGGCCATGTTGGCATTGTGGCAAAAGGCACAACAGGAAATGAAACCGGGTAGTTTGCTTATCAGTCTGGAGTTTGAAATCCCGGGCATTTCTCCCGATATACGTATTGCAGGCATTGGGCATTCACCGGCGCTCTATGTCTGGCGACTGCCATAGTCAGATCATCCGCAAGGCACATCTCAGCTAGCTCCGAAGAAATATTCTTCATTGAATCATCCTCCCGATTAAAGAATATAACAATTTATCCGTAATACAACATTAGAGTCTCCGGATGTTGTTACCGGCGAAATAGCAATTAAAAAGCAGCGATGTTCATTGAATTGCATTGCGCGGTAATTGAGATAATCAACAATAACTCCCATAAGTGCATTAGCTCAAATGAAAAATGATCGATTAGGATTACTGATGATTGCGGCTTCGCTGGTCGTCATCGCGATTGTAAGTGGTCTGCTATACAAACATCAGGTTAAATTGCATGAGGACAAAACGCGCGTGCATGGCGTGGCGCTCTCGCGTGCATTATCTGGTATGGAATACTCCCAATTAGTTTCCAGCACGGACAACGCCGGCCTGCTACACAGCCTCATCGATGTTCAGAACAATGAGGATTTTGCCTACGCTGCGGTTGTAGATCTGGCAGGTGAAAAGCTATACGAAAGCACCTCGGCCGGCAGCATCGTGCCTGCCGCCGCCATGCCGACAGAGCCTTTTGCCTGGTTTGGCGAGCACAATCTGACTTCGCCCGGAGATGGCCGCCAGATCAGGGAGTTTTTCGCACCCGTCATGAATATGGATCAACTCGCTGGGTTTGTGAGGATAGGGTATTACAATCAGCCAGCAAGCCAGCTGAATGGCCAGATTTCCAGTTTTGGACTGATGGCGCTGCCGATATTTCTGCTCACAACACTTTCCTACTTCCTGATTCGCCGTGAAATAAAACCTCTTGGCCGGTTGAGCGAAAAAATGGAACAAGCGTCGCTTATTTATGGGGTTCCAGCATCTACATCTGGGCATTCTCATGATTTGGGCGATTTTATCCAGCGTTTTGATCAGTTTATCCAGCTTGTTCAGTCCAGAGTCCATCAAATGAACCTGGAATCTGTTGCTACCCAAACCGCCAGCCATTTGCTCTCCTATAAGCAGGAGAAAGCAGAGTCCGCGCTCAATTCCATTCCCGATGCCGTGCTGGTGATAGACAATGCATGCATCCCCACCTTTGCAAACCAGAAAATCGAACCGGTTCTTGGCGTAAACCGCGAGGCCATCATTGGCAGGCAGCCTCAGGACTGGTGCGATAACAAGGAAGTGCTGGCCTTTCTCATGCGGTTCAGAAGCCCTTCGTTGACGATGCGTTCAACCAGCATCGAGTACGCTCCAGAGGATAATCCTGATCGCCGGATCAGCGTTTCGGCATTTCCTCTTTTTTCACCGCGCGACCAAAATACTTTATTCGGCATGCTGATTGTTTTTCGCGATATCAGTAAAGAACATCTGGCCAAACAGGCGGGTGCAGAGTTCGTGTCGCATGTTTCGCATGAGCTTAAAACCCCTTTAAACACGCTCTCGGCCTATAGTGAACTCCTGCTTGATTACGCTAGCCTGGCCGATACCGAAAGAGTTGATGCGGTGAACGTGATTCATAGCGAAGTCGAGCGCATGGCTGCGCTCATCAACAATCTGCTGAATATTTCAAAAATGGAAACAGGCACGCTGCAGCTGGCACGCAAGCGTGTGAAGATACACGACCTGTTGCAGGACGCCTTCAATAGCATGAACAGCAACGCATTAGGCAAGGGCGTTGCGCTGGAGCTTAAGATTCCTCCTGATCTTGGCTCGGCCCGGCTGGACAAAGATATGTTCCGCATCGCCATCGACAATCTGCTGAGTAATGCCATCAAGTACAGCAACGCGGGCGGCAAGGTCACGCTTAACGCACAAGTGCTCGATGATGATCAGATCCAGATCAGCGTGCGTGACCAAGGCATCGGCATAGCGCCGGAAGACAGCCAAAAAATATTCATGAAATATTACCGGGCCAGCAATAGCGATACCGCTTTACGCAGCGGCCATGGGCTAGGATTGTATTTGGCCAAGCAGATCATTGAGCTGCATCACGGTGCCATCAGCGTCAATAGCGAGTTGGGCAAAGGCACGGAGTTCATCATTACATTCAAGGCGCAGGCCGTTCAGCTAGAGGAGTTACAAGCCGCATGAAACATATTTTAATCGTTGATGACGAGCCGCACATGACGCGCGTGCTCAAACTATATCTCGAACGGGCGGGCTATGCTGTGGAGACTTGTCCCAATGGTCAGGCGGCACTGGCTGCTATCATGAAGCATCCGCCCGATGTGATGGTGACCGACATACAGATGCCGCTGATGACCGGTAAACAGCTTTGCCTGGCGCTTGAAGAGCAGTATCCGCAACGCACGTTCCCGATTTTTGTGATGACCTCCATGACGGACCGTGAACACCGTGAATGGACACAGAAGATCAATCATCTTGAGTTTCTGGAAAAACCGCTCAGCATGCGCGCACTGACGCGTGCGCTCGATAAATATTTTGGCGCTGAACATATTGAAGGCGGGGTGGCTCATGTCTGATCAGATATTCGGGCAGATCGACTTTCCAAGATACCAGCGCTGGCTTAATCGCGCAGTTGGTTCAGAAATTATCCTGGTGGTATTTGATAAAGCTGGCAACCCGCTGTGGGGCGGTGATCATCCGCAGGCGCAAGCGCTTGGAACCGCTATCGCCTCGTCTGGCAACGTCGAGGCAGGCCTGCATCGCCATGATTTAAACAGCAGCAAAACCGCGCTTTATCAATCGCTGGGTGTTACCAGTGAGGGCTTGCTCGGCTGGGTATCGGTGATTGTCGATTATTTCAAAAAGAACGACACGCCCATGAAAATCGATCAGCTGGCGGAATCGATAGAAGATCTGGCTGCAGGCATTTTTGACGAATACAAGCATAAGGCGGATCTCGAACTAATGACCGAGGAGCTTGGCGCGCGTTATGAGGAACTGCATCTGGTGTATGCAGTGGACCAGCATGTTCAAAGCCATTCCGGCGAGAATAGCCAGGTGTTCCAAAGTCTGCTGCAATCAGCATCCGAACATCTGAATGTGGATGTGGTTGCTTTTGTGCGACCGTCAAATGAAATATGTCAGTACACTACCTCGCTCAGCAAAGAGATTCATAACCTCGATTTGGTGCTGATTGAAATGCGTGGCGACCTGTATCGTTTTATTCAGGCTTCTGGTGACACGGTGATTCTCAATGCTGTGGATGACCCGCGCCGCGCCTACATATTTACCGACATGCCCTATAAAGTGTTGGCTTGTCCGGTAATCACTGAAGGCAAGGTTGATTCTCTGGTGGTGCTGCTCAATCATCAGCATAAGCCTGATTTTACCAACAGCGACCGTAAACTGGCAGAAGTGCTGGCTAATCAGCTCTCCAGTCTCAGCAACACCTACCTGCTGCTTGAAAGCATGAAAGAGTTCAATCAGCAGATGGCCAAGGTGTTAATTGAGGCAGTCGAAGCTAAGGACCCTTACACGCGTGGCCACAGCGAACGGGTGCATCATTTGTCAATGGAAATCGGCAAGGCCATGGGGTTGCCAGCTGATGAACTGGACGATTTGTATTGGGGCTCACTGCTGCATGATGTCGGGAAAATAGGCATTCCAGATGCCGTGCTGTGCAAACCCAGCCGGCTGACCAAGGATGAATATACCTTTATCACGGTGCATCCGGAACGCAGCTACGAGATTCTGCGTCATATCAAGCACTTGGATAAAGCCATACTCGGCGCGCGCCATCATCAGGAAATGTATGACGGTAAAGGTTACCCGCACGGTCTCAAGGGTGAACGTATCCCATTGCATGGCCGCATCATTGCGGTTGCAGATACCTACGATTCCATTACAAGCTCCCGTGCCTATCGGGCAGGGCGCAGCCACGAGGTGGCCATGAAGGAAATCGAGCGGGTGGCGGGTACACAGCTTGATCCTGCGATTGTGGAAGTGTTCAAGAAAATAGTGGCAGTTGAACCGGAATGGCTGCAGCGTTTTCATATCAGACGGGAAAAGGCCGCCGCATAATGGCAGAAGAAATTGCACGCAGCATCATTGGTGCGATGACTTACCTTGCCCCAGCCGGACCGCTGGTCGGCGAGGACGCCTGCAAAGCCTTGGAAAATGCCATTCAAGGCTGCATTGCCGCCAACCAGATCCACCTGATTCTGGATCTGGAGCAGGTTTCAATACTCGGCGGCAGGGCGCTTGAAATTATCACCGACACCAATGCCATGCTCACGCACAACGGCGGTTCTCTCAGGTATGTCAATCCGTCGGCACTTGTAAAAGATATTCTGATCGTGACCGGGGTTGGTGATCAGACCGCGCTGAACTCATCGGGTTTTGGTGAACTGCATGCCGTTGGGGAAGATTTTTCTGCCGGCCCACCGATGAAACTGGGTGAAATCTTGCTGGAAATGGGCGTTGTGACCGAAGCACAACTGGATCAAGCTGCAAAACAGCAATCCAAAAGCAATAAGCGTATGGGGAAAATCCTGGTCGAAACCGGCATCATTTCGGATAACGACCTGCTGAACGCACTCAGCCGCCAGCTTAGAATCCCGCATATCACGTTGCGTGCCGGCCTGTATGAGCAAACCGCTGCTGACCTGATTCCGAAAGACGTGGCACGCCGTCTGGAAATACTGCCTATGTTCAAGGTGCATGACACCTTGACGCTGGCGACCACCGATCCGCAATCGGTGCCGGCATTAAACGAATTACAGGACATTTCAGGAGGAAAGCTGCGGCTGGTGCTTGCCAGACGCGAAGAGATCCTGAAGCATCAGATGGATGCGTATAGCGGCAATGAGTTTAATCCTGAGTTAGTCAATAACATGGCGACTGATATCGAACTGGTCGAGCAGGTACAGACAGATTACACGCGGATTGATGAAATGGCAGGCGGCAGCCCGGTCATCAATCTGGTCAACGGATTGATCCAGCGCGCGGTACGTGATGGCGCTAGCGATATTCATATCGAAAGCGGGCGCAACCGTTCGTTTGTGCGGTTTCGTATCGATGGCCTGCTATATGAGGTGCTCTCGACCCGCGCTGATCTGCATCCCGCCATCGTTTCACGGCTCAAGGTGATGGCCAATCTGGATATTGCCGAGCGCCGGCTGCCGCAGGATGGGCGCATGCAGGTGATGACGCAGGGCCGCAGTGTTGACCTGCGCTTCAGTTCTTTGTCCGGCATTTATGGCGAAAAAGTCGTATTGCGGGTGCTGGACAAGAATCAATCTATTCTCGATGTCGAGAAGCTCGGCATGAGCGGCCAGAATCTGGCTGTGCTGAAAAAACTGCTTGGGCGCAGCTATGGGCTGATTCTGGTTACCGGGCCTACCGGCAGCGGCAAAACCACAACGCTTTACGCCTCGGTGAATCACCTGAAAAGTATCGAAAGAAACATCGTCACCATCGAAGACCCGGTGGAATATCAGCTTGATATCATCAACCAGAACCAGGTTAACGATGCGATCGGACTATCTTTTGCCAAAATGCTCAAGCACGTGCTGCGGCAAGATCCTGACATTATCATGGTTGGCGAGATCCGTGACCGTGAAACCGCAGAAATCGCGGTTCAGGCGGCGCTCACTGGCCACTTGGTACTTTCCACATTGCATACTAACGATGCGGTGGGCGCGCTCTCGCGCATGATGGATATGGGCGTGGAGCCTTACCTGCTTTCATCTGCATTGGCGGGTGTGGTGGGTCAGCGCTTAGTTCGCGGCATTTGCCCGGCCTGCAAAACCACTTATCTGCCCCCGCCAGAACTTGTAGAGCGATACAAGTGGCCAGAAGGAACGCGCCTGACGCGCGGCAAGGGCTGCCCCGCCTGCTACGACTCAGGTTACCGCGGCCGCTTGGGCATTCACGAAATCATCGAATCCACGGATGGCTTGCAACAGTTGATGGCCAAAAACCCGACCAAGAACGAATTGCAGGCTTTTACAGCGGCAGAAGGTTACCAGACTTTGTTCGATGACGGGATGAAGCGTGCGCTTGAAGGGCGCACCACTATCGAAGAAGTCGCCCGCGTGATCCATGCAAGTTAACCCATATGAGCTAAATCATCATGGCAATCAATATTAACCCGGCACAAGCACCCATACAATCAGCTGCTAATCAGCCAGTCAAACACGGCTGGAACATGGACATTCGCTTCGGCCCAGCCAAAATCAGCCTCGATCAACGTATGGTATTCACCGAACGTTTGTTATTACTGCTGGAAACTGGCGTCAGCCTACTCGAAGCGCTCAAGGCGATGCAGTTGCAGACGGAAGAGCCTTTGCTGGCTGAGATTATAGGGTCACTGGTTGATACGATCAGCGAAGGCAAAAGCTTTTCTGCGGCGCTGGAAAAGCATCCGGAAATGTTTTCCAGCACTTATACCAGCCTGGTATTTGCGGCAGAAGAGGGCGGCTTTCTGCCGCAAGTGCTAAGTCAGCTTTTAAGAATGGATGAAAAGAACAGCCAGATGCGCAGTAATGTTGTCTCAGCATTGTCTTATCCGGCGTTCTTAATTGTATTTTCTATTGCAGTGGTTGTGTTTGTGCTGGTAGTGATTTTCCCTAAGTTTGAAACTCTATTCGCTTCGATTCACGACCAGTTGCCTATCACCACAATCTTCCTGATGGCGCTGTCGGCTTTTTTCCGTCATTACTGGATTCTCATCATCATCGGTTTAAGTGCAGCAGGCTGGGCAACAGTTACCTGGCTGAAAAGCATGCCCGGCAAGCTCATGATGGATAAATTAAAAATGACGGCACCCGTTATCAAAGATATTTATACGCAAATTTATCTCAGCCAGACGCTCAGCGTACTGGGTTTGTCGCTGGCTAACGGTGTGCCAATTACGGTAGCCTTAAAGGCCAGCCAGGGTGTGGTGAGCAATTACATATTTGCAAGATTTCTGGAAGACATCCGCAACCACGTCAACGAAGGGCGGGGCATCGCTATTGGCTTTACAAATTCGCCTATCGTGCCGCCCATGGTGCGGCAAATGGTTTCCACCGGTGAGCAAACCGGCAACCTTGGCATGGTGATGACGCGCGTAGCCGATTTTTACGAGCGCGAACTTACCAAGCGCATTACCATGCTTTCAAAATCGGTCGAGCCGATCATGCTGATTGTGATGGGGGTCGTGGTGGGTTTGATTGTGGTTTCTCTGATTCTGCCCATATTCAAGCTATCGCGTGCTATCCACTAAAAGAAAATTCTATGCAAATGATGAAACAAAATGCTTTTTAGGCCTTTATTGCCCTAAAGAAAATTTATGCACTGCCGTTACTATGATTATGAACAAAACTAGAAAGGTTGAAAAAATGCGCTCCATTACAAACAAATCCATGAAGCTGATGCAAAAAGGCTTCACACTCGTCGAATTACTGATCGTTGTAATTATTTTGGCGATTTTAGCTGCGATTGTGATTCCGCAGTTTTCAAGCGCCACGGTTGATGCGCAAGAATCGGCACTTGATTCCAACCTGAATGCATTACGCTCGGCCATCGATCTTTACAGGGCACAGCATAGCGGCAAGTATCCCGGTGCAGTAGCTGCCACTGGCGCAACCTGTACGGTAGGCTCTGCCGGCGCTGGCGCGATCAACACGGCAGCGGCGGTGATAGACCAACTGACCAAGTACAGCAGTATTACCGGCACAACCTGTAGCGGTGCAGATCCAACTACTAAACTTGGCCCTTATCTGCGTAAAGGTGTTCCTGCTGATCCAATCACCCAAAGTGCTGCAATTGCTGTTGCCACGGCTGGTACACCGCTCGCCCCTGCGGCTGCAACTGGCGGCTGGTCTTACGACGTAGTCACCGGCCAGATTGTCATGAACAGCAATGCCAACGACAGCAAAGGCGTAGCCTACTCTACGCACTAAGCAAAACATCAGCATCACGCCAGGGAGGTTAGTATGAACAGAATCGCCACAAGCGGTTTTACCTTGGTGGAAATGCTGATTGTGATTGCCATCTTGGGGATCGTCGCGAAAGTGGCACTCCCCTTGCTTTCATCTAACGATCCGCAAAAGTTGAGTGTGGCGGCGGAAGAGACCGCCAACACTTTGCGCTTTGCGCTGAGCGAAGCCAAACGCACGGATGGCTATGTGCTGGTGGATGGAAAAAGCAGCTCAGGCCGTCTGAAACTTTATTATTCCAATAGTAGCGGTAGCGCTAGTTCAGTCATTAACGATCCACTGACCAAGCGTGCGATGGATATTAATGTCAGTACAAGTGCATTTTCAAATGGCGTTACGCTTACTCCACAGTTCATGGCAGGAAGTTCAGCCCGAAAAAGTTTATTGGTTGGCCCGGGTTTGTCGCAAATGCAAGGTTTCGACACCGCCACTGAAGGTGCTCTGCAAGCCAATAGCGGCGTACTGCTTACGCTAGGCTCGCAGAGCATCACCGTCAGCATCAATGAGGTCACCGGGCTAGTTACACTCCCTTGATTTTCATGAAAAATATTCTCATTACAAATCATTCCAGCCAGCGCGGTTTTTCCTATGCCGAGGTGTTGCTGTCGGTCATATTGTTAGCGATATTGCTGATGCCTGCGATGCAGGCACTCAACACAGCCATTCTTGGCGGCTCGAATAACCTTGCAGCCAAACAGCTCAGCCTGCGCAGCAAGATGGAAGAAGTGCTGAGCAAGCCCTTTGGCAAGTTGTATGCAGAAACCTACCTGACTGGTGGCAATACTACAACATCCATCAGCGCCAATTACTCTGATGCCTCTGGCGCCATTGATCGCCGTATAGTTGTGTTCTATCGTTTTGACGCTGCTACCAACGCGCTCAGCAGCAACGACACCGGCCTGCTTTATGTAAGTGTTTATTACGAAGCCGAGGGCAGTACCAATGCAATCAATACGCTCGTTGGCAGGTGGTGGTAATGCATTATAAACCATCATCACATCCATCCTTACAACATGGCATGACATTAGTCGAGCTGGTGCTAGCGATGGCCATTAGCGCCATTCTCATGGGTGCGCTCAATGAGCTGGTCAAGCTCGGGCTGGACGCGCAGGCCGCGGGAAGAGGCAGCAATGAGCTGGCTTATCAGGGCAGTTTTGCGCTGGAACGTATGACTGACAAAGCACGCGCAACCAACCCAAAAGTCCTGAACACACCTGCCACTAATTCTACAGGTACCTGGTTCGCTCCCACCATGTATTGCCGTAACGCCAGTAACCAATTAATCGAAACCACAACCAGCGATACCGCCTGCGTTGGTACTACCGTCATTGCCAGCAATGTCAGTACATTTTCTGCTACGTTGCCAGCCAGCATGGGCGCGGTTGACAGGTCGATTGCCGTTATCAGCCTGACTTTAGATAATTCGGCAAACAACACCATGACCTTGTCATCCAGCATGCGGCTTGGCGGAGGTACGAAATGAGCCAGCAAAGTTTCAGAGTGGCGGGTTTTACCCTGCTGCCGGTCATCCTCACCATGTCTTTAATCGTTGCCATCGCCTTTCTGCTCAACCGCGATAACGGCATGAATGTGAATATGGTTTCCAGCCAGATGCATGCAGATCGCGCCCGTTACGCCGCCGAAGCCGGCTTGCAGGCGGTTAATGCACGCGTGCAGAGTTTCAGCTGTGCCGGGGGGTTCCCGGTAATAGGAAGCCCTGTGACTAACAGCAACTTCGGTGGCGCCAGCTATTCAGCTTATGCGACGACTGCATCAGGCAATACCACCAACCTGGTCTCCACCGGCACCTACAACGGCACTTCCGTCACCCTCACGCGCAACAATATCTACGTTTACCAGTCCCCAACCAAAACCTACACTTTGCAGCCCAACGCAACGGCAGGTATGGATACCTATATCACTACGAATAGCGCCACGAATAGAGGCAACTCAAGTTCATTGAATATGAGCAGCACTAATTTCCCGCTGATTAAATTTGATCTCTCCGTGTTCCCTGCTGGCAGCCGACCTGTTTCCAGCACCTTGTCGCTTTATGCCAATGGTGGTTTTTTAGCATTTACACAGCTATACCGCATGACAGGCGACTGGCAGGAAGGCACGGGAACGAGCAGCCCGGTGGACGGGGCTAACTGGACGACAAGCAACGGCTCCACACCCTGGTCAACGGCGGGGGGTGACTACCACCCTGTTATCGTCAATACCGTTTACGGCACTCCCGGGAACTGGCTCGATTTTGATGCTACTGACTTGACCACAGGCTGGATGAGCGGCAGCTACCCCAATTATGGCATGCGTTTTACACCAAGCACTTCGATTGGCTCCCTTAATTTTGTAAGTAGCGATGACAGCGATGCCGTACACCGTCCGAAGATAAGCTTCAATTATCTGCTACCCTGCGGTACTACGGGGCCATCGGTCTGTACCGCTGGCAACATCCGAGATGATTTTTCCACCATCGCATACAGTGGCAACAACGGCAGTGCCACTTGGACTAATAACTGGACAGAAGCAGGCGAAAGCGATGGCCCAACTACCGGCAAACTTAGCGTTCTCAGCGCCACCCAGTGCGCCAGTGGTAACTGTCTGAAATTACGCAACGACAGCGCCACCGTGATGCGAATCACGCGCGAGGCGAATCTGGCAACGGCAGTTTCCGCCCGGTTAAAGTTTAGCTACCGGCGTACGATGGTTGCAGGCTCCGGCGGCAACATCAGGCTGGAAATCTCCAGGGATGGCGGTACTAACTTTACCCTGCTGAAAAGCTACCCGCTCACCGTCACCGACAGCGCGCAGATCGCTGAGGACATCGACATCACGCCCTATCTGGCCGCCAACACCCAGATTCGCTTCAGTACAGATGGCTCCAACATTCAAACGAACATACACATAGACAATGTGGAAATTATTACCAGTTGCGCTGCCGTCCCAGGTGCGACCGTCACCCTTAGCCCGATTGCAGACAGCTTTAATGACCAGGACAAGGTTCAGGAAAATAACGGCGCAGCGACATCACTTCTCCTGGGATACGATTATGGTAAGGAAAGGCGCATGCTGATCCAGTTTGACACCAGCAGCGTGCCATCCGGCTCGACCATCCAGAGCGCCACCCTGCGTATGTACGTTAGTGCTGTCAACAACGCAACCAGCAACTCCAAATTCCTGGGGGCCAATGCGCTCAACGAATCCTGGGTGGAAGGTACCGGCAACGGTACCAATAAAAACTGCCCGGGCACGATAACCCCTGGTACCAGCTGGAACTACCGCACCGGCTGCACCAACTGGGCATTCATCCATCCACCTAACACCACACCGGCATGGACCACCGTGGTGGCCATGCCCACAGCCAGAGCTTACCATATGGTGGCAACAGTCAATAACAAGATCTACGCCATTGGGGGTTACAGCCCTATAACGGGTTACCTGGGAGTTGTGGAAGAATACAACCCGGCCACCAATACCTGGACTGCCAAGGCAGCCATGCCAACCCCCCGTGGAGATGCGGCGGTGGCGGTAGTCGGCGGCAGGATTTACATCATTGGTGGTTCGAATGGCGGAGCAGGGCTGACCAGTAACGAGGTCTATGACCCGGCCACCAATACCTGGACCACCCGGGCGGCTATGCCTACCGGGCGTATGTATTTGGCTGCCGCGGCGGCCAACAACAAGATCTACGTCTTGGGCGGCACAATCAATGGTACAGCGCTCAAAACCAACGAAGAATACGACCCGGCCACTAACACCTGGGCAACCAAAACACAGATGCCCACCGCACGGACATGGTTCTCCGCCCAGGCGGCCAATGGAAGGGTCTATGCCATTGGCGGCTGGAGCGGGTCAGCCAGCCTGAACAAAACCGAGGAATATAATCCATCTGCCAATACCTGGTCAGGTAAAGCTAACTTGCCGGTTGCTACAGACTCTATGGCTTCCGCCGTGATAGGCAACAAGATCTACCTTATCAGCGGGTATCAAGGGAGTACGCTGACCCAGCTCGTCTGGATGTATGACGCGCTGAATAATGCCTATACCGCGCAGCTGAATTACCCGATGGCACTAAATGAACCGGCTGCGGCAGCTGTGAATGGCTATATCTATAGCATGGGTGGTGGCGACGGCGGCTCGGTGGTATACCAAAATCATTATCGCTATGATCCCGGATTGCCTCAGCCTGTGGCAACCGCTTCGGATGAAGCTACCAGCGCTTCACCGCTGGTAGCCGGCTTTAGCAGCGGATGGATTAACTTCGAGCTGAAAACACTGGCACAGGAGTGGGTGGATGGCGTACGCCCCAACAACGGCGTGGTGATTTATACCGAAGTGGCAGACAAGTTCAGCATCAACAGTCGCGAGAATAGCGCCAATAAACCCCAGCTAATCGTCACATACTAAACGCCGGCCAGCGTTTATCATCTGATTGAATACCTAGAAACCATTTATCTAAAGACATTGCTATCTAAAGACCTTGCATGAATACTGCATTTAAAGACTTGCTCAAGCCAGCATTGGAATGCCTGCCAAACCTGTTGCCAAAACCAGGTAACAAGTACGGCATTGGCATTTATGTGGGTCATGACAGGCTTAATATGGTGCAAATGGAGCAGGCGACAGATCACGCCTGTATTCGGGCCATAGCCTCTGTTCCTTACCAATGCACGCGTGATGATCTGTATCAGAACCCGCAGAAGCTGAAAGCTTTGTTAAAGCAAGCTTACGCAATGCAGCCATTCAAAGGCAAACACGTGGTTTCATGCTTGCCGGCCGACCAGATCAAGATCATCACGATTTCTTACAGCTATACAGAAGGCCAGCCGGATGCCGCGGCAGTGGTGGCTGAATTACGTGCGCGATTGAAAGATGAACTGGATGGGATGGTGGTTGACTTCATGACATTGCGTCAGGAAGAATCCGATTCCGGCAAGCGGGAAGCGCTGGTGGCGCTGGCGCCGCGGGAGAAAGTGGTGGCCTATCTGGATTTGCTGACCAGTGCCGGTCTTAAGGTCGATGCGCTGGATATCGGCCCAGCAGCATTGACACGCCTTGTCGTGCATGCAGGTGCAATTCACGAACCAGAATTCCCGATATTGCCGAATGTGCTGTTGGTTAATTTTGGTGCTGAGTCCAGTTTTATAACTGTGATCTGGGGTCGACGTCTGATGCTGGATCGTGCCGTGGAATTCTCAGAAAACCGTATCTTTTCACGCCTGGAGCAGGTGTTGAAAATGCCGCAAGAGCTTGCGATGCACTTGCTGTATGAAAAAAACACGGCGTCAGATACCCAGCCACACAATTCGATTGAAACCGATCAAATGGTGACGGAAGTACTCCGGCCGGAAATGGCGTTGCTGTTGCAGGAAATCAATAAGACCTTAGTCTATATGGCCTCGCGCACACGCGGGAAATCGGTGGACAAGATTTATCTGGCCGGGCGGGTGGCGCGTTATCCGGGCATTCTCGATTATCTGCGGGAACAGCTGCAAGTTTCTGTGAATGTTTTAGATCCGGTGGAAGTGTTCACTACCGAAAAATGCAGATCGCATGATCAGGGCTTGGGAACAATGGCGGGCATTGCGCTGGCTACCGGATTGGCTTTGCGGGGAGTGCCGGAACATGGGTGATATGGATCTGATTCCTGATGATTACCGGCATCATCTTGATTTGCGGCGTGCCGTACGCAATTTTATCGCAGCGTGCGTGGTCGTGCTGGCTTGTATCGGGTTAATCAAGATGCTGCTCACTTACCTGATATGGCGTGAAAACGTGCAGGTGGTTCGACTGGAACAGCAGGAACAGGTTTTGCAAAACAATAAAAGCAAGACCGAAGAATTCCGTCAACAAAAACAAGTGACGGAACAGCAGCTTGCCGCGCTGAATGAATTGCGCGGACGCGATCGCGTAACACTTTTCCTGCAAGCGATTGATGGCGCTTATGCCGAAGGGGTATGGTTTGATAGCCTGCGTTTTATGCGCCGCAGCAGCACTGGCACGCTGGATAATGTGCCCGGTGCGGTCAATACGGGCATTATTGTGGTGCCGGCTAACGCTGAAACGCCGCAATCGCTAGAAGCTAACCCATTGGAAATAAATTATGGCGCCGAGATTGTCGGCCATGCAATGAGCCATTCAATGCTGGCGGAATTCATGCGCAAGCTTGGTACACAAGCAAGTGTGGCCGATATGCGCTTAATTGATACCGGCACAAGAAACTACACGACCGTGCAGGTGGTGGATTTCAATCTGGCCCTGCAGGTAAGCGAGAAAGCGCAGGCGCAGCCATGATGACAAAAACCATTCAAGCGCTTGGCAAGTTGAATCCGCGTCTGGTATATGGCCTGATGCTGCTCGTAATTGGTCTGCTGGCCTTTGAGGGCTGGATTCTGCTGCTGCGTAAACCTTATGCTGAATATCAACAGATATTATCCACCAGAGAGTCGTTGTCATCTTCTTTGCGTCACTCTCCAGATCAGTTAAGTGAGCTGGACAAGCTCGCAAACGAACTCAAACACCTTTCTGAAAAACTTAGCGGCGAACTGCGCCTGCCAGCCTCTGATGACAAGATGGCTGCGTCATTGATGGAGGCTCTGGATCGCTCAGCTTCAATGCATGATGTGATGCTTGCCAGTGTCAAGCCAAAAGAAAGAAAACAGGTTTCGGTGTTTGAAGAGGTTTCCTTCGAGGTGAGCGCAAAAGGCTCATATCTGCATTTATGCGCATGGATGCTCGATTTTGCTAAAACCTTGGGCAATAACGCAACGGTTACCGAGTTTGATATGAAATCGGCAGACGAAGGCAGGCAAGTCGCGCTGTCTTTAAACATTGCGCTTTATCGGCCGTTAAGACTGAATGAGGTGGCCAAATGATTAGCGTTTTCAGTCGCTTGGGGTTTGTGTTGATTGCGGTATTTTTTCTACCGCCGGCATTTGCGGGAGATTCACTCAAACATGATCCGTTTGCACGACCGTTGCTGTCGGCGCCATTGCCAAGCAACACAGCCGCTGGAACTGTTGCTGAAGAAGAAATGCCGTGGAATCCGCAATTAATCGCAGTGATGGTGGCAGGCAAAGATTCACTGGTCAATCTGGATGGCATCATCATCAAGATAGGCGAAGAGAAAGATGGCTATCGCCTGGTACAGGTACGAGATCAAGAGGCGATATTCAAAAAAGGTAATAAACGCATTGTACTGAACATGGAAATGTCGGCCTTACGGAAGAACAAAGAGCGAGGCGGTGAATGATCATGACCAAAACAAAGGTTTATATCGCATTAATAGTCTGTTTGGTAAGCGCTGGTGGCGTTTGCAATGCAGCACTGGCGGGTGCGGTCAAGCAGGAAAATATCGGCGATCGGGTGACTCTCAACTTTAGGGAATCCTCCATTCAGGAGGTCTTTGATGTGCTTTCACGCAAAGACAAGGTCAATATCATTCTTGGCAAAGGCGTTACAGGTACTGTTTCTGTCAATTTATATAACATTACGGTCAATGAGGCGATTTACCGCGTAGCGGCAGCGGCAGGTTTTGCCGTGGAATTTAGAAATGGCGACTTTTTTATTCTGGAGCATAAAGAGGCGGGCCTCGAGCATCCGGAAGGAATCATGAAATTACGCACGTTCAAGGTGCAGTATTCCGATCCTAAACAGGTTGCTGATATTTTAGGCAAATACCTTTCCCGATATGGCAAGGTGACACCGCTCATTGACCGGAAGATGATCGTGATCGAAGATACGCCGGAATTTCTCGAACGTGTGAGCAAGCTCTTGCAGGAGCTGGACGCGCAGCCGAAACAGGTATTGATTGAAGCCAAAGTGCTGGAAGTAAAGCTGGATGATGGTGAGATTTACGGAGTGGACTGGAGCAAGGTTTTTGGCTCCATCAGCGGCACGCATGGCAGCTTTGGCATCAACGGCCTGGCTGCAGGCAGCGCGACTGGCGGACCGAAACAAGCTGGTTTTTTCTTCAGCCTGGCAAACAAAAATCTGGAATTGTTTCTGGAAGCGCAATCCACCCGAAATCGCGTGCGGACGTTATCCACACCCAAGCTGCTGGCGCTGGAAAACCAGGAGGCGCGGGTTTCTATAGGCGACAGCACAGGCTACAAGGTGACCACCACGATTAACCAGGTAACGACGGAGAGCATTCAGTTTCTGGAGTCCGGTGTCATCCTCAGAGTGACGCCGACCGTAGATCAGCAGGGGCGCGTGCTGCTGAAAGTACACCCCGAAGTCAGTTCGGCCACGCTCAGCGCAGGGATCCCTTCCAAGAAAAGCACGGAGGTCACTACCGAATTGCTGAGTGAAGATGGACAATCTGTGTTTATAGGCGGACTGATTAAAAAAATCAGCAGCAAAGACAAAACCGGCGTGCCTATTCTGGGCGACATTCCCGGTATTGGACGGCTATTTTCTACCACTACTGAAACCATCAATAACACAGAAACGGTAGTCATTATTACACCCAGGGTTATTCAGAACCCGCGCGCGGCAAGTGAATTTACCGATGAAAATATTGCACAAATTGACCATGCGGCTGATTTGATTATGGATCATCAGTTAAAACTGGAGTCTTCAATTGTGACGGAAAGGCTGAACGCCCCGGAGACACGATAGCAGGGCATGTGGGCAAATTTAACATGAGAATCCCATGCGCGGTACAAACCCGGATTTATCCCTTTATTTCATCGATTGATTTGCTGTCCATCTTGATATTCTGGCTCTAATTATTAATACATCAGAAGTATATATTTTGTTCAGGAGTGCATAGGTATGTTTGTCATCATTGGTTATATTGTAATTTGCGGCACAATTTTTGGTGGCTACGCCATGGCTGGAGGCCATTTAGGCGGCTTATGGCAACCGCTGGAAGTGCTCATGATTTTTGGTGGCGCCATAGGTGCATTTGTTGTTGGTAACGATAATAAAGCCATAAAAGCGACTATGAAGGCGTTGCCAACAATATTTAAAGGCTCTAAATTCACCAAAGCACTTTACATGGATTTGCTTGCGCTTCTGTTTGAAATTTTAGCCAAAATTCGTAAAGACGGCATGATGGCGATTGAAAACGATATTGAAAACCCGGAAGCCAGTCCGTTATTTAGCAAATATCCCAAGATACTTCACGACCACCACCTTGTGGAATTTATGACTGACTATCTGCGCCTGATGGTGTCCGGCAATATGGATGCGTTCCAAGTGGAAAACCTCATGGACAACGAAATTGAAACACACCACATGGAAGGCCATGTGCCAGCCCATTGTATTTCCAAACTCGGTGACGCGTTGCCTGCGTTTGGTATTGTGGCTGCGGTGATGGGCGTGGTGCACACCATGGAGAGTTTGCATTTGCCGCCGAATGAGTTGGGCGTGCTGATTGGACATGCGCTGGTAGGTACTTTCCTGGGGATCTTGCTGGCCTACGGGTTTATTGGTCCGTTAGCAGGTTTGCTGGAGCAAAAGCTGGAAGAGAGCACCAAAATGTATAACACGGTAAAAGTAACACTGATTTCAAGCCTTAATGGTTATGCGCCCGCGATCGCGGTGGAGTTTGGTCGCAAGGTACTTTACTCAACCGAGCGCCCCGGTTTTGCCGAACTTGAAACGCATGTGAAACAGGCCAAAGCCGGCAAATAATATCCTACAAACGAAGATAACATCAGACGGAGCTTGCAATGGCCGAGGAACGTGCTAGACCGATTATTGTAAAGAAGATCAAGAAAGTCTCAGGCGGACACCACGGTGGCGCCTGGAAAATCGCCTATGCCGACTTTGTGACGGCGATGATGGCATTTTTTCTATTGATGTGGTTGCTGGGTACAACCTCCAAAGCACAAAGAGAAGGCATCGCCGAGTATTTTAAAACCCCGCTGAAGGTAGCCATGATGGGTGGCCCTGCGGTGGGAGTAACTGATTCGTTGCTTAAAAATACAGGCGGTAAAGACATCACCAAAAAGCAGGGGCAAGTTAAACCTGTGGAAGACAAGAAAATTAAAGAAAAAATGGTGGATGTCACGGACGCCAAGCAGGCGCTGGAGAAAGCTGAAGCGGCAAAACTGGAAGAGCTGAAAAGCAAAATCGAAAAATCCATTGAAGACAGTCCGGCTTTAAGTAAATTTAAGAATCAGTTGCTGTTGGATATTACCTCCGAAGGGTTGCGCGTGCAGATTGTGGATGAGCAGAACCGGGCCATGTTTGCTTCATCCAAGGCGGATATGCAACCCTATGCGCAACAGATTCTGCGTGAGATCGGCAAGATGCTGAATGGAGTCCCCAATAAAATCAGTTTGTCAGGGCACACCGATGCTGTGGCTTATCCAGGCGGCGATAAGGGCTATAGCAATTGGGAGCTTTCGGCAGACCGTGCCAATGCCTCGCGGCGTGAATTGATCGCGGGCGGCATGGATGAATCCAAGTTGCTGCGTGTGGTGGGGTTGGCCTCGGCATCCCTGTTTGACAAGGAAAACCCGTTAGACCCCAGCAATCGGCGCATCAGCATTATCGTCATGAATAAGCAGGCAGAAGAAAACGCTTTGCGGGATGATGCTGCAGTTCATTTACCCTCAACCGCAAGCCAGGCGGAGGTCGATAAAGCTGTGGCCGCGCCTTAAATTTGGCTTCCAGGATAGTTTTCGTGGTGGGCTATTAGCCGCAGTGCTTGACAGGATTCTTTTCTAAGTATGCCCATTCCTCATCACTGTAAAGCCGTGAGCGAATGTGAAAACGCATGCCTGTGCCGTTATCGTATGAGAACTGGCCGCCCATGCCGGGGATAGCATCCAGTGTTAAATGCGTATGCTCCCAATAAGCAAACTGGCTCTCTGACATATAAAATTTAACGCCATGCACTTCGCCTAGTTCAACATCAGATGCGCCAAGCATGAACTCGCCCTTGCCATAGCACATGGGCGTGCTGCCATCGCAGCAGCCGCCGGATTGGTGAAACATGAGCTCGCCATATTTGGCTCGCAGTTGGTTGATAAGCTGGTTAGCTGCGTCGGTGCTGTCAATACGCGTGATGGTCTTGCTCTTGATATCGTCCATTTTGCCTCTCCTTCAAGCAATAAGGGCGAGGATAAACCCCGCCCAGTATTGTTTTAACCGCCCTGTGCCTTCAATTAAAAGAAGCCAAGTTTATTCTCATTGTAACTGACCAGCAGGTTTTTAGTTTGCTGGTAATGGTCGAGCATCATTTTGTGATTTTCGCGGCCAATACCAGATTGTTTGTAGCCACCAAATGCTGCGTGGGCAGGGTAGAGGTGGTAGCAGTTGGTCCATACACGACCGGCCTGGATGCCTTTGCCCATCCGGTAAGCCAGATTTCCGTTACGCGTCCACACGCCGGCGCCCAAGCCATATAGCGTGTCGTTAGCGATTGCCAAGGCTTCTGCTTCGTCTTTGAAGGTGGTTACCGAAACCACTGGGCCAAAAATCTCTTCCTGGAAAATACGCATTTTGTTGTGGCCTTTAAAGATGGTCGGTTCAATATAAAAACCGTCTTTAATTGCTGCGTCTGCCTGCACTTTGCGTTTGCCACCAGTCAGCAGTTGGGCACCTTCATCCTGACCAATTTTAATGTAGCTCAGGATTTTTTCCACTTGTTCTTGCGAAGCCTGTGCACCTACCATGGTGTTGATGTCGAGCGGGCTGCCTTGTGTGGCGGCTTTTACACGCGCTAACGCACGCTCCATGAATTTTTCATAGATGGATTCCTGAATCAGCGCGCGTGATGGGCAGGTGCATACCTCGCCCTGGTTTACCAGGTATAAGGCAAATCCTTCCAGCGCTTTGTCAAAGAACGCGTCATCCGCATCCATGATGTCTTCAAAGAAGATGTTTGGTGATTTTCCACCCAGTTCCAGCGTGACCGGGATCAGGTTTTGTGAAGCATATTGCATAATCAGACGGCCGGTAGTGGTTTCGCCTGTAAACGCGATTTTGGCAATCCGGTTTGAGCTGGCAAGCGGTTTGCCTGCTTCCAATCCAAAGCCGTTCACGATGTTGAGCACTCCGGGCGGCAGCAGGTGACCGATGGTTTCCATTACAATCATGATTGAAACCGGAGTCTGTTCCGCCGGTTTCATGACAATACAGTTGCCTGCAGCCAGTGCAGGCGCCAGTTTCCAGGCCGCCATCAGAATCGGAAAGTTCCAGGGAATGATCTGCCCAACCACGCCAAGCGGCTCGTGATAATGGTATGCCACGGTTTGTTCATCAATTTCGCAAATAGAGCCTTCTTGTGAGCGGATACAACCTGCAAAATAACGGAAGTGATCGATGGTGAGCGGTATATCGACATAAGTGGTTTCACGCAATGGTTTGCCGTTATCAATGGTTTCGGCAATCGCAATGGCCTCCAGATTGGCTTCAATGGCGTCAGCGATTTTGTTGAGGATGTTGGCGCGCTCTGCATAAGAGGTTTTGCCCCATTTTTCACGCGCTGCATGTGCGGCATCCAGTGCCAGATTAATATCTTTTTCGGTAGAGCGGGCGGCCTGACAGAACACTTTTCCTGTCACCGGGCTCACGTTATCAAAATATTTGCCCTCGACTGGGGCTACCCATTTACCGCCGATGAAATTGTCATATCTGGCTTTGTAGGGGTGTTTTACGCCAAGAACTTTCAGTGTATCCAAACTCATGCTGACTCCTCTAGTTTTTCTATCGTTAATATAGTATTTCTATGCCCCAACCCGCATTGCGTTGTTAAGTTTTTTATTTGATACAAAAGTTAGCTAATCTCTCTTAAACCCTTATTAATAAAGGGTTTTATAAAGGCAAGCCCGAACCAAACAATAAACCTTAGTGATGGGTAAATCAAGTAAAAATAGCAATATTTATTTAATTTTTATTCCATCATCTTGTTAAATTTTCAGGGCAATTGTGGCGAACATTTGCAGCATGCGATATAGTTTGCGCATTCAGTTATATAAATAATATTCTTAATTAGGAATCACCCTTTTTCATGCCTGACGCATCGACATCTTTTGGCATTACCACAAGAGAGTTTTGGCATAACATCAGCCATCCGACAGATTCCACTTTAGGCAAGGCGATACTCACCATTTTGGTGTTTGCCGAGAGCCTGGTTTGCATTTTCTGGATATATACGCTCTCAGGCCTTGGAGAAGGCTACGCCATTATGGCGGCGGTGCCCTATGTCTATATTATTGTTTCTTATGCCAGCCTGCTGATATTTTACCGTAGCAAAAAATTCGAATACTTCACGTTCACGCAGCTTGTGATGTTGCTGGTGATGCCATTTTTTATGCAGTGGGCGATTGGCGGTTATGAAGCATCCAGCGGCATCGCGATCTGGGCGATTTTATCCCCCATCGGGGCGCTGATGATTCTGGGTACGCGCCAATCCACACCGTGGTTTATTTTATTCGGCCTACTGGCGGGGCTTTCGTGGCGGCTAAATTACATGTTTATCGGCAACACTTTGCCTATTCCTGGCCATATTAAAGATACATTTTTCCTGATGAATATAATGGGAGTGGCTTGTATCTTATATGCGGTGATGCGGTATTTCCAAAGCCAGAAAGAGCGCACTTTGCTTGAGTTAAGCATGGAGCAAGCAAGGTCGGAAAAACTATTGCTGAACATTCTGCCAAAATCGATTGCCAACAGGCTAAAAGATAACGATATGCGCATTGCGGATAGCCACGAAGAGGTGACCATATTGTTTGCAGATATCGTTGGCTTTACCAAAATGACCGCATCTATGCCGCCGGCCGAACTGGTGGATCTGCTGAGTCAGTTGTTTTCCCGTTTTGACAAACTAGCCGACCAGCTCGGATTGGAGAAAATTAAAACCATCGGTGACGGCTATATGGTGGTGGGTGGCGCGCCGGTGAGTCGAGATGATCACGCGACAGTGATAGCGCAATTGGCTTTGGGAATGCAGCGGGAGCTTGCCGCATTCAATGAGCAAACTGGTAACAGCTTACAAATGCGTATTGGTATCAGCAGCGGGCCGGTGGTGGCAGGGGTGATAGGCACCAGTAAATTTGCCTATGATATTTGGGGCGATTCGGTCAACATGGCCAGCCGCATGGAAAAGACGGGTTTGCCAGGCACAATACAGGTGAGTGAAACCACTTATCAGCTTTTAAAAACTCACCATACATTAGAATCACGCGGCCCGATTGAAATCAAGGGCAAGGGTGAGGTGAATGCCTATTTACTTAAAAGCTAACGCTTTTGTTTGAGTTTCATCACGCTTAGCCATACAAATTGCCAGTCAGTATTGGTGCATATGCGGCACATCGTATATAATCCGCCAGCTGCAGCTAATTATGTTGCAACAAGCCGGAGAGATGGATGAGCGGTTTAAGTCACCACCCTGGAAAGGTGGCACAGGGGTAACCTTGTCGAGGGTTCGAATCCCTCTCTCTCCGCCAAAAGTTAAAATCACGCAGTTTCACAAAACATCAAAAACCCTAGTAAATACAAGCAATTCAGCAAGTTTATCGCATCAAGTAACATCAATTTATATCTTGCAATCTCACGATAAGTTGGGGTAACATTTGGGGTAACTTAACTTACCCCATTTTGGAGTTGCCCCAATATGGCACTTACAGACACCGCAATACGATGCAGCAAGCCGTTAGACAAGGCTTATAAGGTTTATGATGAAGGTGGGCTTTATCTGCAAGTTACCCCAAGTGGGGGTAAGTGGTGGCGTTTTAAATATCGTTTTGAGGGTAAAGAAAAATTACTCTCGTTTGGTACTTATCCCGAAGTTTCATTATTAAGCGCAAGACAACGGCGCGACCAAGCTAGAACGCTATTAGCAAGCAACCCGCCCATTAACCCGAGCGAAAAGCGCAAAGACGATAAAGCCGAGCGGGTGGCGAATAAAACAAACACCTTTGAGCTATGGGCTGGTAAATGGTGGCAGCATTGGCAAACAAGCAAAAGCCCACGTCATGCCGATTACGTTAAGCGCCGTTTAGAGGCCGATATATACCCCAGCATAGGCAAGTTACCCATTAACGAGATTGAAGCGCATCAAGTAGTAGAGGCCGTTAAGGCGATTGCAGAGCGTGGTGCGCTTGATATTGCAAAGAGGGCGCATCAAACCATAGGCCAAGTGTTTAGATACGCCATAGCGCACAGCAAAGAGAGTAAAGCAAAGCGCAATCCTGCGAGTGAGATTAAACCCAGCGACATTATCGAAAGCCGCCAAAAAGTAAACTATGCGCGGGTGGAGCTTAAAGAGTTGCCGCAGCTATTGCGTGCCATTGATGCAAGCAGCTCACAGCCACTAACAAGGCTTGCCGTTAAGTTGATGGCTTTAACTTTTGTGCGCACCACAGAATTAATAGGCGCAAAGTGGAGTGAGTTTGATTTTGATGAAAAGCAATGGCGGGTAGCGCCAGAGCGCATGAAAATGAAAACACCGCATATCGTGCCTTTATCGCGCCAAGCAATACACATTTTAGAAACTCTTAAGCCAATGACAGGGCATGGTGAGTTGGTTTTTCCTAACCAAAACAACCATAGCAAGCCCATGAGTAACAACACTATTTTAAAAGCGTTAGAAGTGGTGGGCTATAAGCACAGAATGACAGGCCACGGCTTTAGAGGGCTGGCCTCAACCGCGTTACATGAGCAAGGCTTTGACCACCAGCATATTGAGTTGCAATTAGCACATCAAGAGCGTAACCAAGTAAGCGCGGCCTATAACCATGCTCTTTATCTTAAACAGCGCGCAACCATGATGCAGCATTGGGCAGATTATTTAGATGAACTCAAAGCGGGTGCGAAAGTAGTACCGTTTAAAACTGCATAAGGTGATTAATTGTTATGGCTGTAGATATTCGCTGGTTTGGTTTAATTGAAAAATATCTGATTGATGGTGATATTGCCGAATTAGAAAATTTAATTCGAGAGGGTGGGGTACCAGGAGAATTTGGTAATCAAATCGCAGATATTTTGACTGGAAAACTAAAGCCATTGTCACCTAGTAAAACACTAAAAATGAAAAGAGAAACTAAAGCAAGGCGCTTGTTGAAGTTGGCTGAGATTGAAAAGAAAAGGGGTAGTTTTCATTGGAAGGCGCATGAGCTATTGATTAGTTGTAATATAAATTCAATTCCACCAACAAAATTATTCTCTAAACGGAACATTGCAAAAGCGGTGTTTGGTTTGCATGATGAACACGCCTACACAAAGTTGAAAAGGATAAAGTAGATAAATTTAGGGTACATTTTTACTAATAAAATAGTACCCAACCCAATGGTTTAATAAATTGCACAATCCGTCTTAACGCTGCATGACGCAGCTTTAAATAAGGTGAGCAATTATGCAACAAATCAAATCAGAACTACCTCAAGCAATCCCCGAAGCCTTAGCGCAGTTCGATAATCTGCCCGATAGTAGCTATATCCGCTTGCCGGTTATCAAACGTTTGTACGGTGTAAGTGCTGCAACTATTTGGCGCGGTGTTAAGAATGGCACGATTCCCAAACCAAGCAAACTAAGCGAGCGCTGCACAGCTTGGAATGTTGGACTTGTTCGCGCTGCACTCGCAGCAAAGGCAGGTGTTTAAAATGGCTAAACGTAAGCACCCAAAAAATAAAGGGGCGGCCGCGTCAACGACTACCCCCAAAACTACCAAGCCAAATTTTAACGATAATTCAGCGCACAATCAACGCCTAAAAATCTTAGATTGGTTGCTTGAAAAGGACAGCATTACTACCGCCCAGGCGCGTGAGCATTTAGATATTATGTCACCCGCGCCGCGCATCATGGAATTAAAGGCGGCGGGATATTTGATAGTCACAATTCCCGATAACTGGACAAGTGAGCATGGCATCAATCACAAAGGCATAGCGCGTTACGTACTCAAGCAAAAACAGCCCTTAGAACGCGATAACAAAAGCGAGGCTGCATAATGTGCTACTTTCAGCTTTATAACCGCGCCTGCGCGCTGGCAATACGCTGTAACCACTACGCAATCGTGCATGATTTACCCATGATGACTGAAAACGACTTAATGGGCGTGATTATGTTTTTAACGCAATTGCGAGAGAGTTAAAACGTGGCCGCTAGTCATTTAATTCGACTAGGCGCAATCAAAGGTAAAAGTGGTGTTTTAGAAGCGTTAAAGCATAACAAGCGCACATTGCAAGCCGAGCGTGGCGCGGGTGCAAATATTGACGTGACTAGAACACCGTTTAACTATTGTTTGACCGACCCAGCTTCGCCCGAAGCGATTGCCATGCACGCAAAGGTGCAAATGGTGAAAGCTGGTATTGATACACCACGCATAAACCAAGTGATGGCCGTTGAGGTTTTATTTAGCTTGCCGATTCAATGGCATAGCCATGATACATGCCCATTTTTTAACGATTGCTTGGCATGGGTAAAACAAACCTTTGCGGGTGAGCTGCTAAGTTTTGATGTTCACCTAGACGAAAGCGCGCCTCATGCCCATGCCGTTATATTGCCGTTGATTGATGGCAAAATGCAGGGCAATAGCTTGATAGGCGGCAAGGGCAATTTAATGCGCTTAATCAACTTGTTCTACAGCGAGATAGCCTACCGTTACGGGCTTGCCAAAGCCTCCAGGAAGCGTTTAAACGCCAAAGACAAGCAAAGTATTGAGCGACAAGTTTTAACGCGCCTCAAGAGCGATAGCGCCATGCAATCGAGCGTTTGGCCGTGCGTGAGAGATGCAATCCACAAAGACCCGATGCCATACGCGCAAATGCTCTCGATAGAACCTGATAAAACCTTACATAAAGCTAAATCATTCGTTGACCACAAACGCAGTAAAGGCAAAGGCAGCTTTCAAAGATAAAACGCTATATAGCGAATTAGCCCAGAAAACAGTCAAACACTATCTTGTGTATAGCGTTTCATTTTCAACAATGATTAAAACGACCACTAAACCTGACATAATGCTATGAATAGAGCCGCGATAAAACTACATAACAAAAAAGTGATTAAGCAGGTGCGTGAGTTAATCAGCATCAAACTAAATGCGCCATATCGTCTAAAAATACGAATGGGCTACAAAGAACTTGCTGCAAACTTGAATAAGTATAATTTGTTATCTAGCCGAGGCAATCAGTGGACTATGCGAAGTCTTTACCGAATGATGCAAAGGCAAGGTGTGGCAATTTGCACAATTCAAAAGCGTTATAAAAAGGCGCATTTAAAGACATAACCGCATTTAAAGACATAATTAGGAAAGCAAATAAACGTGCATTATTAGACCCCTTAAAAAGGCTAGTTAGTAGTGTCAAATAATTGACGATTCAGACAGCAAGATAGCGCTATGGCAAAGTAATTTACCGACTTGTAAAAAGCAGTCACATTCAATTTATTGGGGTAACTTTAGGGGTAACTGCAATATTTATATTTTGTAATGCCTTATATCTAAAGGACTACAAGAAACTTTATGAATGACTCTCTCTCCGCCAGGCAACTAGTGCATGATATCAAAGATATCCATATCTTCAGTGCCGGCAAAGCGCTTAATATCAGCGCGGGTGCCCTTTTCAGATGTATCGAATTCTTCAAACTCATCGCCTGCCAAATCTTCCAGCATTTGATCTAATAATTTAATTTTATCTGGGCTTGTTTTTGTTGTGGTAGCCATATCAAACCTAACCTTTCTATATCTCAACTAGCAATCTACTAGTAGTTAATAATAAGCATTTTGCGTGCCAGTTTTAAGATGCATGATCGTGGTTAATATTGAGCAGATATTTTGCCTCGATATTGGTTTGCAGCTATGATTGATAAGCCAATTAATGAACGGTTTATATGAAACAAACATTAGAACAGGCACCAACAGCGCCAACGCTTAAGCAAGCATTCTGGTATTGGCTTAAACTGGGCTTTATCAGCTTTGGCGGGCCAGCCGGGCAGATCGCCGTTATGCATCATGATTTGGTAGAAAACAAGCGCTGGATTTCTGAAAAGCGTTTTTTGCATGCACTGAATTATTGCATGGCGCTGCCAGGGCCTGAGGCGCAGCAGTTGGCAACCTACATTGGCTGGCTCATGCATCGCAGATTAGGTGGCGTGATTGCAGGCGGGTTGTTCGTGCTGCCTTCGCTGCTGATTCTAATGCTGCTCAGCTATGTTTACATGCGTTTTGGCGAGGTGCCCGCCGTTGCGGGCGTGCTGTATGGCATTAAACCCGCAGTGGTGGCGATTGTGCTGTTTGCGGCGTACAGAATCGGCGTGCGTACGCTTAAAAATGGTGCGCTATGGAGTATCGCCGCAGCGTCATTTGTGGCGATTGCTATTCTTAAGCTACCGTTCCCGCTCATAGTGTTAAGCGCCGCAATTGCTGGTTTCATGATGAATCGTTTTCGGCCGATCTTGCTTGCAAGTGGAGGCGGGCACGCGGCCAGCCAAAAAAACTATGGAAAAGCCGTCATTGATGACGATACGCCAACCCCCAGCCATGCACGATTTAGTGTTAAAGGCCTTGTAAAATTTATAGTGGTTGGCATAGCGATATGGCTGGCAGGCATGCTGTTATTGATATTGCGTTATGGCTGGGATGCCACCCTCACGCAAATGGCGTGGTTTTTCACCAAGGCAGCCTTGCTCACTTTTGGCGGTGCGTATGCGGTGCTGCCTTATGTGTTTCAAGGTGCGGTCACGCATTACGGTTGGCTTTCCGCAGCGCAGATGATGGATGGCCTGGCATTGGGTGAAACCACGCCCGGCCCGCTGATTATGGTGGTGGCGTTTGTGGGTTTTGTGGGCGGCTGGTCGCATGTTCCGCTGGCAGACCCGCTTGTGGCGGGCATCATAGCCGCTTGTGTGGTCACATTCTTTACGTTTTTGCCTTCATTTATTTTCATATTTGCGGGTGCGCCGCTGATTGAATCTACGCAGGATAATTTAAAACTGACCGCGCCGCTTACTGCGATTACCGCCGCGGTAGTCGGGGTGATTGCCAGCCTGGCGGTGTTTTTTTCCCAGCATATTTTTTGGCCGGGCGGCTTAGAGGCCGGTACAGATTGGATTGCGCTGATTGCCACGCTGGCGGCAGGGTTTGTTTTGTTTAGATTTAAGCTGAATATTATCAAGCTCATTGGCATATTTGCGCTTTTTGGGCTGATACACCACTGGCTGATTTAAGCCTGTTAGATAATCACATGAAGAAAAAAGCGCGCTTAAAATAAGCGCGCTTTTGTTATTGCTTAATTAATAGCCTTTAAGCGGCCTGTTTAGAGGGCTGCCTGATTTTTTCCAAAATGATGGCTGATAACTCTTCGACAGAGCGGCTGGTGGAATCTGCCCAGGTAATGCCGGCATTACGCATCAGGTTTTCTGCAGTGGCAATTTCTTTTTTGCAGTTCTCAAGTGAAGCATAAAAACTACCATTTCTGCGCTCGTTACGCACCGCATGCAGACGCTCTGGCTTGATAGTGAGGCCAAAAATCTTGTCGGTATGTTTATGCAGCACAGCCGGCAGGGTGCCACGTTCAAAATCTTCTGGAATTAAGGGGTAGTTAGCCGCCTTGATACCAAACTGCATGGCAAGGTATACGCTGGTAGGGGTCTTTCCGCAACGAGAAACGCCGATTAAAATGACTTGCGCTTCTTCCAGGCCAGAGTTCGTCATGCCGTCATCATGATTCAGGGTAAAGTTAACGGCATCCATACGGTCGTTGTATTTGCTGCCCATCACGCTATGCGCAATGCCGGCCCCGGTGAGCGGCTTTTGGTCAAGCTCTACGCCTAAGGGATCAATAAACGTGTTGAACAGGTCGATAAAATAGGCGTTGGATTTTTTGATGGCGTTGCGCAACTCCATGTTGCCCAGTGACATAATCACCACCGGGCGCGCACCGTTTTCTTCAGCGGCTTGCGAGATGGCGTCCTGTGCCAGCTTGATTTTATCCAGCGTGTCAGTAAACGGCATGCGTACCTGAGTAAAGTTAGTGCCGGGAAAGTGCTCAAGCAGTTTGCCCAAGGCGCCTGCAGTAATGCCGGTGCCGTCAGAAACGAAGAATGCAGTACGATTTAACATGATAGATTGCCCGTGATTAAATAGTCATTATTTCTTGGTGAGTCGCTGCCAGGTAGCCACAACGGTGTCCGGGTTCAGCGAGATGGATTTAATCCCCTCTGCCACCAGCCATTCTGCAAAGTCAGGATGGTCGGATGGGCCCTGTCCGCAAATACCCACGTATTTGCCCAAGCGGTTGCAGGTATGAATGGCCATTTTAAGCAATTCTTTAACAGCATCGTTGCGCTCGTCAAAACCATCGGCCAGAATGCCTGAGTCGCGGTCCATGCCTAATGTAAGCTGGGTCAGGTCATTCGAGCCGATGGAGAAACCATCAAAGTAATGCAGGAATTGCTCGGCAATCAGTGCATTTGACGGAATCTCGCACATCATAATCAGGCGCAGACCATTCTCGCCACGTTTCAGCCCATTGGCGGCCATGATTTCGGTGACGGCTTTTGCTTCGTCCAAGGTGCGCACAAAAGGAATCATGAGCTCTACGTTGACCAAACCCATTTCATCGCGTACTTTTTTCATGGCCATACACTCCATGGCAAAGCACTCTTTGAAGTCTTCTGCCATGTAGCGTGCCGCACCGCGGAAGCCAATCATCGGGTTTTCTTCATCCGGTTCGTAAATCTCGCCGCCCACCAGTTTTTTGTACTCGTTCGATTTAAAATCAGACGTGCGCACAATCACTGGTTTTGGATAGAACGCAGCGGCAATGGTTGCAACGCCTTCAGCCACTTTGTCGATGTAGAACTGCTTCGGGCTTGAATAGCCGCGCGCACGGTTTTTGATGGTAGTTTGAATGGCGTGCGGCATGGCGTCCACGTTCAAAATGGCTTTGGGGTGGATGCCGACCATGTTGTTGATGACGAACTCCAATCGCGCCAAGCCTACACCATCGTTCGGTGTTTTGGCAAAACCGAATGCCATGTCGGGATTGCCGACGTTCATCATGATTTTGCAAGGTGCAGGGGCGAGTGCCGATTGCGCCTGGGTGCTGACATCAAATTCAATTGCGCCATGATAAACAAAGCCGGATTCACCTTCAGCACATGAAACGGTCACAATCTCGCCTTCACGCAATACGTCTGTCGCGTTGACTGCACCTACAATCGCTGGAATACCGAGTTCGCGTGCAATAATCGCTGCATGGCAGGTACGGCCGCCACGGTTGGTTACCAAGGCGCTGGCGCGCTTCATCACCGGTTCCCAGTTAGGGTCTGTCATGTCGGCGACCAATACATCTCCAGGCTGCACTTCGTGCATGTGTGCCGGATCCAGCACGATACGTACTGGACCAACGCCTACTTTTTGTGTCACCGCGCGACCAACGACCAAAGGCTTTTCGCTATGCTTGTTTAATGTGAAAGTCTCTGTGACGTTATTTGCCGATTCCTGTGATTTCACCGTTTCAGGCCGTGCCTGCAAAATATACAGCTTGTTGTCCACGCCGTTTTTGCCCCATTCAATATCCATCGGGCAGCCGTAGTGCGCTTCAATCGTCATGGCGTAGCGGGCTAACTCTAAAACATCTGCATCGCAGAGTGAGTAACGGTCGCTGTCTGCTGAATCGACATCGACTGTGTGGGTGCTTTTGCCGGCGCGTGTGGCATCGCTAAACACCATTTTAATGAGTTTTGAGCCGATGGTGCGGCGCACAATGGCCGGTTTGCCTTGTGCCAGCATTGGTTTGTGCACATAGAATTCATCCGGATTTACAGCGCCTTGTACAACGGTTTCGCCCAAGCCGTATGAGGACGTAATAAACACCACATCCTTGAAGCCGGATTCGGTATCAATGGTGAACATCACGCCGGCACAGCCGATATCGCTGCGTACCATTTGCTGCACACCTGCAGACAATGCTACATCCGCATGCACAAAACCTTTATGTACGCGGTATGAAATGGCGCGGTCGTTGTATAAAGAAGCGAATACTTCCTGAATGGCGTGCTTGATATTGTCCAAGCCCTGAATGTTCAGGAACGACTCTTGCTGACCTGCAAAAGAGGCGTCGGGCAAATCCTCGGCTGTGGCAGAAGAGCGCACCGCAAAGGTGGCGCCATTGCCGGATTTTGCAGTCAGGATGGCATAGTTTTCAGCAATGGCTTTGTCCAGAGCAGGTGGAAAGGGAGCAGCCATGATCCATTCGCGAATCTGCTTGCCGCATATTGCAAGTGCTTGCGTATCATCTGCATTGAGCTTATCCAGTAAATCATTAATCTTTTTGTCTAACCCATTTTGCGCCAAAAATTCACGGTAGGCATCGGCCGTTGTTGCAAAGCCCGTTGGCACACGCACGCCCTTGGCTGATAGCTGAGAAATCATTTCTCCTAAAGAAGCGTTTTTACCGCCGACAGAAGGGACGTCGGTGTTTCGTAGATTTTCAAATGGAATAACGTGGGCTGACATGATAGTTCCTTCGATGTTCAAACAGGGGATTAAAATAATTTTTACAATGCAGTTACATTTTGCCTAAATAAGCAGGCGCTGTCACCTGAAAAATAGCGACTCAAGACTAAAATTTTGTGCGCGTGCCGGAGTTGGCATATTAAAAGTCATCGCTGTCAGCTAAAATGGTGATGAACGATGAGAAAATGACGCTCAGACGATGCGTGCATCAAAAACTAAAAACCTTGAACCAACACTTATGGCTGCAGCTATCCCCAATAAAATCATAGTTAAGAGCACCGCGCGTTTGCATATGGGCTTTTTTGACCTGCATGGCGGGCTGGGGCGGAAGTTTGGCGGCATCGGGTTAAGCCTGGCTATGCCAGCGGTTGAATTGACGGCAGTCACGGCCGAGAATAAACAAGCGCAGGCAACAGGCGCCCCCCAGGTTCCTGCGGCAACGGTGGCACGGGCATCCGCCATAGCGGAACAGCTGATTAAAAAGCTGCAGCTTGCCGGTGGTGCCAGTCTTAACATGCAGCAGCATATTCCCGAACATGCAGGATTAGGTTCCGGCACGCAGCTGGCTTTGGCTGTCGGGGCGGCTATCAACGAGCTATACCAGCTAAAGTTAAGCACGGCACAAATCGCTGAGTTAACCGGGCGCGGCGGCCGTTCCGGCATCGGCATCGCAGCTTTTGACCATGGTGGATTATTGATTGATGGCGGTCGTGTCTCAGTCGCTGCGTCTGGCAAGGCATTGCCAAAGGTGCCGCCTCTGCTGGCGCGTTATGACTTTCCCGAGCAATGGCGTATTTTGTTGATATTGGATACCAGCCAGCCGGGGATTCATGGGGAAAATGAGCTGGAGGCCTTTAATCGGCTGCCGGTGTTTTCTGAAAGCCTGGCGGCGCATTTGTGCCGGCACGTGCTGATGCAGGCGATGCCGGCGTTGGTCGAGCAGGATTTAACGGCCTTTGGTAATAGCATTCAGGAATTGCAAGCGCATGTTGGCGATTATTTTGCGCCAGCGCAGGGCGGGCGTTATGCAAGCCCGCAAATCGGGGCAATTTTGCTGTACTTGGCGCATGCGGGCGTGGCCTGTTTTGGGCAAAGCTCATGGGGGCCGACAGGGTTTGCCGTGTTTGAAAATGAAGCGGGTGCCAAAAGCATGCTAGATACTTTGCAGCAGCAGTTTGCGATATTTAACAATATTTCATATCAAATCGTGTGCGCCAGTAATACTGGCGCAACGATACAAATTTCTTAAGAGTATACATTTATGGAAAAAGTCTCGATTTTACATCTCATTACAGCAGCCAAAAACGCCAGTCCATTCGATGTGAACATGGCGTTTGATGCCGGGTTTGATAAGATCATGCCTTACACGCATGTTGAGTTGGGAGAAGTGGCGGGTTTGGCACAGGACGCGATTTTTTCGCGCAGCCCTTCCGGCATCAAGCGCGAGGCGATTTTTATTGGCGGGCGTGATATAGACTTAACCATGGATATGCTGGATGCCGCGCGGAAAGCCATGTTTCCGCCGTTTCAGTTTTCAGTGTTCGCAGACCCTTCAGGTGCGTTTACCACGGCTGCAGCCATGCTGGCGAAAGTAGAGTTCCATCTTAAAAAGCATTTTCAAACCAGCCTGAGCGGCAAGAGAATTGCAGTGTTTGGGGCGACCGGCCCAGTGGGTGGTTGCGTGGCCGTGATTGCTGCCAAGCAGGGCGCACAGGTCGAGCTGGTAGCGCATAGCAGCCTGGAAGCCGCGCGCGATAAGGCGCAAAGTTATAACCAGCGTTACGGCACCAGTATTGGCTATGTGGATGGCATGGATGAGGCCGCAAAGCAGGCCGTGCTGGATACGGCAGATATTGCACTATGTACAGCTGCGGCGGGAATTCGTGTGATTACGGCTGCACAAATCGCGCATTCCAAATCGTTAAAAGTCATTGCCGACGTGAACGCGGTTGCACCGACTGGTGCTGAAGGCGTAGATGTAATGGCAGATGGCGTGGCGATTGCTGCAACTGACGTTATCGGCATAGGCGCGCTGGCGATTGGCAACTTGAAATATGCCACGCAGCATAACTTGCTCAAACAAATGCTGGCCACAGATAAGCCGCTTTATCTGGAGTTTATGGCAGCGTTTGCAATGGCGCAAAATTTAGCAAGTGCCTAAAAAGCCTGGTTTCAAAAAGTTGGCCATCGCAGCAACCTCGGCGCGTGGCTATGCGCAGGCGGCGGTCTCCAGCGGTTACGAAGCCGTTACGCTGGACGCCTTTGCCGATGCGGATACACAGCGCATTGCCAGGCAAGCCTTCAAGCTGAGAACGCATGGGCAGGGCGTAGATGCGGAGGATTTCAAACGTATTCTTGCACAGATAAACCTCGATGATGTGGATGGCTTTTTGTATGGAAGCTTGTTCGATGCACAACCTGATTTGTTAAGCTGGGTGGCGGCGCGCGTGTCGCTGATAGGAAATGCACCGGAAGTGCTTGAACAGGCTAAAAGTTTTGGTTTTTTTAAGTTGCTGGATGTGCTTAACATTACACATCCGGAAGTACGCTTAGATGTGCCTGAAGATGCTGCGAGCTGGCTCTCAAAAAAACTGGGCGGCTCAGGCGGCACCCACATCAAGCCTGCGAATCAGGGTGAAGTAGGCGGCTATTTTCAGAGGACTTATTATCAAAATAAAATGCCTGGAAAGCCTGTATCCATGCTGTTTGTGGCGGATAGAAAAACGGCGCAGTCGATTGGTTTTAATCAGCAATTCGTTGCGCCGATTGCAGATATGCCGTATCGCTTTGCGGGCGCGGTAGGTGGAATAGATTTGCCTGCGCAGGCACAGCAACAGTTTTGCCATGCTGCACAGCAGCTAACAGTTGCTTTGGGATTGCGCGGCATCAATAGTCTGGATGCGATATTGGATGATGAAACGCTGTGGATCCTGGAGCTGAATCCAAGGTTAAGCGCGACTTTCCATTTATATCCGAATTTGTTTGCGGCCCATATGCATGGCTGTGCAGGAGATTTGACGGGTTTTTCACTGCAACAAGCACCAGCCAAGGCCCAGTTGATTTTGTATGCGGATGATGCGGTTGAAATTCCAATGGATTTTGCCTGGCCGGATTGGGTGGCCGATATTCCATCTGTTATGGATAAAGCATCCAGTGTTAAAATCGCCCACAACGACCCGATTTGTACAGTGCTTGCGGAGGCGGGGAATGCGGGCTCTGCGCATGCGCTCGTGTTGCAAAGGGTGCAAAAATTAAGAGAGATGATTTATGACTAAATTAGACACCAGCCTATGGCCTAGCATCAATGCGCTTTCCGGCCCATTGGTTCAGCAATTGATTGACAAGGCACAGGCGCTGCAAATTGGGGTGTCAACACATGAATCCGGCGCAACCATTGTGGACGCGGGCATTCTGCATGCAGGCAGTGCAGAGGCAGGGCGATTGATCGCAGAAATCTGCATGGGTGGTTTGGGTAAGGTAGAGTTGAGTGACAAAACGGCTTTTAAGGACCGGCCTTCAGGTATCAAAGTGCAGAGCAAAAGCCCGGTGTTGGCATGCCTTGGCAGCCAGTATGCGGGCTGGGCGCTGAGTTATGAAAAGTTTTTTTCGCTTGGCAGCGGCCCAGCGCGCGCAATCGCGCAGCGAGAGGAGCTATTTAAAGAACTTGGGTATAAAGACAGCGCACAAAACACGGTGCTGGTGCTGGAAACGGACAAGATTCCGCCGATGACGATCATTGAAAAAATCACGCGGGATACAGGTGTGCAAGCCCAAAATCTAACGCTGATATTGACGCCGACGACCAGTATCGCGGGTGTGGTGCAAATCGTGGGACGTGTGCTGGAAGTGGCGCTGCATAAAGCGCATACGCTGCACTTTCCGCTTGCCAATATCGTGAGCGGCCATGGCGAAGCGATTCTGCCGCCAGTTTCCAAAGATTTTATGACAGCGATGGGGCGTACCAACGATGCGATTCTGTTTGGCGGTTTTGTGCAGCTCAACGTCAAATGCAGTGACGATGAAGCCAGACAATTAGCGCAAGAGTTACCCAGCAGCGCTTCAAAAGATTACGGGAAAACGTTTGTCGAAGTATTCAAGTATTACAATATGGACTTTTACCAGATCGATCCGCTGCTGTTTTCGCCTGCCACAGTCACGATTCACAACTTGGAAACGGGCAATAGTTTTGTTGCTGGCGAGTTTAATAACCAACTAATAGAAAAATCATTTAATAATTAATTCAATTACTTATTTATCTAATTTAATGTAAGTTATTAAAAATGCGCCGCAAAATTCAGCAAATTCTGATTTTTACCGACGATGCAGGATGGCATGGCGAGCAGCTTAAACAGGCTTTTGCTGTACATGATGTAGAGGCGGTTTTTGTATCGTTGCAAGATTGTGCGATTGACCTTTCTGGCAATCAACCGCACATTAATATTCCCGATGTTAATGAATTACCCAAAGCTGCGTTTGTGCGTGGCATTGCAGGTGGCACGTTGCAGCAGATCACCACGCGCCTGAATATTCTGCATATCCTGAAAATGCGAGGCGTAAACGTTTACAACGATGGCAGGGCAATTGAGCGCACGGTTGATAAAGCCATGACCAGTTTTTTGCTGCATCAGGCAGGCATCGCCACGCCGCCAACCTGGGTGTGCGAATCGCGCCGGCAAGCACATGCGATTATTCAGGCTCACCTGGCCAGTAATCAGAAAATGGTCATCAAGCCATTATTCGGTTCGCAAGGGCAGGGTGTGCGCTTGCTTGATGCACAAAGCGCGCTACCTCTGCCGATGGATGGTTTCGTAGACGGCGTGTTTTATTTGCAGGCGTTTATCGAAGCGCCGCATGATTACCGCGCGTTTGTTGTCAATGGCCGCGCGGTTGCCGCCATGCGCCGCAGCGGCGCAGATTGGCTGCATAACGTGGCACAAGGTGCGCAATGCAAGGCTTCCGACGAGGTTGACGTGATGAACCTGGCTGTGCTGGCGGCCAAGGCGCTGGATATTGCTTATTGTGGCGTGGATATTATCCGTGACAGCAAAGGTAAGCTTTGGGTGCTGGAAGTGAACAGCATCCCCGCCTGGCGCGGTTTACAGGGTGTTGCTTCGGCGAATATCGCGCAAATTCTGGTAGATGATTTTTTAAGGCTGGTTCAATAACATGCGCCAGAATCAACCATTAGCGGATGCCTTCAGGGCCGCTTGTATGGCGGAGCTTGAGGCTTTGAAGCCGGGTAATGTGCACATCTTTGCAGATGGCCATGGCATGACGGTGCAGGATTTTATCAAGAGCGCAGAAGCTGTGTCTGAAGCGATTGCCAAGCCCGATTTAAGCTTGGGCGAGCGCGTTTTGGCGAGCGTAGAGGCTACACAAAAAGTGGTGGGCTGCAATACCAATATGGGCATGATCTTGCTGTGCGCGCCTTTGATTCACGCGGCTTCGCTGCCAAGTTCGGACACATTCTCCGAAAAACTATCAAGTGTGCTTGCCAACACTACCATCAATGACGCGGAACATGCTTTTGCCGCAATCCGTTTGGCGAATCCTGCCGGGCTGGGCGAGAGTGCACAACATGATGTGCAGCAGCCCGCAAATTGTACGCTGCTGCAAGCCATGCTGGAAGCCGCACCGCGCGATATGATCGCGCAGCAATACAGCAATGGCTTCGCAGAGGTTTTGGACAGTTTGGCGCGCTATCAGCAAATGCTTATACAGTGGCAGCGCCCGGCCTGGGCTGTCACGGCGCTGCATTTGCACTTTATGGCTCGTTTTTTAGATAGCCATATTGTACGCAAATATGGTGAAACCGTTGCCAGGCTTGTGCAGGAAGAGGCGGCAGCGCATGAAGCAGAATTATTAAAAGCTTATAATCCAAAAAACTATCAGACACCCTTGCTAATGTTTGATGCAGAGCTAAAAAAACGTGGACTAAACCCTGGCACCAGTGCGGACTTGACGGTGGCAACTTTGTTTTTACATGCACTGGATATTTGCTAGGAATATCTGGTATAGCCATATAGAAAATAAAAAATTTAAGTTACAATGTATGACTGGGTTCAGTCAAAGAATTTTAGTTAATTTATTTTTGGAGGATGCAATGGCGAATTTATTAGACCAATTAAAAGCAATGACCACTATCGTGGCTGATACAGGCGATGTGGAAGCAATTAAAAGTGTTAAACCAGTAGACGCAACAACCAATCCATCATTGGTTTTAAAGGCAAGTCAATTACCACAATATGCACCTCTGATCGAAACAGCCATTGCTTATGCAAAAGCACAAGGCGGTACTAAGGAGCAGCAAATTGATAACGCTGCTGACAAATTGGCGGTATTGATTGGTACTGAAATTACTAAAGTAGTGCCAGGCCGTATTTCAACTGAAGTAGATGCGCGTTTATCATTCAACCTGGATGCAATGGTGGCAAAAGGCCGTAAATTGATTCAACTTTATAAAGATTCAGGCGTGGACAAAAGCCGTGTATTGATTAAATTAGCTTCAACATGGGAAGGCATCAAAGCAGGCGAGATTCTTGAAAAAGAAGGCATCCAATGTAACCTCACGTTGTTATTCGGTTTCGGTCAAGCACGCGCATGTGCTGAAGCTGGCGTATTCCTGATTTCACCATTCGTTGGCCGTATTCTGGACTGGTATAAAGCGAAAAATCCGGGCACAGAATACACACAAGAAACAGACCCAGGTGTTGTTTCAGTGCGCGCTATTTACAAATACTATAAAGAGCACGGCTACAAAACAGTGGTGATGGGCGCTTCATTCCGTAACACTGGCGAGTTGATTGCCTTGGCCGGCTGCGATCGTCTAACAGTTTCACCAAACTTGTTACAAGACTTGGCGGCCACTGAAGGTACATTAGTGCAAGTGTTAAAAGACACAGGTGCAACTAAAACACCTCCAGCCAAAATGACAGAAGAAGAGTTCCGTTTCGAATTAAACCAAGACCCAATGGCAACAGAGAAGTTAGCTGAAGGCATTCGTGGCTTTGTAGCTGATCAGATCAAGCTCGAAGTGGCTTTGGCAGCAAAACTGTAGTAGTAGAGGCGATGTTAAACCGTAACCAAGTTGTAATATTTGCGGTTTAACATTGACAACAACAAGCTCAGCCCTTAAGATTCAGGGCTGAGTTTTAAATTTGCTAAACATTCATCGGAACCCAGCTTTTCACTTGGCTTCCTAATATTTAGCAGAACGGTTTAGTTGTAAAAATGTAGTAAATTTTGTAACTAATCAATTGGTTACAAATAAAATTTAATCAATTACTTTAAATATTGTGGTTATGAATGTTTGAGTTTTTGAATATTTAATTTTAATAAAAATTTTTAATCGGAGAGTACACCATGGCACAAACCCAAATGGCATTAGATTCACTAGATTTTGACGCAACAGTTGCATTAGCAGCTACTGTTGCTCCACACGTAGACATCCTGGAAATCGGTACGCCTTGCATCAAGCACAACGGTATCAAACTGCTCGAAACATTACGTGCAAAATTCCCAAACAACAAAATCTTAGTTGATTTGAAAACAATGGACGCTGGTTTTTACGAAGCTGAGCCGTTCTACAAAGCCGGTGCAGATATCTGTACAGTTTTAGGTTGTGCTGATATCGGTACAATCAAAGGCGTAATCGATGTTGCCAACAAATACGGCAAAAAAGCGCAAGTTGACCTGATCAACGTAGCTGACAAAAAAGCACGTACACAAGAAGTGGCTAAATTAGGCGCACACATCATCGGCGTACACACTGGCTTAGACCAACAAGCTGCTGGCCAAACGCCATTTGCTGACTTGGCAATGGTTGCTGGTTTGAATTTAGGTCTTGAAATCTCAGTTGCTGGCGGTGTTAAAGCTGCTACAGCTGCACAAGTACGTGACGCTGGCGCTTCAATCATCGTTGCCGGCGCTGCTATCTACGGTGCTGCTGATCCAGCTGCTTCAGCTGCTGAAATCACAAAAATCGCTCACGGTTAATTCACGACACTCAATAAGCAATTATTGATGTGAGCTAACAAAATCCCGACCCAGCAATGCGTCGGGATTTTTTATTATAATGAGCAAACAATTCGTCATGTAAAAGGAAATTAAGATGGATCATCAAAAATTAATTTTAGACAGACTCACTACCATTTTATCTGAGACTGACAAGAGCAATGCTGCAAAATTAATAAAGCTGGTTGATGAAGCTGGCCGTATTTTTGTAGGTGGCGCAGGCCGCTCCGGCCTGGTGTCACGTTTTTTTGCAATGCGTTTAGTACATAGTGGCTATAACGTGAACATGGTGGGCGAAATCGTAACGCCAGCGATTAAAGCGGGTGATTTGCTGGTGCTGGTTTCAGGTTCAGGCGGCACGGAAACTTTGTTGCCATTTGTTAAAAAAGCAAAATCAGTAGGTGCTAAGCTGGCGGTGGTTTCAATGAAAGCGAAATCAGCGATGGCAGAAGTGGCCGATTTGAACATTCAAATTGGCAATGATAACAGCTTCCCACTAACTCACGGCATGCCAATGGGCGCGCAATTTGAGCTATCAGCCTTGATTTTCTTAGAGGCTGTCATTTCCGAGATAGTGCATACCAAAGGTTTAACTGAAGAAGGTATGCGTGCGATCCATGCCAATTTGGAATAGCGCTACTCCGGGATAATATTTTCTCTTCAGGTTTCGCATTAAAACGAGTGGTTATGCCACTCGTTTTTTTTCGTCTGTCAGAATGGAAATACAAGAAAATATGCACTTTTGCGCAATCAAGTTGTCTTATTTTCAGGCTGCAAAACATGATTCAATTTTGGACGTAGTTTTTCAAAAGAAGGAGAATAAAAATGGCAGTGATTGATCGTGTATTAGTAGGAGAAGCGCTCGTTATTGAAAATCGTAAAGAAGGTCATGGTCATGGATTGGATTTGCTTAATGTAGCGCACATAGACCTGATTATGGGGCCGCGCGGTAGCCCCGCCGAACAAGCATTCTGTCGCGCGCTGACTGACCAGAAGGATGGCGCTAATGGTTTGCTTGCAATTACTGCACCAAATATGATGACCAAGCCCGCTACCGTTATTTTTAATAAAGTCACGATTAAAAATGGCAAACAGGCATTACAGATGTTTGGCCCGGCACAGCGCGGGGTATCGATGGCGGTCATGGATTGTGTTGCAGATGGCACAATCCCTAAAGAAGAGGCGGAGGACATTTTTATCTGTGTGGGCGTTTTTATAGACCGCAAAGCAGACGATGACAGGCGTGTGCAGGACTGGAACTATAGGGCTACTGTACAAGCCATTAAAAATGCGGTTGCACGAGAACCGAAAGTAGAGACGGTTCTGAAAGAATATCAGGATACCGTGCACCCATTCCAGGCCAAATGATGATGATCTTTTGAATAGTAAAGCCCGGTTTTCCGGGCTTTTTATTTAGCTAACATTCAGATTTAACTAAACTTTCCAATTGTTGTGCCGAGATCTGCCTTTGATGTAATGCCGTTGCGATTAAAGCGCCATGCACCCCCATTTTTTTTAGCATAGTTAAATCACCCAAATCCCTTATTCCGCCAGCCGCATATATATTAACACCGGTGGTGCGTGGCATGATTTCATTCAAAAGTTTGATGTTAACGCCTTGGTTGGTGCCGACATTTGTCAATGACATCACAATCACATCATCAGGCCAATAGTTGTTGTCTTGCAACAATTCTTCCGGGCCTCGGTAGCCGGTTGGCATGAAGTCTAAAGACAAGGTAAAGTGCGTGTCCTGCAGATTTTTGAGCGTTAAAAAATTTCCTATTCCGGAAAAGTTTTCACTGGCAAAAATCAAGTTAGAATGGAGTTTGTTCCAGATATTCAGCTCGGTTTGGTTGCTGATGCCTGCATCAACCCATAACTTGAGATTGGGAAAATGCCGTGTAATGGATTCGACAACTGAATAGTTTGTTTCATATGTGCTTTTCAGTTTTTGTATCGCATTCAGGTCCGCAATATAAAGCTGCTGGAAAGGATAATAATCAAGCAATGCCGCCACTATATCCAGCGGTTTGCTTGAGCTTGTAAGGAATGATTGAATCGGCTGGTAATGTTGACGCTCGCCTCTTTTGGCGTGCACGACAACGCCGTCTAACAAATCAATTACCGGGATTATTTGCATTATTAAATTCGAAAATCAAAAACTGGAGAAAATATTCGTCTGTGAGTTTATCACTGGCGGCGGCCTGTGTGCGGAGCTATTGCCGGAATCTTTGGTGAATGAAGGCGCTATGATGCGTGACGCCTTGCTCCGCGACTTATTCAGCTTGAATTATAGCGTCAGCACCTCGGTGGATGCGCGTTTAAACCCGCCTGAGCATTGTGCCGAATGTGTAGAGGTGCAAGCAGATGATGATGTATGGCAGGTTTGGCAAGATCAGATAAAGGCCGCAGATGCAGTTTGGCTGATTGCACCGGAAACAGACGGTTTGCTGCATTATTTAACTCAGATTGCCGCCCAAGAGGGCAGGCTGATATTGGGTTGCGGACCTGCCTCCATCAAAATCACCAGCGAAAAGATGGCGACTTGCCTGGCGTTGGAAGAGGCGGGCATCGCAACAATCCCTACCTATACTTTTGAAAACTGGCCCAGGAGCCACTGGATATGGCTTGCCAAGCCTAACGATGGCGCGGGTTGCAGCGATACTGCCTGGTTCAATAACGCGGATGACTTGCAGGACTGGATTGAGCAGAATGATAAGCAGCTCACACACGTGATTCAGGCTTATCAGCCAGGCGACTCTGCGAGTATTTCCTGCGTGATGAAAGATGGCGAAGCACACTTATTAAGTTGCAATACACAGATGATCGAGATTATTAATCATATGGTGAGCTACAAAGGCAGTGTCATCAATGGCATGCGAGAGCACTGGGTGCAATTTGAGGTGGTCGCAAACCAGATTGCGAAGGCGCTTCCTGATTTAGCGGGTTATGTGGGCATTGATGTGATTGTGGATAATGATGACATTTACGTTGTGGAAATCAACCCGCGCCTCACCACCAGCTACGTGGGTTTGCGTGAAGCGACTGGCGTGAATCCGGCTGAGCTGATTATCAACACACTCACGCAGCCAAGTTTTGAGTGGCCCCTGCTGCAACAGAACAAAGTCAAAATTCATGTCTGATATGGTGGGTTGGGATATCGGCGGCGCCCATCTGAAAGTGGCGCTGCTGGACGGCAAAGGCGAAATCATCGATATGCTGCAACTGCCATGCCAGCTCTGGCGCAGTTTGAATCAATTGGAAGCTGCAATTACAACTGCTCTGCAAGCTTTTAAAATTAAGCCAGGCGATGCACAGCATGCCGTCACCATGACGGGTGAACTGGTGGATCTGTTCCCGAATCGGCATACGGGTGTAGTGGAGATTGCGACCTTAGTTGTAAAACTATTAGGGAAAAGCACCTTGTTCTATGCTTCAACCCACGGTTTTGTGACGGCAGAGCGTGTTTCTGCATATACAGCTCACATCGCATCAACCAACTGGCATGCAAGCGCCAGCGCGCTTGCAATGCAAGTAAAGGACGCAGTATTGATAGATATCGGCAGCACCACGACAGATATTATCGCGATAGATGCAGGCAGGGTGGCGGAGAAGGGGTTGTCAGATGCGAGTCGCATGCAGGCGGACAGCCTGGTTTATACTGGCGTGGTACGCACGCCGTTGATGGCCTTGGCGCAAAAACTGCCCTTTGAAGGCGCTGAAACCAATGTGGCTGCCGAATATTTCGCTACGATGGCTGATGTGTATCGCCTGACGGACGAGCTTCGGCCTGAATCCGACATGGCAGAAACCGCGGATGGAAAAGGCAAGAGTGAGTTGGAAAGCGCGCGGCGGCTGGCGCGTATGGTCGGGCATGATGCAGAAGATAAGCCGCTGCAAGTCTGGAAAAACCTGGCGAATACTTGCAGAAGTTTACAGTTGAATCAAATCAAAGCGGCAGTGTTAAAGCACCTTAAACCGGGCGTGCCGATGATAGGCGCAGGCGCAGGCAGTTTTCTGGTAAAAGCGCTCGCGGATGATTTGGGGCATGAGTTTAAGCACGTCTGGGAGCCAATATCCATGCGGTGTGCAGAGCATGCTGACTTAGAGGTTTGTTTCCCGGCTTATGCGGTGGCATATCTGGCGGCGAAGCGATGACCATGTTGAAACATGAATTAGCCTATCATCACGACAGCGCGCACCTGTTTGAGCGCATCGCGCATCAGCCATGGGCAATGCTGCTGGACAGCGGGCAAATGCTCAATTCCGCCACCGGAAGGGCGGGCAGCCAGTACGGACGCTACGATATCATGGTAGCCGAGCCGTTTATAACGCTGGTTACGCAAGGCAATCAAACCGTAATCACACAAAATGGTGCGGTTAAAACTTCTGAAGAAGATCCGTTCTTATTGTTAAAAAACATCCTGAATCAATATCAGGCACCTAAAACGGATATGTCGTTTGCAGGCGGTACGCTTCCATTTGCGGGCGGTGCAATGGGTTATTTTGCATATGATCTGGCGCGACGGCTGGAAAAGCTGCCCAACAATGCACGTCCTGCAGTCAATATCCCGGAAATGATGATCGGCATCTACGATTGGGCGGTTGTGGTGGATCACCGTGAGCAGCGCAGCGCCCTGGTTTCACACGGTTTGCATGCTGAAACACAGAAAAAATGGCCTGCCCTGCAAGCCTTATTTGATGCGCCTTGCGAGGCAGCGTTCACAGATGATAAACCGAGTAAATTCGAAGTTACAACAGCAATCACCTCAAATTTATCCGAACCGCAATACCAGCAAGCCTTCGCCAAAATCAAGGCATATATTACCGCGGGCGATTGTTACCAGGTGAATCTGGCGCAGCGTTTTTCCGCAAAGGTGGAAGGCGATAGCTGGCTGATGTACCGGAAACTGCGTGAGATCAGCCCCGCGCCATTTATGGCCTATATGCAGTTGCCTTTAAATGAGGATGAGAACTTCCAGGTGCTTTCTGATTCGCCAGAGCGGTTTTTGCAGACCAATGATCGTCACGTGGAAACCCGCCCCATTAAAGGCACGCGGCCAAGGTCAGCCGATGCGGAGCAGGATTTAGCCTACTCGAAAGAGCTATTGACGAGCGTAAAGGACAGGGCGGAAAATCTGATGATCGTGGATTTGCTGCGCAACGACTTGGGTAAAACCTGCGTAATTGGCAGCGTTAAAGTGAATAAGCTTTTTCAGTTGCAAAGCTTTGCCAATGTGCATCATCTGGTGAGCATTGTTGTGGGCAAGCTGAAGCCTGGAAAATCGGCCGTAGATGTGCTCAGGGATTGTTTTCCGGGCGGTTCGATTACAGGTGCGCCCAAGCTGCGCGCCATGCAGATTATCGATGAGCTGGAGCCGCACCGGCGCGGTCTGTATTGCGGCGCAATCGGGTATATTGGTTTTGACGGTGACATGGATACCAATATTGCGATTAGAACCGCAGTTATTTGCAAAAACATATTAAGTTTTTACAGCGGTGGCGGTATAGTGGCGGACTCGGACGGATCAAAAGAATACGCCGAAACGCTGGACAAAGCGTCCAGTTTTACAACAATAACAAAGTTTTTTACGAGGCTCTGATTAAGCTTCTTAACTATGAATAAAAATACAGAAAAATAATAAAAACCCGGTCATATTTAAGGGTAGAATAAAAAATAACAAGATACCGAAATTTCGTCTTTAACCAGTAAGTCGAAAGGAATAATCAGGTCCACAATGGAAAAACTACTTAGGGGATCATCCATGTGGGTTGTTAAAATTGGCGGTAGCCTGCTAGGCGCGCCAGAGTTGGAACGTTGGCTAAAGATATTCGTAAAATTTAGCGACGGCAATATCATCATCGTGCCCGGCGGCGGCGTTTTTGCCGACGCGGTGCGAGAAGCTCAAAAATTATCCAAAATCAGCGATGCCTGCGCGCATCGGCTAGCCGTGCTGGCGATGGATCAATTCGGATTGTTGCTGGCCAACTTGAATCCATTGCTGGCAACTGCTGCCAGCGAACTGGAGATTGCCGAACGCACCTGGCAGCATCGTGCGATTGTCTGGCTGCCAAGCAAAATGGTGCTTGCAGATGATTCCATCCCGCAAAGCTGGGACGTGACTTCGGACAGTCTGGCTGCCTGGCTGGCGCAGAAACTGGATGCGCAGCACCTGATTCTGCTGAAATCTGACAAACCCAGTGAAACCGAACTCAGTCTAAAAGTGATGACAAAAGACGGTCTGATTGACGAGGCTTTCAGCGACTTTGTGCTGAACAAACCGTTTTCGCCCTGGGTGATTAAAAAAGCTGACTGCACGCATTTTGAAGACGGTGTTGATATCGAAATACTGGGCAAAATTGCTTCTTCGATGCATTGACTGACAACCATGGCCGCCAAAGTTTATTCTGAACAGGAAACCATCGCGAAGCTTGAAAACGAGCTGCCGCACTGGTATCTGGAGAATGGCTGGATACGCCGCAAATATAGAACCAGCGGCTGGAAAGCTACGCTGATGGTGGTGAACACGGTAGGGCACTTGGCCGAGGCGGCCTGGCATCATCCCGACTTGACTGTTTCTTTCGCCTTTGTGATTGTGAAACTGTGCACGCATGACGCCAAAGGCATTACCGACAAAGATTTTGAACTGGCTGCCAAGATCGAGCAGGTGATTGGCTGGCAGCCTGCGCTGGAAGGTGGCGCATTAACCGGCACGCCGAATGACGATGTGCGGTTTAAATACATTAAATATGACTAGCCAAGCGCTTCATCAAGTGCTTTGTCTATAGCTTTAACTAACCCTTCTAGAAAACTAACAGCTTTTCTTAGCTCTTCTATTTTTATTAAGTCTGGGTTTTTAATGCTGGCTTCTTTAATTTTCGCTCTATGAGCCGCTTCTCCTCGTTTTTCTAAAAGTTTATTTAGTTTTGCCTTGGTGGCGTTTGATTTAAGTCCATTCACACACCATTTCTCGGAAATATCTATATCAAGATAATCTAAAAAAAGTTTGTTCGTTTTTTCGCTGTTAGGATTGTGAAATCCCTTTAGCTCTATTTCTAATTTATTTTTCATGAATCTAGAAGTTTTTAGGTCTGGATTTCTGTTCAGCATCGCTTGAACTTCTTCTTCAATTCTGTCTTCTACATAGGTCTCCCAAGCACTTAGTGCGATGACGAGACCTGCTCTTTTGAGCACTTCAAGCTCTTTAGAATTTTTATTTTCTTTGTTTAAATCATCATAAAACTTAAGAATGGATTTAGCTTCCTGAATAGATTGCTCAAAAGAAATTTGTGCGTTTGACATTATTTTAACCTTGTTGTTGTTTTTCAAATTTGCCAAAATGCAGCATGATCGTTGGCAGAATCAATAAATTAAGAATGGTCGAAGTAACCAAGCCGCCCACGATAATCGTCGCCATCGGGCCTTCGATTTCACGTCCCGGTTGACCGCTGCCTGCTGCGAGCGGCAACAGGCCCAGTGCGGTGACGAGCGCAGTCATCAGGATGGAAGGCAAGCGTTCTTTCGCGCCTCTGATGCATGTTTCCAGATTCCAGACGCAATGTTCTTCATCTACGAGATGCTGGAAATGCGATACCATCATGATGGAGTTACGCAAGGTAATACCGAATAACGTCACGAAGCCTACCAGCGAACCCAGCGAAATCCATCCGCCCGTAAATAAGGCCGCCAGCACGCCGCCAATCAGCGCGAAAGGCAGATTGGCAAAGGTGAGCAGCAAATTACGCAAGCGGCCAAAGGCAATATACAGCATGAGGAAAATCGCGACGCCAGCCAATAAAGAATGCACGATCAAATCTTCTCGTGATTGTGCGTTGGCCTCAGCCTCGCCGGTAAATTCCAGATAATTGCCGCTGCTTAATTTGATGTCTTTTTTAATGCGTTTTTTTAGCTCGGCACTAAAACTTTCAACGTCGCGCCCATGCACATTGGCGGTAACAGTCTGAATGCGTTTTGCGCCTGCATGCAGAATTTTCGAGCGGCCATTTTCCTGGGTAATAAACGCAATATCCTTTAAATGCAATAGCCGGCCTTCTGGGTTAAACAGCGGAATATTACCAATATCGCCAATATCATCGCGCGCTTCTTCCTCCAGTACCACGCTTAAGCCGACTACGTGGCTGCCAAAATACACCTGTGAAACCGGTACGCTTTCATAAGCCGTGCGGATGGTGTCCAGCACATCAACAGCCTGCAGCCCCCACATCGCGAGCTTGTCCGGGCGCAGGCGGATCACCGCTTGCGGCGTGCCTGGAGGCGATTGCACTAGCACGTCGGACGCGCCTTTGCTGCTATAGAGCAAGTCGGCGATTTTTTGCGCATCGCGGTCGAGCGCGTCTAAATCGTTGCCGTAAATGTTGATGACGATAGAAGCGGCATAGCCTGAAATCGTTTCTTCGATACGTTCAGTCAAAAAGGTATTGATGGCGAAATTAACGCCGACAAATCCGGGTTCCGCTTTGCCGTCGCCATCTGTATCGACGGCTTCACCTGCAAGCTCCTCGCGGATGTCATTTAGGATGCGGTTTTGCTCCTCGCCTGAAAGGGTTCCGATTTCTATCTCAAACTCGCTGTAATGGGTGCCAAACGTGTCGGCGGCATTGGGCGCGCGGCCTACCCATTGCGTCACCGATTTAACTCCTTTAATCCCGCGTAAAACTTTGGCTACTTGCTTGCCAAGCCGCAAGGACTCCTGCTCTGAGGTGCCCGGCACAGCGGTCATGTGCATGATGAAATGGCCTTCGTGCAGCGCGGGAATAAACTGGCTTTTGAATAAGGGCAATATGCCCAGGCCAAGCGCAATTAGTACAAAGCTGACAGCAATCACCAGTTTGTAATGCTTTTCGATCGTATACAGAAGCTTGACGTAACCGCCTTTAATATGACGGATGATGGGTGAATCTTCCGTATCCAGCTGGGCTTTGCCGAGCATCAGGTAACATAGTGCCGGCGTGAGCGTGAGCGCGACCACGAGAGAGGCCATGATGGCCGCAATATAGGCAAAGCCTAATGGCGCGAACAGCTTGCCTGCCACGCCAGACAAGGTCAGCAGCGGCATGAATACCAGCGCCACAATGACTGTGGCATAGACCACAGAGCTGCGTACTTCCATGGAGGCATTAAACACGACCTTGTGCACAGGCAATGGCTGGGCGAGCAGACGATTTTCTTTCAGGCGCCTGAAAATATTTTCAGTATCGATAATCGCATCATCCACCACTTCTCCCAGCGCGATTGCCAAACCGCCCAGCACCATGATGTTAAGGCCAATGTTGAAATAGCTCATGACTACAATTGCGGTGAGTAGCGAGAGCGGGATAGCAGTGGCGGAGATAAACGCGGTGCGCGCGTTGAACAGGAACAGAAACAGAATGGTGATGACCAGAATCGAGCCGATGAGAATGTCGGTGCGCACGCCATCTATCGCGGTTTCAATAAAATTGGCGGGGCGGAACAAGCCTTCATGCAAGGTCACTTGCTCGTTTTTCAGGGTGGGTTTCAGTTCCTGCAGCGCAGATTCTATGGCTTGGGTAACCGCGTGGGTATTGGCTCCCAGCTGGCCTTGCACCGACAGGTAAATGCCGGTTTCTTCGTTAATTGCTGCGCTGCTGATGGAGGGTGCCGCGCCCTCTGTCACGCGGCCGATATCGCCTAATCTGACAGTGAGGCCGTTCTTGTGCAGCAATGTCGCTTTGGCCAGAGCAGCTGCAGTCGTCGCCTGGCCTTCGGTGTTTACAATAATGCGCTGATTGCTGTTTTGAATGAAACCGGCCCCGCTGACGCCGGTGGCTTTTTGTGCGGCTGCGACGACGTCGTTGATGTTCAGCTGATAGCGTACCAGTTTCGCAGGATCGATTTGTATCTGAAACTGCCGTACTTCGCCGCCAAACACATTCACGTCCGCCACGCCTGGAATCGCCAGCAGATGCGGCACAATGGTCCAATCAACCAGTGTTCTCAATTCCATCAAGCTGCGTTTTTTGGAGGTGACGCCAAAACCTAAAACCGTACTCGCTGACGAGGTGAGCGGCGTAATGTTAGGCGTGATGCCTTTCGGAATCTGGTTGGTGAGCGTACTCAGGCGTTCCGCGACAACTTGCCTGTTTCTGTAGATGTCGGTGTCTTCGTCAAAGATGACAGTAACGATGGACAAGCCAGGAATGGATTGCGAGCGCATGTCCGCCACGCCGACAGTACCGGCGATGCTGGATTCGATCGGCTGGGTGACCAGGCTTTCGACTAATTCGGCCGATAGGCCGGGAGATTCCGTCTGGATAATGATCTGCGTGGGAGAGAATTCTGGAAAAACGTCCAGATTGCTGCGGGTTAGGCTGTAGATGCCGTATAGCACCATCAGGCTCGCCAGGCCAATAATCACGCCATAAAAGCGGATGGAGAAACGAACAATTGCCGACATCATGGCAATTTAATCCTTATTCTCGTTCTTTATGAGGTATTTAAACTCTTCGGAAAGCAGTAGTTGCGCGCCGCTCACGACAACTTCACTATTGGCATCGATACCTTGATTAAACCAGCCGGTAGCCACTTCGGTATCTGCGGAGATGGGTTTACGCACAAACTGATCTTTCCCTTGCTTGAAATAGGCCCAGGGCTTGCCTGCGTACCATACGACGGCGTTGCTGGGAATGATAATGCCGTTGGCGCTGCCATCCCCATTGGTGCCCGTCTCGACATTGACGCGCATGCCAATGCGCAATGATTCAGCCGGCGCGCTGTAATAGAATGTTTTGCCAAAACCGCTACTGTCGCTGGTAGCGGCGGGCGAGACATACACTGCTTTAATAGGTGCGATGGATTCGTTGAGCGGTGCAACATGAATACTGGAACCCGCTTTGGGCGTAGTGATATTTATAGGTAGGCTCACTTGAATAAGTACATTTTTTCTCTCCAGCAAATTAGCCAGATGCGGCGCGGACTTGTCCTCAAAAGCCAATGTTGACAGCGCCTCGCCCCACTGTAGCCGCATGCTGGTTTGCAGGTTTTTGAGTTGTGATTCGCTGGCCGTGATTTTCGCGTTATCCGCATTCACCGCGGCCAGCGCCTCCTGCACGGCTCGGTCTGATACGTTTTTATCATCCGCATTAAGCGCTTTAAGGCGCTGATACTGCTGCATGTTGCTGGCGCTGGCCGCACGCGCAAGTGCAATATCGGTTTTCAGGCTTAAAGCCCTGGCTTTTGCCTCAGTTAAACTGTCAATGCTGACCACATTGCCGTAGCTTTTTATTGTTCCCTGTAATTGTGCCGAACTCACTTTGGCTGTGGTGATGCCGCTATTCTGTTGGGTGGCGGGCGGCAGGCTGACGACATTAATGCCGGCTTTTTCACTTACTCGGCTTGGGCTTTCAATCTCCTCTTGTTGCTCGGCCCGGTATGCTTCGTACTCATCGCGCCCATAAAACACCAGTACCCAAAAAAGCGTCACGATGAGCAAGGCTTGCAGCGCAATAATAATCGTCAACTTCTTATTCATGATGTACATCCGCAGATATGGTGGTGGGTATAGACGAATTGTCAAACAACGGCCGTTGCATCACATCTTCAACCGCTAAGGCAGCTTGCAGGCTGTTAAATTGCGCATCTAGCAACTGCTGTTCGAGCAGGCTGGTGTTAAGCTGGTTCTGCGTCAAATCAAGACGATCGATTAAGCCTGCATCGAACTGGCGTTGCAGTTTCTGCGTCAATTGTTCTTGCGCTTCCAGTTGCGCTTTGAGTCCATGCGTATTTTCCAGACTCGCTTGGTAAGATGCCAGACTTTGTCCTAAATCACCGATAATTCTGGCTTGCAAGGCGTCGAATTGCGCGCCCTCAACCTCGCGCAGCTGGGTAGCCTCTGCAATCAGCGTTTGATTTTTATTGAGTAAGTTTAATAAAGCAGAAAATCCGAGTGACCAGATGCTATCGCCGAACTCAAACGCGAATCCTGGCGTGAGCGAGATGTCAGGTATCTGCTTAGCTACTTCCAGCTTGATTTTTGCCTCAGCAGCGGCGTATTTTTCCAGGCTGCGGCGAATGTCCAGGCGGTTGAGTAGGGCGCTTGCCTGCAACTCTTTGTTTTTATCTGGGGTGTTTAAATGGGCTGATTGCTTAGCCAACGCCTCATCCAGATTCAACGGCTTAAGTGCCATGCCATTAAAGTGTTCTAGCGGCAAGCCCACATCTGTGGCCAAATTCGCGCGGATTTCGGCCTGTTTGGCCTGTTCGTTAGCCAGAGTAAACTGGGTTTTTTGTTTACGCAGTTTTGCGGCACTGAGCTCGGCGCTGGAGATTGCGCCTAAGCTTAGACGTTTGTTCAGCAAATCTACCAGTTTGGTTTGAATCGCCAATTCATTTTTCAGTGCATCTGCCGTGGCGATATTTTGATGGTAGCGCAATAAATCCTTGGCGATTTGGCTGCGTAACTGCCACGCAACGTCCGCCACATCTATACGGGCAGTTTCTGCCAGATGCTGCGCTTCCTCAATACGAATCTGGCGTTTGTTGCCGGTTTCGATGGGAATTTCCACGTTCAAGCCATATGCCCAGGGCCGAATGTCGCCATTGGCCTGGTTACTATGTGCTATATGGCCGCCTATAATAGGATTTTGCTTTTGTGCGGTAGTCTTCAGGCTGGCATTGGCTAGCGCCAATTGGGCTTTTGCGACTTCCAGTTTTGGGTGGTGATACAGTGCGCACCAGGTAAGCTCGTTCAAACCCCAGGCGGCAAAAGGTAATTGGTTCTCGGTATAACCTTGCTTGATTAAATAAGCTTTAAAATCATCACCGGTGACGTTTTTGCTCAGTAGTTTTGCCGAAGTTTGCGCCGGATCCAGCGGCTTGGCCTGATATTTTTCGTGCGAGCAACCGGCAACAAGCAGGCTCAGACCCAGAGTAATGATCAAAAATTTTGATTGAGGTAAGGGATTCACGACAAGAAACGATGCGCATTACATCTTAGTTTTCAATGCTGGCGTGTACCGAGTTGAGTGCGTCTTGCAGGGTTTCTTCGGAGAGTTTGTTAATCGTGGTTGCCAGCAAATCAGCAGCTTCAACCGTGCGGATCGGCAAGTCATGCGTATTCAGCTCAGCAATCAGGCCGGCCGCTGCCCCTGCGATAATCAGCAAGGTTTCGCGCTCTTTCATTAGCAACTCAAGCTCGGCGCGCAGCATATTGTTTTCATTGGAATAGGTAGAGTTTTGCATATCATTATCTTTTAAAATAGAGAGCTAGACTGTATCTTGCTATCTGTATGGCGTTCTTGTCAATCTGCTTAATGAATGCCCGCATAATTTTGTTCCTGAGTTCCTGTTTCTCTTATCAAATGTGGCAAAGTTGCGATACAATACGCGTTTTATTGATTTGGGTATTACCTGAATCAAATGCGAGAGTGGCGGAATTGGTAGACGCACTGGATTTAGGTTCCAGCGCCGCAAGGCGTGAGAGTTCGAGTCTCTCCTTTCGCACCATCAACAACTAATCGTTTTCTATAACATAATTAGGAAACAACTTTTACAGGAAATGCAACATGGCAGCATCTGTTGAAACAATCAGTAGTTTAGAACGTCGCATGACAGTGAAGGTGCCATTGGCGCCATTAGAAGGTCAAATCAGGCAGCGCCTCAGCCAGATTTCACGCACGGCCAAATTCGCAGGTTTCCGCCCGGGCAAAGCGCCTATTGGCTTGGTGAATCAGCATTATGGCGACCAGGTGCGTGACGAAGTGTATTCCAAGGCCGTAGAAACCAGTTTTGGCGATGCAGTAGAAGAAAACAAGTTGCGTGTGGCCGGTTTCCCGAACATCGAACATAAGCCCTTTGCAGAAGCGGCGACCGAGTTTGAATACACGGCAACATTCGAAGTATTTCCAGAGGTAAAGCTGGGCGACTTAAGCAAAATCAAGCTGGAAAAGCCAGCCTTGGAAGTGACGGATGCCGACGTTGAAAAAACACTGGACGTGCTGGTAAAGCAACGTGTGAGCTATGAGCCGGTCAAACGCGCTGCCAAGAAAGACGACCGCGTGAATGTGAGCCTGACAGCCAGTATCGACGGTAACGTGGTGGAAAGCACTGGCGACAAGGGGATTGACCTTGTGTTGGGCGAACCGAACCGCATGGCGGCTTTCGATGATGAACTCATCGGCGGAAAAACCGGCAGCAGCAAGACTTTCGAAATCACTTACCCTGCAGACCACAATCCTGCTGAGCTTGCTGGCAAAAAAGTGAGCTACACCGTGACTTTTAACAGTGTTTCCCAGCCGGTTCTGCCTAAGGTTGACGCGGAATTCGCCAAAAGCCTGGGCGTGGATGACGGTGATGTGAACAAGATGCGTGCTGAAATCAAGCTAAGCCTTGAACAGGAAGTGGAAAAACGCATCAAAGCGCGCGTAAAAGAAGGCGTGTTTCAAGCGCTGGTCGCTGCGGCTGAGTTTGAAGTGCCCAAGGCGCTGATTGGTGCCGAAATTAACCGCATGATGCAGATGACCGCACAAAACTTACAGCAGCGTGGCATGAACCCTAAAGATATCCAGCTTGAGCCAGGTATGTTTGAGGAGCAGGCAAAACGTGGCACGGCTTTGCGCCTGATTTTGAGCGAAATCGTGAACACAAACAGCCTGCAAGCCAATGCTGACCAAGTACGCGCAATGGTGGACACTTTTGCGAACAGCTATGAAAAGCCTGAAGAACTGGTGAATTGGTATTATGCCGATGTAAAACGGCTGGATGAGCCAGCCGCGCTGGCGACAGAAGAGAATGTGGTGAACTGGGTGCTGGAAAAAGCCAAGGTCAGCGCTAAAAAAATCAAATTTGATGAATTAATGGCAGGCCAATAATGACAAATAGTATGAGCGAGATTATAGCAAACGGCATGACCGAGCCTCAGGGGCTGGGCTATATCCCGATGGTCATCGAGCAAAGTGGCCGCGGTGAACGCTCATATGACATTTACTCGCGCCTGCTGAAAGAGCGCGTCATATTTCTGGTTGGCCCGGTCAATGATATGAGCGCTAATCTGGTCGTCGCGCAATTGTTGTTTTTGGAAGCCGAGAATCCGGACAAGGACATCTCGCTTTACATCAATTCGCCTGGCGGCTCGGTGACCGCAGGCATGTCTATTTACGACACCATGCAATTCATCAAGCCAGATGTGAGCACTCTGTGCATCGGCCAGGCAGCAAGCATGGGCGCGTTTTTGCTGGCGGCTGGCGCCAAAGGCAAGCGTTTTAGCTTGCCCAATTCTCGGGTCATGATTCACCAGCCGTCCGGCGGTTTTCAGGGTCAGTCATCCGACATTGAAATCCATGCCAAAGAAATTTTGTATTTGCGCGGCAAGCTGAATGAAATTCTGGCGTATCACACTGGAAAAACAGCTGCGGAAATTGATCGCGATACCGAGCGCGACAACTTCATGAGTGCGGACGAATCGGTTAAATACGGCATGATTGACAAGGTTATTGCTAATCGCTCTGAAGCGGCATAATATAAAAGGCAGTTTTGTACGATTTAAGGATGTTGCATGGCCACTAAAGCCGAAGGTGAAAAGTTACTCTATTGCTCTTTTTGCGGCAAAAGCCAGCATGAAGTCAAAAAGTTAATCGCAGGTCCGTCCGTGTTTATCTGCGATGAGTGCGTCGATTTATGCAACGACATCATCAAAGAGGAGGTGCAAAACCTCAGCGACATTAAGTCTGCTGACAAGTCCCTGCCTACCCCGCAGGAAATCTGCGCCATTCTGGATCAGTACGTGATCGGTCAGGTACAAGCCAAAAAGAACTTATCAGTCGCTGTCTATAACCATTACAAACGCCTGGGCCATAACCATATTTCACAAAATACCGTCAAAGACGATGTCGAAATTCAGAAAAGCAATATTTTGCTGATTGGCCCGACAGGCTCCGGCAAGACTTTGCTGGCACAAACACTGGCGCGCCTTCTGGACGTGCCATTTGTGATGGCTGATGCCACTACATTGACTGAAGCGGGTTATGTGGGGGAAGACGTTGAGAACATTATGCAAAAGCTGTTGCAAAAATGCGATTACGACATCGAAAAGGCGCAGCGCGGCATCGTGTACATCGATGAAGTGGATAAAATTTCCCGTAAATCAGACAATCCTTCGATTACGCGCGATGTGTCGGGTGAGGGCGTGCAGCAAGCCTTGCTTAAGCTGATTGAGGGTACCGTGGCATCAGTGCCCCCGCAAGGCGGTCGTAAGCACCCAAATCAGGAATTCGTGCAACTGGATACCACCAATATCCTGTTTATCTGCGGAGGGGCGTTTGACGGCTTGGACAAAGTCATTCGCCGGCGTTCTGAAAAGGGTGGCATCGGTTTTGGCGCGGAAGTTAAAAGCAAAGATGACCTGCGCGAAGTGGGTGCCGTGCTACGTGATGTAGAACCGGAAGATTTGATCAAATTCGGCTTGATTCCGGAGTTTATTGGCCGTTTGCCCGTAGTAGCCACGTTGGAATCCTTAGACGAAGAAGCGTTGATGACGATTCTAACCGAACCGAAGAACGCGCTTACCAAACAATATATCAAGCTGTTCAAAATGGAGGGCGTGGATCTGGAATTCAGAGAATCCGCCTTACGGTTGATTGCCAAAAAAGCGCTTGAACGCAAAACCGGTGCGCGTGGCTTGCGCTCTATCATGGAGCACGCGCTGCTGGAGATCATGTATGACTTGCCTTCTATCGAGAATCTGGTCAAAGTAGTGATTGATGAAGGTACAATCAAAGGCGATTCCCAGCCTATCATGATTTACCAGGATGCACCCAAAGTGGCTGAAACAGCCAGCTAGATAATCGTCTCAGACAAGCCGACAAGACTATTGCAATTAAAAATAAGTCATTTATAGTGATGCATGTATAAAGCCTTCAAGGTTAAATATATGTTATTTGATTGACTAGCTCTTGAAGAATCAAAGAATGTTCCCAACTTAAAAGCATTGGTAGTATTTACCGTGTGAACTTGAAAGTATTTTATGACCGAACAGACTTTGCCAGACAATGTATCCCAACCTAAGCATGACATGATGCCGCTACTGCCTTTGCGCGATGTGGTAGTGTATCCGCATCTGGTGATTCCTCTATTCGTGGGGCGTGCCAAATCGGTCAAAGCGCTTGAGATTGCCTCTGAAGGAAACAAGCAAATATTGCTGGTTGCCCAAAAATCTGCCAACAAAGATGAGCCGGATGCCGATGACTTATATGAAATCGGTACTTTGGCGACCGTGTTGCAGATGCTAAAACTGCCCGATGGTACTGTCAAAGTGCTGGTTGAAGGGTTATACCGTGTGCGTGTTTCTGATTTTGTTGAAACCGAAGAATGTTTTCTGGCCAAAGCCGAAAAGATTGTGCAACCGGAAGAAAGCGACAGTGAAACCGAGGCGCTCATGCGCACGGTTTTCACGCAGTTTGACCAATACGTCAAACTCAACAAAAAAATTCCGCCTGAGATTCTGACTTCACTGGCAACCATTAATGATGCTGGTCGTCTGGCGGACACGATCTCTGCACATCTCACCCTGAAACTTGAAGAAAAGCAAAAAATTCTCGAAATGCTGAGTGTCACCGAGCGCCTGGAACATTTGCTGCACTTGATGGAATCTGAAATCGATATTCTGCAGGTGGAGAAGCGTATCCGTGGCCGTGTGAAGCGGCAGATGGAAAAAAGCCAGCGCGAATATTATCTGAATGAACAAGTGAAAGCGATTCAAAAAGAACTCGGCGAGCAGGACGAAAGTGTCGAGATGGATGAGCTTGAAAAGCGCATCAATGAATCCGGGATGTCAAAAGAAGCACTAGCCAAGGTGAATGCTGAGCTCAAGAAGCTAAAAATGATGTCACCGATGTCGGCAGAGGCTTCTGTGGTGCGCAATTATATCGATACGTTGGTGGGGTTGCCGTGGAAGAAAAAAACCAAAATCAGTAAAGATCTAAAAGCCGCAGAAGCGATTCTGGATGCGGACCACTATGGGTTAGAGAAAGTCAAAGAACGTATTGTCGAGTATCTGGCGGTACAGCAGCGCGTGGGCAAGCTGAAAGCGCCGATCTTGTGCCTGGTAGGTCCGCCGGGCGTGGGCAAGACCTCGCTTGGGCAAAGTATCGCTAAAGCGGTTAATCGCAAGTTTATACGCATGGCCTTGGGCGGCGTGCGTGATGAGGCGGAAATTCGCGGTCACAGGCGCACCTATATCGGCTCAATGCCAGGCAAGGTATTGCAAAGCATGAGTAAGGTGGGCGTAAAGAACCCATTATTTTTACTCGATGAAGTCGATAAAATGGGCCAGGACATGCGTGGCGACCCGTCGTCTGCATTGCTGGAAGTGCTTGATCCGGAACAGAACCACACCTTTGCCGATCATTACGTTGAAGTTGAATACGATCTGTCGGATGTGATGTTTGTGGCAACGGCCAATACTATGAATATTCCTGCGCCATTGCTGGACAGGATGGAGATCATTCGCCTTGCGGGTTATACCGAAGATGAGAAAATCAATATCGCGATGAAGTATTTGCTGCCAAAACAGCTTAAAGCGCATGGACTCAAGCCGGCAGAAATCAGCATTGCTGAATCAGTGATTCGCGATATCGTACGCTTTTATACGCGCGAGGCAGGCGTTCGCCGTCTGGAGCAGGAAATCGCAAAAGTGTGCCGGAAAGTAGTAAAAGAATTGCTGCTTAACAAGACCAAGGCTAAAAATAGCCGTCCAGCTTCGGAAACTGAAAAAGCGAAGCCAGTCAAAAAAGTTGTCGTCACTTCCAAGAACCTGGATAAATATCTGGGTGTGTACCGCTATGATTATGGTGTGGCCGCGAAAGAAAATCAGGTAGGGCAGGTCACGGGGCTGGCCTGGACGTCTGTGGGCGGCGAATTGCTTACGATAGAAGCTGTGCTATTGCCAGGTAAAGGCAAAACGATCACTACGGGTAAACTTGGCGATGTGATGCAGGAATCGGTACAGGCAGCCATGAGCGTGGTGCGCAGCCGGGCTAAGCGGTTGGGTATTCCTGAAGATTTTTACGAGAAAAAAGACATCCATATTCACTTGCCTGAGGGTGCTACGCCAAAAGATGGGCCCAGTGCGGGCATTGGCCTGACTACGGCGTTAGTTTCGGTGCTAACGGGCATTCCTGCACGTGCAGACGTGGCCATGACCGGGGAGATCACCTTGCGTGGTGAAGTGCTTGCAATTGGCGGTTTGAAAGAAAAGTTACTGGCCGCGCATCGCGGTGGTATTAAAACAGTGCTGATCCCCGAATCAAACGTAAAAGACCTGGTGGATATTCCAGAAAACATCAAGAGCCATTTGCAAATCCATCCGGTTAAATGGATTGATCAGGTATTGGAATTGGCTTTGGAAACCATGCCCCAGCCTTCGGAAGAAAAGCCAGTTGAAATTGCTGCTGCAGTTCCGGAAATTGCAGCAGTAGATGAGAAGGCACCGATAACGCACTAATTTCACCAGCTGTTATCTTTATTTTCATTTATCGCGTAAAATCAGCCGCAAAGCCTTGACAGAGGCTTTTGTAGCTTGATATAAAGTCATAACAGGATAGGCCTGTTATTTTAGTTAATAACATTAGAGGGGATTACTCGTGAATAAATCAGAATTGATTGATGAAATTGCAAAAGCAGCAGGCGTTTCGAAGGCTGCTGCTGGCCGTACTTTAGATGCAACGACAGCTGCTATTACTAAAGCGCTTAAAAAAGGTGATTTAGTTACTTTAATTGGTTTCGGTTCATTTTATGTAGGCAAACGTGAAGCCCGTAATGGCCGTAATCCCCGCACTGGCGCAACAATTAAAATCAAAGCTGCAAATTCTCCTAAGTTTAGGGCTGGTAAAGCGCTTAAAGATGCTGTAAACTAGCGGTCTTTACTGATTAAGCAATTAATCAGTATTAAAGCAGTTAGTTGTAAGCTTTATCATGTCTTTGGCGATAAAGCTCCCGGGGTGCTTAGCTCAGTTGGTAGAGCGTCGCCCTTACAAGGCGAATGTCAGCGGTTCGACCCCGTTAGCACCCACCAATAACTAACATGTATCGCCTCAAAATATATTAAGAGTGCTAGAATTTTTAGCACTCTTTCATTTTGAATGCTTTATTAGATGCCAAAGACCATAGCAATATTGACGTTTTAGAAATAGTAAACTGGAGTGGTAGTTCAGTTGGTTAGAATACCGGCCTGTCACGCCGGGGGTCGCGGGTTCGAGCCCCGTCCACTCCGCCAACAAGTCTGAGTTGTTGCTGCCCTGATGCAACTTAGCGTGAAAGCCCCGCCAACAGTGGGGCTTTTTTCTTTTTCAGACTCACAACAGGGCCTGCAATAAATATCTAAGAATCCACATTAATATCAAGAATAATATTGTGCAATTTTTTGCTAAATGCACATATACGGTGCATAAAATAAGACATCTACAAGCAATAAATTATTTATCACCTTTAACCAATTGATCTATAAAGAAAAATAAATCACGAAGGTAGTGGCATATTCCTTGCTGTAATGTAACTAGCGAGGAAGCGGTTTGATAGTAGTTGTTAGCCGCTAAAGTTTCAAAAAGATAACTAGGGTTCCGGCTTTTATTTTAAGAGCGTCTGGTCCAAGAGTTATCGGCCATCAAATGTTTTGGCTACACGGAGGGATAAAAGCCCGGGAGGAGCGTTATTTAATACCGCCTTCTCGACTTTTTACCAACTAAGGAGCCAATCATGCATTTATTCAGTCTGAATTTTCTTAAGAAGTTTTCGATGGCAGGTGCATTATCTGCAACTTTATTATTTTCGAACATTTCACAGGCGGCTGAACCTTTAAAAATTGGATATAGTGATTGGCCAGGCTGGGTGGCATGGCAGGTTGCAATTGATAAAGGCTGGTTTAAAGAAGCAGGTGTGGATGTTAAGTTTGACTGGTTTGACTATGTCGCATCCATGGACGCGTTTGCAGCAGGAAAAATAGACGGGGTAGCGGTTACCAATGGTGATGCACTGGTAGTCGCCTCCGGCGGCGCTAAAAATGTGATGATTCTGATTACCGATTATTCCAATGGTAATGACATGATTATTGGCAAGCCTGGCATCAAAAGTCTAAAAGACTTGAAGGGCAAAAAAATTGGACTAGAAACAGGCTTTGTAGAACATCTTTTACTGCTCAATGGTCTGGAAAAGGCCGGACTAAAAGAGTCTGATGTCACTATCGTCAATACCAAAACCAATGAAACCCCGCAAGCATTAGCTTCTGGCGATCTGGCCGCAATCGCTGCCTGGCAGCCGAATTCCGGCGAAGCAATCAAGCGCGTGCCAGGCGCCAAGCCTATTTACACTTCTGCTAAAGAGCCGGGCCTTATTTATGACGTGATCACAGTAAATCCCGCAAGTTTGTCCAGTCGCAAGAGCGATTGGGAAAAAGTGGTAAAAGTTTGGGGAAGGGTGGTTGCTTACGTGAACGACCCTAAGACTCAGGCAGATGCGGTGAAGATAATGTCGGCACGGGTGGGATTGACGCCTCAAGCCTATTTGCCTTTGCTCAAGGGGACTAAACTATTAACCCTTGCAGAAGGCAAGGCGGCTTTTGTAAAGGCTGATGGCTTTAAGTCGCTCTATGGATCATCAAAAATTTCAGATGACTTTAATGTCAAATACGGAGTGTACAAAGTACCGCAGGACATTAACAAGGCAATTGACCCTTCTCTCTATAAATAAACGTATTAATATCAGAAAAGGGAACAAATGAGTTTGTCGTCATGGTTTGTGGTCAGGCAGGAGCTAGGCCCTATGCGCCGCAGAGTCATCGGCTGGGCATCATTTCTACTCCCTTTGCTGGTTTGGTGTGCGGTAAGCTACATACCGTTTATCTGGCACCCGATGGTGATGATAGAGCGGCCCGGGGATGTCGATTATTTTCAAGTCAATATGTTGGTAGACAAGGCAACTTTTAAAGAAGAGTTTGCCAATATGCAAGTACAGGGAAAATTGCCACCTGCGGGTATTCCGGCGAATCCTATTTACTTGCCAGCACCCCATGCAGTCCTAAAAGCACTTTACACTGGATTTACCACGCCACCTGTGCAAAAAGATGGCTTATGGCTACACCAAAGTTTATGGAAAAGCATCCAGGTCATCTTTTGGGGGTTTGTGATCTCTTCAATGATAGGCGTACCGCTAGGCATTTTATGTGGCACTTATAGTGCTGTATCAAGGTTAAACGAGCCATTCATAGAGTTTTTCCGTTATCTGCCAGCGCCAGCCTTTGGCGCGCTGATGGTGGCGATTTTGGGCATTTATGATGGCCCCAAAATTGCGATTATTGTCATTGGCACATTCTTTCAGCAAGTGCTAGTGATTGCAAACACTACGCGCAAGCTGGATTACGCTTTACTAGAAGCGGCCATGACGCTAGGGACAAATAAATTCAAGCTATTACAGCATGTTGTGATTCCGGGGATATTGCCAGAACTCTACCGTGACCAGCGTATTTTGCTGGGCTGGGCCTGGACATATTTGATTGTTGCTGAGCTCATTGGCACTTCATCAGGCATCACATGGTTTATCACACAGCAGGCGCGCTACCAGAATTTTGAGAATGTTTATGCTGCCATCTTCATTATTGGCTTTATTGGGTTAAGTACAGATTTGTTATTGGCATGGTTAGGAAAGCGTATGTTTCCATGGAATAAAGCTGTGAATAAAGAATAATCGGACACTGTGATCATGAATAATCCAGATAAAAAATCCCTGTTACCAAGTTATCTTGAGCAATCGGATGCGGTCAGGCAGCGCTTCGATAAGCTTAAACAGCGTGATGTGATCTTAGAGGTTAAGGGGCTGGAGAAAGTCTATAAATCCAGTAAAGGCGAAACTGTTGCGCTTAAGAATGTGAGCTTTAAAACGCACAAGCGCGAGTTTGTCTGTGTGATTGGTCCGTCCGGCTGCGGAAAATCTACGCTTATTCGCATTCTGGCCGGATTGGAGAGCTATACAGGCGGCGAGGTGCTGCTGGATGGCAAGCCCATTACAGGTGCAGGCCGCGACCGCGGCATGGTGTTTCAGGGCTACACCTTATTTCCCTGGCGCACTGTGAGGCAAAACGTGATGTTTGGTTTAGAAATGAACAACATCGGTAGTGTCGAAGCTGGCCGCGAGGCGGATTTGTGGCTGGAACTGGTAGGCCTGGAAAAGTTTGCCAATGCTTATCCGCATGAGCTTTCGGGTGGCATGAAGCAGCGCGTGGCCATTGCCCGCGCATTGGTGAACCAGCCGCGTATCTTGCTGATGGATGAGCCGTTTGGCGCGTTGGATGCACAGACACGGTGCAAGATGCAAGCGCACTTGCTCGAAATATGGCGCAATATCGACATCACTATTTTGTTCATTACGCACGACTTGGATGAAGCCATCTTTCTTGCGGACCGTATTCTCGTGTTGAAAGCACACCCGGGCGAGGTGCAGGAGTTAATTGAGGTACCTGTGCCTCGGCCACGTAGCGCAATGCAATTCACGTCGCCTGAATTTATTGCCACCAAGGCAAGACTGGATGCATTGATACATCCTCAGGAAAAGGAACCATCAGAAACTCCAATTCAGCAACACATGATTCGTTTTGTAAATGTGCAAGACAATGTCGAATAAAAGGAACACAAGTGACTGCTAATTTTAGACCCGAAAACGTACTATGGGAGGAAGTGATTCCGGGCGGCAATCACTGGTCTGGCCTGATGCGCCGCGGCACTGCGCTGCGCCTGACGGATTTAGCCGGTGGTGCCAATCTGTCTGCATTGCTCTATAACCCGGAAGACAAACTGGAGCGTTACAACATGCCTGATACGCTCAAGGCGCAGCATACCGCGTTTCTTACCGCAGGCAATGTATGTTACTCCGATATGGGGCGCGTGATGTGCTCAATTATTGGTGACAGCGTCGGCTGGCATGACACCATGTGCGGCGTAACAGATGTAGCCATGATAGCCGCAAAATATGGTACAGCAACCTATCAAACGCATCACAATGACATGTACCGCAGTGGAAAAGATGGCTTGCTGATTGAGCTTGCCAAATATGGCCTTGGCAAGCGCGATTTGGTCGCGAACATCAATTTTTTCAGCAAAGTGGTTCCAAACGAGGCAGGGGATTTGAGTTTTGTACAAAACAATAGCCATGCTGGCAGTTACGTGGATATTCGTTTCGATATGAATGTGCTTTTAGTCGTATCAGCCGCACCACATCCTTTAGATACAAAAACCAGTTATCAGCCTGCCGCAGTAAAGTTATCTGCCTGGCATACAGGGCACGCTTCGGTTGATGATGTTTGCCGCAACTCGTGCGATCAGAATAGCCGTGGCTTTGTAAACACGGAAAGGTATTACTTATGAGCATGATCGTTGAAAGCACTTTCGACCCTAAAAATGCCGTGCTGGATCAAATATGCAACGCAGGTGACCCATGGATGGCAGAGGTTAAAAAAGGGCAAATCTTTCGTATACTGGATTTGGAAGGCAATCAGGCAGTCGATACGCTTTTTTACAGCGCTGCCAATCCGGAAGAGCGCTACAGTGCTGTGGATACCATCGCCCGCCAGGCAAAGCTTTATCTCACGACTGGCTCGGTACTGTATTCCAGCGAAGGCAATCCTATGCTGACGATTACAGCGGATACCTGTGGCCGTCATGATACATTAGGTGGCGCGTGCTCTGCCGAGAGCAACACCACGCGTTATGATTTGGCCAAACGCCCCATGCACAGCTGCCGTGACAGCTTTATGCACGCGCTTAACCATTGTGGATGCGCGGTGCATCGCCATATGAATAAGCGCGACATTACAGCCAACATTAACTTTTTTATGAATGTGCCTGTGACCGCTAATGGGGCTTTGAGCTTTGCCGATGGTATTTCCGGTGCAGGTAAGTATGTGGAAATGCGTGCCGAGATGGATGTGGTGGTGCTGATTTCTAACTGTCCACAGTTAAATAACCCATGCAATGCCTATAACCCGACCCCCATCAGGCTGCTGGTCTGGAATGCCTGATTGATCAGGATTTAATTGTAGTATTAAGCCCATCAGGACGACCTGTTGGAAGCAACAAGATGCGGGACGACCCGCACAAGAGGTTGAAATGTTTACTAAGGTATTAGTTGCCAACCGCGGCGAAATCGCCTGTCGTGTGATTCGCACGTTAAAAAAAATGGGCATCCAATCGGTGGCGATTTATTCAGAAGCCGATGCCGGCGCACGTCATGTGCTGGATGCTGACGAGGCTGTGTGCGTGGGCGCAGCACCTGCAGCTGAGAGCTATCTAAACATAACAAAAATCCTGCAAGTTGCCGCAGAAACTGGTGCAGAAGCGATACATCCTGGCTATGGGTTTCTTTCCGAAAACGCTGCATTTGCAGAACGCTGCGAGGAAGCGGGTATTGCATTTATTGGCCCGACACCCCGGCAGATGCGCGATTTCGGGCTGAAGCATACCGCGCGTGCGCTCGCCGAGAAAAATGGCGTGCCGCTACTGCCAGGCACGGGCTTGCTTGCCAATGTATATGACGCGCATATCCAAGCGACAAAAATTGGGTATCCCGTGATGCTGAAAAGCACTGCAGGCGGCGGCGGTATCGGGATGCAGCTCATTTGGAGCAAAGATGAACTTGGCGCTGCGTTTGAATCGGTACAGCGATTATCGCGTGCAAATTTCAAAGAAACAGGCATCTACCTGGAAAAATACGTGCAAGCCGCGCGCCATATTGAGGTGCAAATTTTTGGTAATGGTTTAGGTAAAGTGATTGCGCTGGGTGAGCGCGATTGTTCGGTGCAGCGCCGTAATCAAAAGGTGATTGAAGAAACGCCGGCACCACATATCTCTGAACATGCCCGTCAGGCATTGTGCGCAACCGCCATCAGACTTGGCAGCGCTTTGCATTACCGCTCGGCCGGCACGGTAGAGTTTGTGTACGACAATGCCACAGACGAATTTTACTTTTTAGAGGTGAATGCGCGTTTACAGGTGGAGCATGGCGTAACTGAGCTGGTGACGGGCGTAGATTTAGTGGAATGGATGATATGCATTGCTGCTGGTAAAACTGATATTCTAGATAGTTATCATCACCAGCCTCAAGGCCATGCAATCCAGGTGCGGTTGTATGCCGAGGACCCTAATAAAAATTTTCAGCCTTCCAGCGGCGTGCTTACTGAGGTGAGGTTTTCGACTATAGCTCGCAATGATAGCTGGGTAGAAACGGGAAGCGAGGTTTCGCCATTCTACGACCCTTTGATTGCGAAAGTCTTGGTGCATGCCTCAGACCGCGATCGCGCGGTGGCTAAAATGCGGACCGCACTGAACGAAACACGTTTATGCGGCATCGAGACCAACCTGGAATATATCCGCCAAGTGCTGGCAGATAATGTTTTTCCAGCGGGCAAACAAATTACGCGCTACCTCAATAGCTTTGAATATAAGCCACACACGATTGATGTGCTGGATGGCGGCGTCATGACGACCATTCAGGATTACCCCGGCCGTGTGGGTTACTGGGCGGTGGGAGTGCCGCCATCAGGCCCAATGGATCATTTGGCTTTTCGTTTTGCCAACAAATTAGCTGGTAATGCTGAAGGTATAGCCGGGCTGGAAATCACGCTGATTGGCCCTAGGCTCAGGTTTAATGCAGATGCAGAGATTGCCGTTACTGGTGCGCCCATTGAGGCCATACTGAATGATCAGCCAATTTCCATGTGGCAATCACATCCCATAAAAGCAGGCAGCATACTAAAACTGGGCAAGATTGCTGGCGCGGGCTGCCGTGCGTATCTGGCTGTGCAGGGTGGTTTTGATGTGCCGGATTATCTGGGCAGCAAGTCCACCTTTACTTTGGGGCAGTTTGGCGGACATGGCGGCAGAACGTTGCGGGTAGGTGACGTTCTACCCCTCTCCAGGCAGCCTGAATCTGCATACATTGCAAAATCCCTTCCTTTGCAATTGCAGCCCGGCTACACAAATCATTGGGAGATAGGCGTATTGTATGGCCCACATGGAGCGCCTGATTTCTTTACGAATGCAGACATCGAAATGTTTTTTACCGCCGATTGGGAGGTGCATTACAACTCGAACACTACAGGTATACGGCTGATTGGTCCTAAGCCGCAATGGGCGAGACAAGATGGTGGCGAAGCAGGCCTGCATCCATCCAATATTCATGATAACGCTTATGCGATTGGCGCGATTGATTTTACAGGCGATATGCCCGTGATTCTGGGACCGGATGGTCCAAGTCTGGGCGGCTTTGTGTGCCCGGCAACCATCATTCAAGCTGAGCTATGGAAAATGGGACAGCTTAAAGCAGGTGACAAAGTTCGCTTCAAAAAAGTATCGCAGGAAGATGCCTGCGCCTATGAAAAGGCACAGAATGCAGTCATTGCGAATCTGAGTGGCGAGCAAGCCAGGCCGCGTATTGAGAATGCCATTAACCACAGCCCCATTCTGGCCAAAATATCGGAAGCCCCAAATCAGGTAAAAGTGGTTTACCGGCAATCGGGTGATAAATATCTTCTGATCGAATATGGCGAACTTGTGCTTGACCTTAATTTACGCTTCCGCGTGCACGCGCTGATGCTGTGGCTAGAGAGCCAAAATATCAAAGGCATTATTGATCTCACGCCTGGCATCCGTTCACTGCAGGTGCATTATGAAAGCCTGGTGTTGCCTGTTAACCATCTGATTCACATTCTGCAACAGGCAGAAAGCGAATTGCCCGGCATCGACGAGATGGAGGTGCCAACACGCATCATTCACCTGCCATTATCCTGGGATGATGCGGCTACACAGCTGGCAATAGATAAGTATATGCAATCGGTGCGCAAAGATGCGCCTTGGTGTGACTCTTCATCAGGCAACCCGAGCAATATCGAATTTATCCGCCGCATTAACGGTTTAGAGAGTGTTGAAGAAGTTAAAAACATCGTGTTCGACGCGAGCTATTTAACCTTGGGCTTGGGCGATGTTTACCTGGGTGCGCCTGTTGCCACGCCAGTCGATCCACGCCACCGCCTGGTTACCACCAAATACAACCCGGCGCGCACCTGGACACCGGAAAATGCGGTTGGCATCGGTGGCGCCTATATGTGTGTGTACGGCATGGAAGGCCCGGGCGGTTATCAGTTTGTAGGCCGTACCATACAGATGTGGAATCGCTGGGGTAATTTGAATGAAAAAGCTCAGGCTGCCAACTTCAGAGACGGTAAGCCATGGTTGCTGCGCTTCTTTGATCAAATCCGTTTTTATCCTGTCAGTGCAGAAGAACTATTGCAAATGCGTGCAGATTTTCCACATGGGAAATTCCAGCTCGATATTGAAGAACAAACTTTCCGCTTAAAAGACTACAACCAGTTTTTAGCGGATGAAGCCACTTCAATTAACGCCTTCAAAGCAAGGCAGCAAGCGGCTTTTGATGCAGAGCGGGAGCGATGGAGGGCATCGGGGCAAGCCAATTACAGCAACGAAATTGAATCTGTTGGCGCGCAAGAAGCGCTGGATATGCCGGAAGGCAGCCGCACAGTTGCCTCGCATGTCGCAGGCAACTTGTGGAAAGTGATATTGAAAGAAGGTGATATGGTGAAAGCAGGTGACGAAGTGGTCATTGTTGAGTCCATGAAAATGGAAATTTCAGTAACAGCCACATGTGATGGCAAGGTCATGCAGGTTTTATGCAGCGAAGGCATGGCTGTCGCTGCAGGCCAAAACCTGTTAGTCATTGCAGAGGCGTAATATTATATGGACCTGCAAATTTCACATCTGCGCAGCCTATATCTTTCAGGTGCACTTACGCCAGCAAACTTGGTAAAACAACTGGATGCAGAAATAGGCAATGAGGATAGCCACCATATCTGGATTCGCCGTTTAAAGTTAGACGAGATGCTGATATATGCGCAAAATCTCGAAGGAAAAGATCCCGCCAATTTCCCTTTGTATGGCATCCCATTTGCGATTAAAGACAATATTGATCTTGCCGGCATCCCAACAACGGCAGGCTGCCCAGGCTATGCCTACATTCCAGCCAAAAGCGCCACAGTGGTGCAAAAGTTGATTGATGCCGGTGCAATTCCGGTCGGGAAAACCAATCTGGATCAGTTTGCCACAGGGTTGGTCGGCACACGCTCACCCTACGGAGCTTGTAAAAACAGCATTGATCCCACTTATATTTCTGGTGGATCCAGCGCAGGTTCAGCCGTGTCAGTGGCGCTCGGTATGGCAAGCTTCAGTCTGGGCACGGATACTGCAGGCTCTGGTCGTGTGCCTGCCGCATTCAACAATCTGATTGGATATAAACCTACTTGCGGCCTACTCAGTACGCTTGGCGTCGTTCCTGCCTGCCGTACGCTCGATTGCGTTTCAATATTCACTTTAACTGCGCAAGATGCGGCAACGGTTCTGGATAGCGCGCAGGGATTCGATGCGGAAGACCCATACTCACGAACTGCGGCAACTGAGACACCTGCAGTTATAGATAAGAACTTTACTTTTGGCGTGCCCAGACAAAGTCAACTGGAATTTTTTAACAATCCTGACACGCCTGTACTCTTTCAGCAGGCCGTTCAGCAGCTTGAATCTATCGGCGGCAAGGCGGTTGAAATCGATTTCGCACCGTTTTTAGAAACTGCTCGCTTGCTCTACGAAGGTCCTTGGGTTGCCGAGCGTTACGCGGCGATTCGTGATTTTTTTGATAGCAGGCCAGATGCTATTTTTCCGGTGACAAAGCAAATCATCGGCGGCGCTTCTAAATTCAGTGCTGCTGACACCTACGCGGCACTGTATAAGCTTAAAGCACTGCAACGCAAAGCAGATGCAGTATGGGGCGAGGTGGATATCATTGTTACGCCAACTGCCGGTACGATTTATACAATTGCTGAAGTGAGCGCAGAACCTGTGCGTTGCAATTCTAACCTGGGCTACTACACCAATTTCATGAATCTGCTTGATTTGTCAGCAACTGCAATCCCGGCAGGTTTTCAGGCAAATGGTTTGCCATTTGGCATCACCATTTGCGCACCCGCCTTTAAAGATGATCAACTGCTTGCTTTAGCTACCAAGATGCAATCGGCGACGGCCAAGACGCTTGGAGCTACAGGAATTCAGTTCAAGAAAATCTAGCGGATTAATCATCTTACAACATGCATGAAAGAAATCTTATGGCAATTTCTGAAAAATTTATCAATCTAGCTGTATGTGGTGCGCATATGACGGGTTTGCCGTTAAATCCGCAACTAACAAGTTTAGGAGGGGTGTTTGTAGAGGAGATCAGCACTTCTCCTGATTATAGGCTATATAAATTAAATGGCTTTACGCCCGCGCGTCCGGGTTTGCTGCGCGTGGTCAAGGATGGCGCTTCAATTAACCTCGAGGTATGGAGGCTGCCTTTGCAGAACTATGGTGCATTTGTTGCGGGCGTGCCTGCGCCATTAGGTTTCGGCACATTGACGCTGGCAGATGGTCGTGAAGTTCAAGGATTCTTGTGCGAGCATTACGCTTCGCTAAATGCAATTGACATATCGTCATATGGTGGATGGCGAAATTATCTTAAAAATGCAGCATAACTGGTAATTCCATTGCTAATTAAAGCAAGGTGAACTTCCTCAGTTCGCTTTTTTGGTTCACTCCAGATTCAACCAACGCTGCCAGATTTTCCACTTTTTACTATAAATGCATAAATCCGGAATGGAAGACGCAAGCGTTATACATGCCAACTGTTATATAATAGAACGTTATGTAATTCAGCGATAAAATTTAGAAAGTTTAAAGCATGTTAGAAGCGATTCGGAAACACACCACAGGCTGGCTGGCCAAACTTATCCTAGCCTTGATTACTATTCCTTTTGCCTTGTTTGGCATTGATTCATATTTAAACCAGGCGGGTAGCAATGTTGCAATTGCCAAGGTGAATGGGGATAAAATCTCGATTCAGGAATACGGCAATGCGATTGAAAATGTGCGGAATCGTCTGCAATCAGAAGGCCAGAAAGTAGATGCGGCTTTGCTGGAAAGTCCGGAGCTGAAGCAATCGGTTCTTGATGGCTTAATCACGCGCCGCCTGGTGAATGAAGAGATTCATCGGGCTAATTTTAAAATCAGCGATGAGCAATTAAGCCAGCATATTTTGAGCATGCCGGAATTTCAGCAAGAGGGTAAGTTTTCTGAGGATATTTATCAAAAAACTCTGGCACAGAATAAACTCACCGCATCAAAATTTGAAATTGACAGGCGCAGAGAATTGCTTGCGCAGCAAGCGCGCGATGGCTTGGGGATGCTGGTATCGATTCCCAAGGCAATGGCAGAGCAAACCTTGAAATTTGCGCATCAGCAACGCGACGTCAGCGTGGCGGAGATCAAAACTGCACAATTTTTGACACAGGTGAAAGTGACGCCAGAGCAGGTTAAAACCTATTACGATTTACATAAAGACAAGTTCAAAGTGCCTGAGCAAGTCAAGATTGAGTTCGCTTTGCTTTCAGCCGCTGGCCTGGTATCTCAGGTATCGGTAACGGATGCGGAAGTGAAGCATTTTTATGATGAAAATGCGGCAAGATTCCAGGGGAATGAGCAACGCCATGCAAGCCATATCCTGATTGGGTTTGGTGCTGGCGCTTCTGCTGAAGAAAAAGCCGCGGCGAAGGATAAAGCGGCTGATATTCTGGCGCAATTGAGAAAAAATCCAAAACGCTTTGAGGAGTTGGCCACCAAAAACTCGCAAGATCCCGGCTCTGCCACCAAAGGCGGCGATTTGGGCAGCTTCGGGCGTGGTGCCATGGTGAAGCAGTTTGAAGATGCTGTGTTCGGCATGAAAGTCAATCAAATCAGCGACCTGGTGGAATCCGAGTTTGGCTACCACATCATCCGGCTGAACGGGGTCACTGGCCAAAGCACTTCTTTTGAAAGCATGAAAACGCAAATCAAAGGTGAGCTGATTTTTCAAAAGGCGCAGGCTAAGTATGCCGAACTGGCGGATGAATTCAGCAATACCGTGTATGAGCAGTCTGGTAGTTTGAAGCCAGCCGCAGATAAATTCGGCTTGCAGGTGCAAACAAGCGGCTGGATGAGCCGCGAAGACGGCGCTAAATTTTTCAAGAATGACAAGCTCATGAACCTGGTGTTTTCTGACGAAGTACTCAAAGAAAAACGTAATACTGAAGCGGTAGAAGTTTCGCCAAACAACCTAGTTTCGGCACGCGTGGTAGATTACAAGCCATCTGCACCGCGTAGTTTTGACGAGGTTAAGGGTGGCATCGAAGCCTTTTTGAAACTCGAGCAGGCAGAGAAACTGGCAACCGAAAAAGGTGAAGCTGCTTTAGCAAAACTTAAGGCGGGAGATGTAGGTAAAGATCTGGAGTGGATTCCTACGGTGACGATTGACCACAAGAACGCACAGGGATTAACAGAAGGTGTGATGAACCTGGCCTTTAAAATCGATACCAGTAAATTGCCTGCCTATGCCGGTTTCATGAACGGCAAAACAAGTTATACCATTGTGCAGGTAAGCCGCGTGGATAATGCGCTGGCAGCGGATGAGGAAGCGAAAAAGAATGCTGAAGCCGAGCTGCAAGCGGCTATGGCTGCGGAGTATATCAGTGCTTACGGAAAATCGCTCAAAGCAAAAAGTGATATCGTGGTGAACCGCAAGCTGCTGGAAGCACCCGCCCAATAGGACGGAATGAAATAAAAAAGCCGATGCCAAGTTTTATTCTTGGACATCGGCTTTTTTATTCGGCAATGGAAGCGCTCAGTCGATTTGGCCGGCAGCGGTGATATTCATGCCGCCATCCACGTAAGTAATTTCACCGGTAATCCCGGAAGCCAGATCACTGCATAAAAACGCGGCAGCATTGCCCACTTCCTCAATTGTGACATTGCGGCGCAATGCCGCATGTTTTTCGTTAAAGCCTATCATTTTGTCGAAATCAGCGATACCAGAAGCCGCAAGCGTTTTAATGGGGCCTGCAGAAACCGCATTTACGCGGAGGCCTCTCGGCCCCAGGCTTTGTGCCAGATAGCGCACATTGGCTTCTAAACTCGCTTTGGCAACGCCCATCACGTTGTAGTTGGGCATGGTGCGCTCTGCGCCCAAATAACTCAGTGTTAACAAGCTGCCTTTGCGGCCTTGCATCATCGGATAAGCAGCTTTGGCAAGGGCAGAGAAGCTGTATGAGCTAATATCATGCGCGATGCGGAAGTACTCGCGGTTAACAGCATCCAGATAATCGCCTTCCAATGCCACTTTTGGCACAAAAGCGACCGAGTGAACCAGACAATCCAGGCCATCCCAATGTTTAGCGAGTGCAGGAAAGAGGGCGTCGATCTGCGCATCTTCAGCCACATCGCATGGCAACACAATCTTGGAATCAAAATCAGTCGCTAAATCAGCCACGCGTTTTTCATGTTTTTCCATTTGATAGGTGAACGCAAGTTCTGCACCCTCACGCTTCATGGCGCCAGCGATGCCATACGCAATACTGCGGTTGCTTAATAAGCCCGCGATTAATACTTTTTTGCCCGCTAAAAATCCCATATCCCCATCCTATATATTTTGGCCTATTTATTTGAATTGGAGCGAGGGTCAAGCGCATCACGCAAACCCTCGCCAAGTAAATTATACCCCAATACTGTGATTAAAATCGCCAAACCGGGGAATAGCGACAGCCACCAAGCAAACTGAATGTAATCTTTGCCATCGGTGAGGATATTGCCCCAGGAGGCCTGTGGCGCCTGTACGCCTAACCCTAAAAAGCTGAGCCCTGATTCCATCAGTACCGCACCGGCAATGCCTAGTACTGAGCTTACAATAATCGGCGTGAGGCTGTTGGGCAGCAAATGCGCAAAGATCAGGCGCGCATCCTTAGCGCCCAGCGTGCGTGAGGCCATCACAAACTCGCGTTCGCTTAGGCTTAGAAACTCGGCGCGCACCAAGCGCGTGACGCCCATCCACGAGGTCAATCCAATCACAATCATGACATTAACGATGGACGGTGTTAAAAAGGCGATGACGGCAAGAATGAGGAAAAAGCTGGGGATTGACAGCATCACATCGACCAGGCGCATGATGAGCGTATCTATCCAGCCGCGATAATAACCAGCAATGGCGCCCAGCAAGATGCCGATAGCCGTGGAAATGCCTACCGCGACCAAGCCGACCAGTAACGAGATGCGGCCGCCAAACAGCATGCGGCTTAACACGTCGCGCCCGAGGCCGTCTGTGCCCATCCAGTGCTGCCAGGATGGTGCGAGCAATATGGCTTTCACGTTAATGTCATCTGGATCATACGGTGAAATCACAGGCGCCAGCATGGCAAGTAAAAACACCATGACAATAATGATGAAGCCCGCCTTGGATAAAGGATTGGCTAGCGCTTTTTTGAATATACTGTGGCTCATGGTTAATCTCTCACCACACCGCGCCTTACACGGGGATCAGCCCAGGCGTAAGCGATATCAGCAATCAGGTTGCCCAGCAAAGTAAGTGCGGAACCGATGGTTAAAATGCCCATGACTACAGGAAAGTCGCGCATCATGACGGAATCGTAAAATAATTTCCCCATGCCGGGGATGGCAAAAATGGTTTCAGCAATGACCGAGCCGCCAATCAGTCCGGGAATAGATAAGCCAACAATGGTAATGAGCGGCAACAAGGCATTGCGCAGAGCATGCGTATACACCACTATGTGCTCGCTTAAGCCTTTGGCTCGGGCAGTAGTGATGTAATCCTGATGAAATACATCGAGCATGCCGTTTTTTACAAACAGCGTAATGCCTGCCAGGCCTGTGATTGAAGGAATCAGTACTGGGAGAATTAAATGGTTTGCCGAGTCCTTAAGCTTGCCCCAAGTATCTAAAGATTCATAGTTAAGGCTGTGCAGGCCTGAAATCGGTAGCCAATTATTCACGACCCCAAGCCAATACATGAGCAGCAAAGACAGCCAGAAGCCAGGAATCGAAAAGCCGATAAAATTAAACAGCGTAATTGATTTGTCCTGCCACTTGGTGTATGTGCGGGCAGCGATAATGCCAAGCGGTATTGCCAGTGCCAGCGTAATCATCAAACCTAATACATTGATGAGCAGCGTAATAGGCAGAGCCTCCTGAATTAAGCCTTTGTTTACATTGCCATCTTTATCCTTGGTTTGCCAAAACACAGGTTTTTGATGGCTGGCGAAAGAAGTTCCGAAATCCAGCGTGGCCATGCGTTTGAGCCATAATCCGTACTGCACAATCACCGGCTTGTCCAGGTTATAAAGTTCACGCAGTCTTTGGCGCGATTCCTCGGACGCTTTCGGGTTGAATGAGGCTTCGTTGCTGGTAATGTCGCCTGGTGCCAGGTGCATGATAAAGAAAGAAATCAGGCTGATTCCAACTAACAGTGGAATCATCCATAACACACGTTTAATGAGATATTTGATCATGCTGGTTTTATAGTTATTTTTTAGTTCTCTGCTATTTCGTTACGTCCGGTTTTGCTGCGCCTGAGCGGCTCTGGAATATACCAGTCATAGGAATTCCAGCCAATGCCGGCGGGCGGGGCGGGGTTATCAATACCCTTGACTCGCTTGTGAATGGCAGTAAGGCCATAGCCGGCCGATAAATACACAATCGGGCTGTCTTCCAGCAGGACGCGTGCAAACTCATGGTAGATTTTCATACGTTTATCCGGGTTAAGCTCCAGGCGGCCTTGCTCTAGAAGTTTGTCAACGGCAGGATTATTGTAGCCGATGAAATTAAATTGCCCAGGCGCTTGCTGGCTGGAATGCCAGATATTATATTGGTCGGGGTCTAGTCCCAGGCTCCAGCCCAGCACGACCACATCAAAATCTCCGGTTTTAATGAAGCGGCTGATAAAGCTCGCCCATTCAATGGCGCGGATTCTGACATCAATGCCTACCTCTTTCAACCGGCGCTGAATCAGCACCGCAGATTTCTCACGCTCTTTATTTTGATTGGTAATGATTTCAAACGAAAATGGTTTGCCGTTCCGCTCCAGAACACCGTCGCCATCGCTGTCTATAAAACCGGCTTCTTGCAGCAATGCTTTGGCTTTGGCCGGGTCGTAAGGGTAGGGCTTCAGGTCGGGGTTGCTCCAGCGCGTACCTGGCTTGTAAGGCGAGGCAATGTTGATTCCCAGTCCCAAATATACGCCATCGATGATCTCTTGTTTATCAATGGCATAGTTAATGGCACGACGTACGCGAGCATCATCGAAAGGTTTGTGTTTCAGGTTAAAGCCCATATAAGTGTAGCTGTTGCCAAGCTCTTTATACAGCGCCAGTTTTTGTTTTAGTTCGGGCCGCGCCGGAATGATGCGCGCGTATTTGATGGGATCTAAAGCCATGCTGTCGATATTGTCGGCCATCAACTCCAGAAACTGTGCGGAGCTGTCAGGAATAATGCGCGTCACAAAATTGTCGATTTTCGCCTGGCCAAGCACTGAAGCAGGGTTGCGCGACAGTTTCAGATTTTCGCCATGCGTCCAGCTATCTAATTTATAGTAGTTACTGCCTACAGGGTTGCGCGCAAAAGCCGTGGTGTGTAAATCTTGTCCTGCTAGTAAGTGTTCAGGGAGAATCTGCAGCCCCGCCCAGCTGTCAAGCGCGGGCGCGTAAGCCTGCTCATAAGTCACACTGAAAGTAAGCGGATCAGGCGCTTCTGCTTTTTTTACCAGTTGATAATCCGACGCGTAAGGACTGCCGGTTTTTACGTCAATCACCGCTTGCCAGGTCCAAAGTACGTCTGTGCTGGTCAGTGGCTGGCCATCCGACCATTTGAGGTTGGGTTTGAGTTTAAAGGTAATGGTTTTTTGATCTGTAGAAATTTGCCAGCTTTCGGCAAGTTCGCCTTCTAAATCCAGATTTTTATCGTATTTCAGCAGTTTGTTAAAAATATTCGATGAGATGGCTGAAGAAGCCGACTCCCCTGCAATCATGGAAATCAGGCCGGAAGGCTCGCCAATCATGGCATCAATCAAAGTGCCGCCGGATTGAACGGGGTAGGTTTTATCGAGGCGGGTTAAATCTTCCTGGGATAAATTCTGTGCGGGGTGATTGCATGCGGTAAGCAGGGTTAACAACAAGAATACATTAGCGGCTTTAGCATTTCTTTTTAATATCTTGTTGTTTAGAAATGCAAGATTTTTCATATCCTGATTATTTTAATCGAAGATGCGATCGGGCGCTAACACGTCTGGAGGATTTATGATTGTTCCTGATGGTTGATCTGTGTGAACTCAATTTTGTATGCCTGGTGCTGCTTGCAACTTTGCGCACTTTGTAATTGGCGGTTTTATAGCCGCTATCTTTAATGGTCAGGTTTTGCCCAACCCTTAATTTGCTATTTCTAAGCTGATTAATTTTCATCAAAGATTGCGCACTGACATCATACCTGTTGGCCAATGCCTGCAGCGTTTCACCTTTTTTAACTTTGTGCGAAACACGTTGCGTGGCTTTAGGCGCATCTTTATTCGCTACAGTAATGGCTTCGTTGCTTTCCATATCGCTTGTATCAATGGCTTGTGCTTCAACAGCTGGTGTGTCAAGGTCTGCCGATTGTTCTTTGTAGGATGCGGGAACCAGCATAGCTTGCGAGGTGCGCAGTTTATTCGATGCTGACAAATCATTTACATCACGCAACTGACTGACGTTGATACCAAATTTATTGGCAATATGATCCATGCGCTCGCCGCGTTTGGCGTGATAAGTTTGCCAATTGGTCAGCGGCTTGTCGTAGTTGGCGAGATTATCCGCAAAACGCTCGGCCGCCCAGACCGGCAGCAGCAATTGGTGTTTTTCGCCGGTGGATGTAATCACCGGGCGATTGTAGCTTGGGTTAAGCGAGCTAAATTCCTCGTAAGAAATTTCGGCTAATTGCGCAGCTAGTTTCGCATCAATTTGTTTGGGTGTCGTCACACGGGCGAAATAAGGACGGTTTGGAATAGAGCCGATATTCAGACCAAATTTTTCGGGATCGGTGACGATATTCTTGATCGCTTGCAGCTTAGGAACGTAATTTTCAGTTTCTGCGGGCAAATCCAGGCTTTGGTAGTCTGTTGGCAAACCTTTTCTGCGGTTGCGGTCAATCGCCCGCTGTACGGTGCCTTCACCAGCGTTATAGGCGGCCAGGGCTAGCTCCCAGGTGCCGAACATGCCATGCAGTTTTTGCAAATAATCCAGCGCGGCATTCGTTGCAGCGGTAACATCCCGGCGATTATCTACCCACCAGTTTTGCTGTAAACCAAAGTGTTTTCCCGTAGAAGGGATAAATTGCCAAATGCCGGAAGCGCGACTGCTTGAATTGGCCTGCGGATTAAAAGCACTTTCTATCATGGGCAGTAGCGCGATTTCTGTCGGCATGCCGCGTTTCTGCACTTCTTCTACAATGTGGAAAAGATATCTTTGGCCGCGCTCCACCATGCGCTTGATGTATTCGGGACGAGAGGCGTACCAGGTTTCGTGTTTGGTGGTGTAGGCCGATTCGAGATTGGACATGGCGTAACCGTCTTTAATACGCGCCCATAAATCGTCTTGAGGGTTGCCGTTGTCTATATCGGCCAAAAAATTCTGTACCGGATCGCCCGCCAGACCACCCGCCACGGACTCATTGAGAATCTCGATCTCAACGCCGGACACATTGGTTGTAGCGGCTGCGTGGTGGGAAAATGCGCTCGCAACGACCAGAACGAAAAAGCTGATGAGACCGACAGCAAATTTTTTCTGATTAGCGTTTGTGAGCGCGCGTGCTTGAGCCTTTTTTACATCCATGGGGGCAATGCCTTACAAAAACGGTACTGAATGGTAGCCATTGGTAAATGATTAGTCAAGTGAAAGTTCCACTTTATAATTTTATGTTATGTAGATGATTAATAATGATTTCTTAAAGTTCTAAGTGCAGTAAAAACAGACAACTCATCACTGCTTTCGGAATGCGTATTTTTAACAATTGCAGCTTGACTGCAACGCAAGAACGGGTTGGTTTTAAGCTCCAGTTCTATGGTGCTGGGCAGGCTTGGCAATTGCAGCATTCTTAGTTTATTCACTCGCTGTTTTCTATCCAACAAGTCTACGTTTTCTGGTTCTAGAGTAAGCGCAAATGCGATGTTTTTAGCGGTATATTCATGCGTGCAGAATACTTTTGTGCTTGGAGCAAGCGTTTTCAGCCGCTGTAATGAGTTTAGCATCTGCGCCGGCGTGCCCTCGAACAACCGCCCGCAACCCGCACCGAATAAGGTGTCTCCACAAAATAAATATTCATCGTTTACATAGGCAATATGCCCCAGTGTATGCCCAGGCAGCCACATCACGCGAAAGCTCTGTGCAATGAACGGCAACGTGATTTCATCACCTTCGCCCAATGGAGTGTGTTTGAAGTTAAAAGTTTCATACTTTGGTGCGTAAACCGGTACGTCCTGATGCGCCAGCAGCGCGTTTACGCCGCCCACATGGTCACTGTGGTGATGTGTGATTAAAATAGCAGACAATTCCAGATGGCGTTTTTCAAGTATTTCAATGACAGGTCGCGCATCTCCCGGATCCACAGCAACTGCATACCGCGCATTATGCAAAAGCCATATATAATTGTCGTCAAAAGCAGGGATGGGAATAATATTGAGCATGATTTTAATGGTAGTTTTGTTTACATAGCAATGCAACAGGCAACGCAAAATAGTGATGTGTGTCAGCATGACTGGCTCAATTGCACGCTTGGGCAATATCTGCTGGCGCGCGAACAAGCCATGTACGATGCGGTAGTGGGTGATATCTTTGGGTTTAACGCGTTGCAATTGGGCATGCTGCAAATGGATGCACTTAAGAACTCGCGCATTCCGCATCTGCTGCATGTGGGCAATTGTGAAGGTGCCGTTTATTGCGAGAGCGATTATCTGCCGTTTGCCGAGAGTTGTATCGATTTGATCTGCTTGCCGCATGTGCTGGAGTTCAGTGAAAACCCGCATCAAACCTTGCGCGAGGCAGAGCGTGTGCTGGTGGCGGAAGGCCATTTGATCATAACCGGCTTTAATCCATTGAGCGCCTGGGGCATCCGGCAGATACTTACAAAGGACAACAACTACCCGTGGCATGGGCATTTTTTTACCTTATCACGCATCAAAGACTGGCTGGCTTTGCTGGGTCTGGAGTTTGTGAGCGGGAGCATGAATTGCTACGAGCCACCAATTAATGATGAGAAGTGGCTGAGTCGCTTTGCATTTATGGATAAAATGGGCGACAAATGGTGGCCAATGATGGGGGGGCTTTATCTTATTGTCGCTAAAAAACGTGTGGCTAATATGACTTTGCTCAAACCTAATTGGAAAAACAACTCAATCAAATCCAGGCTGGCTGTGAGCAACAGCCCTAAATCTAAACCACATCAGCAAAAAAGCCAGAAAATGAAGCGAAGTGAATGAATCAGTTAGTAGAAATTTATGCAGATGGTGCATGCAAAGGCAATCCTGGCCCCGGCGGCTGGGGCGCCTGGTTGCACTATGATGGCAAACATAAATCCTTACATGGCGGCGAAGCATTGACTACCAACAATCGCATGGAATTAACGGCGGTGATTCGCGCACTGGAGGCGCTGAAACGGCCATGTAATGTTAAGATATATACTGATTCAGTATATGTGCAAAAAGGTATTAGCGAGTGGATTATTGGCTGGAAGGCGCGCAATTGGCGCACTGCAGACAAAAAACCCGTCAAAAACGATGATTTGTGGAAAGCCTTGGATGTACTCGCTAGCCAGCATAGTATCGAATGGATCTGGGTGAAAGGGCATGCCGGAAATATGGGCAACGAGCGTGCGGATGCGTTGGCCAACCAAGGTGTAGCAGCGTTTTTATAGAAAAATTAACAAGTATGCGACAAATATTCCTAGACACAGAAACCACCGGCTTATACCCGGCTCAAGGTCACCGCATCATAGAGATTGCCGCAGTGGAAATGGTGAATCGCCGCCCGACCAACAATCATTATCATGTGTATTTAAATCCTGAGCGGGAGATTGATCCTGCCGCGCAGGAGGTGCACGGCATTACGTTAGAGTTCCTGCAGGATAAACCCTTATTTGACGCGATTGCACAAGATTTAATCGAATTTATTCGCGACGCTGAACTGATTATCCACAACGCACCGTTTGATTTGGGCTTTTTAAATAGCGAGCTTGGCCGTATCGGGCTACAGCCAATCGAAACGATGTGCGGTAGAATCACCGATACGCTGAAGATGGCGAAAGATTCCCGTCCCGGGCAGCGCAACAATCTGGACGCGCTATGCAGGCATTTTGGCATCGATAACTCAAAGCGCACTTTGCACGGCGCCTTGCTGGACGCGGAATTGCTAGCCGAGGTATATATGGCGATGACGCGCGGCCAGGATAGCTTGATGATGGATTTGGGGCAAACCCAGCAAATGGCCACGAATCAATTTGTGACCAAAGGTGTGCGTACCTTGAAAATCATCAAGGCAGATGAAGCGGAACTTGCTGCGCATGAGGAATATATGAAAAGTCTGGCAAAAGCAGGGGCCAAGCTTTGGTAATAATTTGAAAAAATTAAAGGTAAAAAAAATGAATAATTGTATTATTGTTACAGGCGGCGCGGGCTTTATTGGCAGTAATTTTGTCAATGACTGGGTAAAGTTGGGATTGGGCACAGTAATCAATCTCGACAAACTCACATACGCAGGCAATCTGGCTAATCTGGCGGATATCGAACAAAATCCTGAGCATATTTTTGTGCAAGGCGATATTGGCGATAATGCGCTGGTAGCTTCGCTGCTGAAGCAATACCAGCCGCGCGCAATTGTGAATTTTGCAGCTGAAAGCCATGTCGATCGCTCTATTCATGGGCCTGGCGAATTTATTCAGACAAACATCGTCGGCACCTTTAATCTGCTTGAAGAAGCGCGCGCCTACTGGACCGGTCTAAGTGATGCCGATAAAACCAATTTTAGATTTTTGCACGTATCAACCGATGAAGTGTATGGTTCTTTAAGCGCTACTGACCCCGCTTTCAAGGAAACTAACGCTTACGAGCCGAACAGTCCGTATTCAGCTTCCAAGGCGGCTTCCGACCATCTGGTGCGCGCTTATCATCATACCTATGGCATGCCAATGCTGACAACCAACTGCTCGAACAATTATGGCCCTTATCATTTTCCGGAAAAACTGATCCCCCTGGTGATACACAACGCACTTAATGGCAAACCTTTGCCGATTTATGGTAATGGCAGCAATGTGCGCGATTGGCTGTATGTGGGGGACCACTGCAGTGCGATTCGGCGCGTTCTGGAAGCCGGGCGGGTAGGTGAAACTTACAATATCGGCGGCTGGAACGAAAAAACCAATCTAGAGGTCGTGCACACTTTATGCGACATGCTGGATCTGCAAAAACCAAAAAAATCGGGCAGTTACCGCGATCAAATCACGTTTGTGCAGGATAGGCCAGGGCATGATCAGCGTTATGCCATTGATGCTACCAAAATCGAGCGGGAACTTGGCTGGAAGCCGGCAGAAACATTCGATAGCGGAATACAAAAGACGGTCAGCTGGTATCTTGCGCATCAAGACTGGGTTGATAATGTGACCAGTGGCGAATACAAGAACTGGGTAAATAAAAACTATCAGGAACGTGGCGAGGAGTTGGCATAATGGGTATGAAAGGCATTATATTGGCAGGCGGATCCGGCACCCGGCTGTACCCGGCTACGCAAGTGGTTTCTAAGCAGCTGTTGCCTGTGTATGACAAGCCGATGATTTACTATCCGCTATCCACGCTCATGCTGGCGGGCATACGTGAAGTGCTTGTGATTTCTACACCGCAGGATACGCCGCGTTTTAGCGAACTGTTGAAAGACGGCAGCCAATGGGGCATGCACATCAGCTACGCAGTACAGCCTTCACCAGATGGCTTGGCGCAGGCATTTATTATTGGCGAGCAATTTATTGGTGAAGACCCTTGCGCTTTGGTGCTGGGAGATAATATTTTTTACGGACATGAGCTTGCACAAACGGCGCAAAATGCTGCACAACGCTCTAATGGCGCCACTGTGTTTGCTTACCCGGTGACCGATCCTGAGCGTTATGGCGTTGTCGAATTCAATTCGCAGGGCAGGGCGGTGAGCCTGGAAGAAAAGCCGAAGTCGCCAAGATCACGCTATGCGGTGACCGGATTATATTTTTACGATAACCGCGTTGTCGAGATTGCTAAAAATATGAAACCATCGGCACGCGGCGAGCTGGAAATTACCGACGTGAATCGCCAGTATTTAGACTGGGGCGCACTGCAGGTAGAGGTGATGGGGCGCGGTATGGCTTGGCTGGATACCGGCACACATGAGTCATTATTGGATGCAGGTATTTTTATACAAACCATCGAAAAACGCCAGGGTTTAAAAATCGCCTGCCCAGAAGAAATTGCTTATCGCATGGGGTTTATTGGTGCTGCGCAGCTTGAGTCGTTGGCCAATAAATATGCTAAAAATGGGTATGGGCAATACCTCAAGCAAGTGCTGACAGAGCAGGTGTATTGATGAATGTCATCAAGACTAGAATTCCGGAAGTGATCATTTTTGAGCCCAAAGTATTCGGGGATGAAAGAGGTTTCTTTTTCGAAAGTTTTAATCAAAAGGCTTTTTTTGAAGCGACGAATCTGGACGTCAATTTTGTGCAGGATAATCATTCAAAATCTGCCAAAAACGTGCTGCGCGGTATGCATTACCAGATAGAACAGGCGCAGGGCAAGCTGGTACGTGTTACACAGGGTGAGGTCTTTGATGTGGCGGTGGATTTGCGTACATCATCGCCGACGTTTGGGCAATGGGAAGGCACAACGTTATCCGCAGACAACAAGCGCCAAATGTGGATACCGCCCGGTTTTGCGCATGGCTTTCTTGTGCTCTCAGACACGGCCGAGTTTTTATATAAAACCACGGATTTTTACGCGCCGCAATTTGAATGCTGTCTTAAATGGGATGATCCAGAGGTCGATATCAAATGGCCTTTGCAGGGCACGCCGATATTATCAGCCAAAGACAGCCAGGGCTTAAGTCTGCAGGCAGCCAAGAAATTTCCTTAATCAAGTTTTATACATGCAAAAAAAAATACTACTCACGGGGGTCAACGGGCAAGTAGGGCATGCATTAAAAACTAGACTGCTAGAGTACGAGTTATTTGCTTTATCACGCGAGCAGCTTGACCTAAGCAGAGCCCATGATATCCGCCGTGTGGTACGTGAAATCAAGCCCGATCTTATTGTTAATCCAGCGGCTTATACGGCGGTTGATAAAGCTGAAACCGAGCCGCAATTTGCCTATGCGATTAACGCAACTGCCCCGCAGACATTGGCAGAAGAGGCCGCCAGGCTGAATGCCGCGTTCATTCATTTTTCGACTGACTATGTCTACGATGGTACAAAAGATGCCCCATACCTAGAAGGTGATACAGTCAATCCTGCTTGCGTGTATGGAAAAAGCAAACTGGCAGGCGAGGAGGCAATTCGTGCTGTAGGTTTACCGCATTTGATCTTGCGCACTAGCTGGGTGTATGGCGTTTACGGCAAGAATTTCTTAAAAACCATTCTGCATCAGGCTTCTGAGCGCGATAGTTTGCGCATTGTGGCTGACCAGTTTGGCGCGCCGACAAGTAGCGAGAGCATTGCAGAGGGCGTTGCTAAATTGCTGAATGTTTGGCAGCCGCAACTGGAGAATCAAGCCGGTGTTTATCACTTTACCAATAGCGGAAGTACCTCGTGGCATGGGTTTGCTTGCGAAATCATCAATGAATACAACCGACTCGCTATAAGCCGCAACTGGCCTGCGCTTAAGGTGAATATTAACAATATCGTGGCAATTGCAACGGCAGATTATCCAACGCTTGCGCGGCGCCCTGCGAATTCCAGGCTGGATAATACCAAGCTTAAGAAAATGTTTAATGTAGAACTGCCGAGTTGGCAGCAAGGCCTGCAGCAGGTAATGCAAGCAATGGCTTTTTAGTTTTGGTTGGTTTTAGCTTAATGCATCTGCCCAGCTATTGGGCGTTTCGTAGAGCCTGACGCGCTCTAATCTGAGGTGGTTCCCATAAGTGTCTTTATATTCACTCTTGAGTATTCTAAAAGCTTCAGCGGCCATATTTTCTGCGGTCGGCACGGTCGGGAAGATAACGGTTTTGTGGTTGGGTAGTGAACTTAAAAAATCCAATACCGGCAGATCATCCTTAAATACCAGAAATGCGTGATCCCAGACGTCCACGACACTTTTCTTTGCGATTTTTTTAACATCGGAAAAATCCATCACCATCCCATTTTCAGAGATATTATCCTGACTGATAATGTCGCCAGAAAGCGTGATTTCAAGTGCATAGCGGTGACCATGCAAATTACGGCATTGGCTTTTATGGTTGGGGATGCGATGCCCGGCATCGAATTCTAGTCGTGTAGTAATTTGCATGCCGCTATTATAGCAGGTCGGAAACCGCTGATTAATGCTGTTTTGCCCACGTGACAAACTCGTCAAACGGCATTGGCTTAGCAAAAAAATAGCCCTGGCATTTATGGATTTTCATTTTTTTGATTAGTGCCAGGCATTCTTTATCCTCAACCCCCTCAGCCAGCACCTCTTTCCCCAGACTGTTTGCCAGCATGGCAATTGATTTTACAATTTCAAAATCATGCTGTGAATGACTGATATCGCGCACGAAAGACTGATCAATTTTGATTAAATCGATGGGCATGGTGCGCAGCCGCGAGAGCGATGAAAAGCCCGTGCCGAAGTCATCCAGGGCTAGTCTGAAACCGTTTTCAGATAGCGCTTTGATCACGGCGCTGGTGGTTTCGTTTTCTTCAAGGATGCCGTTTTCAGTAACTTCAAGAATAATGTCTTTCGGCTGGATCTTCCATAACGCCAGCGCTTGCAGCAGCAGGTGGGGCAGTTCAATGTCGTATAAATCTTCTGCGCGCAGATTAATCGTGAGATACACTTTTAAGTGATGTTCATGCAACAACTCGCTGGAAGAACGGCATGCTGAATTGATTAGCCAGCGTGTGAACAATTTGCTTTTACCCAGCTTGTTTAGAATTTCGATGGTCAAGCCCGGAGATATGCTGTAGTCAGCTTCTTCCGACCAGCGCAATAATAACTCTGCACCGACACATTTTGAGTTTGACAGATTGACAATGGGCTGGAAAAACAAAGTCAGACTGTCTCCGGTAAATGCTTCCAACACTTTGAGTTCCATATCATGCTGCGCGGACAACTGTTTTTCCAGTTCTTGCGAGTACATCACAAACTGCTGCTGGCTGGAAAAAGCACTTTCCAGCGCCAGTTTGGAACAGCCATATAATTCATGCGCTTTTTGAGAAGATTTCTTGGCAAAGGCACAGCCAGTGAATGGCGTGACCAGGACCGATTGATTGCCTATGGACACCATTTGCTCGAAGGCGCGCTGCAGTTTGGCTGCGAGTAAATTAAGTTGAATGTCATTGCTCAGGCTGGGAATCAGAATATCGAACTGCAAGTTGCCGGTATGGTAAAGCTGGCAATCAGGCGATATATTTTTCTTCAGTCTGAAAGCAACTTTTCGGCTTAATTCAGAGGCAAGTTGTTGTGAAAAAATGGGATTATGTTTTGCAACTTGAAAATGTATGGAAAACAAGCCAATCAATGGGTTACCCACTTTATTGTTGACGGCGTTTTCTATGCTGTCCAATATTTGATTGGCATTAGGCAGTTGCGTAATGGCATCAAAATTGCGTGTGTAATTGAACTGGAATTGCTGATGCTGATGATTGGTTTCTGCAAACAGATCAAACAAAAAACAATGCAGCTTGGCCGAGTTGGAAATGCCCAGTTTCGTTTTGAATTCGAAACAGCTAAGAAGATTGAGTACGGCTTGCGCGCTTGCGCCATCTTGCATGGCGTTGAGCCACAAAAAGATCAGCCGATTAATGCCGGCAGTAAAGGTGTTTAAGTCATGTCCGGTTTGCCAGTTTTTGAGTGCTGAACTCAACTGAGATAAAAACGGGTTTAACTGCGGGTTTTCTGATATTTCCGCTTGCCCAAGTGCCTTAACATTGACTTTCAGGTTGGAAAACAGCGCTTTTGGTTTAAGTCCGTAGGCATGTAATTTTTCTAAAACAGCTTGTTCAGTATAGGCAATCTCAACTTCCTGTATTTCCTCCTCCGGAAGTTCTTCACTGGCCGACCTATCTTCCATCATCATCATTTGAAGCTACCAGTCAAAAACCGTTGTTGGTCTAAACATAAAAATCAGCTGGGTTTAAGCCGTAGCTGTCAGGAGGCAGGCTTTTTATTATTCTGTAAGGTTCGCCTGCTGGCGTAGACGGGCTGTTCAGCAGGTTTAGAATGACAGGCGATGTGTAGCGCGATTTATCAGGCGCCAGCAAGAGCATTAATCTTGGCAGCAGCCTTCTGACCTGGTTCTGTTGTATGACCACGCCCACTTCGCCCGTATTAAGCTCAACCAGCGAGCTGACTGGATACATGCCCATGAACTGGACAAGCTGATCGATTAATTCACTGCTGAATAGTTTTCCACTCAGTTGATGAATTTTATCCAGCGCTTCCTGGTGAAAAACGCCTTTGGCATAAGATTTATGGCTCGTGATGGCGCAATAGGTATCAATCAGGCCTGCGATTTGTGAAGCCAGGTCAATCTGGCTTTCTCGTAGCTGTTTTGGATAACCACTGCCATCCGCGCGCTCATGATGCTGTGCCACCATATCAATCACTGGAAGCGGAATGTCCGGTGTTTTTTCAAGAATTTTGAGGCTTTCATCCACGTGTTTTTTTGCGTACTCGTATTCTTCACGCGAGAGCTTTCCTTCTTTCAGCAGCACATCGGCAGAAAGTTTTACCTTGCCGACATCCTGCAGTAAGCCGGCCAGACCCAATTCTTTAATCTGTTTTTTAGACAGCGCCAGGAAATTGCCGAAAGCCATTAAGGTGATGGAGACATGCAAGGCGTGATTGTATGAGTAGTCATCGGTCTGCTTCAGTTTTGCCAGCCACAGCAATGCATCGGGTACGCGGCCAATACTTTCAACCATACTGTCCAGAATTTCACTTACAGCGGTCAAGTCGAGATTTTGCTCATTTGCTACCGCATCAAATATCTCTCTGGTTGCTACTTGCGATTGTTCATAAACCGGATAGATGATCGCGATTTCATTTTCGACAGGCGGTTCTTCCTCGTAAATTGTTACTTTGTAGCCGTCACTGGAATCACTACCTGTTTTATTGATTTTAGAAGCGTCATCAATCGTGGATTTAAGTTTATTGCGTCTGAATAGATTACCGAAAAAACCGCCAACATCTTCGGCCAGCTGTTTGGCCATGGGTTTTTGTTGGGGGTTGGTTTCGGTTTGGTAGGGAAAAGCTTCCTGGGCTGCCGTATTCGCCCCATATTTCAAGTTATAAACCGTGCCGTCCTGGCTATTACGCTCAACATTCCGAGGTGCCTGGTGATTTTTTAGTTCGCGAAGAATTTCAAAGAAAGAGGTCTTGTTGGCAAACCGAGGATCTATATTGCCCCCCGGTTTTTTGTCTGAAAAAGTCTTTCCTGGATCTTTGATGCGTATAGCCGCACCTTCGCGTTTGATGGCAAAGTCTTGTTTGGTGGGAGCAGAAAATTGGTTGCCTACGGATCTGGTGCGGTCAATATACACGAATTTGCAGATTGACCGGAGCTTGTCCAGGTCGGACTGGTCATCCAGCAAAAAGCCTTGCAGCATGAATGGTGTGCCTTCCCAAGGCCTGTCCAGATCGGTCACATACATGCCAAGCTCAAGTCTTTCAGCCGCTATCTGTTCTTTTTTTAAATCAATCATTTTTAGCCAAGCTATTAATATGTGCCCAGGCACTTTGCGCTAGAGATGGTAAATGATAGCCTCCCTCAAGTGAAGATACAATCCTGTTTTTTGCGTATTTTGCGGCAAATTCTTTTATGAATGCGGTTATCCACGCATAATCCTCTTCAATCAGGGTTAAATCTGCCAGCGGGTCATTCAAATGCGCATCAAACCCGGCGGAAACAAATATTATCTCGGGCTTAAAGCCATCCAAGGCAGGCGCGAATTCAGTCATGACGGCCTTTCTAAAATCCTCGCGCTTGGTCTTTGCGGCCAAGGGGACGTTAATCATGTTTTTGCTACGCGTTTCTGCGCCACGATGCGGATAAAACGGATGCTGAAAAGTAGAGCAGAGCATGACGTTCGGATTGCTGCTGAAGATGTCCTCGGTACCGTCGCCATGATGGACATCAAAGTCAACAATGGCAGCCCGTTCGATCGGGTATTGCGACATGGCGTGCGCAACGCCGACGGCAATATGGTTAAAAATGCAGAAACCTGCGCTGTTGGCGCGTCCTGCGTGGTGGCCGGGTGGGCGCACACAGCAAAATGCATTTTTGGCTTTGCCTGTTAATACTAAATCTGTGGCCAAGACGACTGCACCGCTTGCATGCAAGGCTGCGGACAAGCTCATCGGCCCCATGGCGGTGTCGCCGTCCAGGCGCACCAATCCTGCCTTGGGGGCAATGCTGTGAATGTAATCAACATAATCGGCAGAATGCACGCGCCCGAGCTGTGCTTTGGTAGCTGCCGGTGCCTCGTAAAACTGCAGTTTTTCTTTTAAATCGGAAGCGGTCACAGCATTTTTTATGGCTGTGATGCGCGCAGGCGATTCAGGATGGCTGCCGTCCATGACGTGCAGCAAAGTATCCGGGTGCGAAATAAAAGCGGTATTTGCCATAATTTAGAGGCTCCTTAATCGCGATCTTCCTGTGCTAGCTCCTGATAATAGCCTAGTCTTGCAGCGGATATTTTGCCATGATTGACGGCGTTTATCACGGCGCAATCCGGTTCATGCAGGTGTTTGCAGTTATTAAAGCGGCATTTGCCCAAGTATGGCCTGAATTCTTTAAACGCCAGCTCTAGCTCTAGCTGGGTAAGATGGTGCAGGCCAAACTCCTGCAAGCCGGGTGAATCAATCAGGCTGCTGGTTGTATCCAAATGGTATAAATGCGCCGCCGTGGTGGTATGTTTGCCGCTATCCAGCGCGTCGCTCATCGCTTGCGTGCGTACTTGCTGGCCGGGCAGCAGTTTGTTGATAATAGTGGATTTGCCCATACCGGATTGGCCTACCAGCACACTTTGATGATTGGCAAGATATGGCCGCAGTTCGGCAATGTCCTCAACCGCAGACAAATACACGACTTGGTAGCCCAGATCCTGATATAGCTGGAGTGTTTTTTTTGCGTCACCAGCATCAGCCAGGTCACATTTATTCAGCACAATCAATGGCTTGATGTTGGCGGCTTCCGCGGCTACCAGACAGCGGTTGAGTAAAGCTTCATAAAAGCTGGGCTGGGTTGCCAGCACAATCACGATTTGCGTGACATTAGAGGCGAGAATTTTGCTTTTGAAAGCGTTACTGCGATAGAGCAGGGATTTGCGCGGCTGGCTTGATTCTACAACGCCTTCAGCGGTGTCGGTGAGCTTGATGGTCACAATGTCGCCACAGGCCAAATCGGTTTTTTTTCCGCGCGTGACGCAACTGATGCGCGATTTGTCTGCCAACTCTACTTCGTAACGTTTGCCGTAAGCGGCAACCACCAAGCCCTGTAACATATTCAGGCCCAGCTTAACATTTTAAAATTTGCATTTATTTTTCAAATTTGTAGTAAGTCTGGTTCAAATAAGCCGCCACATTGAGCTCTTCATCTTCAAACCACTTCAGGCCAAGCATGGTGTTGCAGCTGCGCACTTGAGCCACCAGACCTTTGGAGGTTTTCACTTTTGGATCTTCACGCGTGTAAATGCCAGAGCCATCGCCACCGTAGCTTGAAGCATGGCAGCTGATGCAGTTTTTTTCAACCAAAGTCTTGCCCGCTTTCACGTCTGCCTTGGCAAACATGTCGTTAGCGACAGCATTCAAGCTAAACAAATATAACAACGGCAGTAATATTTTCGTCATCGCTTATACCTTTCATTCGCTAATTTGCAGTATACGCTGCTAATTTAGAAATGCGAATGCTTGCAGGCGGATGTGAGTCATAAAACGCCGAGTGCAACGGGTCTGGCGTGAGCGTAGAAGCGTTATCGCGGTAAAGCTTAACCAAAGCCTCAATCAGGTGATTAGCACTGGCGTGCTTTGCGGCGTAATCGTCAGCTTCGAACTCGTTTTTGCGTGAATAACTTGCCATCAGCGGGCGCAGCAAAAATAAAAACACAGGTGATACCAGCAAAAATAAAATCAACGCCATGTGATTGCTCGGCGTAGTGACGCCTAAACCATTGTAAAACCAGGTTTGGTTCATTAGCCAGCCCAGCAAGGCCAAGCCAAGAAAGCTTACAAAGAACATCAGGGCGATACGCTTGATGACGTGATGATGCTTAAAATGCCCCAGTTCGTGCGCCAGTACTGCCTCGATTTCTTCAGTGCTTAAGCGGTCTAATAGCGTATCAAAAAACACCACGCGTTTACTGCTGCCAAAGCCGGTAAAGTAGGCATTGCCATGACTGCTGCGAGCAGAGCCATCCATTACGAACAAGCCTTGCGACTTGAAGCCGCATTTGGTGAGCAGTGCTTCAATGCGCGATTTAAGGTTTTCATCGGCAAGCGGCGTGAATTTGTTAAATAACGGCGCGATAAAAGTAGGGTAAACCGCGAGCATGAGAATATTAAAGATGCTCCAGATTACCCATAAATAAAACCACCAGTATTGACCCGCACCTTGCATCAGCCAAAGTGCTGCAAACAGAATAGGCAAGCCCAGCGCCAGGCCGACCAGGCCGTGCTTGATTAAGTCGGTAAAAAACATGCGTGGCGTCATTTTGTTAAAACCGAACTTTTCATCGACAACAAAGGTTTTATAGTATTCGAAAGGCAAGTCTATGCAGGCGCTGATCAGCATGGCACTGCAAATCACCAATGCGCCGCGAATAATCTCGTGGTCGGTCAAAACATTGCGCCAGCTATCGTCCAGCCACTGCAAGCCGCCGCCAATGGTGAATGCGGCCAATAATAAGGCTTGCATCACAACCTCAGCCAGTGCCAGCCTGGTTTTTGCAGTGGAATAGTCTGCCGCTTTTTGATGCGCCTCTAAAGAAATATTGGCTGAAAACGCACTGGGTACTTGGGTGCGGTTTGCTTGCACATATGCGATTTGCCGCGACCCCAGCCAAAGCCGGGTAAGTGTCGTTGCGAGGAGTAAAACGATAAAAACGAGTGTTAAAGTTGTCGCAGGTGTGAGTGTGGATGCCATGATATTTCTAAATTTAAGTTAAACTACACGTATTCTGAAGCATTTGCAGGGAATTGGTTCACTGCTGGTGCTGTTATACGCTATTTTAATGGAAATCATGATGGAAGCCGCAAGCAATAATATCAACAACGAAAATTTAATCTGGCTGGACATGGAAATGAGTGGCTTGTTGCCAGACTCAGACCGCATTCTGGAACTGGCTGTGGTAGTCACAGATGCCGAATTAAACGTGCTGGGCGAATCGCCAGTTTTAGTCATACACCAGACAGACGCGGTACTGGATGGCATGGATGCCTGGAATAAGGGCACGCATGGCCGCAGCGGCCTGATTGACAAGGTGAAAGCGTCTACCTTGGATGAAGCCGCCGCTACCGAGCAAATGATTGCCTACTTAAAGCAATTTGTACCAGCCGGGAAATCGCCTATGTGCGGCAATTCTATTTGTCAGGATAGGCGCTTTATGGCGCGCTATATGCCTGATCTGGAAGCCTATTTTCATTACCGCAATCTGGATGTGAGCGTGTTTAAGGAGCTTGCGCGCCGCTGGAAGCCAGAAATTTATTCGGGATTCAAGAAAGCCAGCAAACATGAAGCCTTGGCAGATATTTACGAATCTATCGACGAACTGAAGTATTACCGCGAGCATTTTATTGTGAAATAAGCAGTAGATTTTTGTAAATTAATTTGTTTGAGATGAAGTGCTAGACGGACGGAACGCAGGAGCCGAGATAGTGCGCGGTTGTATAGCGAGGCTGCGAACATCGTCCAACGATGCAATTTGCTTAGACAATTAATTTAGAATAAAAAAAGAGGCGCAACATCATTTTGTGTATACGCCCCTAGGGAGGAGAAGTTAGCTTTGGAGAAGCTTGATTAATATCAAGCATCAACCATGCCAATTTATTCTCTAGTGACCTGAGAGCGTTTTTTCGTACAGTTTTAAGTAAGCTTTCGCGCTGGAATCCCAGCCAATGTCCTGTTGCATGCCATTGCGCTGAATTTTTTGCCATAACGTTTTGTTTTTCCAGATGGTCAAAGCGTGTTCAATTGTGACCAAAAGTGATGCACTGCTGACATTTTTCATCACAAAGCCAGTGGCAGTATCGTTGTTAAGGGTGGTTTCATTGGTGTCGCATACCGAGTCCGCCAAGCCGCCTGTGGCGTTGACAATCGGCGGGGTACCGTAGGCCAGGCCATACAACTGGTTAAGTCCGCATGGCTCAAAGCGCGATGGCATCACAAACATGTCGCAGCCTGCCATAATGTTGTGCGAGAGATGCTCGTTATAGCCTGTAGTCATGGAAACTTGACCTGGGGTTTTTTGTGCCAAGTCATTGAAGCTGGCTTCCAGGGCTTTATCGCCACTGCCTAAAATGGCAAACTGGCAGCCTTGTGCGATAAGTTGAGGCATGATTCCGGGTAATAAATCCAGCCCTTTTTGATGTGTGAGCCGACTCACTACGCCCAACAATGGTGCATCTGCATCAACATGAAGCCCTAGCTGCTCCTGCAGCGCTTTTTTAACTGCCGTTTTCCCAGAGAGATCGCTGGCGCTGTAGTTTTTAATGAGACTGGGGTCTTTTTCGGGCGACCATTCTTCCGTATCAATGCCATTTAAAATGCCGGTCAAATCCTCCTTGCGGATTTGCAGCAGGCCTTGCATGCCAAAACCAAAAGTTTCTGTTTGAATCTCCTGCGCATAGGTCGGGCTTACGGTGCTTAATTTGTCTGCGTAAAAAAGTCCCGCTTTCAAAAACGAAATTTGACCATGATATTCAAAGCCGCTGATTTGAAAATTTTCTACCGGGAGCTCTAATGCCTTAAGCCATCTGACATCATAGCAACCTTGAAAAGCGAGGTTATGCAGGCTTAGAATCGACTTGGTGGTGGAGAAATCCAGCAGCTTCATGTAGGCAGGCGCCAGGCCGGTTTGCCAGTCATTACACTGAATCAAGTCCGGCTGCCAATTCTGAAGCGGACTGCGCTTGCTGCAAAGCAAGCTGGCCACACGGGAAAGCACACCGAATCTGAGCGCATTGTCCAGCCATTCAACACCATGCTTGTCGCTATATGGGCCGCCATCGCGTTCATACAGTTGCGTATTCTGAATTGCGATTACGTCGGTATCGCTATCTGGCATTTTGCCCATTAATAGGGTACAGGTCTGGCCAAGCACTTCTATGGTAGCGACTGGTGAAACATCTCTTAGTTTTTCTAAAACTGCCCGGTAACCCGGCAGCAGTATTTTGATGTCGCCATCAAATTCTGCCAGATTGTTCAAGGCCTTAGGCAGGGCGCCGCTTACGTCGGCGAGGCCGCCTGTTTTAATGAGTGGGTAGGCTTCTGAAGTGGCAAATAAGACGCGCAAAATATACCTTCTTTATCATGACGTTGATACGTTATTATAGTGCATAAACGAATGGCTATAATATAGCCTTAGGGGGTCATAGCATGGGATTGAACGGTTTTGTGGCCGTAGGGGCTGGCGCAGCACTTGGCGCCTGGCTACGTTGGGGATTGGGCATCATGTTGAATGCGACGTTGCCTGCATTGCCACTAGGTACATTGTTGGCAAATCTGGTGGGCGGTTACTTGATGGGCTTGACGATAGGCGTGTTTGCTTTGACTTCTAGCTTTTCGCCCGAGGTTCGGCTTTTTGTCACCACAGGCTTTCTTGGAGGATTAACCACTTTTTCCACATTCTCTGCCGAAGCGGCTACTTTGCTTGCACGCGGGCAATATGGCTGGGCAGCTGCTCATGTATTGATTCATGTATTGGGTTCGCTGGTTTTAACCGGCCTGGGCATACTTACAATACAGCTGATAAGGGGTTGATGCGATGCAAGGAATTTACCTGAAGCTATTCGTTCCAGAGACATTACGCCACCATGGCAACTTGTTATACGAGTGGATTTTGAAGCAAGCCGAAGCCATCGGCATTCCAGGTGGGTCGGCTGTACGTGCGTTGGCGGGGTTTGGCCGCAACGGGCGCTTGCATGAACAGCACTTTTTTGAATTGGCAGGTGAACTGCCGATTATCATGGAATTTTTTGCGACAGATGAAGCAATCAATCGGCTGTTGGCGTTGCTAGCGGCAGAAAATCATGCATTGTTTTACATTAAGTTTCACGCTGAAGCGGCCATTGTAGGTGAATAGCTGATGATACGGTGCTGCATTTTTAATGCGGCAATGTTGCCAATGACGTACTTGAAATCAATTAAAAAGCCCGACTAGTCTTACTAAAAGCCGGGCTTCTTAATTTTTAGAACTAACTAATTTTAATTATTTATTTCTGGGTTTCCACCATCACCAGCGGTGCATCATCTGTTTTGGATTCTGCATTTTTCTTCCAGCCTGGCGCTTTACGCGGACCTTTTGGTGTTGCTGGTTCTGCCACAGGCGCGGCCATTTTTGCATCGCCTTTGGTTTCTACGAGCTGTAGGCCACTTGCGGCCAAATCGAGCGGTTTTGCCGATTTAGGTTTGCGTGCAGCAGGTTTCTTCTCGGCCTTTGCCTTTGGCGCCGTCTCTGGTACACCGGCAGTTTCAGCTATGGGCTCTGCTGATTTTGCAGCTTTTTTAGGTTTGCCAGGCGCTTTTACCGCCTCTTCAACAACAGGCTCAGAAACCAATACTGGTGCGGTCGCTACAGCATGCTCTTTTGGAGCAGGTTCATTCTGAACCAAGTCATTTGGCACAAAAGCTGGTGTGGCGGCATCTTGTTCGCGTGACATCTCACGATTTTGGTCACGGTTGGCATCGCGATTTTTGTTGCGGTTACGTCCGCCGCGGCGGCTGCGGCCGCTGCGCTCTTGACGCGGTGCCTGATTGGTATCTGCCGCGATGCTGTCAGCAGGCGTTGCTGGAGCAACTGCTTCAGCTTTCTCGACGCGGTTTTCGATGGGTCTTTCGGGACGCGGCGTACGCTCTGGACGCTGTTGACTGGCTTGCTGTGGACGTTGCCCTTGTTGCGGCCTGTCGCCACGCTCGCCAGTGCTTATATTGGCCCGATCGCGATTGCTGCGGTTGCGATTGCGGTCGCGATTGCTGCGGTTACGGGAGCTATCGCGAGCCTCGCGTGCGGTTTTGTCTTCCGCTTTTTCTTCAACCTTGACTTCGCCCGTGCCGCCCAGCCATTTTTTAATGCGGCTTAAAAATGAAGTTTTGGCTGCAGGTGCAGCAGGTTTTTCTGCCGCGGCTCTTTCTTCAACAATCGGCGCGGATGTCGCAGGCGTAATACCTTTCACCAACGCCTCGGGCGCGCTGGGTTTTGCCTCCTCGCTCAGACTGCGCACATAAGCAGTTTCGGCAGGCAATTCCACCATTTTATAGCTGGCCTGCGCGGTTTCTTCGTTAACATCATCATGCTTGATGCGTGTGATGCTGTAGTTTGGCGTTTCCATATGGATATTTGGAATCAATATCACTTCCACGCCCATACGCTGCTCGATTTTATGAATATCAGCGCGTTTTTCGTTGAGCAGGAAGGTGGCGGCTTCAACCGGCAATTGCACCTGAATAATCGCGCTGTTGTCTTTCATGGCTTCTTCTTGTGTAATGCGCAAGATATGCAATGCGGTAGACTCGATGCCGCGGATATGTCCGGTGCCGCTGCAACGCGGGCAAGCGGCATGGTTGGTTTCGCCTAGGCTTGGGCGCAAGCGCTGGCGTGACAGTTCAAGCAAACCAAAGCGTGAAATTTTGCCGGTCTGTACGCGCGCACGGTCAGCGTGCAGGGCATCGCGCAAGGCGTTCTCTACCTCGCGCTGGTTGCGCTGGCTTTCCATATCGATAAAATCGATTACTACCAAGCCGCCCAAATCGCGCAAACGCAATTGGCGCGCAACTTCTTCTGCGGCTTCCAGATTGGTGTTAAAAGCGGTTTGTTCGATGTCACTGCCTTTGATTGAGCGGCCAGAGTTCACGTCGACAGACACCAGCGCCTCGGTATGGTCAATCACAATGGCGCCGCCGGAAGGCAAGCGGACTTCACGTGAAAAAGCGGATTCGATCTGGTGTTCGATTTGAAAGCGCGAAAATAGCGGCACTTCATCCTGATACAGTTTTACACGGGTCACATTGCCTGGCATCACATGGTTCATGAATTGCACGGCCTGTTCATAAACATCAGGCGTATCGATTAAGATCTCACCAATGTCCGCGCTGAAATAATCACGGATCGCGCGAATGACCAGACTGCCTTCCTGATAGATCAGAAACGCGCCGGCCTGGATATGCGAGGCTTCCTCTACGGCGGTCCAAAGCTGCGTAAGGTAATTCAGATCCCACTGCAGTTCTTCTGCAGTACGGCCAATACCGGCGGTACGTGCGATGATGCTCATGCCTTTCGGCACTTCCAGTTGCGCCATCACGTCGCGCAGCTCGTTGCGGTCCTCGCCCTCGATACGGCGCGAAACGCCACCACCTCGCGGATTGTTCGGCATCAATACCAGATAGCGGCCTGCTAAAGAGATGAAAGTGGTAAGCGCTGCGCCCTTGTTGCCGCGTTCATCTTTATCGACTTGAACGATGAGTTCCTGGCCTTCTTTAATCACGTCTTGAATGCGGGTTTTACCGCCTTCGGATTTGTCCGAGAAATAGCTGCGGGAAATTTCCTTGAAGGGTAAAAAGCCGTGACGTTCGGTACCGTAATCAACAAATGCGGCTTCTAGTGAAGGCTCTACCCGGGTGATGACACCTTTGTAAATATTGCCTTTGCGCTGTTCTTTTCCAGCGTGTTCGATGTCCAGATCAACAAGCTTTTGCCCATCGACAATCGCAACGCGTAATTCTTCCGATTGCGTTGCATTAAATAACATGCGTTTCATTGTGTGCTCCCGCGCTCATGCGGGCAGACATGTTGTACTTTAGGATTAAAGTTCTGAAGTTGTGATTTCACCCAGACATGGTCTAAGTTATGTTTTAATCGTGCGTCTTATATGGCGCAACACGATGCAGCTGAAATCATCCGTGCCTGCAGAAAAAGCTGGCATTACAAATCGCGAAGAGCTTCTACGATTTTTCGATTGATTAAATATGGTTTTGCTACATCTTAAAATATATGCCGACGTTTGATTTTTCTCATACCTTTATCAACACAGGGGCATAAATCCGTTAAAATTCTGTCTTCAGTAACTTTAGTCGCGTTTATGTTTATTTGTCTGCGGCGGCTAGAGCGCAATTTTTTTATCGCTACTTTAAATATGGCGAGCGGTATTAGCCAAGTATTTTTTGTCACGTTTAGCTGTTATTGAGATACGCTAAAGCGATTTAGATTCAATAACATGCTAAGTATAGGCGTTATCGCCCATTTTAGCAAAATATAATGTCAGGCAACTTAAAGTTAAGCAAAATGATGATGCAAACAGAGCGAAATAAAATGATAGGCGCACATGCGGTTGCCAATTTAACCGTTGATGAGGCGAGCGATGGGCAGCGCATTGACAATTTCCTCGCCAAGACACTTAAAGGCGTGCCCAAAAGCCATATTTACCGCATTTTGCGCAGCGGTGAAGTGCGCGTCAACAAGGGCCGCATTGATGCTTCGTACAAACTTGTTCTGGGCGATGTCGTGCGCGTGCCGCCGATACGCGTCGCAACCAGTGAAAAGGAAGTGATGAATGCGCCAGCAACAGCAGTATTAGAAAAAACCATTATTTTCGAAGACGATGCGCTATTGGTGATTGATAAACCCGCAGGGTTTGCAGTGCACGGTGGCAGTGGTGTGAGCCGCGGCGTAATTGAACAACTGCGGCTGGAGCGCCCCAAAGCGAAATTTCTGGAATTGGTGCACCGGTTGGACCGCGAAACTTCAGGCGTGCTCTTGCTCGCCAAAAAGCGCGCGGCATTGGTGGCTTTGCATGAGGCAATTCGCAACAACCAAACCGATAAGCGCTATTTAATGCTGGTTGCAGGCGAGTGGACTGAAAAAAAGAAACGCGTGATTCTGGATTTGCAAAAATATGTATTGCCTAATGGTGAGCGCCGCGTGAATGTAGTAACTGACAAAAGCAAGGATAAATATGGTGAGGCGCAAGTTTCAGAAACTATTTTCTATCTGAAACAGCATTTTTCCGGGTTCAGTTTGCTTGAGGCGCAGCTTGTCACAGGACGCACCCACCAGCTTCGCGTGCAGTTGGCGCATCTGGGTTTCCCGATTGTCGGGGATGACAAGTATGGCGACTTTGCGCTCAACAAATCGCTGGTAAAAAAAGGCTTAAAACGCATGTTTTTACATTCGGCTGAAACAAATCTGCGGCATCCTGTGTCTGGAGAGAAATTGAGATTAGTAGCGCCTTTGCCGGTTGAATTACAAAGATTTATCGAAAAACTGGAAAAGGGTGGTGAAGGTAATGGCTAAACAGTTTGATTTAATCGTATGGGATTGGGATGGTACGCTGGCTGATTCCGCTGGCATGATTACCCACGCCATTGTAGATGCGGCCACTCAGGTGGGGCTACCCGCGCTGAGCCCGGATGCGGCGCGCAATATCATCGGGCTTGGGCTGAGAGAGTCTATTCATGCGTTGTACGGTGATATTCCCGCGGATCAGGCGCAAGCCCTGGCCGCACAATACAGTGCGAACTATTATGCAGGCGAGCAGGCGATTCCCTTGTTCGGCGGGGCAAAAGAAACCATTATCGAGCTTAACCGGCGCGGCTATAAACTGGCCGTTGCGACAGGCAAGGGCAGGCGCGGGTTAAATCTGGCCTTGCAGCATTGCGGTCTGGGTGGTTACTTCCATGCTACACGCACTATGGACGAGTGTTTTTCCAAACCGCATCCGCAAATGCTGGAGGAAATCATGGATGCTTGCGTAATTCCCCCCGAACGAACTTTGATGATCGGCGATACCAGCTATGATTTGCAGATGGCCAAAAATGCTGATGTGCAAGCAGTTGCAGTGACCTATGGGGCGCAATCACATGATAAATTATTGAGTTACAATAGCATTGAAATATTCCACCAGTTTGATGAGTTAAGCGCCTGGTTATTGACCCATGCATAAAAACACTATTGTTTTAGATAGCCGCGATTTGCACGAGAAATCCTTAGGTCTGCGTTTCCCCTTGCCGCAGTTAGGAGAATTCGCCACCGGTTTTGTGGTGCGCTATCAAGGCAAGGCGCATGCCTATGTGAATCAGTGTGCGCATGTGCCTGTCGAGCTGGACTGGAATGAAGGTGAATTTTTTACAGTAGGTAAAGATTATCTGATCTGTGCCACGCATGGCGCGCATTATCGGCCTGATAACGGTTTTTGCGTGATGGGGCCATGCAAAGGCAAAAGCTTGCAAATGCTGCCTGTTACCGAGCAGAACCAGCAAATTATCATTCATATTGACCAGCTTCATCCATTACATAGAAAACCTTGATAGGAAAATAGCATGTCTGAGCAGAACGAACCGTCACATAGTAACTGGCAACAGAAAACCATAGAAAAACTATTATTATCAGGGTTGAAGGAACAGCAAATCGCGCGCCGCTGGAGCATCTTTTTTAAGGCGCTTACCTTCGGCTATCTTTTTCTATTGTTGATTGTGGTATTGGGGGTATTTGGTGGAAAAAACGTGGCTGGTCCGCATGCGGCCTTGATTGATATTAATGGCGTGATTGAGGCGGGCGGAGAGGTTAACGCGGATGCTGTGATCAACAGCTTGAACGATGCTTACGACAGCATCGGCACCAAAGGCATTATTTTGCGTTTTAACACACCGGGCGGCAGTCCGGTGCAGGCCGGCATCATCAACGATGAAATCATGCGCCAAAAGAAACTGCATCCTAAAATTCCGGTATATGGCGTGGTGGAAGACATTTGCGCTTCCGGCGGCTATTACATTGCCGTAGCAACGGATAAGATTTATGTGGATAAAGCCAGCATCGTCGGCTCGATTGGCGTGCTGATGGATGGCTACGGATTTACCGAAGTGATGAAAAAAGTAGGCGTAGAACGCAGGCTAATGACTGCAGGTGAAAACAAGGCCATGCTGGACCCTTTTTCACCAGTCAATCCCAAGCACCAGGCGTTGGCGCAAACCATGCTGAATGAAGTGCATGAGCAGTTTAAGAACGTAGTGAGAAAGGGCAGGGGCGCACGCTTAAAAGAAACGCCGGAGGTGTTCAGCGGCCTGTTCTGGAGCGGTGAACAAAGCATCAAGCTGGGTCTTGCCGATGCGCTGGGCAGTGCCGATTATGTTGCGCGTGAGGTGATCAAGCAGGACGAGATTGTTGATTATACCTACCAGGAAACAATGATGGACCGCTTTGCCAAACGCCTGGGTGCGGGTGTGGCCAAGGCGGTTGGCATAGATACGATAATGAAGGGGATGCAGTTGAGGTGATGTTGGCTGCCCACACCATCAACCAATTGAAGTGTGGGCAGAAAGCTGGCCGATGTGGCTTTGTTAAGGTTTATTCAGCTGCTTGGTATGGTTAATCAGGCCGTTGGTTGAGCTGTCGTAGTTCGTTACCACTTCGTCACTGGTCAGTTGCGGCAGGATTTGCTGGGCAATCTGCTTGCCGTATTCCACGCCCCATTGGTCGTAGCTATTAATATTCCACATGATGCCCTGTACGAATATCTTGTGTTCGTACAGTGCAATCAGCTTGCCGAGCGTATTCGGCGTGAGCTTGTCGAACAGAATCGAGGTGGTAGGACGGTTGCCTTCAAATACTTTGTGCGGCAGCAGTTTTTCGAGTGCATCGCCTGACATGCCTTGCTTTTCAAGCTCTGCACGTGCTTCTTCCTTGGTTTTTCCCAGCATCAAAGCCTGCGTCTGCGCTAAAAAGTTCGCCAGCAGGATTTTATGATGCGCATAACCATGTTTACCGATGGCATAATGGCTGTGCACGGGCATCAGAAAGTCGGCAGGAACCATTTGCGTGCCCTGGTGAATAAGCTGATAAAACGCATGCTGGCCATTGGTGCCAGCTTCACCCCAAATCACCGGGCCGGTTTTGTATTCCACCCGGCTGCCATCGCGGCAGATGAACTTGCCGTTACTTTCCATATCGGCCTGCTGCATATAGGCTGGAAATCTCGCCATTCCTTGGTCGTAGGGCAGTATGGCATGCGTGTCCACATGGAAGAAGTTGTTATACCAAATGCCAATAAGTGCCATAATCACCGGCATATTCTGTTCGAGCGGCGCGGTTCTGAAATGGTTATCCATTTCATGCCCCCCTGAGAGCAGGTCCTCGAAGTTGTCCATGCCTACATACAGGGCAATCGATAGCCCGATGGCGGACCAGAGCGAATAGCGACCGCCTACCCAATCCCAGAACGCGAACATATTGGCGGTATCAATGCCAAACTCTTGCACCGCTTTTGAGTTGGTTGAGAGAGCCACAAAATGTTTAGCTACGTGTGCTTCATCTTTAGCCAGGTTTAAAAACCAAGTGCGCGCAGAATGCGCATTGGTCATGGTTTCCTGCGTGGTGAAGGTTTTCGAAGCCACAATAAACAATGTAGTTTCAGCATTGCATTTTTCGAGCGCGCGCATCAAATGTGCACCATCGATATTCGATACAAAGTGAATGTTCAACTCGGGGCTGGCGTAGGGTTTAAGCGCATCGCAGACCATCACAGGTCCCAAATCGGAGCCGCCAATCCCAATGTTTACAATGTCCGTAATACGCTTACCGGAATAACCTTTCCATTCGCCGTTGCGCACTTTATCTGAAAATCCACGCATTTGCTTGAGTACGGCATTAATGTCCGGCATGACATCATGGCCATCCACATAGACAGGCGTATTGGAACGGTTACGCAGCGCAGTGTGCAAGACAGCACGGTCTTCGGTAATGTTGATTTTTTCGCCCGCGAACATTCTGTCACGCCAGTTTTCAATATTGGCTTCGCGTGCCAGTTGGATCAGCAAAGGCAGCGTTTCGTCGTTCATGCGATGTTTGGAATAATCCAGCAATAAATCAGCGAACTTCAGGCTGTATTTTTCGAAGCGCTTTGGATCATTTGCGAACAAATCGCGCATGTGTGTTGAAGCTATGGTTTTTTCATGTTGGCAGAGTTTTTGCCATACTGGGTAATGTGTGAGCGTAGCCATTTGAATATTCGTGCTTTATTAAGTTATTTTATCAATTGTAAAAACATTCCAGCTTAAACGGTTTTAACGTCTAAGCCGGTTTTAAAACCAAGCCTGCCAGTGGTGGCAGCGTAATGACGAGCGATTGGCTGCGGTTCATCCAGGCAACGTCTTCCGTGTGTAACCCAGCGCCGTTGCCCTGGTTGCTGCCGCCATAGCAAGCCGCATCACTGTTAAAGACTTCGTTATAGGTGCCTGCTTGCGGCACGCCAATGCGATAACCTTCGCGCAATACTGGCGTGAAGTTCAGAACTATTATAACAAAACTATTGTCCAGCCCGCGTCTTACATAGCTGATAATGGATTGATCCGAGTCATGGCAGTCTATCCATTCAAAGCCTTGGTGCACAAAATCGAGCGAATGTAGCGCTATTTCCTGTTTGTAGAGGCTGTTTAGGTCGTGGCTTGCTTGCTTGATGCCCAGATGCCATTGATGGCCCTCATACTTGTCGCTGAGCAAATGCCAGTCCAGGCTGCTGTTCACGTTCCATTCGCGGCCCTGGCCGAACTCGTTGCCCATGAAATTGAGCTTTTTGCCCGGCGCAGTCATCTGATAAGTCGTCAGCAGACGCAGGTTAGCAAATTTCTGCCACGCGTCGCCCGGCATTTTATCCAATAGTGATTTTTTACCATGCACGACTTCATCATGCGAGAACGGCAGTACAAAGTTCTCAGAGTAGGCGTAAAGCTGGCCAAAAGTGAGCATGTCATGGTAATAGCGCCGATGCACCGGGTCGTGTTCTATGTAGGCAAGCGTGTCGTTCATCCAGCCCATGTTCCACTTCATGTTAAAGCCTAAACCGCCCAGATACACCGGCCGCGATACTGCCGGCCATGCGGTGGATTCCTCGGCAATGGTGAGTACGCCGGCAAAGTCTTCGCCCACCATGACATTGAGTTGTTTTAAGAACTCAATCACATCCAGGTTTTCTCTGCCGCCGTATTTGTTAGGCAGCCATTCGCCGGCCTTGCGTGAGTAATCGAGATAAAGCATTGAGGCCACGGCATCTACACGCAAACCGTCAATATGGAACTCGGAAAGCCAATAGTAAGCGTTTGACATCAGGAAGTTACGCACTTCATTGCGGCCGTAATTGAAAATAAGGGTGCCCCAGTCCTGGTGCTCACCCAGGCGCGGGTCTTCATGCTCATATAACGCTGTGCCGTCGAAGCGCGCCAAGGCCCAGTCATCTTTTGGAAAGTGTCCTGGCACCCAGTCCAGAATAACGCCGATATTAGCCTGGTGAAATGCGTCAATCAAAAAGCGCAAATCATCGGGCGAGCCGAAGCGATTGGTTACGCCAAAATAACCGGTGGTTTGATAGCCCCAGGACTCAGTCAGCGGATGCTCTGAGATCGGCATCAATTCTACGTGGGTATAGCCCATCTCGGCGACATAGGGCACGAGCGTGCTGGCCAGATCGCGATAATTTAAAAAGTGACCCTTGTTGTTGCGTTGCCATGAGCCCAAATGGACTTCATAACAGTTAAATGGAGCATGCAGCCAGTCCCGTTTTTTGCGCGCATCGAGCCACTGCCTGTCTTCCCATTGGTGATAACTGGCGCTGATCTTTGCGGCAGTGCCGGGGCGCTGTTCAAATTCAAAACCATAAGGGTCAGTTTTGACCAGAATATTGCCGGTGTGGCGGTTGCGAATCTCGAATTTATAGGTGTCGTGCGTGGTGAGGTTTGGAATGAAAATATCCCATACTCCACTTGATCCATGTGTGCGCATGGAATGGACACGGCCATCCCAATTGTTAAAGCTGCCTACTACGCTCACGCGCTCCGCGTTTGGCGCCCAAACTGCAAAACGGACGCCGGCGACATTATCTTGCGTCATGCATTGCGCGCCGAGCGTTTTGTAGGCTTGCAACAGGCGGCCTTCGCCAAACAAATAGAGCTCGTCCTGGGTGAGGCTTGTGCCAAATGTATAGGGGTCGTATGTTTCGTAAGTATTACCGGCACAATCTATTTTAAGCAGACAAGGGGTTTCGAGGCGCGTATTGCTTTGCAGGCCAAACAATCCATCGGGATGGGATTTTTCAAGCTTGATCCATGCGTCAGCAACTTTAACGCTCACGCCTGTCGCCTGGGGAATAAATACGCGATAGATGTAACTGCCATCGATTTTATGCTGGCCTAGAAAGCTGAACGGATCGTGATGACGCGCTTCTAAAATCAGTAATAGTGAGTCAGATACAGCGTCGGACTCTTTTTCTCGCTTAGCTGCAGTTTGCGCGCTGGCTTTTGCTGATGTCGCTTTAGATTGTACCAAGATGTATTCCCCCGAACTTTTTCTAAGAAATATTTTATGTTTTTATTAATATTTGTTCATTACGTCATGTTCCAGCTAGATTATAGCTTGCAAGATTGATTATAATGTAAACGAAAGCAGTTGATATAGGATTTAAGTCGAATTTGCTAATTTAGTTTAGCCCAGCTAAGTTATCAAATGCATAATTAAAACTTCAGGAGGGCATCATGTCGTACGACCAGCATTCAGATCGTTTTATTAGTACATTAACCAAAAACACTGCTGCGATTATCCTTGCAGGTGGTCGAGGCAGCCGATTGAAGAACCTGACTGATTGGCGCGCAAAACCGGCAGTACAATTTGGCGGCAAGTTCCGCATCATAGATTTCCCGCTTTCAAACTGCATCAACTCCGGCATTCGCCGCATCAATGTGGCCACTCAATATAAGGCGCAAAGCCTGATTCAGCATATTCAGCGCGGCTGGGGCTTCCTGCGCGGTGAATTCAATGAGTATGTGAATATTATTCCTGCACAACAGCGTATTTCAGAAGACTGGTACAAAGGCACGGCGGATGCGGTGTATCAGAATCTGGATCTGTTGCGTGAAGGTGGGGCTGAGTATGTGTTGATACTGGCAGGTGATCATATCTACAAGATGGATTACGGCAAAATGTTGGCGACCCATGCCCGCAACAATGCCGATATGACGGTTGCCTGTATCAATGTGCCGCTGGAGGATGCAAAGGGTTTTGGAGTGCTGGCTGTAGATGAAACCGATCGTGTGGTCGAATTTGCTGAAAAGCCAGCCAATCCCAAACATATGCCGGGCGACCCTACCAAGGCGTTTGCGAGCATGGGCATTTATATATTCAATGCCAAGTTTCTGTATGAGCAACTGATCCGCGATGCGGGCGATCCTAAGTCCAGCCATGATTTTGGCGGCGATATCATTCCTTATCTGATTAAAAAATATAAAGTACAGGCGCATCGTTTTACCGATAGCTGTGTGGGCGCTAAAAACGATAATTACTACTGGCGCGACGTGGGTACCATTGATGCCTATTGGGAAGCCAATATGGAGCTCACCAAAGTGATTCCAGAGCTTAATTTGTATGACAGGGATTGGCCGATCTGGACGTATCAAGAACAATTGCCACCAGCCAAATTTGTGTTTAATGACGAAGGAAGAACCGGCAAGGCGACAGATTCATTGATTTCCGGCGGCTGCATTGTGAGCGGCTCCTGTGTAACCAGCTCCGTGTTGTTCTCAGATGTGCGGGTGCATAGTTATTGTGATATTGAAGGATCGGTGATTTTGCCGAAAGTAACTGTCAACCGTAATGTCGTGCTTAAAAATGTAGTGATAGACCGTGGCTGTGTCATCCCTGAGGGCATGCAGATCGGGGTAGATCTGGCTTTGGATGCCAAACGCTTCTATGTGTCTGAAAAAGGCATTACTTTGGTAACGCCTGATATGCTGGGTCAGGACCTGTACAGAGTGATTTAATATTATTAATTTAAAACAAGCGGTTAATAATAATTTTTAATGTTTATTGTTAAGATTGTGAGTTAATTTGAAGTCAACTCGTCCTAAGCTTTACCTTAACCTCTATTGGCACATGCATCAACCGGATTACCGTGACACGGTCAGCAATGAATATGTGTTGCCCTGGACATACCTGCATGCCATAAAAGATTACAGTGACATGGCTTTCCATCTGGAGGCGAATCCTAAGGCGCGCGTCACCTTCAATTTTGTACCGATCCTGTTGGAGCAGCTTGAGGACTACAGCAATCAGTTCAAGCAGAACACGATTCGTGATCCGCTGCTGGCCTTGCTGGTGAGGCCAAATTTGGGTGACATCAATCATGAGCAATGTCATTTGATTGTAAAAAGCTGTTTCAAAAGCCATCACGAAAAGATGCTGAGTCCTTTTCCGCATTATCAGCGTTTATTGCATCTGTATCAGCTGGTCGAGCCAATGGCATGTGGCGATTTTCAATATCTATCGCCACAATACAAAGCAGATTTACTGGTGTGGTATCACCTGGCTTGGTGTGGAGAGAGCCTGCGCCGCAGCAACACGACGATCCAGTCCTTGATGAACAAGGGCATGATGTTCACTCTGGAAGAAAGGCAGCAACTATTCAACATTATCGGCGAAACGATTTCCGGATTGATACCGCGCTACAAAGCGCTTTTACAGCGCAAGCAGATCGAAATCTCTACAACGCCTTACTACCATCCTATTCTGCCATTACTGCTGGATTTTAAATCTGCGCTGGATGCGATGCCGTATGCGCCGCTGCCTAAGTATGCAAGATATGCAGGCGGCCAAAGCCGAGCGGTGGCGCATGTGCAGTCCGCGAAGGAATATCATGCCAAGCTCTTCGGCAAGGCGCCACGCGGGATGTGGCCAGCCGAGGGAGGGGTTTCGCAGACTGCATTGTCATTGATGGCTGAGAACGGTGTGGAATGGGCGGCTACGGGACAGGGGGTGCTGGCGAATAGCCTGCTGAAATCGCATTTGAGTGTGGCGGACAAAAATGAGTACCTCTATCATCCATATCGCGTCACCAATGGCAAGCAGGATATTTTGTGTTTCTTCAGGGATGATAATCTCTCGGATAAAATCGGCTTCGAGTACGCAAAAATCCATACGGCCGACGCAGTCAAGGATTTTATCCAGACGCTTGAGCATATCCATCAAGCGAAAACGCATGACAGTATTGGTAACAAAGCCAAGGTGGTGAGCGTTATTCTGGATGGGGAAAATGCCTGGGAATATTACCCATATAACGGCTATTACTTCCTGAACGAGTTATATGCGGCACTGACCAGCCATCCTGATATCGAAATGACAACTTTCAGCGATATTGTTGATTTATATCAATCAAAAGAATACAAAATTAAGGGATTATCCGCCCCTGCATTATCGCAGGTTGCAGCAGGCAGCTGGGTCTATGGTACTTTTAGTACCTGGATCGGCAGTAAGGACAAGAATCTAGCATGGGACTTGCTATGTGTGGCTAAAAGAATTTACGACAGCGTGATGGCTAAAGGTGTTCTGAATGCCGAGCAAGTGGCAGCATGCGAGCGTCAGCTGGCGATTTGTGAAGGCTCAGATTGGTTCTGGTGGTTCGGTGACTATAATTCATCTGATAGCGTTGCGAGTTTCGATCAGCTTTACCGTCGCAATCTCATTAATTTATACACTTTGTTACAACAACCTGTACCCCCGGTGTTGTATTCTTCTATCAGTGCTGGCGGCGGTCACGCAGACAATGCGGGAACCATGCGCCGAGGACAAGCGTAGTCCAGGCACAAACTAATAACGCTGATATAGTCATGGACTATTTGGCATGCACAATTTTGATATAGGCATTGATGAAACAGCAATTAAATGCACCACTTCTAAAGAAACGCCGTGCAGGCGTTCTTCTTCATATCAGTTCTCTGCCAAGCGCGCATTACGTGGGAGATTTAGGTGCGGAGGCTTATCGTTTCATCGATTTCTTGCATGACATAGGTGCAACTGTCTGGCAAACCTTGCCGATTAACATGCCGCACGCCGACAACTCTCCCTATCAGGCTTTATCCGCGTTTGCAGGCAACCCTGATTTTATTAGTCTGGAAGCCTTGCAGGCACAGGGGCTCTTGTTAAGAAAAGCCGATACCGATGGCTTGATTACAAGCAAAACACAGCTGCTGGCAAGTGCTTATGAAGCGTTTAAAATACGGGCAGAGAAAAAAGAGCAGCGAGCTTTTACGGCATTTTGCGAAAAACAGGCACACTGGCTTGATGATTTTGCATTGTTTTTGGTGCTACGTAGCAAGTTTAATCAAGCCGGCTGGCATACCTGGCCAGAAGCGTATAAGAATCGCGATGTAAAAACGTTAAAGCAGGCGCGTAAAGAACTGGCGCATGAAATCGCAGTCATTCAATTCACACAGTTTGTGTTTTTTACGCAGTGGTTAAGCCTTAAAGCCTATGCGGCGACAAAAAACGTGCATTTGTTTGGCGATATTCCCATTTTTGTGGCTTACGATAGTGCGGATGTATGGGCACAACCGCACTTGTTCAAGCTGGATGCTGACAAGAACATGACTGTGGTTGCAGGTGTGCCGCCGGATTATTTTTCGGCCACCGGACAGCGCTGGGGAAATCCGCATTACAATTGGTCTGCGATGGCTGCAGACGGCTACGCGTGGTGGATATCACGCATGGCAACGCAAAGTGAGTTGTTTGATATCGTGCGTATCGATCATTTCAGAGGTTTGGAAGCCGCATGGGAGATTGCAGCCAGCGAGGACACGGCTATCAACGGTCAATGGGTGCTGGCGCCGGGGGACGAACTGCTGGCAGCTATTAAGCAGGCTTTGCCCAATATCTGCCTGGTGGCAGAAGATTTAGGTATTATTACTGACGAAGTTGATGCCTTGCGCAACAAATATAAATTGCCGGGCATGAAAATTCTGCAATTTGCGTTCAGCGGCGCCGAAGACAACCCGTACTTGCCGCAAAACATTGAAAAGAATAGCGTGGTATACACCGGCACGCACGATAACGATACCACTTTGGGTTGGCACGTCAATCTGGATGAGCATCAGCGCGGGCACTTTCACCGGCATTTATCTGCAATGCATTCAGAGGAGCATCAACCCGATATTCCAGCGGATTTAATCAATATGGCACTTGCGTCCGCTGCCAATCTGGCAATCATTCCCATGCAGGATATTCTGGCGCTTGATTCCAGCCATCGCATGAACACGCCGGGAACATCCTCGGGTAACTGGCACTGGCGCTTTAACTGGCAGCAGCTTTCTACTGAGCAGAAAAAGACGATTGCAAAAGCCATTGCACGCACAAGACGGAAATAAGCATGGCGAAGCGCATCGGCATAGACGTCGGCGGTACCAATTTGCGCGTGGGTGTGTTCTCTGATTTGGCACTGATAGAAGAAACGCGCTTTCAGGCAAGCTTTTCACGCTTGTGCAAAGAGTATGCGCCTGAGCAGGCCTGGCAGAAAATACTTGAAGTTACCGCCAATGCAATACAAACCGTGTTGCAGAAACATCCTGAAGTGGAGGCGATAGGCATTGGCTTTCCGGGCTTTATCGATCCGCAAACGCACACCATTGCGCAATCACCTAATTTACCGGGTTTGAAAAACGTGAATCTGGCAGCCGATTTAAGCCGCATCGTCGGTAAAAAAGTGGTGGTGGAAAACGACGCCAATGCAGCGGCTTACGGCGAATATTGCATGGCGGGCAAGCCGGAAGGCGGCCTGATTTACATGGGGCTAGGCACTGGGGTGGGTGGCGGCTTCATCGATACAAGCGGCAGGCTTTATTCAGGCCAACATGGCGTGGCGATGGAAGTCGGTCATATCATTATCGAACCAGATGGCAGGCAGTGCGGCTGCGGTAACAGGGGCTGTATGGAGCAATACGCCTCAGCTTCGGGTGTTGCAATCAGTTACTTCAATGCCACGCAGCAGCAGCACACCGCCGAGCAGATCGCCGAACTCGCCAAAGCCGGTGATAAAGTCGCGATCGCCGCCTACGAGATTGCCGCAAACGCACTCGCACAAACGCTGGCCAGCATTGCGAAAGTGATTGACGTTAACAATGTGATTATTGGCGGCGGCATGGCGGGTGCCTGGACGCTCATGCAAAAGCCCTTCACACAACGCCTGGAAGCTGACTTGATTCCTGTATTGCGCGGAAAAATATCAGTCAAAACCTCTGCTGCGCATGATCAGGCGGGTATGCTAGGTGCGGCGATGTTGGCAGCATAACATTCATCATGCAGATGTTTCATGCGCATCTATACTTTTCAGCTGCTGAAATCCCGCTTGCCAGCCAGATACGCGAAGATATAATAAAAGCATTACCCTATTTGACTTATATCGGACAACTCATTCCCGTACCAGTTGGCCCGCATACCAAGCCGATGTTTGAAATGCATATTCCCGCGCATGAAATTGCACATGCTACCACTACTTTAGATGCTTTGCGGGCAGGGTTTTCTGTGCTGATTCATCCAGTGCATGCAGATGAATTGGCTGCGCACACCAAAGAAGCGGTATGGTTGGGTGAAAAATTGGCGCTTAAACTGGAGTTGCTGCAGGCAAGGCATTAACATCTGTGATGTTGCTGTAACGCCCAGCCCACATGTTCTCTAATTAATTCATTGCTGTCGTGTTCACGCGTTTTTAAAGCGTTAATTATTTCGGGCGAGCGGGGTGCATTGCCCAAGCCTACGGCAATGTTGCGCAGCCACTGTATATAGCCAATGCGGTAAATCGCGTTGCCGGCCATTTTCTGTTTAAATTCGGCCTCAGACCAGGCAAAACATTCCACCAGCCTGATGCCATCCAGACCGTTTCGCACATTAAAATCGGGTTCTTGCGTGATTTCTGCAAACTTGTTCCAGGGGCAAACCAATTGGCAATCGTCGCAGCCGTATACTCTGTTGCCTATGAGTGGCCTGAATTCTACTGGAATCGCGGATTTTAGCTCGATGGTGAGATAGGAGATACAGCGCCGCGCATCTACCTCGTAAGGCGCAGTAATGGCGCGGGTAGGGCAGATGTCGATACAGGCGCTGCAGCTGCCGCAGTGGTTGCTGGCTTTTGTATCAATCGGCAATGGCAAATTGGTGTAAATTTCGCCCAGAAAGAACCAGGAGCCGTGTTCTTTATTAATCAGCAAGGTATGCTTGCCTCGCCAGCCCAGGCCGGCTTTTTCTGCAAGCGCAACTTCCAGCACTGGCGCGCTGTCTGTGAATACTCTGAATTCAAATTCGTTTATATTTTCTGCGATTTTATCGCACAGTTTCTGCAGTCTTTGTCGCATGACTTTATGGTAATCACGGCCTAATGCGTATCTTGAGATAAAGGCTTTTTCGCCGTCCTTCATTACATCCCAGCTATCTTGCGCTTTGGGCGGTAAATAATCCAGACGGGCAGAAATCACGCGTACAGTATTTGGTACCAAATCAGCGGGGCGCGTGCGCTTCGTGCCATGTTTTGCCATATAATCCATGTCACCATGAAAGCCTTTGTAAATCCAGTCCTGATGTTCAGCCTCTGCGCCCGTCAAATCGGTGTCGGTAATGCCAATCTCGGCAAAACCCAGTTCACGGCCCCAGCGCTTGATGTCAGCCGCCAGCGCAGCCAAGTCGTTAGAAGAATCTAAATGCATAGCGACAATGATATTACACTTACCCTGAATGATGAAGCAGCCACCTTGGCTTGTGGCACGCGCTTTGCGCACCTTGTTAAGGCTGGCCTGGTGGTATACCTGCATGGCGATTTAGGTGCGGGTAAAACCACTTTTGTGCGAGGTGTTCTGCATGGTTTAGGGCATGCCGGCAAAGTAAAAAGCCCAACTTATACCTTGGTTGAGCCTTACATGATTGAACCTAATGCAACTTCTAGTTATAATCTGTATCATTTTGATTTATATAGATTTACAAGTGAGGAAGAATGGGACGCGGCAGGCTTCCGGGATTACTTTAACCCGCAGAGCATCTGCATGATCGAATGGCCGGAGAAGGCTGTGCATGTGCTGCCAGAGCCTGATATTCATGTGCGGCTTTCGCCGCTTGATAACGGGCGTAAAATTCAGTTTTCGGCAGGTTCGCCGTTAGGAAAGCAATGTTTAGAAGCCTTTTAACAAAACAGCTATTTATTTGTTTATTGCTAATCACTATCAATGGTTACGCGGCAAACACCATTACGGCAGCACGTGTTTGGCCTGCGGATGAGTACACCCGCATTGCGCTTGAATCGACCGCGCCGATTAAATATCAGCTCATTATCCTGAAAAATCCTGACCGGTTGGTGCTGGATATTGAGGATGTAGAACTCACCAGTGTGCTCAAAACGCTTTCTGACAAAATCCTGTCGAGCGACCCATACATCAAGCAGGTGCGTGTGGCCAATTACAAGCCGGGTGTGGTGCGCGTGGCTGTCGACTTGAAAGGCGAGGTGAAATCCAACCTGTTCGCGCTCGCACCCGCCGGTGATTATAAAAACCGCCTGGTGCTGGATATTTATCCGCTACAGGATGAATTGATGGCCATGCTGGATAAGAGGAATAATGAAGCAATCCAGCAAAAACCCGTAGTAGAACCGCTGCCGCCCAATACTGGCGCGGCCGATGGAACAGCCGCCGAACCGGCGTCTCAGTCTGCAGACTCAACCGCGCCTAATGCAGCTACAGCTGCAACGGCTATACCTAAGCCTGCCGATACCGCAGCGGTTGCGCTACCAGACACAAATAAACCCGAAATAGGCAAACCCGCCATCAATAAAGAAGATGGCCGTTTAATCACCATTGCCATTGATGCCGGACATGGTGGCGAAGATCCCGGCGCACGCGGCGCCAATGGCAGCCATGAAAAAAACATTACCTTGGCCATCGCCAGAAAACTTAAAGAAAAAATCGATGCGGAACCCAACATGCGCGGAGTTTTGACGCGTGACGGCGACTATTTTATCCCGCTGCATACCCGTGTGGTGAAGGCGCGCAAGTTTAAAGCCGATTTGTTTGTGTCGATTCATGCGGATGCCTTTACCAACCAGTCAGCGCGCGGCTCTTCGGTGTTTGCGCTTTCCGAAAAGGGCGCTACCAGCGCCAGCGCGCGCTATCTGGCTAAAAAGGAGAACGAATCCGATCTGATCGGCGGTGTGAGTCTGGATGACAAGGATCCGGTGCTGGCGAAGACATTGCTGGATTTATCGCAAACTGCAACCATTAACGATAGCTTGAAGCTGGGCAAGGCCGTGTTAAGACATATTGGCGAAGTCAACAAACTGCATAAGCCGCGTGTCGAGCAAGCAGGCTTTGCCGTGTTGAAATCGCCGGACATTCCGTCGATATTGGTTGAAACGGCCTTTATCAGCAACCCGGAAGAGGAGCGCAAACTGAATGACAGCGATCATCAGGATAAGCTGGTCGATTCCATATTAAGCGGCATCAAAAAATATTTCGCCAGCAATCCTGCACTGGCAAAAATCAAGATCGCCAAAGAATAACCATTTGAAAATGGTATTGCCGCTTGCCACATGCCGCAAGCGCAAAATGGCCTGAATACCAAGTAGAATAGCGATATGCGCATCCAACTTTTACCCGACCAGCTCATTAGTCAAATCGCCGCAGGCGAAGTGGTGGAGCGTCCGGCCTCCGCGCTTAAAGAGCTGCTGGAAAACAGTCTGGATGCGGGCAGCACCGAGATCCAGGTTTCGCTCACGCAGGGCGGCATTAAGCAATTAAGGATTACGGATAACGGCAGCGGCATCGCGCAGGATGATCTGGCGATGGCGCTCACACGCCACGCCACCAGCAAGATCGCCAGTCTGGAAGATTTGGAATCCGTTGCCAGTTTAGGCTTTCGTGGCGAGGCGCTGGCGAGCATCGCTTCAGTTTCGCGTACGACCATTTTAAGCCGTGCTCAGGCCACAAAGCACGCCTGGCGTATTGCCTCGGAAGGCAGTGAAATCATGCCGCTTGAGCCTGCTGCGCTGGATGTTGGCACAATTGTCGAAGTCAACGATTTATATTTCAACACGCCTGCGCGGCGCAAGTTTTTAAAAACCGAAGCCACCGAATTCGGGCATTGCGAAGAGGCATTTAGCCGCATTGCGCTTTCACGCCCGGATGTGGCATTTATGCTGCAGCACAATGGCAGGGCGCTGAGCAGGTTTTCAATTAGTGAACCTGCAAAGCGGTTTAGCGAGGTGCTGGGCGCAGAATTTGCAGCAGAATCAATTTATATCGACGAGTTTGCCGCCGGTCTGCGTCTGTGGGGCATGGCAGCAAAGCCGACATTCAACCGCAATAGCCGCGATACGCAGTATGTGTACGTCAATGGCCGTTTTGTGCGCGACAAGCTCATTGCGCACGCCATTCGGCAGGCCTATCAGGATGTGCTGCATCATGAGCGCCACCCCGCGTTTGTACTGTTTCTGGAGCTTGACCCAAACTTGGTCGACGTGAACGTGCATCCGGCAAAAACTGAAGTGCGGTTTAGAGATGGGCAAGCGATACACCGCTTTATTTTTCATTCGCTAAACAAGAATTTGGCCACGCCGACTGGCGCTTCCAGCGCAGTAACGGCAGGGCAGGCGCAGCACAATCCTTTCAACGCTCCGTATCCAGCTTATCAATCGCAGATCAATCTGGCGGCGAATGAAAGCCCAAACTTTTATCAAACGTTATTTGGTGACGTTCAAAACGCTGCTCTGCAGCCCAATAGGGACGCGGGGGTAAGCTTACAGGGTTTTAAGCCGTCGTTTGCAGAAAAACAAGAATTTCCTTTAGGCTTTGCCGTTGCGCAAATTCATGGCGTGTACGTGCTGGCGCAGAATGCACAGGGCCTGGTGGTGGTGGATATGCACGCTGCGCATGAGCGCATCATGTACGAACTGCTGAAAAACGCGCTTGATGCCAAGGCTGTTGCCATGCAGCCATTGCTGATTCCCGTGAGTTTCAACGCAGATAAGCTCGAAGTGGCGGCCGTGCATGAAGCACTGGCAAGCGGTGAAAACAGCCTGCAACAGCTTGGGTTTGATATTGCCATTCTTTCGCCCACCACATTGGCGGTGCGCGCCGTACCTGCCATGCTGCAGGATGCTGATGCCGTGACCTTGGCGCGCGATGTGCTGCGCGACTTGCGCGAGTACGGCGCTTCACGTGCGCTTACCGAGCGCAGGAACGAGCTGCTCGGCACTATGGCCTGTCATGCGGCCGTGCGCGCCAACCGCAGCCTCACTATTCCAGAAATGAACGCTTTGCTGCGCGATATGGAAGCAACTGAACGCAGCGGGCAGTGCAACCATGGCCGGCCGACCTGGTTTCAGGTTTCAATGCAGGATTTGGATAAGATGTTTATGCGGGGAAAATAGGGCAGACCGCAGTTTACGCGTTTGCCAGGTGACATTTTAGCAAGCGTTCTGCTAAGACTTCAACCAGCGCCAGATCAGGCTGTCTGGAACCTCTATTCCGTCGACAATATAGGTCAGATCCTTGTGGTTGTTTAATAGCCTCGGCTGGGTGGATTTTGCCATCGGCTTGCCACAGAAAAGAATCTGGTCGCCTTCATTCAGGAAGGTGGATCCGGCCGGCAGTAACCAGGGTTCGTTATTGCGTAGCAGCATAAGCGGAACCACCGGCAGGTACTTCTGACGATTGGCGGGATCCTGCGTCAGGTTCAGCAGTGTTACTCCGCGGTTCTGCTGGATAAATGCAGCGACTGCCGGAGCGTTTTTGCTGTTAATCATGACGGCCCAGGTTTCGGGCACGGTTTCGCCTACAACCGAGACCAGATGGCTTACCAGTGCATTAGCCCAGGCATTGCTCTGGTTGCGGGCAAGCGCCAGAAACTGTGCCAGCAGCGGCGAGATCATGTGGGCCAGGCACTCATGCGCGATAATATCGTGCGGCTGCATGGTAATGTTGGCATCAAACTTCTTGAACAGCGCATTGTTATGCCGCCTGTTTTTACGTACGATGACAAACAGCTTTGGGTTAAGTTCGTAGGCGGTCATGACGATTGATAGGTTATTGATGTCGTTATCCGTGCCGGCAATAATGCCTACCGCGTCGTGCACGCCTGCTTCTATCAGGGTTTTTGCTTCTGTACCGCTGCCTACGATGCAGTTTTCACAGCCGGTGAGTTCTGGCATGGCTTCTACAATCGTGGTGGTCATGTGCTCGCGTTCCAGATTTTTGACGACAGATTTCCCGAACCGCCCGTAACCGCATACGATCCATCTTCCCATGGGCGGACACTCGGGTGGCGGCAGGGTATCGCCCGGCACATCGGTGAGCCATTCGTGCAAAATATAAGTGCCGATCGCGTGCACGCGCACGGCCAACTGTTCGCCAAACAATACATAAGGATTAATGATGTGGTCCGTGCCGAAAGACGCCATATTGGCCGCGATGTCCTCCCGTTCAGCACGCGCCAGCACGGGCAGGTCTGGATTCATGAGCTTGACCGCTACCGCCACTGCCAGATTGACCTGATCGTTGTCGGTGAGCGTGACAACACCGCTGCACAAAGGGTGATGCACACCTGCATGAAACAGTGTATCCGGCAGTTTGGCGTCGGCGCACAGGCTGGGGATCACATTTTTCGTGTCACTCAACTCCAATTCATTGAGCCGCTCCTGTGCGGACTCAATCACCACAACGCGCATGCCTTTATCATCCAGCGCCTTTGCCAGTACACTGGCCGATTCGCCATAGCTGCACAGAATATAAAAAGGCTCCTGAATCAAGCGCACACTTTTGGCAAAGCGTTCTGTGGTCATCGCATGACGTAGCGCAGTATCCTGCAATAAGGCAATGATTTTGCCCAAGGCATAAAACCAGGGGATCACCGTCAGGTAGATGGACAGGGTCATCCAGAGGCGTTGTGCCTGGCTGTACGGGTAGGGGATTTCACCAAAGCCAATGGTCGTTGCCGTGTAGCTGATGACATAAAAAGCCTGGAATACACTCATGCGCCAGGCATTGCCTTTGTCATCAACGCCGGGCATCAGCGTGAGCCCGACAACGGCAATGGCAAAGCTGAGGATGATCACGATCAGTGGCCGCCGCAGGCGCCGCAAAATCAGAAAAAGAATGTTATTCATATTGCCGGGTGCATTGGATATTCAAGCATGCGCGCATCATCTGCGCTGGCTGATAGTCTCAGAGATGAGCAGGATGACCGATACGAAATTCGCCATTAATGCGCCGCCGGAGAGTGAAACGATGTACACCATCAGCGAGGCCTCATCCATGCTGCCGCCCATGATAGCCCATAATATGGCGGCGGAGATGAGTTGCAGGTCTGCAGCCAGGCTGGTAGACAGCAATACAGCGCCGACCTGTGTACGGTCGCCAAACTTTAACACGGTAGCAATCAGGCTTACCACGATGGCTGCGTAGAGCTCGTAGACATGGTGGTGATTGGGGTTGTCAATGTCGCCGAGAAAGAAGCCGAAATTCAGCGTCATCGCCAATACGATAAAAAAACCAAAAATTACTTTTTCCAAGTTCATTGAGAATCTCCCCGGTACAATGTGTAGTATATTCGTTTAAGTATATTATACCGTTGTGCTGCAGCTTGGTAACAAGAGAAAAACCAAAGGGACAGCATTGTCTGATTTAGCATGCAGATTGTTGCCGAAAAAACAAATTTTGAATAATTATTGATGATACAAACAGCTTATCCGCCTGCAATTTTTCTTATGGGGCCTACTGCCAGCGGCAAGACTGGCGCGGCGGTGGCGCTATATTCCAAGTTGCCCGTTGAAATCATCAGTGTGGATTCTGCGCTGGTGTTCAAAGACATGAACATCGGTACCGCCAAGCCGGATGCTGAAACGCTGGCAAGAGCGCCGCATCATCTGATTAATATCATTGACCCTACCAGTGCGTATTCCGCAGCGAATTTTAGAAATGACGCCTTGCGTTTGATGGCGAAGATTACTGCGCGCGGCAGGGTGCCTTTGCTGGTCGGTGGCACCATGCTGTATTTCAACGCGCTGCAGGGCGGGTTAAGCAACTTACCCGAGGCGAACCCTGCTATTCGCGCTGAAATCGAGGCGGAGGCCGCGAAAATTGGCTGGCCGGCGATGCATGCCAGGCTCGCGCACATCGACCCGGAAACTGCTGCGCGTCTGCAACCTAACGATATGCAGCGCATTGAGCGGGCGCTGGAAGTGTATCGCATCACAGGGCAAACCATGACGGCCTTGCATCTTGCTTCAAAAGGCGAAGTGATGCCTTACAGGCTGCTTAAAATTGCACTGGTGCCTAGTGACCGCAAGGTGCTGCATGAGCGCATCGCCCAGCGTTTCGATAGCATGCTCGCCAGCGGCTTTTTGGATGAGGTGAGGGCGTTGTTGGCCAAATATCCTGAACTCACGCCTGAAAGCACATCCATGCGCTGTGTGGGTTACAGACAAGCGCTGGAGCATCTTGCAGGCGAATATGATTTGGCAGAATTGCGTGATAGAGGCATTTTTGCGACTCGGCAATTAGCCAAGCGTCAGCTCACGTGGTTACGTGGCATGGATGACGCGCTTGAGGTGGATTGTTTGAACCCTGAGATGCACGAGATTGTGCTAAAGTTAATCAAGGAATTTATTCAAGGATAAGGGCATGAAAAACTGGATAAAAGAAAATTTGGTATTGGTGATCGGCCTCACGCTGCCGTTGTTATTGATTGTGCTCTTTTTCATCGCGACAGTAATCCCCAAGGCATTTGGCACGCCGCCGCAATACGAGATGCTGTTTACCACCGTGCGCTACGATTACCAGAATCCGTCCGAGTACCAGCTGGATTTTGTGGTGAAAGACCAGCATCTGGTGGTGAGGTCAAAAAAGAATCAGGATAAAAACACCAGTTATAACGGCAAAAGACTCATGGTTTATGATGGCAAAACCGAAAGCGTGCGCGAGATTGCCATTGATACCAGCAAGTTTTCTGATGGCAGTGAAGTGATACTGGAAGAAACAAAGCATGTCACGATCGACACGGCCAGCGTTTCGCCGGATGGCTATATGCTGGATGGCCCCAATTATAGCGGCAGCGGCTTGCTGGGCGGACTGTTCGGCGGCGGTTACCGCAACAGCGGGTTCCGTGTGAAAAAGGGCGGTGTGGGTTACAAAATACCTAATACCCAGCAGGATTATTACTACAACCAAGTGCAGTTTATCGGTTGGATCATCAAAAAATAAGGGGGCATCATGTCGTTGAAAGAAGATGCTTTACAGGATATCGTTTCGCTCGCCAGGCACAATCATATTACGCTGGAAGAAATCGCGCAGGCACTGAGTATGCCGCAAGCTCAGGCCAGTAAACCCTCCAGCGGCGTATTATCCAAACTGTTTGGCTATATTGGCGGTATTTTTGTATTTGCGGGCATCGGCGTATTTATCTCGATGTACTGGGATGATTTCGGCTCGGCAGCGCGCGTGATTGTGACCTTGGGCGTGGGCTTGGTGGCATTTATCATGGGCCTGGTCTGCCTGGACGACAAGCGCTATGAAAAAGCCGCCACGCCTTTGTTTTTAATAGCTTCGCTGTTACAGCCCATGGGGATTCTGGTGATGCTGCAGGAGTACTCATCAGGTGGCGATGCACGCCACGGGCTGGCCTTTATGGCGGCATATATGCTGATTCAACAGGGAATGACGTTTTGGGCCAAGCGCCGCACCGTGCTGGCTTTCAGCGCGATCTTGTTTGGCTGTATTTTCTTTGCCAACCTGTTTGATCTCTGGGATTGGGATGAAGAGTTCATCGGCATGGTGATTGGCACTTCGCTCATCTGCATCGCTTATGGCCTGCAGCAATCGCGACATCTGGCCATTGCCCCGTTCTGGTATTTTGTCGGTGCGTGCATTCTGCTGTGGGCGGTGTTCGACGCGGTAAGAAATACGCCGCTGGAACTTGTCTATTTAGGGTTGTCGGCGTCCATCATCTTTTTGAGCACCTACGTTCGCAGCAGAATCTTGTTACTGGTCGGCACGCTTTCAATGCTGCTGTATATCGGCTACTTTACTGCGAAACATTTTGCCAATACACTGGGTTGGCCAGTTGCACTGGTGATGATCGGTGTGGCGCTGATTGCCATGAGTTCCCTTGCAGTAAGGCTGAATAATAAATATATAAAATCAAATAGTTACAGTTAATACTTAATGTAATTTACGCGCATTAATATCCGTTAGAAGGCAGGTTGATGCCGATATTGGTGCAATTCTGGAAAATAATAGGAGTTGCTCTTTTTGGAGTATTTTTCCTGTTTGGATGTAGAATTGAAATCGGCACTCGCGCAACGTAAAAGGGCAGTTTCATGGAGATGGCACAGATCTTGGAAGCGCAGCAGCGATTTACTGCGGCACTCAATATGGAGCAGTTGAAAGCGCACTTTCTTGAGGTCAGCAAGCAGCTTGGATTTAACAGTTTTGTCTATGCACTTCGGGTTCCAACTAACTTTTCAAATGCACAGGTGATCATGCTGGATGGTTATCCAGAGGGTTGGGTAAAGCGCTATTTCGAGGCGGCATATTATGAATCGGATCCAGTAATGGCATGGTGCATACGTGAGATCCTTCCCATACGTTGGAGTGACCTTATTCTGGAACCAGGAAGCGCCGCAGAGGCTATGATGCTTGATGCTGCTGAATATGGATTACGCGACGGTGTAACCATGCCCGTCCACAGTCCACAGGGTGAGCTGGGGATACTAAGCCTATCTTTAGACGCGCCATCTGAACGAGCGCGTGCCATAACGGAAACAGCGCTCCCTATCATTCAGTTACTAGCAACACATCTGCACCAAGCTGTACGTCGCTTAGGTTGCTTGTCACAAGAGGTAGATTCACACTTAACCATGAGAGAGCGAGAATGTTTGACATGGGCTGCGGATGGAAAAACCTCGAATGAAATCGCACAACTGCTGGGAATCTCGGATAATACGGTGAACTTTCACCTTAACAATGCCATGCAGAAACTTGATGTCGTTAGCCGACAGCATGCTATCGGCAAAGCTTCTCTCCAACGCCTGATTCAACCTAAACCATTCTAAATCGCTTGCAAGTAGGACTTACCTACTAGATCTATCAGTAGACCTTGCATGGTCGTTAGTCTAAATTCTCCCTGTTGAATTTGGACTAACGATAAACGGGGATTACAAGTGAGATTGAATAAGAAAAAAGTGGCTTTTTGTGGGCTAGTGCTGATGGCGACTTTATCAGGTTGTGCGGGCGGTGCCAACGGTATTGACAGCGCACTTTTCAGCAACGCTGCCAAGGTTCATATCTTCACTCCAGAAGAACAAGCAAATATGACAGCAGATGGCGCTATTCCTACGATGACTACGCCATCAGAAATTCGAGAGAGTTTTAAGAATGCAGGCAAGGTTACCAAGCCAACGGGAGCAGTAAACTACTGTGGTGCAGGTTTATCATCGCTAGTTCAGTCACGCAGGAACGCAGCGCTTGCGGCTATTGATGGAGCTTGTGGCGGCAAAGATCAATACTCCATTCGGCGTGAAGGTTCTGGCTATATTCAAGCAAGCCATGTCGGAAATGTGAAAATAGGAGGCGACTGTATGCGCCCGATGTCAATTTATTTCAGGTGTAACGGCGTGCAACCTAAACCAGAGATTAGTAAGAAATAAAATGAAGATCATTATCTTGCTATTTGGCTTGTTATTGACTGCCTGTGTCAGCACAGACAGTTTGCAAAGCAACGGAGATTTTGGCGATAAGTATATTGTTACCGGCAAAAATTATGCGCAAATATGGCAAGCAGCAACGGTGGCCATGAGTACCGATATGAACATTGTTGAAAGCCACAAACCATCCGGCATCATTAAATCCAAAGTCGTTAATGGTACTGCTGGCAAAGTGGTGGGGTTCTTTATTCAGCCAACCGATGAATTTGCGCCTCGTTACACCATCAACATCGTGAGCAAGAAGCCGCTCCAATCCAAGTATGACAGCGATGGTGAGCCTTCGGTATGGGAGGACTTTAAGAAGGCAATTAAAGATGCGGACGTGATCATTGAAAATAAATAAGGGGGAAGTTTTGAAAAAATCTGATTGCGTAATTTTTATGGTGGGTGTTATTTTTCTTTCAGGCTGCGCTGGTGGCACTACAAATCCAGTATTTAATTCGTCCGTGAAAAAAGCTTATATCTATGCGCCCGGTGAAGCCGATACCTTGGGCCTGCCTTCAAAATTTTCTAAAGCCACTGGCGAAGTGAGATATTGCTCCAGCGGCATGGTGCAGTTAGTACAGGAGCGCAAGAAAGAAGCGATAGCAGGTATTGCTGAAGCCTGTGGCGGTGAGGATAAATACGGCATCATAGATGAGCTACAGGCTGATGCAACGGGTAAATTTATGGGCGTTGACGTTAAATGTAACGGCAATGCTGGGCGCGCTATCTACTTTAAATGCAAGGGCACTAAGCCTAGGCCTACGGGTTATGACAAGTAGTTTTTTACCAGATAGAAAGTGATTAATGTAATGAAAATAGTGTTGAGCTTGATGCTAAGTTTAATCTTAAACGCATGTGCTGTGATGACCGTTAACGAACACGAACTGCAAGCTGGTTCTCCTGATGGCGTGACTTTTTCAACAACAGGCCGGCCAACTTATGACCAAGTGTGGGCGGCAGCCACTAAAGCCATGTCAAACGGCATGAAGATTGTGTATAGCCACAAGGCATCTGGCACGATTAAATCGCGCGTGGGTGCAGACCATACAGGCAAAGTTGTCGCGTTTTTTATTACGCCGACTACAGAGCATGCACCCCAATACAAAATTGAACTGGTCAGTAAGAAACCAATGGGGCTTGGGCAGCCAGAGCGACATAATTGGGAGCCATCTGTGATTGAAGATTTTAAAGCCGCGCTCAATGCCAAATAATCCGTCAACTTTAAGATAAGGTAAAACTTAATATGAAATTTCTTATAACGTTATGTTTGTTCTCATTTCTTTCGATCAATGCGATGGCGCAAACTAAAGAAGAAACCGAGGTTTGGATTCTTAAACAAACTGAAGTCAACCCTGGGGAAATAAAGCATAGCATTGAAGGCGATGTACTTATTAGCAAGGTTACCATGCTAAATGGCATAGGCGGCTTGGGAGGAGAGCCTATTGAAAAAGGCATCCCCATCAGCCAAATTACAAATATTGTTTATACACACACCAATGAATATCTTTCATACACCATGACGTGTGACAAGCCTTGCGCATATTTGCTGGATGAACCCGACGAAAAACGGCCCAAATTTTTGTTTGAAATTTACAAAAAACTAGACCCTGGCTATGTGCCAAGGATGAACAAAGCATTGTTGAATCTGGTTAAATTGCATGGAGGCAAAGCTAAAATTGTTAAAGCTGAAGCACAAAAAGAGGCTTTTTAGTGCCCGTGCTTGAGATGAAAACAAAACAATTCATAGCGTTTATTTCGTATACATTTTTCATGTTGGCAATCTCTGGTTGCACGACTCAGGCATGGTATGAAAGCGTAAAGCAAGGCGCGGAGAATAACTGCCGTAAACAGCCGCCAAGCGAAAGTGAGCGATGCTTAGAAAAGTTGAATAAAAAAACCTATGAAGAATATGAAAAAGAACGCTCATATCAGAAGTCACCTTAGTCGCTTAACAAAGTCTAAATTATTAATCAATCAGGACAGGGCGTTTAGTTGACGTGCGTTACCTCTTCAAAAATTAAAAAATATCCTTCGATGCTATGAAAATAAAATTATTCGCCATAAGTATTATCGTTCTGATGATGGTTTTGCTCTCTAGTTGTGCATCACTGCCCAATTCAACAAAGGAGAAAATCAATAATAAGCATATCGAGTTTGCAATGACTCAACACAACACTGTTCCCGTTGTTTTCGAAAACGGACTCGGCGGAAGAATGGAATGGTGGAAAAAAGTGTTGCCAGAAATTTCAAAAAACACCACGACATTCGCATACAACCGCCCTGGATACGGGGAAAGTGACGCTGTATCGACGCCCCGTGATGGTTCACATGTCGTGGATGAGTTGAGATTGCTGCTTCGAAGTAAAGGCCTGAACCCGCCGTACATCCTAGTGGGGCACTCACTGGGCGGTTTGTATATGCAGCTATTTGCCCGTCGTTACCCAGATGAGGTTAGCGCACTTATTCTTGTTGATTCAACTCACCCGAAGCAGCTTGATGGTGACGGTGCTATTGAGAAACAGTCATTCTGGGTTCGAGGCATCGTTGGAGCTCTGGTTACAGGTACAGCGAAAGAAGAACTCAACTTACTTCCTCAAACTGGCGAACAAGTTCTCGGCCTCCCAACCTTGCTAAATAAACCAGTATTCGTTCTAAGCGCGTCTGGACCAATGCAAGAAAAATCAAAGTTGGCAGATGATGCAAATGAAAAACGTAAAGACATCGCCCGACTCTACCCAAACTCTAAACAAATATGGGTAGACAGTGGGCACGGCATCCCACTGGAAAAACCTGAGTCAGTTGTCTCAGTTATCCGCGAGGCTTTAACGCTAAAGCATTGAGAGTGTCCAGGATTACTTGTCCGTCTAAAACCACGAAACTCATCCATATCATTCAAAAATGGAGTATGAATATGAACTCACAAAAAGTACCACAAAAGACGTTGGAAGACATCAAGCTCAATGTAAAACTGAAACTCGCCGCCCTTTGGGCAAGCTTTATGTTTCTATACATCTATATAGATTATTTCCACTTATATATGCCGGGTGCACTAGAAGATATGTTAGCAGGCAAGGTATTTGTATTTGAAATCACTCAAGTATTTCTTTTGGTAGTACTCGCCACTGTGACGATTCCGGCTCTAATGATTTTCCTCTCTGTCGCCTTGCCGGCTAAAGTAAATCGCTGGGTAAATATCATTATTGCCGGGGTGTATATTCCATATACATTGTTTAATTTGGTAGGTGAGGCTTGGATGCATATGGTGTTTGGCGCTATTGTAGAAGTCATTCTCCTTCTACTAGTTATCTGGTATGCATGGAAGTGGCCTGAATTGCAAGCCGATGGCTAACATGCTCCTTAGTTTTACGTTAGGGATTTGTTAAACCTATGCTGAGCAATTATGCGGTAGCTATTTTTATAAATGGAACCAAATTATGATGAAAATATGTACTGAAAGGATTAACAGTAGAATTTACTTGCATTTTAGCTTGTTTTTAATGCGATTGGCGGCTTCTACACATTCGTCATAGGGCGCCACCAGTGCCATGCGGATGAAGTTCTTACCTGGATTCATGCCATGCGCCTCACGTGCCAGAAAGCTGCCCGGCAGCACGGTGATATTCAAATCGCGATAAAGTCTTATCGCCAGTTCTGTATCACTTTCTTTACTTCTGGCCCATAAATAGAAGGCCGCATCCGGCATTTCTACTTCTAGTATACCCGCTAGTATCGGGGTAACGGCATTAAATTTTGCTGCGTAAAGCCTGCGGTTTTCTATCACATGCGCTTCATTATTCCAAGCGGCAACGCTGGCGGCCTGTACAGCCGGATTCATCGCGCAGCCGTGGTAGGTGCGGTAGAGCGTGAATTTTTCGATGATGCTTTCATCGCCGGCCACAAAACCGGAGCGCATGCCTGGCACATTGGAGCGCTTGGAAAGGGAGCTGAAAACGATTAAATTGGCATGCCCGCGACCCAATAGATATGCGGCCTGCAGAGCACCTAGCGGCGGGTTTGTTTCATCAAAATAGATTTCGGAATAACATTCATCGGCGGCGATCACAAAACCATATCGGTCGGATAATTCAAACAGTGTTTTCCATTGCTCCAGGCTCATGACCTTGCCGGATGGGTTGCCCGGACTGCAGACATAAACCAGTTGTGTGCGTTTAAGCACATCAACAGGTACGCTTTCGAACGCCATCGCATGGTTATTTTCGGGTAGCGTATTTAAAAAGTAGGGTGTCGCTCCAGCCAAAAACGCTGCGCCTTCGTAAATCTGGTAGAACGGATTGGGAGAAATCACGACCGGGCTGGGTTTGCTGCAGTCAATAATGGCTTGCGCGAAAGCAAATAGCGCTTCGCGGCTGCCATTCACTGGTAAAATGGCCTTATCAGCACTGGGTGCCGGGACGTTGTAACGCCGGGAAATCCATGCAGAAATGGCTTGTCGCAGTTCAATTGAGCCGGCCGTGGTAGGGTAGCTGGCCAGCCCGGATAGGTTGTTCGTCAGCGCGTCCTTAACCAGCTGCGGCGTGGCGTGTTTGGGTTCGCCAATGGATAAATTAATCGGCGAAAACTCCGGATTAGGCGTAATGCCTTTGAATAGGTCGCGCAGGCGCTGGAACGGGTAGGGTTGTAGCAATCTGAGGTTTGGATTCATAGGCGCTATTATAATTTAGGAAACATCGTGAGCAACAGCAATAATAAAAACTCTTTTGCGGTATTTGGCCTGCTTTTTGGCGCGCTATGCTGGGGCATCATCTGGTATCCGTACCGTCTGATGGCGGAAGCGGGAATTTCCGGCGTCGCTTCCAGTTTTTACACCTACTGCATTGCAGCGGTGATCGCCGGAATATATTTTTGCAAGCATTGGCGCGGGTTGTTGACGCAGCCTAAAAGCATCTTCTGGTTAAGCCTGGCCGCGGGCTGGACCAATCTGAGTTATGTGCTGGCCGTGATTGACGGCGAAGTGATGCGTGTGATGCTGCTGTTTTATCTTTCGCCATTGTGGACATTGCTGCTGGCGCGTTTCTGGCTGAAAGAGCCGATTACTCAAATCGGATTTATTTCAATCGTCATTGCGCTTATTGGCGCCTATATCATGCTGGCCGGGCCATTGGGCGAGATGACCCGTTATCTTCCAGTTCCGCGGAATACGGCGGAATGGCTGGCATTGTCATCGGGCATGGGATTTTCGCTAACCAACGTGATCACACGCAAATCCAGCCATTTAAGCCTGCGCGCCAAGTCATTCGCAGTCTGGTTTGGCGTGATCGGCGTGGCATTGGTTTTTTCTCCAATTCTAGAGGGAGAATTTCCGATGCCTAGTTTTTTTAGCGTGTATCACTGGCTGGTGATGGGTTTGATAGCTTTATTGTTGATGGCGGCTACGTTGCTGGTGCAATTCGGCTTAACGCAGCTCACGGCTATACGGGCTTCGGTGTTGTTTTTGTTTGAGCTGGTGGTCGCCGCGATCGCCTCGTATTACCTGGCGCACGAGGCGATGACGCTCAATGAGTGGATTGGTGGCAGCCTGATTGTCATGGCCGCACTCATCGCGGCATTAAATCATAAAGAATGAACCAGCAGGCTAGTTAAAGCCTCCGGCAGCACCCTCGGCGGCAAAGCGCATTTTAAGCGATAAGTCGTTGCGGGAATCGGCGTTTGCCAGCGCGTCTTCTTCGCCAATTTTGCCATTGCTGAACAGCCTGAATAACGACTGGTCGAAAGTGTTCATGCCGATATCATTGTTGTCTGCCATGATTTCCTTCATCTCGCCCAGTTTCTGCTTTTGAATAAGCTCGGCCATGTACGGCGTATTGATCATGACTTCTACCGCGGCAACGCGTTTTTGTATTTTGCCTGGGATCAGTCGCTGCGAAATGATGCCCACCAGATTCAGCGAAAGACCAAGCAGCAGGCCGTGTTTGGCTTCGGTAGGAAAAAACGAGATGATGCGTTCCAGTGCCTGATTGGCATTGTTGGCGTGTAATGTAGCAAGGCATAAATGGCCAGTTTCGGCATAGGCGAGCGCCTGTTTCATGCCTTCCATGTCGCGCACCTCGCCAATCAGAATGACGTCCGGTGCCTGGCGCATGGCATTTTTCAGCGCATTTTCGAAAGAGAGGGTGTCTATGCCGACTTCGCGCTGGTCCACCACTGATTTTTTGTGGGTGTACACAAATTCAATCGGGTCTTCAATCGTGACAATATGGCCATTTTCATTCGCGTTGCGGTAATCAATCATCGATGCCAGCGTGGTTGATTTGCCTGAGCCGGTGGCACCTACCACCAGAACCAGGCCGCGCTTGCGCATAATGAGATCCCTGAGAACAAGCGGTAGACCCAGTGTTTCAAAATCCGGAATCTCGGTTTTAATATGGCGAATGACCATGCCGACTTCGCCGCGCTGGCGGAATACATTAATCCGGAAGCGGCCGATATCCTTGCGGCCAATCGCAAAGTTGCATTCCAGAGTGGATTCGAACTCTGCAATCTGTGCTGGGCTCATAATCGAATAAGCGATTTCTTTTATCATGCCGGGCTGCATGATCTGACTGTTGACCGGCATTGCTTCGCCTTCGATTTCCATATGGATCGGTGCGCTGGTGCTGAAAAACAGGTCGGAGCCGCCTTTTTCCGTCATGAATTTAAGCACTGGGGTGATATCAATTGCAGCCATAGTATTTCCTGTTTTCTTGTAAGGCTAGTTTTAAGTAGGTTAACTTTATCACAAGCTGGGTTTTTGTCACATAGCTTGCCGGAGATGCAAATAGTGTTGTTCCAATTCACGCGCAAATTGTGCCGGGTTGAATAACGCGGATTTTTCCAGTTCCGCATGGAGTTTTTGTTTTAGGCGCGCCAGTTTTTCAGGGTGCTGCGCAAAATCCAGCGCTTTTTGTTCATACGCTTGCAGCGAACTGGTGATTAATTCTGGCAGATTAACCCTTTGCAGCAGGCTTGCCGCTACGCGTGAGGCAAAAGTTTCGCCAGCGCATGTCAGTAGCGGCAAGCGCATAAAAAGCGCATCGCTGGCTGTGGTATGTGCGTTGTAGGGCAAGGTGTCCAGAAACAAGTCTGCATGCGCATGGCGGGCAAGATGCTCGGCAATCGCCACGCGCGGTGCAAAAATCAGCCGGCTTTTATCGATACTCGCACGCTCGGCTTCACGATGCAAATTGGCTTTTGCCCATGGATTGCACTCCAGCAGCCACAGCACGCTATTCGGCGCTTGTTGCAGCAAGCGCATCCATGCCGCAAATACCTCAGCAGTGATTTTAAAGGTCTGGTTAAAGCAGCAAAACACGAAAGCGTTTTCAGGCAGATTGTGCCCGGTTTTTGTGGCGTGCTTACCGACCGGGCGTGCGCTGTCATTGGGCTGATAGCACGGCAGGTAAAGCAACTGTTCGCTAAAATCTGCCGGGTTCGGCGCGGTGATTTTATCGGCCAGTATATAATCAAACAGCGGCTTGCCTCCCAGTTCACCCATTGTTCCCGGGTAACCCAGCCAATTGATGCTGATAGGGGAAGGCTTGAGCGCCACTATGCCGGTGCGGCTGCTTTGTGTGAAGCCGGTTAAATCGACCAGAATGTCAATCTGGTCTTGGTTGATTTTTTTTGCGGCCTCTAAATCATTCAAATTTCTAATATCCACAAAATGGTCGAATGCCTGTTCCAGCCGTCTGCGCGTTGCGGTTTTATCGTTTTGGCCGTAAGAATAGGCGGTAATTTCGAACTGATTCCTGTCATGGTTTTCAATCAGTTCTGTGATTAAAAATGCGAGTGGATGCAATCTGAAATCGGCAGACAAATAGCCAATATTAAGCTTTTTATTCGTTTTTGAATCGGCCTGTAGGTCAATGTCCATGCGGTTCCTGGCGATGCCTTTATAAAGCTGATTTGCCCAATTGCTGGCGCATTGTTTTTGTTCGGTGGCGGTCGTGCCGGGCATCGCCAGAAAGGCAAACGGTGAAATTTGTGCACTTGGTTCACTTTTCACCAGATTACGCAGCTGCTGGATTTGCGCATCTAATCCAGTCCAATCGCACATATGCTGTTTCTGGTGCACCAGATGTGCGAGCGCATGATGCAGATGAGGGTTAATCTGTAACGCTGTTTGGTAGCTGGCGATAGCCTTATCCAGTTGTCCCAGTTCACGCTGCACATTGCCCAGGTTGTTATGGATGTCTGCATCATGCGGGTTTAAGCCGAGTGATTTTTTAAAACTTGTCAGCGCAGCCTGTGGCTTGCCCAGTTCACGCTGGGCATTACCCAGGTTGTACCAGTACACCGCGTTGCCAGGCTGATGCTGCGTCGCTTCTTCAAAGCAAGCCTCTGCCTGGGCAAAGCGGCCATGATGATGTGCCTGATTGCCCAGTTCCTGCAGTGCAAAACACAAAGCATTACGTGCATCATTATTTTTACCTGAAGCGCTTAAGATGCGTCGAAAATAGCCTGCCGCTTCTTCAAAACGCTGCAGTTCTACGCATAGATTACCGCAGATAATGTGCAGATTCAGCTCATTGGGATATTGCAGTAAAACCTGCTGATAAAGCTGTAACGCCAGGCCGGGATTGCCTTGTTGCTGTGCCTGTTGTGCATCGGCGAGTAGTTGATTCACATTTTGCATGGCGCAATTTTACTTGTTAAAGCGAGTTTGCCAATTGTTTTAACCCCAATTCACGTAATAAAAACCGGCTGGGATTGAGTTTGCTGGCAAGTGCGCTTTCAACAGGGTAGTTTGAATTGGTAATCAGGCTTGCAATGAGCTCACCGCAGATTGGCGCAGTAATCATGCCTTTCGAGCCATGCCCGGCATTGACGTATAAACCTTCCAGCCAAGGCAAATCGGCAGGGTCGGCATTGTGGCGTGGCGGTTTTGCGCGAATTGCCTGTTCGTCCAGTAGCTGCCCTGCCAGCGGTAGGTGATCTAGCGTATGGCTGCGCCAGGCTACACGGCCAGATACGGATTTTTTGTCTACATGTGAGTAGATGTCGGGTGAAATGACACGCAAGGCATTTAAATTTTCGCTGGTATCTGTATCGCTTAAATGCGGGTTGGTATCGTTGGGCGCATAAGTCGTTCCGATAGAATGCAGGCCATCCACCGCAGGGCTCAGGTAATGGTTGCTGCAAATAATTGTGTTTATTTTTTGACTATCATCATTGAGCGCAAAGAAATTAACCTGGCCGCGCACCGGGGTGATTTGCACACTCGCGCAAGGCTTGAATTGTTTGATGTCGTTGGCATTACACATCACAACGACGTCTGCTTCAAAAGCAGTATTTTTGTCATCGAATATCTGCCATTGATTGGCAATTTTCTTGATTTTCAGCGCATTGGTGGAAATGTGTGTGGTGACAAGCGCCGAGCCGCAAAGCGCTTCGCATAGCGCCGCTGGCCGAATCCAGCCGGATTGTGGCAGATAGATGCCGCCAGTTTTTAGTTCAAATCCCGCTGTTTCACTTGCTGCATTGGCGTCTAAATGCTGCAGGAATGCAAGGGAATCTTGCTGCGAAAGTGCTTGCTGTCTGGCTTGTTCACGTGCATCAAAAGCCAGTTGCATCAATCCGCAGGCATTGAACATCGTAGGATAGTCTGGCAATTGTTTTAATAATTCCAGCGTAAACTGAAAACCATGTAAAGCTAAGGTGCTAGGGGCATCAGGCTTGATGCTGAATTTAGGGTACAGCATCGCAATCGGGTTGCCGGAACCTTCCTGCGCCAGCGCTGAATGCCGTTCAATCAGCGTGACAGCAATGCCGCGCTTGGCGAGCGCATGGGCGGTGCTGCAACCCGCGATGCCGCCGCCGATGACAATGGCTTTTGTCATGCGCTTTTCCCCGTAAAAACGCCGTTCAGCATCTCACGCTTTTTGCCATAGCCTGTGTGTTTTTGTACATTGAAGCCGACACAGCTTAACCCTCTGCGCACCGCGCCAGCGCTGGTGAATGTGGCAAATGTAGTGTGGATTTTAGAGAGTCTTGCCATATGTCCAAATACCTCGCCAGACCACATATCAGTATTTTTGGCTGGCGCAAAACCATCCAGTAGCCATGCGTCTGCCGTGTCATTGATTTGAGCGAGCTGCGTGGTAACATCGCCGATCCATAAGTCAAGCTGGATGTGGCTTGCAGCAAGGTTAAACTGATTTAGCCCGGATTCAAGTTTCGCATATTGTGAGATGAGTTCGGATGAGATCACACTGAATTGTGGCAGAAGTTGCATGGCGCGCTGTAAATCAGCAAGCTTAAGCGGGTATTTCTCGATGCTGACGTAATGCAATTTCGCATGAGGCGGCGACAATGCCAGCCAATGCGTGCAGACCGCCAGAAAATTGAGTCCGGTGCCGAAGCCGGTTTCGATAATAGTAAAGTGATTGTTGTTAAGTTGCGCAAAACGCTGTTTTAGTTGATTGTGAGCAATGAATACATATTCTGTTTCCTGCAGGCCATCCTCTGTTGAAAAATAAATATCATTAAAATCAATAGAATATGGTTGATTATTAATCCAATTTATATTAGAAAATTGCATGTTATCGCGTCTTGATTTTGTAGACCCCGTGCGACTTATTGTTAGCATTTTTCATTTAAAACCAAAACAAGCTATATACTTACCGGTATGCTATGAATAAATCATTGGAACCTGTCACTATGAAACGTCATTTTAATCTGAATTTTTTGATTTTAGCGGTTGTTCTGAGTTTGCTTGCCGCCTGTACGCAAATTTCAACGCGATACCACGCTGAAACGCAGGATTGGCCAAGCTTTGGGCGTGATTACAGTAGCCAGCGCTTTTCGCCATCTGCGCAAATTAACAAGGACAATGTAAAAAGCCTGGTACAGGCCTGGCAATATAAAAGCGGCATCACGGCGACTTTTCAAGCTACGCCGATCGTGCAAGGCAGTGTAATGTATCTGTCTTTGCCTTTTAACCACGTGGTCGCGCTGGATGCCAGAACTGGCAAGGAGCTCTGGCGCTACAATCATGACAGGCGTAAGGATTGGCAGATGTGCTGCGGCCCGGCCAACAGGGGCGTAGCAGTTGTGGAGGGCAAGGTGTTTGTTGGCACGGTGGACGCACGTTTGATTGCGCTGAATGCTAAAACTGGGGCCAAAGAGTGGGATATCGACGTGGTGGAAAATGCGATCACCACAGAAGCTCAGGATGCCTTGGATAAAAGCGACCCGAATTCAGCGCGCAGAGTGACGGGCGGCACCGGCATCGGCATCGCCATGGCACCTGTGGTGTATAAAGGCAAAGTGATTATTGGTATTACCGGGGTAGGTTATGGCTTGCACATTGATAATCCGCGTGAAGATGCGCCGCTGGGTGCGGTGATTGGCGTTACCGGCCGTTACGGCCGCCCCGGCTTTCTGGCGGCCTATGATGTAAAAAACGGCAAGCGTATCTGGCAGTTTGATACGATTCCTGACAAAGGCTGGGAGGGCATATTTGCCGAAGCCACGGAAGATGGTGCGACCTTTAACCGTGATGTAGCTGCCGAAAAAGCGGATTTAGCCAAGTATCCTGACTCGGCACGCTTCGGCGGTGGCTCAGCCTGGAGCACGCCTGCGATTGATGCAGTGACCGATACACTATATTTTGGTACGGGCAACCCAAGCCCGCAGATGAATGATGTTTCACGGCCTGGTGATAATCTCTATACAGTTTCTTTGGTAGCGCTGGATGTCAATACCGGCAAGCGCAAGTGGCATTATCAGCAGGTGCCGCATGACTTGTGGGGCTATGACTTGGCAAGCCCGCCGGTATTGTTTAATTACAGATTAAATGGCAACACAATTCCTGCAGTGGGCCAGGCCAGCAAAACCGGTTGGTTCTATGTGCATGACAGGGCAACAGGCCAGTTACTGAAAAAATCAGAGGCTTTTGTACCACAGCAGAATATGTTCAAGAAAGCGACTTTTGAAGGCACCGTTGTATATCCGGGTATCCTGGGTGGCTCCAACTGGTCGCCCGTGAGCGTAGATGAAGCCGGTCAGCGCGTGTTTGTGGCAGGCATCCATGCTCCGATAAAATACACACTGCATGAATCTCCTGCTAAAGACGGCAAACCAGCTATCCGCTACACGGCCAGCGAACCTACCGGCGACCCGCGCTGGGGCCTGCTTTCAGCGATTGATTTAGCAACCGGGAAAATTGCTTGGCAAAACAAAACCGCACAACCCTTGGTAGGCGGCGTGCTGGCAACTGCAGGCGGCCTGGTGTTTATGGGTGAGGGTAACGGCAACTTTAACGCCTATAACAGCCAGACAAGCGAGCTGCTATGGCAGGCGAAATCAGACTTTGGCGTCAACGCGCCGCCGATTACCTACGCGATCGACGGCGTGCAATATATCGCAGTGGCGAGCGGCGGCAGTTCCATATTTGGTTATAAGCAGGGCGACGCCGTGCTGGTATACAAACTTTCTGGTCAATAACTTAGCAGCACAGGGGTTTGGTAGGGTAAAATACATTAATTTTAGCTCCAAGCCTTCCAGGCTAAACCAAGCTGCTGAATATCTGTCAATGCGACTAGATGGGAAGCATGGTATAAGTGACAATACAGAACAGAATTGTATGTAATATAAAGTGGTATATTCATGTCAGCATTGATATCTTCATTAGCCCCGGCTTCATCCTCTACTGATGTAAAGGATGAAGGTGTTTGGGTGGCGCTTGATGAGCCGGCCGAATGGTCCAGTTTCAGCCAGGCTGTCGATGACGAGAAGCATGTATGGGAATCGCATCTGGCAATTGAAGGCATGCATTGTGCAGCATGCGCGATCAATGTGGAAAAAGCGTTGAAAGCGGTTCCAGGCGTATCGAATGCTGATGTGAATGCGACAAGCGGACGCGCACGGCTGTTGTGGGATTCGAATGCTGTAAAACCATCTGACTGGATGCGGGCGGTCGCCAAAGCAGGCTATCGCGCTTTGCCCGCGACCGAGGCTTTTAGCCAGGACGATCGACGCAAGAATCAGCGACTGATGCTCTGGCGCTGGCTGGTGGCCGGTTTTTGCATGATGCAGGTGATGATGTACGCTTATCCTACTTATGTATCAGCCCCTGGCGATATGACGGCCGACATGCTGAACTTGCTGCGTTGGGCCTCCTGGATATTGACCTTGCCTGTATTATTCTTTTCAAGCGGACCATTTTTCAGCAATGCGTTCAATGATATCAAACAGCGCCAAATCAGCATGGATATGCCTGTTGCGCTAGGTATTCTGATTACCTTCCTGGCAAGCACGGCTGCTACATTCGAGCCTTCCGGCTGGTGGGGAAGCGAAGTTTACTTCGATTCGCTCACGATGTTTGTATTTTTCCTGCTCACAGGCCGCTGGATAGAGTTGCGTATGCGCGACCGCACTGCCGGTGCGCTGGACGCGCTGATGCGCCGCCTGCCGAACAGCATAGATCGTCTCAAGGCGGATGGCAGCTTTGAGCGCGTCGCGGCACGCAGGCTTAATGTCGGTGATGTCGTGCGGGTATTGCCCGGCGAGACATTCCCTGCCGACGGCACGATCACTTTAGGCAATACCAGCGCGGATGAGGCGCTGCTGACGGGTGAATCACGTTCTGTTGCCAAACAGGTTGGTTCAGAGGTTATTGCGGGAAGCCATAATTTATCTGCAGCGGTACAGGTTCGCATTGATAAAATCGGGCAATCCACGCGTTATGCGCAAATCGTTGCGCTGATGGAACGTGTTTCTGTCGAAAAGCCACGTCTTGCCTTGCTGGCGGATCGCATTGCACGTCCATTTTTATTAGCCGTATTAATCGCAGCTGCCGCATCCGCTGCTTTCTGGTGGCAAACGGACCATAGCCGCGCGCTGATGACGGCGGTTGCCGTATTGATAGTGACATGCCCTTGCGCGTTATCTTTAGCCACGCCGGCTGCTATGCTGACTGCGTCTGGCGCTCTGGCGCGCAACGGCGTGCTGGTGCGCAAAATGCAGGCACTGGAAGCGCTTACCAGAATTGACACTGTTGTTTTCGATAAAACCGGCACCCTGACGCATGACAAAATGACGGTGGGGCAAGTTTCTACGCGCGACAAGCTAGGCAACCTGGAAGCCTTGCAGATTGCCGCTGCTATCGCTCAGCACTCCCTGCACCCGGTTTCCCGTGCGCTGGTTCTGGCCAATCAAAATCAGGCAGGAGCAGAGGAAGGGTTGGCTCAAGTCACTCATGTGCTGGAGGTTTCAGGATTCGGCCTAACGGCAGATTCGGCTTACGGCAGGCTGAAACTGGGTTCGGCACAATTTTGCGGCCTGGAGGACAGCATAACTCAAAGCCTTTCAGACGATGTTTCCAGGGTGCATCTGGTTTCGGAGCAAGGCTGGCTGGCCAGTTTTGAAATTGTAGAAGCGGTCAAGCAGGACGCTGCCTCAGCGATTCAAGCACTTCAGGAAAGTGGCATGCAGGTCGAAGTATTGTCGGGCGACAAGCCGCAATCTGTAGCACGCATTGCAAAACTGGTGGGGATCAGCCAAGCCAAGGGCGGCTGTACGCCGCAAGATAAGCTGTCACATTTGCAGCGCCTGCAGCGGCAGGGGCGCCAGGTGGCGATGGTGGGCGATGGCCTGAACGATGGCCCGGTGCTGGCAAGCGCACATGTTTCCATTGCCATGGGGCAGGCGGTGCCGTTAGCGCAGGCGCAGTCGGATTTCGTGATCATGGGGGGGCAACTGGCAATGGTGCCTCAGTTAATCGCGCAAGCCAGGCGTACCATGCACATCGTCAAACAAAACCTGATCTGGGCGGCCGCTTATAACGCCATCTGCGTGCCTTTGGCGGTGGCCGGCATGTTGCCGGCATGGCTTGCTGGCCTAGGCATGGCGCTGAGTTCGCTGCTGGTAATACTCAATGCAGCGCGCCTGTCCAGTATTGCAACACAGGCCACTAAAGGAGCATAATGGACATATTATTTTTACTCATCCCTTTATCCGTCATTCTTGTGCTGGTGATATTGGGAGGGCTCTGGTGGGCCATTTATTCCGGACAATTCGAAGATATCGAAGCAGAGGGAGAGCGCATTCTGCATGAAGATTGATTTGTATCAAATGGATTTAAGGTGTCGTGCGGCAGAATGCCGCAGGCAGCATGTGCAAAGAATTATCAATAAGTACTTAAGGGGGATTAAATGCAAGACCTAAATACTCAATCGGCTACGTATGACGATGGCGTCGTACGGCAGTTTTCTATCATGGCCACGGTTTGGGGCGTGGTGGGCATGTTGGTAGGCGTGATTATCGCCGCACAACTTGTCTGGCCGGAACTCAATCTCGGGTTACCATGGACAAGCTTTGGCCGTCTGCGGCCGCTGCACACCAATGCGGTGATTTTTGCATTTGGTGGATGTGCCTTGTTTGCCACATCTTATTATGTGGTGCAGCGTACCTGTCAGACCAAGCTGTTTATGCCGAAGCTGGCTTCATTTACGTTCTGGGGCTGGCAACTGGTGATTCTTGCTGCAGCCGTTTCCTTGCCGTTAGGTTTCACGCAAAGTAAAGAGTACGCAGAACTGGAATGGCCAATTGATCTGCTGATTGCCGTGGTCTGGGTGTCTTACGCGATTGTGTTCTTCGGTACCATCGCCAAGCGCAAAGTGAAGCACATTTATGTGGCTAACTGGTTCTTTGGTGCGTTTATCCTTACTGTAGCTTTGTTGCATATCGTTAACAGTGCAGCGATACCGGCTGGATTGATGAAGTCTTACTCTGCTTATGCAGGCGTGCAGGATGCCATGGTGCAATGGTGGTATGGTCACAACGCGGTTGGTTTCTTCCTGACTGCCGGCTTCCTGGGCATGATGTACTACTTTGTACCTAAGCAAGCAGAGCGTCCTGTATATTCTTACAGCTTGTCTATTGTGCACTTCTGGGCACTGATTTTTACCTATATGTGGGCAGGTCCCCACCACCTGCATTACACAGCATTGCCTGACTGGACGCAATCTTTAGGCATGGTGTTCTCACTCGTGTTGCTGGCACCTAGCTGGGGCGGCATGATCAACGGCATGATGACCTTGTCAGGCGCCTGGCATAAACTACGCACAGACCCTGTGTTGCGCTTCCTGATCGTTTCATTGTCTTTCTACGGCATGAGTACATTTGAAGGCCCGATGATGGCGATTAAAACCGTCAACTCACTTTCACATTACACTGACTGGACTGTAGGCCATGTACACTCGGGCGCATTGGGCTGGGTAGGTCTGGTTTCCATGGGCGCACTTTACTATATGGTGCCTCGCCTGTTTGGTCAAAAACAAATGTACAGCGTTAAAGCAATCGAGTTGCATTTCTGGCTGGCGACTATCGGCATTGTGCTGTATATCGCTGCGCTATGGATTTCTGGCGTGATGGAAGGCTTAATGTGGCGTTCTATTAATGCTGACGGCACGCTTACCTATACATTCGTAGAAAGCGTTAAAGCCAAAACACCTTACTACATTATTCGTTTATTAGGTGGCGTACTCTATTTAAGCGGCATGACTATCATGTTGTGGAATGTCATTAAGACGGCAACCAGCGGTAAAGCTGCAGTTGTTGCTATCCCACCTGTTGCTGCTCACGTATAAGGAAAACCATTATGTCAAATCACGATACAAAAAGTGGCTTCAGCCACGAAAAAATTGAAACCAATAACTTTCTGATGATTGTGCTAATTTTGGTGGTAGTGGCTTTTGGCGGACTGGTGGAGATTGTGCCACTGTTCTTTCAAAAGTCCACAACAGAGCCGATTGCAGGCTTGAAGCCTTACACGCCTGTTCAGCTTGCTGGACGCGATATTTATCAGCGTGAAGGTTGCTACAACTGTCACTCACAGATGATACGTCCGTTCCGCGCGGAAACCTTGCGTTATGGGCATTATTCGGTAGCTGGCGAGTCGGTATATGACCATCCGTTCCAGTGGGGCAGCAAACGTACCGGTCCAGACCTGGCACGCGTTGGTGGCCGTTACAGCGATGACTGGCATCGCATTCACTTAATTCAACCACGTGATTTAGTGCCAGAGTCCATTATGCCGGCCTATCCTTGGTTAGAAAAAAATCTGGTCGATGCGGAAGCCATCCCAGCCCACATGAAAGCATTACGTGCGGTGGGAGTTCCTTACACTGATGCAGATATTGCAGGCGCAGCGGAATCTGTTAAAGGCAAAACGGAGATGGATGCATTGATTGCCTACATGCAAGGCTTGGGCATTCACCTGAAATAGCTTGATTAGTGCGACAGAATAGGAATAAGTGAATGGATATGAATACACTCCGCATATTGGCTACCGTTGCCAGTTTTATAGTGTTCATTGGCATCATCGTGTGGGTCTGGCGGAATCGAAGTAAACCAGACTTCAAAGAGGCAGCGAACCTGCCCTTTACAGATGACCAAAGTTAAGAAGATTAAAGGAAAATTAAAATGAGTGACTTTACAAGTAATTTTTGGCCAATGTTTATCATAATCATCGCCGTAGGTGGTATTTTAGGTTGTGGATTGTTACTGTGGCTTACCAGCAAAATCAAGGTAGCAAGCACCGGCGGAGACAATACCAGCGGACATGTCTGGGATGAAAATATTCGCGAGATGAATAATCCGCTGCCACGCTGGTGGGTATGGATGTTTATTCTTACCATTGTTTTTTCGCTGATTTACTTGGCGTTATATCCGGGTGCAGGTAGTTATGCAGGTAAGCTGGGCTGGAGTTCTGCTGGTCAATATGAGCAAGAGGTGGCGACTGCGAACAAGGCATTAGAGCCGCTTTACGCAAAATTCGTTGCGATGAAAACTGAAGACCTGGCGAAAAACCCTGAGGCCAGAGCCATTGGCGAGCGCCTGTTCATGAACAACTGTGCGCAATGCCATGGCTCCGATGCAAAAGGTAGCCGCGGCTTTCCAAACTTAACAGATAGCGATTGGCTGTTTGGCGGTAGCCCAGAAAAAATTCATGAAACTATCGCAGGTGGCCGTATGGGTATGATGCCACCGATGGGGGCAGCATTGGGTACAGAAGAAGATGTGAAAAATGTGGCCAACTACGTGCTTAGCCTTTCCGGCAGTTCTCACGATGCAGCGCGCGCCGGATTGGGTAAGGAGAAGTTTGCCGTATGTGCAGCCTGTCATGGCGCGGATGGCAAAGGAAACCAGGATATCGGCGCACCTAACTTAAGCGACAAGATCTGGTTACATGGCGCAGGCGAAGCCGCTATCATTAAGCGTATCAACGAAGGTAAGACTAATCAAATGCCTGCCTGGGAAGAGAAATTTACCCCTGCACAGTTACAGGTATTGGCGGCCTATGTATGGGGCTTGTCAAACAAATAGCTTCGTTGTGTGGTGTTGTTAGCAAGTAAATTTAGCAAGTCCTGAGTAATAGTTGGTTTTAGAAAGTTGGATGGATGAACGAAGTACCTGCCGCTAAGACAGCGGAAAAAACGACATCAACAAATGAAGTCGTCATTTCGCTGTACAAGGCACAAGATAAAGTCTATCCACGCAGTGTTTCGGGGTTCTTTACCAAATGGCGCTGGGTCATCATATGGCTGACCCAGCTTTTTTTTTACGGCATGCCATGGGTACAGTGGGGTCAACGCCAGGCGCTGCTGTTTGATCTGGAAGCCAGACGTTTTTATATCTTTAATCTGGTCTTGTATCCGCAAGATCTGATCTACCTGACCGCAATTCTCATTATCTCCGCGCTGTCACTTTTCCTGTTTACTGCGGTCGCGGGGCGCTTATGGTGCGGCTATGCCTGCCCGCAAACCGTTTATACAGAAATATTCCTCTGGATAGAAAGAAAAATCGAGGGGGATCGCGCTGCCCGTATGAAGCTAGATGCAGCAGCAATGTCAGGCAAAAAGCTATACAAAAAAGCCTGCAAACAATTTGTGTGGATTCTTTTTGCACTATGGACCGGATTTACCTTTGTAGGCTTCTTTACGCCGATACGTGAGCTTGGCCAGGCAGTGCTGAGTGTTAACCTGGGTCCATGGGAAACATTCTGGGTGTTCTTTTACGGCTTTGCCACTTACGGCAATGCGGGCTTTTTGCGTGAGCAAGTGTGCAAATACATGTGTCCATACGCACGCTTTCAAAGTGCGATGTTCGATGATGACACTTTAATCGTGACTTATGATGAAGCGCGTGGCGAGCCGCGCGGTGGCAGATCGCGCAAGGCTGATAGCAAGAGCCTGCAGTTAGGCTCCTGTATCGATTGTAATCTGTGTGTACAGGTTTGCCCAACTGGTATCGATATTCGCAAAGGCTTGCAATATGAGTGCATCGGTTGCGGGGCATGCGCCGATGTATGCGACACGGTCATGGATAAGATGGAGTATCCGCGTGGCTTGATTAAATATTCTACGCAAAATGCACTCACGCATCACTGGACACGCAAGCAAATGTTGCAACGTATTATGCGGCCGCGCGTTCTGATTTACAGCGCCATTCTTGGCCTGCTGGTTGTCGGCTTGCTGATGAGCTTGTGGCTCAGGACATCTTTCAGGGTGGATGTGGTTCGCGATCGCGGTGTGATGGCGCGCATGACCGACGATGGGAAATTAGAAAATGTGTATCGCCTGCAGATTATGAATGGGACAGAAGCCACCCAGCACTATAGACTTGCAGCGACCGGCCTTAAAGACCTGGAAATAGTGACGGAAGATAGAAGTAGTGAAAAAGATACAAAAAATGAAGCATACAGTAAAACCATTACGGTTAAACCTGCAGACTTGCGCTGGGTTGTCGTGAGCTTAAAAATACCTGACGGTTCGGCAGAATCTGGCTCACATAAAATTCAGTTTGAGGTTGAGTCGGTTGATTCTAAAGAGGTCGTGACTGAAAAATCAGTTTTCTTAGTGCCTAGATAAGATTAGCCAGGGCCTAAAAACTAAATTAAGGATCATCCAATGAACGAAAAAGATACAAAATCCTGGTGGCAATATGGCTATGTCTGGCTTATTATCTCCGGCCCGCTATTGGTCATCATTGCGGGTTTTATTACCTTATACCTTGCAATAAGGACCCCGGATCCAGTGATAGACGATTATTACCGCAAAGGCATGGAGATTAATAAAACACTTAATGCCGAACGTGATGGACTTGCTCCTGCAATGCAAGCGCGTAACCATGCTGCCACCGGGCTTAAGCCAAGCCAGGAAAAGTCTATACAGCCTTGAGGCCATGACGATGAATGCTGATGTGGCAGTTATTGGCGCCGGCCCAGCAGGCCTATGTTTGGCTAAGGCACTTGCCGAAACAGGCTTGCGCGTTATAGTGCTTGAGCGACAAGCTGAAACTGCGTTGGCTTCCCCAGCTTTTGACGGCCGCGAGATAGCACTTACCCATCATTCGGCAAAGCTCATGCAGGAATTAGGCTTATGGGAACGCATCGATCCGCAAGCGATTTCACCGCTGCGGGATGCACGGGTGTTCAATGGCTCATCCCTTTTCTCGTTAAATATTGGTCATCGCGATACAAAGCAAAGCGAACTGGGTTATCTAATTTCAAACCACCTCATTCGCAAAGCGGCTTACGATGCAGCGAAATCATCGCCAGCCATCACACTTAAAACTGGGGCGCAAGTAAAAAGCTTCCAGACTAAAATAGATTGTGTGCAAATAACGCTTGCTGATGATGAGATTGTTGAGGCCAGCCTATTAATAGGCGCAGACAGTCGATTCTCTGAAACACGCCGTGCTATGGGCATTGCCGCAGATATGCATGATTTTGGCAAGACGATGATGGTTTGCGTGATGGGACATGCAGTACCCCATGAACATGCTGCATGGGAATGGTTTGATTACGGACAAACTTTAGCGTTATTACCAATGAACGGCTCACGCTCATCAGTGGTCATTACGCTGCCGCCAAAAGAAATCGATAACTTGCTGAAGATGCAGGAGGATGATTTTAACCGAGAGGTTTCTGCGCGTTTCAAGCACAGGCTTGGGGCGATGCGTCTGGTTTCAACACGTCATGCTTACCCGTTAGTCACAGTATATGCAAAACGTCTGGTAGGGCAGAGGTTTGCTTTAGTGGGTGATGCTGCTGTAGGCATGCATCCAGTGACTGCACATGGTTTTAACTTTGGTTTAAAAGGCATTGCAACCTTATCTGCCGAAATCAAGGCGGCCTTAGCATCAGGTAAAGATATTGCATCAAACAGTCTTCTTTTGCGCTATGAGCAAGCGCATCGGCGTGACACACGCCCGTTATTTCTTGCTACGCATGCCATCGCAAAACTTTACGCAAGCGACAGTCCGCCAGCGCGATTGCTGCGTGCAGGCGCTATAAGAATAGGCAGCCGTATCACGCCATTCAAGCGTGCAGTAGCAGGGTTTCTAGCCGACGCACGCTAACGCTTTATTATTTGGCTTTTTTATTTCACCCAAGCTGTAACCGGGTTCTTATCGTGTTACTCTTTACAATATGATACTGTGGCTAGAGCTTCTGCTATGCCTTGCCGTCATTGGCTATGCAGGTTATTTTCTCTCCCGCTATGGCGACATCATTGCCGAGAAGACCGGCATGTCCGCCTCCTGGGTAGGTCTTATCCTGCTGGCGACAGCAACCTCTTTGCCGGAATTGGTCACTGGCATTTCCGCCGTCACGGCGGCCAGCACACCAAATATCGCCGTTGGCGATGTACTGGGCAGTACTGTTTTTAATCTAGCCATTCTTGTCATTTTGGATGTCCTCTATCAGCGAGAAACCCTGTATAGCCGTGCCGCTCAGGGGCATATTTTATCTGCTGCATTAGGGGCGTTACTGATTGCCTTTGCAGGGTTCAGTTTGCTGCTCGATCATGCGGGGATGAGTCCAGCGCTGGGTCATGTAGGGCTATATACGCCACTGATTATGCTGGTTTATATCGCCGCGATGCGATCTATACATCGTTATGAGCAACGCACCTTAGATACGTATACTGAAGCATCCGCAGAGCGCTACCCGCAAGTCACGCTGCGTCAAGCGTTCACTGGTTACGCACTGGCGGCAACGGCGGTGATAGCAGCAGGTTCATGGCTGCCTTTTGTTGCCAAAGACATCTCCGAATTGATGGGCTGGGGGCAAAGCTTCGTCGGCACCTTGTTGGTGGCTGCAGTCACTTCTGCGCCAGAAGTCGCAGTTACCATTTCAGCGCTACGCATCGGTGCGCTGGATATGGCGATTGCTAATCTGCTGGGCAGCAACTTGTTTGATATCCTTATTCTGGCCGTGGATGATTTGTTTTATACCAAAGCCCCCTTGCTTGCCAGTGTAGATAGCAGCCATGCGCTTACAGCCTTTACTGCCATCATGATGAGTGCACTGGTGACGGTAGGCTTTATTTTCCGACCACAGCGGCGTGCTGTGTTAAAGCTCACCTGGATCAGTCTGGGTTTATTCCTGCTGTATATCCTTAACTCATGGGTACACTTCCAACATGGGTCATGAAAAGCATCATTGGCACACGCTGTCAGCAGATGAAGCCGCACATCGGCTTGAAACCAGCCACCAGACTGGCTTAAGCGCAGCCGAAGCAGCCGAACGGATGGCACGCCACGGACCAAATGCACTGCATGAAAAAAGCGGCCGCTCGTCCTGGCGCATGCTGCTCGACCAGTTCACCGATTTCATGATTATTATTTTGATAGGAGCGGCCGTTATTTCTGGCATCGTTGGCGATGTGCAGGACACCATCGCCATCATCGTGATCGTCATCCTTAACGCGGTGATTGGGTTCATCCAGGAATATCGAGCGGAACGTGCAATGGCTGCGCTGAAACGTATGTCCGAAGCCAGTGCGCAAGTACTGCGAGATGGTCAGGTGGAAACTGTCAATGCCTCTGATCTGGTGCCGGGAGATGTCGTGTTGCTGGAAGCAGGCAACGTGGTGCCGGCTGATTTTCGGCTCTTTGAAGCCGCGCAGCTCAGGATAGACGAATCAGCACTCACTGGTGAATCTGTCGCCGTGGAGAAACAAATCCATCCTCTATCGGTCATTGACGTACCTTTAGGCGACAAAACCTGTCTGGCATATAAAGGCACCATTGTCACCTATGGGCGCGGGCGCGGATTGGTGGTGGCCACCGGCATGCACAGCGAACTGGGCAAGATTGCTGCATTACTCAGTGAAGACGACGAAACCAAAACCCCGCTGCAAAAACGCCTGAAGGCTTTCGGCCAGCGGCTGGCGCTGGCCGCGCTGGCCATTTGCCTATTGGTTTTTGTTATCGGCATTTTGCGAGGTGAGCCGCTGCTACTCATGTTCATGACTGCGGTGAGCTTGGCGGTGGCAGCCATACCAGAAGCACTGCCTGCCGTCGTCACAATTTCGCTAGCCTTGGGCGCACACAAAATGGTCAAGCAGCATGCTTTAATTCGCCGCTTGCCCGCAGTAGAAACGCTGGGATCAGTGACTTTTATCTGCTCTGATAAAACTGGCACACTCACGCAGAACAAAATGCACGTAACAGCCATGTATGCCGATGGTGAACTTTGTAAAACATGGCAGGATGAAAAAAAGACAGAACCTTGGCATACCTTGTTCCACGCGCTGGCATTGAGTAACGATGCGCATTTTGATCGTCACGGCAAAATACATGGGGAGCCGACCGAAGCAGCCTTGCTGCGTGCTGCACAAGAGGAAGGCTGGAACAAAGCCGCGCTGGAGAGCGAGATGCCGAGGCTGAAAGAACTGCCTTTCGATTCCGAACGCAAGCGCATGACCACGTTCCACAGAACGGTGGAGGGCGTCATCGCTTACACCAAAGGCTCGCCGGAGTCGCTGGTGCCGCAATGCACCCGCATCCTGACCTCGATCGGCGAACAAGAGGCAATAGACCAAGCGGCATTGTTGCAACAAGCTGAAGCGATGGCTGCTAATGGACTGCGTGTGCTGGCTATTGCCTGCCGCAGCTGGACTGCATTGCCAGATAGTGAACAGCCTGATGAATTGGAACGTAATCTGGTATTTCTTGGGCTAATCGGCCTGATTGACCCGCCACGACATGAAGCCAAAGAAGCCGTTTCGTTATGCAAATCGGCCGGCATTACGCCGGTGATGATTACCGGCGATCATCCCGCCACTGCCCGCGCCATCGCCCACGAGCTCGGCATCCTTGATGACAGTACTGGCCGGGTGATGATTGGCGCCGAATTGGCACGGCTGGATCAACAGGCATTCGAAATGGAAGTCGAACAAGTACGGGTTTATGCGCGTGTTGATCCTATCCAAAAAATCAAAATCGTCCAGGCTTTGCAGGACAAGGGTGAAGTAGTGGCAATGACCGGCGACGGTGTCAACGATGCGCCAGCCCTTAAAGCCGCAGATATTGGCGTGGCGATGGGCAAAGGGGGCACTGACGTAGCGCGGGAAGCGGCGCATATGGTGCTGCTGGATGACAACTTCGCCACCATTGTGCACGCAGTCAGTCAGGGCCGGCGAATTTTCGATAACATCCGAAAATTCATTAAATACACCATGACCAGCAATGCCGGAGAAATATGGACTATTCTCCTGGCACCGTTTCTGGGTTTGCCTATTCCGTTATTACCCATTCACATCCTGTGGATCAATCTGGTGACTGACGGACTGCCCGGCTTGGCGCTGACGGCAGAGCCTGCCGAGCGCGGCAACATGAGCCGTCCGCCTCGCCCAATACACGAAAGCATCTTTGCGCACGGCATGTGGCAGCACATGGTCTGGGTCGGCTTGCTGATGGGCGGCGTAAGCTTGCTGACTCAGGCCTGGGCGCTGTATGGCGGAGCTGCTAATGTCGATTCCAGCCATTGGCAGACGATGGTGTTCACCGTTCTCACCCTTTCCCAGTTAGGGCATGTGCTCGCCATTCGAACTGAAAAAGATTCGTTATTTAGCGTTGGAATATTTTCTAATCCAATGCTTTTGTTCGCTGTGCTACTCACATTCATGCTGCAAATGGCAACCATTTACGTGCCGGCATTTAACCCCATCTTCAAAACAGAACCACTGAGCATGAGCGAGCTTGCGCTGTGTCTTGCCTTATCAAGCGTTGTATTCATTGCAGTCGAATTCGAAAAATGGCTGATACGGCGCGGATGGTTATATCGGAGTGAAAAAGCTGTTAGGGTTATGGGCTAACTTGCACGGTTAAACCAAGTTGACGTATACGCTGTGCCACCGCCTCTAACCATTCGGCAGGCAAGTGACCAAGGCGCTTGGCCTCTGCCTGCATGGATGGCCGTGCGATGCCATATAGATGAACACCTTGAATAACTTCTTTAACCTGGCTGACGAGCGCCAGATAAGCTGAAATCTCGCTCTCTGAGGGTGGCTGGCCATCCAGCGCAAACATGCAGGTTTGAATAAAAGTCGGGCAAGCTGCCGCGCAGTTTTTGAGGCGTTGTATATGGCTTTGTGGATTGAGATTGACATCGTTGATGCGCATGATGCCTTCTTTAGTACCCGCATCCAGCTTGAACCAGACTTCCCCGTTGCATTGTGCCAGATGGCTGACGCTGTCGAGCACTGAGGGTTTATCCATCATGCTGCCATTGGTGATTAATCGAATCTTGATCTTATCTAGCAAATCAAAATCTTTTAACACCCGCTCGACCAGCATCACCGCTTGTGGAAACTCTTTTGCACTGGTTGGCTCGCCATTTCCTGAGAAGGCAATGTCTTTCAGTTGCCGATCAGTTTCACTGACATGGCGCTGCATGAAATCACCATGCAGCACATCGCTTAAAAGCCCCCGCAGTTCCTGCTCTAAAACGTCAAGCTCAAGAGGGGGCGGAGTGCCGCGCGTGAGATTCGGCACACTGCAATAAATACAGCGCCAGTTGCAGGCGTTATTAGGGTTGAGGTTGATGCCGATCGAGACGCCGCCAGCGCGACGTGAAACAACTGGATAAACATAGCGTAATCCGCCTACATCGCGGTTATGGTCAGTGACAGTGAGGATGTTTTGCAAAGTCATCGTTCGACTGGGTGTTGAATTGAATAGCGGATGTTGTTAAAAAATCTGGCGTAATCAGCAAAGCGCTTAATAAATATGGGGATTGAATATTTTTTTGAGCGCTTCCGGATCAAGAATGCGCACATAGCGCTGTTTGATTTCAATAATGCCATCCTCACTGAACTTTGAAAAAGTGCGGCTCACAGTTTCGAGTTTCAAGCCGAGATAGCTGCCAATTTCTTCGCGCGTCATCCTTAAGGTGAGTTCTGTTTGCGAATAACCGCGCGCATGCAGGCGTTGCACCAAATTCAAAAGAAAAGCCGCTACACGCTCCTCGGCGCGCATGTTGCCCAGCAACATCATCACACCATTCTCGCGCACGATTTCACGGCTCATCATTTTGTGCACATGGCGCTGCAGCACTGGAAACTCGCGCGACAGGTCTTCTATGCTGGCAAATGGCATCGTGCACACTTCTGCGTCTTCAAGCGCAACAGCATTGCAGCTGTGGCGATCCGTCACAATACCATCCAGCCCGATGATTTCGCCAGCCATCTGAAAACCGGTTACCTGTTCGCGGCCGTCTTCGCTTGAAATACAGGTTTTAAAAAAGCCTGTGCGTATGGCATAAAGTGAAGTGAACGTATCGCCGCTACTAAACAGCAGCTCACCCTGTTTTACCCGACGACGTTTTTCAACGATTTCATCTAGCTTATCTAACTCCTCTGAGTTCAAGCCAACCGGCATGCAGATTTCACGCAGGTTACAGTTTGAGCAAGCGACTTTAAAGGTTTCAGAATTCATGTTTTTCTAAGATATAACGCTATCTTTCAAGGATACCGTTTTATCGCTTTTATTCATAGAGGGTTCTACCCAACATTTTGAACTCGGGGTAAATTATTATACGGAATAGTCTGTATGCTTAACGTACCGTCGTTTGATTTGTATCAAGGAGTTTTGTCTCTAAAGGTGGCAAAGTTTCATCCTGTCCAAGCGGGGTTTAAGGTAATGATTTCCAGTAATGTTGCACAAGTAGCTACTGCGAGCGTTGGTGGCGTAACGCCCTCCATTACGCCTGCAATGCTGCAGAAATATGATGTTTCCGGCCCGCGTTATACGTCATATCCCACTGCTGACCGCTTTGTGGAAGCCTTTGCAGAAGAAGAATACAAGCAAGCCCTGGATCAGCGGCGTGTCGGCGGTATGGCGTTGCCATTGTCAATCTATGTGCACATTCCATTTTGTGAGTCGCTTTGCTTTTATTGTGCATGCAACAAGATCGTGACCAAACATCACGAGCGCAGTGCGGAATACCTGCGCCACCTCAGCCATGAAGTTGACTTGCATATCGCCCATTTGGGTGCAGGGCAGACCATTACCCAGTTACACTTGGGGGGTGGCACGCCCACTTTCTTCTCTGACGACGAGCTAAGCGAGCTGATGGCCATGCTGCGTCGCAGCTTTGTGCTGGCACCTGGCGGCGAATATTCGATTGAAGTAGACCCAAGAACGGTCGATGAAAAACGCCTGGCACATTTGGCGAGCTTAGGGTTTAACCGGCTGAGTTTCGGGGTGCAGGATTTTGATCCGGATGTACAAAAAGCGGTACATCGCATCCAGCCGGCCGAACAAGTATTTTCACTGGTCGAAGCCGCGCGCCGCTTAGGGTTTGAATCGGTGAACGTCGATTTGATCTACGGATTGCCGATGCAGACATCCAAATCGTTTGCACGCACGCTGGCGCAGGTAGTCGAGCTTAAGCCCGACAGGATCGCGCTCTACGCTTACGCACATTTGCCTGAACGGTTCAAGCCGCAGCGCCGCATTAACGCTTACGAACTGCCAGCAGCTTCCGCAAAGGTTTCCATGCTGTCTGATGCCATTGCTACTTTTCTGGATGCGGGCTATGTGTATGTCGGCATGGATCACTTCGCGCTACCCAATGACTCGCTGGCGATCGCCAAGCGGCAGGGCAGGCTGCACCGCAACTTTCAGGGTTACAGCACGCAGCCTGATTGCGATCTGATCGGACTGGGCGTTTCATCGATAGGCCGTATTGGCGCCACCTACAGCCAAAATGCCAAGACGCTGGAAGAATACTATGATTACCTGAATCAAGGCCGTTTCCCTGTAGTGCGCGGTTTGGCATTGTCGCGGGATGATCTGGTGCGCCGTGCCGTGATTATGGCACTGATGTGTCAAGGTAGGTTACAATACGAGTCCATTGAACTTGCTTATATGATTGATTTTAAAAGTTACTTTGCGACCGAGTTAGAAGCGATTAAAGAATTGGAAAGCACAGGTATGGTAGAACTCGAAGATGGCGCTATACAGGTCACTGACACTGGCTGGTTCTTCGTGCGTGCTGTAGCTATGCTGTTTGACCGCTATCTGCAAACCGATCGCAATCGAGCGCGCTTTTCTAAAATCATCTAAATTTCCTTTTTTATGCAAACATCGCTTGCGCTTACCACGTTTCTGATGGGGCTGGCCGGCGGACCGCATTGCATTGCCATGTGCGGCGCGGCGTGCGCCAGCATTCAAAGCGGGCAGGGCGGAAGTTATAATTTATGGAAATTCCAGGCCGGACGTTTAATCGGCTATGCCAGTCTCGGCGCGGTGGCGGCTGGTTCAGTTAAAAGCCTGGCCTGGTTTTCCGGTCAAACTTCGGCACTGCATCCTGTTTGGACATTTTTTCACGTACTGGTGCTGTGCTGGGGGCTGATGCTACTCACCTACGCCCGCCAGCCGGTCTGGGCAGACCATCTGGGCCGTAATATCTGGTCACATGTGCGGCAGCTTTCGAATCTGCCCGGCGGCATCGTGATGACGGGCATGCTGTGGGCGTTGATGCCTTGCGGCTTGCTTTATTCGGCACTGTTAGTAGCATCGTTAAGCGCCAATATATTCAATGGTGCGTTCAGTATGGCTGCATTTGCGGCTGGCACAAGCATTTCACTGTTTATCGGCCCCTGGCTTTGGCTCAGGCTCAAAAGCGGGGTTAAATGGCTCAATGATGGTACCAGTATGCGCCTGGCAGGGCTTTTGTTGGCTGCCGTGGCAGGCTGGGCAATCTGGATGGATCTGGTACATCAGGTAAAGATCTGGTGTACTTAAAAATTTCGTAGATAAAAATCTTCGGCAAAAAAATACCCCCACCAATAACGGCAGGGGCAAAGGGTCTGGACTGATTAAATCCAGCTACTGAAAAGCGGTGATTAGAATTTTTTACCGATACCGATACCAACTACCCATGGATTGATATCTAAAGAGTCAATCTTAGTCCAAGCATTGCCTGCGAGCGGGTTCTTTAATTTAACATCAGTATCTAACCAAACATATTTGACGTCGGCATTAATTAACCAGCCGTCTTTCAGGTTGATATCAACACCCGCTTGTAAAGCTGGACCCCAGCTATCACTATCAATTTTAATCTTACTACCAGCCAATGGACCACGATTAACTTTCAAGTTGCGGTCTAGCATGATGGTGTAGTTGATACCAGCGCCAACATACGGATCAATCATTTGGTCTGGATTGAAGTGCCATTGAGCGGTTAAAGTAGGCGGCAAAAGATTTACACTACCTAAATCTTGATTAGGAACTACTGCACCAGCTTCTTTTTGGATACTCACATTGTGACGTGTGCCAACGGCAAGGATTAATTCGGCCGCAATATTTTTTGTAAAATAGTACGAAATGTCTAATTCTGGTATTACTTTGTCGCTTACCGCCAACTCAGCACCTGGTGACATCACAGGAGCTACGTTTTGGTTCACAGTTTTGCCTAGTTTGCTATCTTCATTCGGCGCAACATTCACTGCGCGTGCACGAACTACCCAATCACCGGCTTCAGCTTGTGCTGCAACGGGTGCAAATACTGCTGCTGCAAGCGCTACTGCTAACAACGTTTTCTTCATAACTAACTCCCTAAAAAATTAACTGCTATCAAAAGATGGTTGAACTTTACTTGTCTGAGAAGTGAAGCAGTTTGATTTGTATCAAATGCCTTATGCTTATTATGAGAATAACCACCAAAAATGCTTTTTATGTTGTATTTTTGATACAAAATATGTGTTGATATTCTATAAGCGGATGTACTTGGATTAGAATTTTGCTGTACTGGCATTGACTTAAGATGGCCAACTTTGAATTGATGGGCTGATTTTGCATAACACGCTACGCATCGCGACATTTAACACCCACAAGGGCTTTACGCATTTTAACGCCCGCTTTGCCTTGCAAAGCCAGCGTGAATTGCTGCGGAAATTGCATGCGGATGTTATTTTTTTGCAGGAGGTGCAGGATGTGCATTCAAAACATAGCCAGCGCTTTGAAACATGGTCGATATCAGGGCAGGTTGAATATCTGGCGGATACTGTCTGGCCTGATTATGCCTATGGAAAAAACTCCGTATATCCTGCAGGCCATCATGGCAATGCCTTGCTTTCAAAATTCCCCATTGTCAAAACCGCCAATCAGGATATTTCTGCGCATACTTTGGAGCAGCGCGGTATGTTGCACTGCGAAATCAATATCCCTGATTGGGATATGCCTTTGCACGCCATCTGTGTGCATCTGGGCTTGTTCGCACATTGGCGACGCCAGCAATTGGCAGAGGTAGCGGAGTATATTGAGCGGTATGTACCACCTGACGCACCATTGATTATTGCGGGTGATTTCAATGACTGGAGCACACGGTCTGCACGCGATTTTGCAACACACCTGCATATGCGCGAAGTGTTCGAGCATCACCTAGGTAAAACCGCGCGCAGCTTTCCGTCATGGCTGCCAATGTTGAAACTGGACCGTATTTATGTACGGGGATTTCAGATCAGGCATGCGGAAGTGCATTCTGGGGCGCATTTCGTCAAAGTCTCTGACCATGCGATACTGACTGCGACGCTAACTAAAATATGACGCATATATTATGACCCATTTTGTGAGTGGTAACCGGATCAAGCTGCTACGCAATGGCGCTGAGTATTTTCCTGCCTTAGAGGCGGCCATCACGAATGCCACCAAAGAAGTTTATCTGCAAACCTATATCTACCAGGCAGATGCAACAGGCATGCTGATTGGCAATGCGCTTAAACAAGCCGCACGGCGCGGTGTGCATGTGCATGTATTGCTGGATGGATTCGGATGCAAGGACTTGCCAAAAACCTATGTGCGTGAATTGGAGAGGGCGGGTGTGCAGGTGATGTTTTACCGTCCCAAAATATCTCCGTGGACATTTAAGAAGAACCGCTTGCGGCGCTTGCACCGCAAAGTGGCGGTGATTGATGGCACGATCGGTTTTGTCGGCGGTATCAATATCATTGATGACTATGATATTCCGAAAAGCCATACGCCTTTCAATGTGCCACCGCGCGTTGATTATGCAGTGCGTCTGGAAGGCGCACTGCTGCCGGCCATCACTGCGAGCGTACACAAGCTCTGGCGACATCATGCGAGGCTGCATCTGTTAAGCGCGAGCATGGATTCTGCCAAACCGGTCCGACAGCAGAGAATAAAAGACGGCATAAAAGCCGCTTTTGTGCTGCGTGACAATTTGCTGCACAGGCGTGACATTGAAGACGCTTATCTGGAGGCAATCGCACAGGCTAAATCCGAAATCGTTATTGCCAATGCTTATTTTGTGCCCGGTAAAAGATTTCGGCAGGCGCTATTAGACGCGGCTCAACGCGGGGTTGCCGTGAAGCTATTGCTGCAGGGGCGTATGGAATATTTTCTGATGTTTGCCGCACATGCGTTTTACAGCGAGTTTTTGAGGCATGGCATCGAAATTTACGAATATCGTAAAAGTTTCATGCACAGCAAGGTTGCGGTCATTGATAATGAGTGGGCAACGGTAGGCTCGTCCAATATCGACCCTTTTAGCTTGTTATTGGCGCGCGAAGCCAACGTGATTGTGCTGGATGCCGCCTTTGCCAATGCGCTTAGAGCCGACATTCTTGTATCAACGCAAGAGGGCGCGCATCGTGTGGCAGAGCAGGATTGGGGACGTGGCAATATCGTTAAACGTATTGCTTCATGGGTGGCGTATGGATTGGTTAGATTTTTTTTAGGTGTAATAGGGTATTCAAATGAGCGATAATTAAGGCACGTTGGAAAAAGAAGTACTAACAGCCGGTGATCAAAGAATGAGCAAACTAGAAACCAAGCAAACAGCAACTGCCAGCGAAAATGATTGGAGTTCACTCAATCATGTGCATACGCTTGTACTGATGATAGTGACTGCTTTAGGCGTTTACTTATGTTACAGGTTGGTTGCACCGTTTTTGCCGGTGATTGTCTGGGCGCTGACATTGGCGGTTATGTTTGCCCCTTTACAGCGCTGGCTTGAAGCTAAAGTTAGGTACTCTACTGTTGCTGCGCTGATTTCTATCTTGATCATCGGCTTTATCGTCGTTGTACCTGCGGTATTCGTCGGGGAGCAGCTGCTAGAGCAGGTGATAAAAGGATCGCAGCTAATCGAGAGCAAGGTTGATTCTGGTGAATGGCGGCGTGTACTTGAGACACAGCCGAAATTGGCACCAATTCTAAATAAAATTGAGCGGTATGTGAATTTTCCTGAAATCGTCAAAACACTCAATGCCAAGCTGGGCTCAGTCGTGGGCGCCATTGTCAAGGGCTCACTACTACAGGTATTGGGGTTTATCCTGGTTTTTTATGTACTTTTCTTTTTCCTTCGAGACCGACACCTAGCGCTCAAGTCCATGATGGCATTGTCGCCACTCACACAGACGGAGATGGGCAGACTGTTTAATCAGGTCGGCGACACTATTCATGCTATCGTTTACGGAACGTTTGCCATTGCGGTTGTGCAAGGGTGTCTGGGTGGGCTAATGTTCTGGTGGCTGGGTTTGCCAGCACCATTGCTTTGGGGCTTGGTAATGAGTTTGCTGGCTATTGTGCCCATGTTGGGCACTTCTGTCATCTGGGCCCCTGCAGCGCTATTTCTGGCTTTGGAAGGGGATATGGGCAGCGCCTTGATTCTTACGTTATGGGGTATGCTTGTGGTCGGCACAATTGACAATCTACTTAGACCAATTTTTGTAGGAAACCGGCTTAAACTTCACACCATTCTCGCTTTTATGTCAATTGTCGGCGGCCTGCTGCTGTTTGGCCCTGCAGGCCTTATTTTAGGCCCCGTGATACTTACTGTTACCATAGCCTTGCTGGAAATCTGGTTGACTCGAACCTCTGTGAGGGCGGCAGAGCCTCAGGGCTAATCAGCGGATGCTGATTATGGATCAATTTCGTTACCCACCTTTAGGATGACCTATTATCAAGACTGAATCGACAACCCCTCATTTGCTAGTACAAAGCATGTTTCAACCTGCTTTGCCGCCGCGTGACCGTGATGCGCATAAAGGTGCTTTTGGCAGCGTGGCAATTATTGGCGGCGATGCCGGCATGGTCGGCGCAACCTTGCTGGCGGCGCGGGCTGCTGTACATTGCGGAGCAGGGCGCGTATATGCCGCTATGCTAAGCAAAGATGCGCCGAGCGTGGATATGTGCCAGCCGGAAATCATGCTGCGTTCGCCAGCAGCGCTTAGCCAGTTAACTCAGCTGGATTGTGTCGTGATTGGCCCAGGGCTAGGGCAGTCGAATGCGGCGATAGAACTGCTGGAATTTTGGTTAAGCAAAGATATATCCCTCTTGCTTGATGCAGATGCGCTCAACCTGATTGCCAGCCATCTGCATTTGGCTGCTATCGTTGTCAGCCGCAATGCTGAAAGCGTCATCACACCACACCCAGGTGAAGCTGCGAGGCTGCTTGATACCAGTAGTGAACATATTCAGCAAAACCGTATCGAGAGCGCACTTAAGCTAGCTAAAACGCTGCGTGTTACCTGTGTGCTTAAAGGCGCTGGCAGTGTTTGCGCGCATCATGGAGGCGACTGGTTTATCAACACCAGCGGCAACGTCGGGCTGGCCAGCGGCGGCACCGGCGATGTGCTGAGCGGCATTATCGGCAGCTTGATGGCGCAGGGCTTAAATGGCCTGCAAGCAGCGAAACTAGGGGTTTATGTGCATGGTGCAGCCGCCGATGCACTGGTTGAAAAAGGCATCGGCCCGGTGGGGCTTACAGCTTCAGAGGTGGCGCTAGAAGCACGCGATATCATTAATCGGCTGAACCAAAATCGGCTGACCCTAGACAAGTAACCCGCAAGAAATGATTTTATTGCTGCAATCAATCTGATTAGTTCAAAGTTACAGTTTCAAGGTAATCCGGCACAACAACCTGCCAACGCAGTGTCTCTTCGATATGAAGCCGCATGGCGTCTGCCGCAACCGGCTCGCCGTGAGTGATAAACGTCTGCTTTGGCGCCTTTTCAAAGCCGCCCAGCCAATCCAGAATCTCTGAATAGTCCGCATGCGCGGAAAGGTTTGAAATAAACTCGACATTGGCGCGTACGGGAATATATTCACCATGAATCTTGATGCTTTCAGCGCCATCCAGCATGGCGGAGCCGCGTGTGCCGGCGGCCTGAAAGCCCACAAACAGAATCGTATTATTGGGCTTGGGCGCAAATGCCTTCAAATGATGCACGACACGCCCGCCTGAAGCCATGCCGCTTGCGGACAGGATAATCATCGGCCCCTTGGTTATGTTCAGCCGCTTGGATTCCTCGACACTATTCACCATGCGCGCCGTATGAAAAAGTGCGCTGCATTGCTCCGGGCTCAGCCGATGTTCACCGCGATGATGGCGGAATATCTCTGTGGCATCCACCGCCATCGGGCTATTCAGGTAAACGGGGATGTCATTAGCGATGGCGCCTGATGATTTAAGCAGATGAATGTAATATAGCAGTTCTTGCGCGCGTCCGACTGCAAACACAGGAATAAGGATAATGCCCCTGCGCTTTGCCGTTTTATTGATAATCGCAGCCAGCTTGATTTGTGGATCGGTTCTATCATGCAGGCGATTGCCATAAGTGGATTCAAGCACCAGGTAATCAGCCTGCTTAATGCGCATCGGCGATTTCATTAAAATGTCATTGGGCCGACCAATGTCGCCAGAAAACAGAATAGAGGTTTTTTTGTTGTGAATACGCACGAAGGCGGAACCCAGAATATGCCCATTAGGCGAGAACCTTAGCGTCAATCCACCATCCAAATTAACGTCCTGTTCAAAAGCAACCGGGGTGAGCAGTTTTAGCGCCGCTTCTGCATCTTCCTGCGTATACAGCGGTAACGCCGGGTGATGCTTGGAAAACCCCCGCCGGTTGGCGTATTCGGCTTCTTCTTCTTGCAAGTGTGCCGAATCCGGCAGCAGAATTTCGCATAAATCACGCGTGGCCTCAGTACAATATACCTTACCGGAGAATCCGTTTTTTACCAGCAGCGGCAGGTAGCCACTGTGGTCGATATGGGCATGCGTCAGCACCACCACATCTATATCTTTCGGGCTGACTGGCAGCTGCGCCCAGTTTCTGAGTCGTAACTGTTTCAGCCCCTGAAATAGTCCGCAATCAACCAGAATACGCATCATGCCGCCTGACTCGGTTTCACAGGTAAGCAGGTATTTGGATCCGGTGACGGTTCCGGTCGCGCCGAGAAATTTTAATTTCATTTTATTTTTCCCTTTCTAGCGTTCTTTATTTAGTGCAATACGGTATTCCTCAAGCTTTGCTTCATAGTTTTCCGCTTCGCCGAAATCTAAAAACCGAACGGGCATGCGTGCCGAGAATTTTTCGTGCATGTTTGATGGGGCAGAAATATTGCTCGGTACGCGCCACGATTTCACTGATATAGGCAATCATGCCGGCGCCGTAGGCGCAATAAGTGCAGTGAAATTTTTCTATAAAATTCAGGTAATTAAGTTGGTGTCGATCAAAGATAATGTAATCAGCACGACGTACTTTTTTGATGCCGTAAATCGGAAAGCAAGTCAGTTGATAAAAGGTAATGAATACATCCGTAATGACTAATGGAATAATCATCGAGTAAATGATTGGGCCGGTAATCAGATTCTGTGGGCGATAAGTCACCAGCCAGCGGAAGAAATTCATTTTAAGCCGGCGGTGTGTTTCTTTGATGGATTGCTCAAACTCAACGCGTTTCCCCTTAATTTGAAAAAACATGCTGGATGGCTGTTCGCTGAGTGCTGTACGCAATTCGTCCTCAAGCACGGTAATCTGGTCAAGCAATTGCTGGATACGGTCGTTCATCAAGGCCCCAATATTTTTCTGAATGATAAAAGATTAACACACTGCCAGACAGATATAGAAGCAAGCGCTACAAAAATGGCGCTGAGATTGACCAGTCTCAGCGCAGATGATGATATTTGTTTTACGTTACCAGCTGCGAATTCGACCAATATCGACATGCACGAAATTGGATTTTGGATAATAGCCGACGCCACCCCCACGCAAAGCAATGGCAGCGCGCCGCAATTCAGCCAAAGGAACTCCTTCGATATAAAGATCGACCGCTTTGGCCTGCATGTGCAGGCTGCCCTTGGCAACTCCATCTGAATTGGCGGCTAGAGAGGCATTAGTGGCTGGAGAACGATAGCCAGATATGATATGAAACGGTTGCGTGGTGCCTAGTGTGCTGTGGAGGCCATGCAGCAGATCAAGTAGAGGTGTCTCGATCGGGAGTATCTGATCATTGCGGTAATCGCGCAGAATATGATTGATGTCAGCCAGCGCGTCAGGCAAGTAATCACCCTCGGCCCAGTAAACCGTTTTAAGGTTTTCGCCAGTGTGCAGGTTGTAGAAAGCCAACTCGCGCACTGCTGTTTTACCTTGTTCGAAAGCGGCGAGAGCGGGGCGTGCACCCAGTCCGGTGAGCGCGAACGCCATGCCTGCTTTAAGCAGATCCCGCCGTGTCTTGGAAATTTGATTACTCATTATGATAGTTTATCCTTAATTTCATGGGGTTTGGAAGTAAAGCGTCACGTCGCGCGCAATGCTGTCTTTCTGCTCCAGCACATCTGCGGCACGTAACCAGTCAATCCGATCGCTTAGCATTGCATCATGTGCCAGCTGCTCAAGCGCCGCCAGTGAGACATCGCTTTTGTTATAAATATCCCGATGCGCCTCAACAAAAATGCGCCCGTCCGATTCAGTCAGCAACAGCGGAGCATAAATTATACTGCCAGTCGCGCCGCGCTCTATCTGCGCAAATAACGCCTCAATATCATCAGAATGCAAGCGGATGCAGCCATGGCTCTGGAAATGATAAATGCTGGCCGGCGCGATGGTGCCGTGAATGCCGATTGATGTCAGGCTGAGCCCCAGCCAGTGCTTGCCGAGCGGATTATCGGGGCCTGGCGGCACTTCCGTCCTGACCAGTTTGCCTTCGCGCCGCATCTCCTCCTGAATGGATTTCGGTACGCGCCAGGTCTTGTCGACCGCCTTGCTGGTCACAGTGAACTCGCCTGCCGGCGTCGGCCAGCTCGGCTTGCCCAATCCCACCGGGTAGGCGGCTACCAGCTCCCAGTCGCGAAAATAATACAACATGCGCTGCGGCAGGTTGATGAGCAGTCCTTCCTCCCGCACCTCCGGCACAATGTGCCGGTTGTCGATGATCAACTTCTTGCCCGGCATCAGCTTGGCGTCGTACTTCAGGCCATTCTCGCGTGACAGCACTGTGGCCGCCACACCAAACCGCGCGCCGATCTTGATCAGATAATCCCCGGGCTGAACGGTGTATTCAAATACGCCGCCTGCAACGGGGAATTCAAGCGGTTCCGCCATTGCAAGAGGCAGATAAAACGCCACAATGGCTGGCCATATAAAACGCAATTCTATACTCTCTTTTCTATCAGCCAGAACTTGGGATGACATCATTGACACATAACGTTGGCATCATAACAGCAAGGCTGCCACAGTGACCAGTTGCCAGCATATAAGGGCTAGCCCTTACGTGCTTGCACGAATTTACATGCATTCGTCAGTTCATTACATTGCATATATCGGCGGCGCATGCCTAACAACGCATAGTTGTCTAATCTCTGCATGAGATTAGTGCCGCCGACTTCAATTTTGATGTCAGTACGTTAAAGAGGAGACAGAGTGAGCCCTTTAAAAGTGAAATCTTCAAAAGCAACTGGAAAAAGCCCAGCGAGCCCTAGAAGTGAGATTGAGTCAAAGGAAGCGCTTAATAACGAGGACATGGCTTCCCGTATTGCAGTGTCTGCATATTATAAAGCAGAGGCGCGCGGCTATGAACCAGGACATGAGATTCAGGACTGGCTTGAAGCCGAAGCGGAGATGCAGCCATGATGTCCATACCCCCCCCCGTAGATATGAATGTCAGGCGGCTGATTCCGAGTTAACGTTTCTGCGTCGAAGCGAAGATTCTGGCTGACATTGCCCGCGTATTGTCTTTCGAGCAATTGATTGCAAAGAGGCACTTACTTAAATACTTACTTAAATTAAACAAACAATGATGAAAATAGTTCTATTTATAATTAAAGGAGAAACTCATGGACACAGATAACAAAGGAAACGTTCCTGTAAAGACTGAAGGCAAAGAAACAGCAAAATCCTCTTGGCCTGCACTGCAGCACCCCATTGCCGAGATGGAACGCGCATTTGACCGCTTTTTTGGACGCGGCTGGCCATCACTGAGGCGCTGGAGTGACTTCCCGGCACTGGACAATTTGTTTGAGGCCGAAGGGATGCGCATGCCAAGTCTGGACGTGGTGGATCGGGATAATGAGGTGCTGGTACGTGCTGAGATTCCCGGGATTGAAAAGAAAGACATCAGCGTGTCGCTTGCCGATAATGTGCTATCTATTAAAGGGCAATCCAGAAGCGAGAAAAAAGAGGAAAAGGGCGATTATCATCGGCACGAAATTTCCAGCTCTTCCTTTGCACGTTCCATTACAGTGCCTGCAAATGTAGATGCCTCAAAAACGGTTGCAAACCTCAAAGATGGCATTCTGGAGATTACGTTGCCTAAGCTGGAATCATCTAAAAAGCGTAATATCGCGGTTCAGTAAAAGGTCTTGTTTCTAGCCTCGCTAACACCTGATGGTGTTAGCGAGCGTATGAAATCAAAGACTTAAAGGTTTCAATGCCAAGCCAGATGCAATTAATAAAAAGCAGTTATGCCAGTGCATAATGCGGATATCGCAGCAATTTTCGAAGAAATCGCCGACCTGCTGGAGATTGAAGCCGCCAATCGGTTCCGCATCTTGGCCTACCGCAAAGCGGCACATATCTTAAGTGAGTTGCCGCAGGATGTAAGGGCATTACTAAAAAAAGATTTTGACCTGACCCAGTTGCCAGGGATTGGCGAAGACCTCGCTGGCAAAATTATCGAGATCGTTTCTACCGGACGCTGCAGTTTGTTGCAGAGGCTGCGTAGTGAGCTGCCGCCCGCCATCACCGAGTTATTGCATGTTCCCGGACTTGGCCCGAAACGGGTTAAAGCACTTTACCATCACCTTGATGTGCAGACGGTGGAACAGCTGCATCGGGCGGCGCGTGACGGCCGCATCAGAAATCTGCCCGGCTTCGGCGAGAAGACCGAGTTAAATATTCTGAAGGCGGTGGAAGCGCATGCCAGCCAATCTCGGCGCTTTAAGCTGGCGACGGCTGCGCAGTACGCCGAATCGCTTGTTGCTTATCTGCAGAAGAGCCCAAACGTCAATCATGTGGTAGTGGCTGGCAGTTTTCGGCGTATGCGCGAAACGATAGGCGACCTGGACATTCTGGCAACTTCCTCTGCGCCTGATGCTGTGATGCGGCATTTCACGGCTTACGATGAAATTGCCGAAGTGTTTGCTACCGGCAGCACACGCGCTACAGTGACGCTCAAATGCGGGTTGCAAGCGGATTTGCGCGTCGTAGATGAAACAAGCTATGGTGCGGCTTTACACTATTTTACAGGCTCCAAAGCGCATAACATCGCCATCCGTCGCATCGCCCAGAAGCTTGGACTCAAAGTCAGTGAGTATGGCGTATTCCGTGCCGATAAACCTATTGCTGGCGAGACGGAGGAATCGGTCTATCGCGCTGTTGGCCTACCGTATATCCCGCCGGAACTGCGTGAGGATCGTGGCGAGATTGAGGCTGCCCGTGCCGGACGGCTGCCAAAACTGGTGGAGATAGCAGACCTTAAAGGCGATCTCCACGCGCATACTAAAGCTACCGACGGCCACGACAGCTTGCGCGACATGGCACTGGCGGCACAGAAAATGGGGTTTGAATACCTTGCTATCACCGAGCATTCCCGCCGCCTCACCGTTGCCCATGGCCTAGATCCTGAGCGGTTGTTGCGCCAGTGCGACGAGATAGACCGGCTTAATTCGGAGCTTAGCGGCATCACCTTGCTTAAAGGCATCGAGGTCGATATCCTTGAAGATGGCAGCTTAGACCTGCCGGATAAAGTGCTGGGCCGTCTTGATCTGGTAGTTGGTGCAGTTCACAGCAAGTTTGATCTATCGCGTATCAAACAGACTGAACGCATTATTCGCGCCATGGAGCATCCGCATTTCACCCTGCTGGCACATCCCACGGGACGGCTCCTGGAAAAAAGGGCGCCTTACGATGTCGATATGCTGCGTATCATCCGGCAGGCCAAAAACCGCGGCTGTTTTCTTGAGCTTAATGCGCATCCTGAACGTCTTGATTTACTTGACACTTACTGCCAAATGGCGAAGGAAGAAGGTGTTTTAATCAGCATCAATTCGGATGCGCATAGTTGCTATGAGTTTTTTAATTTGCGCTACGGGGTTGGGCAGGCGCGGCGCGGTTGGCTGGAGAGGGAAGATGTGCTCAACACGCGTCCTCTGGCCGAATTGCGCACCTTAATTAAAAGCACCATGTGATGGGTGCGGGCGATTTGCGCTGATGATTTATGCTGGAACTACGTGTTCGCACTAATTTTTTCATCAGCCAAAGTTCTATATATTGATACTAAGTATTGTTAAGTTTGGATTGGCGGTTTTGCAGGCACGGTCTTTTAGGAAGCCAATGTGAATGAGGAAAATCCGATGCGTGTAATAAAGCGGTTGTTTTTTGCATTGAGCCTATGCTGTGGCATGGCGTCTTCGGCGCATGCCAGAGCACCTGATGAATCGCGGGGTGAGTTGCTTTACTCAACACACTGCAATACATGCCATAGCTTGCAAATTCATTGGCGTGAGCAAAAGCTGGCGACCGACTGGAAAAGCCTTAAAGCGCAGGTAAACCGCTGGCAGGCCTATGCCAAGCTAGGCTGGCGTGAAGAAGATATCGCTGACGTCGCACTATATTTGAATACGCGCTATTACAAATTTTCGAGCACGGAGCTAAAAACTTTGTCTCAGCGTAAAGAATCCAGGCAGACCTTGCGCGAATATTGATGCCTGAAGCAGATAGAAAGTAAACAAAAAACCTTTGTTAATCCGATTCGAATTATGAGGAGAAAAACATGCAAAGCCCGTTAAAGCTGACAGTTCATGGCGTCGACCACTCGGAAGCGCTGGAGGCGCGGATTCGCGCCAAGGTGGAAAAACTCGAGGAATTTTTCGACCATATTACTTCCTGCCGGGTTGCGGTAGAAATGCCGCACAAACATAGCCAGCAGGGCAAACAATTTAGCGTGCGCATTGATATCGGTGTGCCGGGCAACGAGATTATCGTGACCCGAAACCACGCCGAAGATGTTTACGTGGCCTTGCGTGACGCCTTTGATGCGGCAATACGCCAGCTTAAAGATTATGCGCACAAGCTGCGAGGCGAAATAAAGCAGCATGAACCAAAACGCTTACCGGAAACCGAAGAGTCAGATGAAGGTGCAGATGAGAGTTCCAGCACCTAGTTTGAAACGACTTTGGTGAATCTTGCGTTTCATTTGCAAGCGATTAAATAAGTAAAAAACTTTAATGCAAAAAATAATGATCGGGGAAATATGATGACAAAAATTACCAAGCAGCAAATTGATGTATTGCAGAAAATAATGGAACTGGAGCTTGAAAGCTTAGTCGATGAAACGCAGCAGGAGATGGATCCTCAATTAAAGGCCAGCATTAATGAGATAGACGGGGGTGCCGCCGATGTTGATGATGAAGCTGTTGCCGACACCATCGTTGATGTTGACAATGCGATTATTGGCCTGCATTTACAAAAAGCACGTGACCTGAACACGGCTCTGGACCGCATTCAAACCGGTACTTATGGCGTATGTATCGATTGCGGCGATGATATTTCCTTTGAGCGGCTCACTGCGTATCCCACGGCGAAGCGCTGCATCACGTGCCAGAGCCGGCGCGAAAAAACGCGCGCGAACAGGCCGGCATCTACAATTTGATGATGTTACCAAGCCGTTAGCAAAACTACGGCACTAAAACTGCAGCTCCGCGTATTTTTCCCTGCCTTAGCAGTTCAAGGGCTTCGTTAGCGGAGGATAATGGAAACGTTTCCACTTCGGTATGTATTCCGATTTTTGGCGCCAGCGCTAAAAATTCTTCGCCATCTTGGCGGGTGAGGTTGGCGATGGAGCGCACGGTGCGCTCGCCCCAAAGTGTGGAGTAGGGGAATTGCGGGATATCGCTCATGTGAATGCCAGCGCACACCACGATGCCGCCTTTGGCAGTATGGCGTAGCGCCTGCGGAATCAATGCCCCCACTGGAGCAAAAATAATGACGGCGTCCATTTCTTCCGGTGGAGGCATACTTGAATCACCCGCCCAGGTCGCACCAAGTGCAATGGCAAACTGCTGACCGGCGACGTCTCCAGGCTTGGTAAAGGCAAAGATTTTACGGCCTTGATAATGCGCGGCCTGGGCAATGATATGGGCAGCCGCTCCGAAGCCATAAATGCCCAGACGCTGCGCGTCACCAGCGGCTATCAAGGCACGGTAACCGATCAGTCCGGCGCATAACAGCGGCGCGGCCTCTACATCAGAATAGATGTCTGGTATAGGAAAGCAGTAGCGTTGGTCTGCTACCGTATATTCGGCATAGCCGCCGTTCAAGGTATAGCCCGTAAACAGCGCGTTGTCACACAGGTTCTCGTGGTTGTTTGTGCAATAACGGCACTGCCCGCAGGCATGGCCTAGCCATGGCACGCCCAGACGCTGGCCAATCGTAAACCGCTCAACTTTTTGCCCTTTATCCACAACGCTGCCGACGGTCTCATGACCTAAAATAAGTGGGTATTTTGGGTTTGCAAGCTCACCATCCAACACATGCAGGTCGGTACGGCAAACACCGCAGGCATGCACTTTCAGCAACACTTCATTTTCTTTCGGTACTGGCATCGGCAATTCGGCCAGCCGCAACGGGCTGTTTGCCGAATCCAGCACCATTGCCTTCATTTATGCCTCATGGCAATGCCAATCGCTTCAATCAAAATACCAAGCGTGATCAGTACCACGCCAGTCCAGGCTTCGGTTGCCAGAAAAATTAAGGCTGCCCCTAATAGCACAAGCAGTACCACCAGAAAACGCCTTGCACCTTGCTTATTTAACATCAGCGGCTCCAGTGAACGCGCACCAGATTCTCGCCTGAAACGTGATCTACTTTCAATTCGCCCTGGTAAGCATGACGCACAGCTTCACCAATGCCGCGCGCAAGGTGGGTGTCTGTCGTCGTTACTAACATGGCACCACCTCTATTTTCTATCGCCATGATACGTTTCAGCGGGTGTTCAGCACGCTCATGTTCTGCATGATGCTGGATTAAGCGCCTGATTTCTTCACAATGGGTATTAAAGAATGGTCCTTGTAAAGTGATAAATCCTGCAGGTTGGTTGTCATGCACACGACGGCAGGCTGGGCAAGATTCCTTTTCTGCATCGGCAGAGGTTTCTATCCATTGCCAGCGCCCCTCATGATACACGGCGCCACATTGCGGGCAGATCGTTGGCTCGGATAATTTGCCTTTACTTTTGTAGGCATCGATATCCTGCTCAAAAAGCGGTCGGTCGTGGCTAACAGCGTGAACGCCTGATGGTGTTTTATTGATACTCATGGTGTGCTTCCTTTCGTTTCAGGTTTATTTTCTAACGTCTTCTACTGGCTTCATTTTTCTGTTCACGAGCTACTAGTTTACTTAGCGCGCCAAACTCTTTTGCCAGTAAAAGCAACAAATCATCCAGTGTCACAATGCCCATCAGGCTTCCGCCGTCATCGACAACAGGTAAGCGCCTTACCCCTTTACTGGTCATGAGCTGGATAGCCTCTAGCACGCCCGTGCTATCCTTTACCACGGCAAGGCTGGCTACCATGATGTCGCCGACAGTAATGACGGCAGTATCAAGCTCAGTTGCAACCACTTCTACAACCACGTCACGGTCGGTTACGATGCCGATAGGAACCGTCACATCTTTGCGGTTTTCAATCACAACCACATCGCCTACATGGTACTGACGCATCAGCATGGCGGCATGCAACACGGTCGCATCTCGCTGTACAGTGATCACTTCACGATTACAAATTGCTCCAATTGTCATGATGGTTCTCCTTGTTATTCAGTTGGTTTTTTTGACACATAAAGATCGCTCCGGGTCAGTGGCAGGTGCGGCATTCCATCCACTTTACGCTCGGCCAATATCTGGTAAATACCCGTCGCGCCCTGCTCAAACTGCAAGGCGCTACCTGTCATATATAGCCGCCAGATCCGATAAGTCCGTTCGCCTACCAGACGAATGGCTTCTTCACTCTTTGCATCCAGACGGTTCACCCAGTGCCGCAAGGTGAAAGCATAGTGTGGCCGTAAGCCTTCCACATCAAAAATTTCAAATTTTGCATCCTCCATACGGCGCTGAATATTACTTACGATGTCCAGTTCGCCATCAGGAAACACATGACGGTTGATGAACTGGGTAGAAGTGCTATGACCCCAGTCAGGCTCGGCTGAAGTAATGCCGTGATTTAGAAACAGGCCGCCAGGCTTTAATACCTGATGTACGATTGAAAAATATTCCGGCAAATTTTTCAGACCGACATGTTCGAACATGCCGATGCTGGATACTTTGTCATAGGTCGCTTCACGGGGAAGGTCGCGGTAATTGCGCATCTCGATCGTGACCTGGCCTTCCAATCCTTGTCTTTTCACTTCCTTGCTTGCATACTCAAATTGGTTGCGGCTCAGGGTGATGCCATGCGCGCGAACGCCGTAATGCTTGGCTGCCCAGCAGGCTAGTGCGCCCCAGCCGCAGCCGATATCAAGATAGGATTCGCCTTTCTGTAAGCGCAATTTGCGACAGATGTAATCCAGTTTATTGCGTTGTGCAGCCTCCAAATCCTGCTCGGGAGTTTCAAAATAGGCGCAGGAGTACACCATATGATCATCCAGCCAAAGCTTGTAGAATTCATTGGAAACATCGTAATGAAATGCGATCGATTCAATATCATTCTGACGCATGGTATTGGCTGGCTTTCTCGTTTTTTTCCGCGGCCTGGACTTGTGGTTGCCAAGTGAGAGCGCACGGAAAACCAGCAATAGTTTTTCCTGCAAGGGTAACTTTAAATCTTCCAGATAGTAGCGCAAGCCCATTGCGGCATTAAAGTCACCCGCGACTTCAACGGCACCGTCAAAATAGGCCTCAGCCAGGCGAATCGGGTCGTGAAACAGCACCAGATCGCGCAATACATGAGAAGCGTGAAAGGTCAGCGTGAATGCAGAAACGCCATCACCGATTTGCAGCACAGTGTGATCCCAAAGTTTAATCGTAAACGCACCTTCATATCCCTTAAATATCCTGCGCAGGATGAGGTGTGCCGTATTCGAGCTTTCTCTCTTTTGTTTATGCCTGTTATGCATCACTTGCGCTGTCATCGTTCATCTCCTCAGATTCTCGTTGTTTATGACATCACCACCTGTGTGTTGTTTATTTGTGTATTATTTAGCAATTCCATGTCGTTTTTATTTGGGCGAATAGTCGCCATCAGGCCTGCGGCTAGCCTTGCAATCTCGGCTTCTTCGTCGGCGGGTATCAGCAAAACCGGTTTGGAAGAGGGTGTGCTTAATCTTGTTAAATTCATTTGATTGGCTTGTTTATTCAGGCCGAACCCAAGAAACCCCAGCGGTTCGCAGATCAGTGCACGTACCTGGGCTGAATGCTCGCCGATGCCGCCAGTAAAAACCAGGCCATCGATGCCGCCGGACTTGGCGGCGTAGCTGCCAATTGCACTACACACCTGATGCGCGAAATATTCCACTGCGAACCGGGCGCTCTTGCTGCTGCTTTTCACCAGCGCGGACATGTCGCTATCTTCACCGTCTGACAGCGCTAGCAAGCCCATCTGCTCATAAACCAGTGTGGATAGCTCAGTATCGTTATAGCGTTTGGTGAGTTCCAGCATGACGCCGGGATCGAGGTCGCCGCTGCGGGTTGCCATGGGGATGCCGCCAGCTGGCGTATAGCCCATGCTGGTATCTACCGAGCGCAGGTTTTGTAGCAGGCACAGGCTGGCGCCATTGCCGAGATGCGCCACTACGATGCGGCCTTGTGCGGCAGCGCCAAGCAGCTCGGGCAGCTGCCGTGCGACATGGGCGTAATTCAGGCCGTGGAAACCGTAGCGGCGGAGTTTAAGTGCCTGCGGAATCGGCAGGCGATAGGCCATCTCAGGCAACGTGGCGTGAAAGGCCGTGTCAAAGCAGGCGATCTGAGGCACGTTAAACCGCACAGCGCACAAATCCACGCCCAGCAGATTAACAGGCATATGCAATGGCGCGAGATAAGTAATGCTCTCCAGCCGCGCACGCTCCTCTGCATCGATGTCGCGCGCGGCATCGGTAATTTCTCCGCCGTGCACAAACCGATGGCCGACGACCGTCGGTTGCGCGCCACCTAAATCACGCATCAAAGCATCAAATGCCTCGGCATGCTGACAGCCGCTCTGGCAAGCATAGCGAAAGTTTTGTCGCTCGCCGCTGGCCGAAAACAGGCACGCCTTAAGGCTGGATGAGCCGCTGTTGATGGTGAGTATGCTTAACTTGTCCATTAAATTGGCCCTTAATTTGACCAGGTCCAGTTATCTTCTTCTGGCAAATCCACACCGTATTCATAGGCATAGTTACGGCATTCAATCTGCCGGTTGCGCAGTTTCTCCTGCACATGTGCGCCAATCGTCTGCAAGGCGGGAATGCGGTTAATTGCCGCAATAGCCAGGCTGAAACGGTCAATTTCGTTCTGAATCGCCAGTTCCAGCGGTGTGTTGATGCTGCCTTTTTCCTTGTAGCCGCGCACGTGCAGATTGTCGTGATTGGTGCGGCGGTAAGTCAGGCGGTGAATCAGGTAGGGATAGCCGTGAAAATTGAAAATGATCGGCTTATCCGCTGTAAATATACTATCGAAATCACGATCCGAAAGGCCGTGCGGATGTTCACTGTTTGGCGTCAGTTTATACAGGTCCACGACATTGACGAAACGTATTTTAAGTTGCGGAAAGTGTTCGCGCAGTAACAAAGTGGCTGCCAAGGCTTCCTTAGTGGGGATGTCGCCAGCGCATGCCATCACCAGATCCGGCTCGGCATCCGCATCATTGCTGGCCCATTCCCAGATGCCGACGCCCTTGGTGCAATGCTTGATGGCCGCATCCATGTCCAGATATTGCAGATGCTTCTGCTTGTCGCAGACAATGACGTTGATATAATCGGTGCTGTTCAGGCAGTGATTGGCCACGGATAGCAGACAATTCACATCGGGCGGCAGGTAGATGCGCGTGACCTCAGGGCTTTTGTTCACAACGATGTCGAGAAAGCCAGGATCCTGATGGGTAAATCCGTTATGATCCTGTCGCCAGACGGTGGAAGTAATCAGCAGGTTGAGCGAAGAAACCGGCGCGCGCCAAGGCACCGCCTTGGACATGGCGAGCCATTTGGCATGCTGGTTGAACATGGAATCAATCACATGCACAAAAGATTCGTAGGTAGAGAAGAAACCATGGCGGCCAGTCAGCAGATAGCCTTCCAGCCAGCCTTCTACCGTATGTTCTGACAGCATTTCCATCACGCGTCCGTCGGGCGCGAGCTCGCCGCCATCGGCATCTTCCGGCAAATAATCTGCCAGCCAGGTTTTTTTACTGACTTCGTAGATATCATCCAGCTTGTTGGAGCTGTTTTCATCCGGGCCAAATACACGGAAGTTGCGCATATTGAGATGCATGATGTCACGCAGAAACTTGCCTAGCGGTTTTGTATTAGGGGCTGACAATTTACCTGGCGAGTCCAATTTAATTGCATGGTCAAGGTAATTGGGCATACGCAAGGCTTTGCGTAACAGGCCGCCATTGGCATGTGGGTTAGCGCTCATACGGCGGTTACCCTGTGGGGCGAGCGCCTTGAGTTCCGGCCGTAACTGCCCATTTTCGTTAAACAATTCCTCTGGCTTATAGCTGCGCAGCCAAGCTTCCAGCTGTTTCAAATGTTCCGGGTTTTCTTTCACATTGCCCAGCGGTACCTGGTGAGCGCGCCAGAAACCTTCTACCTTGTGGTTATCCACTTCCTTGGGGCCAGTCCAGCCTTTCGGGCTACGCAGCACAATCATCGGCCAGCGCGGGCGGGTCGGCTTGCCACTGGCACGGGCGGTTTCCTGTATGCTTTTTATCACTGCAACACATGCTTCCAGCGTTGCAGCCATCGCCTGATGCATGGTCGCGGGATCGCTGCCCTCAACGAAATAGGGTGTCCAGCCATAACCAATAAACAGGTTTTCAAGTTCTTCGTGCGAAATGCGTGAAAGGATAGTCGGGTTGTTGATCTTATAACCGTTTAGATGCAGGATTGGCAGCACCGCGCCATCACGGATCGGGTTAAGAAACTTGTTGGAATGCCAGGAAGTCGCCAGCGGGCCGGTCTCAGACTCGCCATCGCCCACCATCACCGTGACCAGTAAATCAGGATTGTCGTAAGCGGCGCCAAAAGCATGTGAAATGCTGTAACCCAGCTCGCCACCTTCGTGGACTGAGCCTGGCATCTCTGGCGTGCAATGGCTGCCGATGCCGCCGGGGAACGAGAACTCCTTGAAAAACTGGCGCAGGCCTTCTTCATCCTCGCCCTTGTTGGGGTAGATCTCACTGTAGGTGCCTTCCAGATAGGCCGGCCCCAATACGCCCGGTGCGCCGTGACCGGGGCCTGCAAGAAAAATGGCATTCAGGTCGTACTTGTTGATCAGGCGGTTAATGTGGATGTAGGCGAAGCTTAACCCGGGACTCGAGCCCCAATGGCCCAGCAAGCGCTGTTTGATATGTTCCGGCTTGAGCGGTGCTTTTAATAATGGGTTGTCGCGCAGATAAATCATGCCGGCAGCCAGGTAATTACAGGCACGCCAATAGGCATCAATACCCTGGAGTTCCCGCTCAGTAAGCGCAGAAGATGTCAGGGCGTCATTCACGTTCGGTTACCGGGTTAAGTTGTGCAATCATGAATGTTTCCTCTCCGCCTGACTGTCTCTTACCAGCAATACGGGAACGGGACTCGTCCGCACGATGGTTTCAGCATCGCTTCCCATCACCAAACGTTCAACCCCGCGCAAGCCATGCGTACCTATTACGATCAAATCTGCCGGCCACGCCTTGGCCTGGTTTACTACCAATTTAGAAATACGTGCGCCAATGGCTTCAACCATTTCGCAATCAGCTGTCACGCCCGCTTTAATTGCGGCTGCTTCCGCTTTTTTCAGGACTTTTTTGCCATTTTTACGCAAAATATCGTCAATGTTGACCACATTGAAATCGCCTGTTGCATCCAGAACGGGAAAGTACATATCCACTACATGCAAAAAGCGGAGTTTGGCATTCTGATCTTTTGCAAGCTTAATCGCTTCAGCCATGCCGCAGTTGGAGGATGAACTGCCATCTACCGGGCAAAGAATCTGTTTGTACATATTAATTTCCTCTCAAAGAACTCATTTTTAGCGTAGATACGGAACCCACTTTAATTACTTATTGCTGATGGAAAACTGGTTAGCACGACCGGGGGCTTTCTCGAAACTGGTGCAGTTTCATCCATCGGGTATCCCAGAGTGACGGGCACAACTACTGAAAAGTCTTTGGGAATGCCTAGCCTGGTTTTTACCTCAGGTATATTCAAAGCGGGCAGGGCGCTGCCAATGATGCAAGTGCCAAGCCCCATAGCGCAGGCTGCCAGCATCAGGTTTTCTGCGGCCAGCCAGCAATCTGCCTCGTAAAAAGTAGCCGTTGTTCTGCCGCAGATCAGGATAAGCGTACCGGCATCATAAAAAATATTGAAATCCGGCTTCTCAAATACATCCAATATATGCCCGGAACGCGCGCGCGCATGCTGCCCAACTTGTGCAAGAAATAACGGCTTGGCCTGATCTGACAGATTCTGAAGCAGCTTCCTGTCCTGAATGATGACAAAAGCCCAAGGTTCCTGATGGATAGCTGTCGGCGCCCGCACAGCCGCTTGCAGCAGGGTGCGCACGGTTGCAATATCGACCGGCTGCGCTGTATAGCTGCGCACTGAGCGTCTTGCCAGTATCGTTTCAAAAATGGTCATCTCTAATCCAGGCAATGGCAACATCTGATTACCCCCTAATTTACTGCTTATTCTGCATAACATTTTCTGCACATTAGCAAGAATTTGATTATCAGGTAATCCGCGCAAGCACGTATATTGATAACAAAACAGCATAAACTCCAGATTTGGCGTCCATGCAAATGCTTATCCAGAACGATTCGCTAATAAAGGCATGAGCGCAAATAAAATCAGACTGAGCGCGTAGATGCCTCCTGAGAGAGGATCCCGGTTTTCGATGTATTCGCGAATTGTAATTCCCTGCAGCCCGAGCACAAACGTAAACTCTACAATGATCAGACAGATAAGCGCTGTTATTCCGATGATAAGTCTTGCTATGGATTCTGGAGGTACGGCAAAGCGCCTGCATACCCAATATGCGGTGAAAAATGAAACTAATAGCATGACAGGGATCTCGCACAGTTCAGCCATTCGTATACCTAACTGCGGCACTAGCCAGATGACGCGTACCGTGCCTAGCAAAAATCCCGCGCTGAATACCAGCGCGAAGTAAGCGAGCGCTGGCGCTATAAGCAGTTTAATGTTCATGTGATGATGACATCTTCGACGGGTCGGCGCAGACTGTGCGGCGTGACTTGCCCATTACCATAGCGAGCAATTAAATGCACGTGCTGCTGTGGCACACCAAGCCAGGCGTGTAGCTGAGGTCGCAGAGAATGCACTTCGATAGGTTGATTAATGAAGGCATTGCGCACATTGTGTGCGGTTGCCTGTAATGCAAATCGCTCGTAGGCGCGGCCTGCGGCAACCCAGCTTGCTTTGTCGTCGCGCGCTCCGACAAAAGCGATAATTCCAGAAGAACTGCGGATCGCCTTGGCATCAACATCAGCCTGTTTCTTGCCAGATGATATCAGACCAAAAAGCCTGCGGCCCAGCCAGCCGGGGATTGCAGGCTGTCCACTGACTTCGCCTGCCAAGCCGTCTCCAGTGGCGATCGCATCGGCAGGATTGAACCGAACCCAGTCGCGCAGTTCTTTAACAAAGGCAGGGTCGTCAAACTGTGCAATGTTTCCCTGGCGCACATATTCGAGCATTGCCTCCATTTGTTGGGGTGACTGTAAAATCAGTGGAGTTATGTCCTTTGAAGTTGCAGCGGCTATTAAAGAAGTTTGCACAGATGCAGCAATCGGCTTGCCGTCATAAGGCGTACGGCTGCAGCGGCGATTAGCAATTGCAGCGGATAGCGCATCATGCTTAGCGATAGCTGTGCGCTCAATTTCAATGACTACTGCATCTTGTGCAGGATCAAAATACGCATGAGCATGAAAACCATCGGCGGCTGCGACATGGATGAGGTTTTCGGCGGCACAGCCTAAGCTCTTAAATAGGTGACTATCATCGGGATCAACTGCCGGGCAGCGTCGCTTATAGTCAGGGAAGATAGTGATTGAATTATCACGCAATAAAAACTTCCAAGGCTGTGAATTGTGGCTGGATGCAGCCAGTGTCGCCATTCTTATCCATTCGCGACGCTGCTCAGATATGCTTTTTGTCAATGTGTTGTAAGGTTTCCAGATGCGATCAGCCGCTACCTGATAGCTATGATCTACCGCTAGGGCAGGGCTTCCGGGATAAGAAGCTGCCAGTACAGCACACGATTGTATAAATTGTCGGCGGTTGATCATGATAATTTAAGTAACAGACATTTATCTTGCTTCATCAATCATTTGCATGGTCTTTTCTTCAACCTCTTTCGCTACTTCAATCAGCACGGCATCCCGGGATAAGGCAGACAGCATCTGCCCAGGCTTAATCAGGCCGATTTTTGTTTTTCCCAGTTCAGTAAACACGGAGATGCGGCAGGGCAACGCCATGTTAAGGCGCATGTCGGTCGACAGCACTTTTGCGGCCTGGACTGGGTTGCAGACCTCGAAAACCTTGCATTCCTCGGAAAATGCAATGCCTTTGCCGCGCAGCGTGGCACCTAAGTCATGCACGTGCAGCACGCCGAAGCTATGGCGCTTAACTGCGGATTCAAGGTCTGTTGAGGCTTGGCTGAATGATTTGCCGGTTTCAACGATGTAGTACATGGAAGCTGCTCCCAGTTCTAATAACATTGCTTGATTTAAGTACAATCAAAGCCGATGCTAAATGTAACAAGAATTCGAGCATCATGTTATCCGCGCTGACACGTATATCAATCATCGGAGCGTCGGGGCTACAATCAGGCTGCAAGTTTTCGATTGTTGGAAATATTTAAGGAGTTCCTATGAAATACATCATACTTGGCATCTCTCTTCTTTCCTTGGTGGGTTGCACTACGCAGAAGAGCACTACTGATGCTGCACCCAAAAATACAGCAGTCTCAGAAAAAATTCAGACATGCGCAGCCTGTCATGGCCCTGACGGGAAACAAGGCAAGGAAGGTGTACCTCCGCTGGGCGGCAGATCGTATGAGGAGCTGGTCAAGGCGATGCAGAATGTGCGTGAAGCTTATTCTCCACAGCCATTGCTGGGGCATACGTTGACAGACGCGGAGATACACGGCATCGCTACTTACTATTCCAGCATCAAGTAACGTTTTTTTGACGCGGCGAAGGCAGTGGAAGCAGGCTGAAATCAGCTGCTGGCTTCGCCCTCGTGGACGATGCGGGCAAGATCAAGCAAATTGGTGGCGCCTGTCTTATGCATGATTTTGGATTTATGGATTTCCACCGTACGATGGCTAATCCCCAGTTTACGGGCGATGTCTTTGTTGGGATGGCCTTGAATAGCGAGCAGCATCACATCCCGTTCGCGGTCAGTTAAATCTGCAAGGCGCGAGAGCGCTTCCTGATGGTAGGCATTTTCTGACAATATTCTTTCGGATTTCTGAATGGCCAATCGGACAGAAGCCAAAAGTTTCTCACGTGTGACCGGTTTGGTGAGAAAATCCATCGCGCCGGCCTTTATCGCCTGAACGCTCATGGGAATGTCGCCATGCCCGGTAAGAAAAATAACCGGCAGGTGTATATTGCGCTTCGAAAGCACTTCCTGAAGCTGCATGCCATCCATGCCCGGCATGCGGATATCGATAATGGCGCAGCCATAACACTCAGACTGGCAGTTGGCAAGAAATGCCTCGGCATTCTCAAAAGTGGCTACTGCGATATGTTCCTGCTCAATCATTAACGACAGAGCATCCCGTATGGCGGGATCGTCATCAATGATAAAAACAGTCGCGGTGGAATTATTCATGGCGCAAATGGTAGCGTAAAGTGAAATATCGCGCCAGACTTGACATCCGGCTCAAGCCAGAGTTTTCCGCCATTAGCCTCGATCAGTGCGCGGCTAATGGCAAGTCCCATACCAATACCGGTAGCCTTGGTGGTAAAAAAAGGATCAAAAATGCGTTTGGCTGTTTCTGCATTAAGCCCGGGGCCGCTATCCTGCACCGTAACATGCGCCATGTTGATATCCTGATTGGTGCGCGCGATAATGGTAATGTCAGATGAGGGCATGCCTGCACCTTGCATAGCTTCGACAGAATTTCTGAGCAGGTTTACCAGCACTTTTTGTATTTGCGTCCGGTTGCAGAGCACGTCAGGCATATCAGGATCCAGTTTCAATACCGATTGAAAATCTCCGTAGCCGTTACTGCGAACAATGTCCAGCGCATCTTTTACGATCACATTGATGTTTAGCTTTTCGGTGACCAATTCACCTTTTAGCAGAAAGGCCAGCAATTCGTGCAAACTTCGCCCGGCGCGATGTGCCTGATCTACGCAGCCTTGCAGCGCGCGCCTCAGTTTTTGCTGGTCAATAGATTCATTTTGCAGTGCATGCAATGCCACCTCGCCATAGGCCGATATTGCGCCTAGCGGCTGATTAAGCTCATGCGCAATGGCCGACGCCGTGCGTGCCGCCACCTGCTGTTTATAAACATGTTCAGTTTCTGTGCGCAGCGCCTGTAATTTTTTTTCATTAGTCTTGCGTTCTGTTACATCCCTCGCTATACCTATCAGCCGGGTCGCGTGCCCATCTTCGAAGTGCATGCGGCCTGCGACGGCTACCCAGCGTTCAATGCCATCCTTAGGGTTAGTCACGCGGTACTCCACCTTGAATTCACCATTGCCGGCGGGATCGGACGCGCGTTCAAGCGCTGATCGCCTGATTTCACGATCTATCGGGTTTATTGCCGCCACAAACTTTTCATAACTGATTGAATCGCCAGAGTCTTCGCCCCAAAGTTCACGCATTCTTTCATCCCAGTGAATCACGTTGTGTTTGGCATCGAAATCAAAAATGCCAAACCCTGCTGCCTGCTTGGCCAGCCGCAGCCGTTCTTCGCTGGCACGCAATGCCTGCTCTACCTGACGGCGCTTATCAGCAGGGTAAAAGGTGATCAGGGTGAATAGCTGCTGCTTTGTTTGTATGGGGCTTAAGCCGATATCGACAGCCAGCTCCTTGCCGCTGCGGCTAAGTGCGAACAGGTCCCGGCCGTGGCCCATTGAGCGTTTTTCGGGCTTGCTGTAAAAGGCCTGCCGGTATTGACGGTGAGCTTCACGAAACCTGAATGGCAATAACGCCTCAACTTCAAGGCCGCATATAGCATCTTCGGCATACTCCAGCAGCAACTGCGCTGCGGAGTTTGCCTGAATAACATGTCCGGTCGCGTCCACCAGCAGCATGGCATCGGCGGCGGCATTAAACAAGGTCAGAAAGCTTAGTTCTTCAAGCGGGTTCGTCAAGAATATCCTAATTTGTGAATCTGGATTGATGGTTAACACAGTCTAGTTAAAAAGCGCATACCTGTCTATAAAACTGCATCCATATAAGGGCAAGCCCTTACGTGCTTGCACGAATTTACTCGCTGTGACCAGTCAAGTAAATTGCAATCATCGACGGTACGGCCATGCAGCGTCTGGCTGCAATCCCCTTCCTCTTGGTACCGTCGACTTTTTTCATTGAAAGGAGATTGTGGTGGAGCTCTCAAAAGCGACGCAGAAAAAAGTAAGAAATCCTATACCGGTGAGCGGCATGGAGAAGGTTCCAGAATCGAATGACAATGATTTATGCGCCCGCATTGCGGTACGCGCTTATTACAAGGCGGAAACACGGGGTTATGAGCCAGGCCATGAGATTCAAGACTGGCTGGAAGCTGAAGCAGAGGAAGCGGAGCAGGACAAATGAATGATCAATCAGATTGCACTCAGACAAGGCAAACTGAGATCACTCAGGAAAGCTATATACGTGACCATGGCCTGGAGTTTGATAGCATGGGTCTTGAGGGCAACAAGGGCAGGCTGGCGGAGCTGCTGCTGCTTGAGAATGGCATGATTCTGGACTGCAACACAGCGAGTGCCGAGTTGCTGGGCTGTGAGCCAGAAAAGCTAAAGTGGCAGCCAATCGCCAGGATATTACCGCAGTTGGCCAATATGCCGCTGGTAATGGATGAAAAAGTTAACCCTTATTTGCGTTTTCTCTCCATTGCAGGGCATCGCTATGAGGTGACAGCCGTGAATGGCAAACAGTTTGCCTGCGAGTTGTTTTTTAGCATGGTGGAAGATGTTGGCAGACACTGCCTGAAGATTACGATGCGGCCCGTTAAGCATGCGGCGACGTTACGCCACTTAAGGACGTATTAAATGGCAACGATATTAAAGATCATCAAGATAATTAAGTAAAAATAAGGATATAAAAATGAAAGCCGCAGATTTTTTGGTCACACTTGCGATAGGTGCCGCAATTTTCAATGTTGCGTTGCCGGAGGGTACGTTGATGTCTGTCCCGATGGCTGCACAAGAACAGCAAGCTGGTGATGTTACTTATATTACTGGAGGCATTGGCGAATCTGAGGCTGAAACGATGAGAGGCATCGCCAAAAACTATCCTTTAGAAATAGCTTTCGTGCAAAAACTAAAGCAACATGAGGAATTTATAGCGAGCGTGAAGGTGCAGATCCAGGATTTACATAAAAACGTAGTGCTGGATGTTGTTACAGATGGCCCATACCTGTTTGCGAATCTGCCACAAGGGAAATATTTGATTATCGCCGAGCATAACGGAGACACAAAACAGCAGTGGGTGCGTGTTAACATTAAAAAACATCAGAAAATCGTGTTCTGGTGGCCGGTTCTGGAACCGCCTCATGAAGCAGATCCTGAAGATGATACATCGCAATGAGGGTTGGGGGTGATGGTTGCAACTTCGAGCTATAGCGCCTGTCTTACAGTAGCAAGTCAGTCGCAAGCAATAAATAGCATTATGCTACTAATGAAATATTAATAAGGAGAAAGTCATGGACATATTACCAAGTGATGTTAGTAAAGAGATGTTGGTCAACGATTTTAAAGTAGTGGTGGCAGATGCAGAGGCCCTGCTTAAAGCAACGGCTAACCAAGGAGGAGAGAAGGTTGCCGAGTTGCGAGTCAAGACTGAGGAATCTCTGAAGGCTGCTAAAGCCAGAATAGCTGAGGCGCAATCAGTTGTCGTTGCCAAGACCAAAGAAGCTGCCAAGGTGACTGATGAGTATGTGCATGAGAACCCATGGAAATCGATTGGCTTTGCCGCTAGCGTTGGCTTGATTGTCGGCTTGCTAATAGGCCGCCGTTAATAAATTTAGATAGATAAATTTATTATGGCTGAAGAGAGCAAAGGCTTGCTTGGCTCTTTGGCTGCGTTCGCGTCAACTTTAGTTGATGTTGCATATACGCGGCTTGAGCTATTGTCCACAGACCTGGAGGAAGATAGGGAACGCTTGTTTTCATTGGTGGCCTTGTATCTGACTGCCATGTTTTTCTTTGCAGTGGGTCTGGTGCTGGCGGCAATTTTCCTTGTGGTTGCCTTCTGGGAAACACACCGCCTGATCGCATTAGGTTCGCTGGCCGGGCTTTTTCTGCTGGCGGGAGCGCTGGCAGGCGGTTTTGCCATGCACATGGCCAAAACCAAGCCTAAACTTTTTTCTTCGAGCCTGCTGGAGTTGCTTAAAGATAAGGAAAAACTTGACTCCGATTGAGATGATTCCTGCAGAAAAAACAGAACATGAACAAAAAACTCTTAAAGCTGGCACAACGGCGTGAACGTCTGGTTTCCGAGGCTGAAGCGCAACGTATGCAGTTGGTGCAGACCGTTGATACATTGCGCCCTGCGTTAGCAATGGCGGACAAGGGGCTTGCAGCAATAAGGTATATCAAGGCACACCCGCTGTTAATGGCAGGCGGTGGCGCAGTTTTAATGAAAATATTGCGGCCCAGCCGCATCGGGAAGTGGTTTGGCCGAGGTTTGTTTGCGTGGCAGATGGTACGTAAACTGCAAAATAAGTTTTTATAGGCCAGGAGTCGAAAATTGGATTTTGCGCCATCAGGAGAAAGAACCTGTCTTTATCAGACAGCGCAACTCGATGCCGTACTCGACAACATGGCGTGGCAGGCCGCCGGTTTTCTGACAGCAAAAGAGCGCATCATGATTGTGGGCATACTGCGTCGCGGCGCCCCGCTGGCTGAGATGCTGCATAAAAAACTGATGAGCCAGTTTGATTTGGCGAACATTTCCTTGATGAATTTGCAGATTAAACGCTATGCGGATGATTTGACGCTGCTGCACCCTGAAACAAAGCTCACTGAAAGCCCCATGCAGGCGTCGCTCGATCTCAGGGACACGACGGTATTGGTAGTGGATGATGTTATGTTTCACGGCCATTCCATGCTGCGTGCGGTGGAATACCTGGCAAGAAAACAGGCAGCCGAAATCCGCACTGCAGTATTGGTGGATCGCGGCGCAAACAAGCTGCCGGTCAGGGTTGATATCGCTGGCGTCCGGCTTGATGTGGCGCCACCCGACATTATTGAATGCAATGTACCGCCGTATGAGACGGAATTTAAAATCGATCTGCTTAAACCCATTATCAATTAAAGCGAGGTTTCATCATGTTTTATGATCGTGAAGAAGCTGCATTAAAGCTAGCGGAAAAGCTCAAAGATTACCGCGACAAGAACCCATTGATTCTCGCTATCCCTCGGGGATCGGTCTTTATGGCAAAAATCATTGCCGAAAAACTGGGGGGTGATTACGACGTTGTGCTGGTTCGCAAGCTGCGCGCGCCGTTGTATGGGGAACTGGCTATTGGCTCGGTGGATGAAAGCGGCTGGACCTACGTTGCAGACCATGCCGAATCTGTAGGCGCTGACAGCGAATATATCGAGGCCGAAAGACAGACACAGCTGGATACTATCTATAAGCGCCGCGCGTTATACACACCGGCGCATCCCCCAATCAGCCCCGCCGGGCGCATTGTGATTGTCATTGATGACGGCCTTGCAACGGGATCCACCATGATTTGCGCACTACACGGGCTGCGCAACAAAAACCCGGCCAAGCTCATATGTGCAGTACCGGTGGCGCCACCGGACACCTTGAAAAAAATAGCCGGCCTAGCAGATGAAGTGGTCTGTCTTGCAGCGCCTGATAATTTCCAGGCTGTCGGACAGTTTTATCAATACTTTCCGCAAGTGGATGATGATGAAGTGATTGAGATTTTACAGAGCAGCAAGGTGAAAAGAAAATGAAACTACAGAAATGGTTAATCAATATCCACAAATGGAGATTTAATATGAAAAGGCTTCTGATTCTGGCAGCGATGTCTGTTACTGCTTTTACCACCCCAGCATTGGCCACCGATGTCGGAGTTTCGGTGACTATTGGTCAGCCGGGATTTTATGGCCGGATTGATATTGGCGATTATCCTTACCCTCCGCCAGTTGTTATCTATCGTCATCCAAGAATAATTGAGCGCGTATATGTGGAGCGCGAGCCGATCTATATGCGCGTACCTCCTGGCCATGCAAAAAATTGGCGTAAACATTGTCATAAATATCATGCTTGTGGCGAGCGGGTCTACTTTGTGCGGGATAGCTGGTACCATCATGAATATGTTCCGACTTATCGCGAGTATCATCGTGATCGCTATGACGAGCGCTGGGATGACCGTCGTGATCATAGAGATGACCGCTATGATGAGCGCTGGGAAGAGCGTAGACATGACGGACGTAAGGATAAAAAGAAAAAGGATTAGATGATGACCTACCAGACCTTGATGGTGCATTTGCAGCTTGGGCGTTCAAATGCAGCTGCTCTACAAATTGCCAGTGAGCTTGCAGAACGCTTTCATGCAGATGTGATTGGCATTGCTGCAGGCCAGCCAACGCAGACAATATATGGCCAGGGTTATGCGCTTCTGGACTTCCTTAATCAGGAACATGAAAAAGTAACTAAAGAAATAGCCGATGCTGAAGCAGCATTTAGAACAGCATTCAAGGACTATCCTAAAGCCGTTGAGTGGCGTTCAACGGTGACAATGGGCTCCTTGTCTGCATACATAGCGGGGGAGGCATGCAGTGCCGATATCGTCATTACGGAAATTGCACCGAGCGATTTTTATGAAGGCCCTATTGGTGTAAATGCCGGGGAGCTTATCCTGCAATCTGGACGTCCTGTCCTGGCTGTGCCGGTTGCGGCAAAAAAAATGAAACTGGAGCGGATGCTGGTGGGATGGAAAGATACGCGTGAGGCCAGACGGGCAATCGTGGATGCGTTGCCACTGCTAAAACAGGCCGAGCATGTGACTGTTGTTGCGATTGCTGCCGAGAAAGAGATTGCGACTGTGACCAAACGCCTTAAAGAAGTGGTTGATTGGCTTAAGCGGCACGGCGTTTCAGCCGAATATCTAGTCTCACCCTCGAAAGATGATGATGCGACGCAATTAATGTCCATCGCTAAAAAACAAGATATCGATATCGTGATTGCAGGTGCCTATGGGCATAGCCGCTTACGCGAATGGGTGCTGGGCGGCGTGACTAACAACCTGCTGCAGCGGGCAGATTTTTGTTCATTGTTATCTCACTGACTTATGCGTTCTAGCAACGATGGAATGTCGTGGTCTGATTTATCGGACTAAGGCTTAAAAGACTAATCATGCTAGACGAATTCATCCATGAACCGCGCGTTGCATACTTCTCTATGGAAATTGCGCTACGCAACGAAATCCTGACTTATGCCGGTGGCTTGGGTGTGCTTGCTGGAGACACGATACGGTCCGCGGCTGATCTCATGATACCCATAGTGGCGGTAAGCCTGGTGAGCCGTGCCGGCTATTTTCAGCAGCAGATTGATGCCCATGGCCGGCAGGTTGAGCAGGCAGTCTTCTGGGAGCCGGAGCACTGGGCGCGTGCGCTCGATGCCAAGATTGCAGTGTCAATCGAAGGACGCACTGTATGGATAGGCGCCTGGCTGTATGTGGTCGAGGGCCATATGGGCGGGCGCCAGCCGGTGCTGTTGCTGGATACCGACTTGAACGAGAATCCTCCTGAGGATCGCGAGATCACGCATTACTTGTACGGCGGTGATACAGCCTACCGGCTCAAGCAGGAGATTGTGCTCGGGATCGGCGGCGTTCGGATGTTGCAAGCCCTCGGTTTCACAGTCCGTCATTATCACATGAATGAGGGGCACTCTGCTCTGCTTGGGCTGGAATTGCTACACCGCTATGCCTATCCAACCGAGGATGTCAGACCGGGTGAATCGCTTTATGACCTCCCCAGAGTACGTGACCTGTGCAGCTTTACCACCCACACCCCGATCGAAGCAGGCCATGACCGCTTTGCCTATGACTTGGTGCAGAGGGTGCTCGACAATGGCGTTGACATTGAGGGAATTAAGCACTTGGCTGGCGAAGACAATCTGAACATGACGCGGCTGGCGCTGAACTTGAGTGAATATGTCAATGGCGTTGCCAAAAAACATGCAGAGGTATCAAATGCAATGTTTCCCGGCTATCGGGTACATGCTATCACCAATGGCGTGCACCCATATACATGGGCGGCAGAAAGTTTCCGCCAGCTATACAACCATTACATTCCCAGCTGGTGCCATGAACCCCAGTTGCTGATGCGGGCCGATTGTTGCATTCCTGATACGGCGATCTGGGAATCGCATGTTCAAGCGAAACAGCATCTGATCGAGAAAGTGCAAACTCTCACTGGAATCTCGCTGGATCCAAAGCTGCCGATTATCGGCTTCGCGCGACGTATGACTGCCTACAAACGTCCGGACCTGCTGTTCTCCGACATTGAAAGACTGAAGGCAATCGCTCACCATTATCCATTCCAGATCGTACTGGCCGGCAAGGCACATCCGCAAGATGAAAACGGCAAGCGCCTGATTGAACAGTTGCATGTGCATGCCCGCGACTTGGCTGGGGCGATTTCGGTCACCTACCTGCCTGACTACAACATTGAGCTGGCGCAGTTGCTGACAGCGGGGGCGGATGTGTGGCTCAATACGCCCTTGCCGCCGCTAGAAGCCTCTGGTACCAGCGGCATGAAAGCCGCGCTCAATGGCGTGCCCAGTCTCTCGGTGCTTGATGGCTGGTGGATCGAGGGGTGTATCGAAGGCGTGACCGGCTGGGCGATTGGCGATGTAGCAGGAATGGCCGATAATAACGGGCATGAGTTATACGATAAACTTGAGCAAATAGTGCTTCCTCTCTATTACAGCAATGATCGGAGCAACTGGATTAAAGTAATGAAATGCGCTATCAGCAAAAATGCTTCCTACTTTAACAGTCACCGCATGATGCGCCGCTACGCGACGGAAGCATACATCCGATGAGAAGCGAGCCTGTCAATTCGTAGTGGTGTTGATGGGTTAAGAGTAATAGCGCTATCACCAAGGGAACAATCATGGCTATTGATCCAGTATGTGGAATGACGGTGGAAGAGCCGTCGGCTACGGGCAGCGCCGTTCACGCAGGCAAAAAATATTTCTTTTGCTCAACACATTGCCAGCATGCGTTCGAAGCCAAGCCAGCCAAGTATGTGGACCGCTCTGCAGCACTCCATAGCCATGCCCATCACCAAGACCACGATACGGCCGAGACCAAAAAGCTGATAACAACCCCATGGCCAGCCAATATTAATAACGCCGGGACAGTATATACCTGCCCGATGCATCCGGAAGTGCGTCAGGACCATGCCGGAGCATGCCCAAAATGCGGCATGGCACTGGAGCCTGAGATGCCGAGTCTGGAGGAGGGCGAAGATCCTGAGTTGCGGGATTTCAGACAAAGGTTTATCTGGACGCTACCACTGACCATCGTCGTTACTGTTCTTGCGATGGCAGGCCACCGTTTGCAGTGGTTCAGCATGGCTACGCAGAGCTGGATCGAGCTTGTGCTCACATTGCCTGTAGTGCTTTGGGCAGGCATGCCATTCTTTCAGAGAGGCGTAAGATCAATCATCAATCGCAGCCCGAATATGTGGACTTTGATTGGCTTGGGCACTTTTGCAGCCTTTGTTTATAGTGTAGTCGCTACGGTGGTGCCCGATGTGTTTCCTGCGTCATTCAAGTCTATGGGTCGCGTATCAGTTTACTTTGAGGCGGCAGCGGTGATTATTTCACTGACTCTGCTTGGTCAGGTTCTCGAGCTTAAGGCACGTTCACAAACATCGGCAGCGATTAAGTCTTTGCTTGGTTTGGCGCCCAAAACAGCGCGACGCATCACTGCCGATGGCGTCGAAGAGGACATTCCGCTTGCCCACGTGCATGTCGGTGACAAGCTGCGTGTGCGTCCGGGTGAAAAAGTCCCTGTCGACGGTGTTGTGGTCGAAGGTGGAAGCGCGGTGGACGAATCCATGCTGACTGGCGAACCGGTGCCTGTGACCAAACGCATCGGCGATAAGTTGATTGGGGCTACACTGAACACGACTGGTGCGTTGGTGATGCGTACGGAAAAGGTTGGCTCGCAAACTGTGCTGGCCGGTATTGTGCAAATGGTAGCGCAGGCGCAGCGCTCCAGGGCGCCGATGCAGCGCATGGCCGACCGGGTGGCCGGATATTTTGTGGTGACTGTCGTCTGTGTGGCGCTGCTGACTTTTTTCGCCTGGGGATTGTTTGGGCCACAACCAAGCTGGGTCTACGGGCTCATCAATGCAGTGACCGTGCTCATCATTGCCTGTCCATGCGCGCTGGGGCTGGCCACGCCAATGTCGATTATGGTGGCCACTGGCAAAGCTGCCACGCAAGGCGTGCTATTTCGAGATGCGGCAGCGATAGAAAACTTCCGCAAGGTGGATACGCTCATTGTGGATAAAACCGGCACGCTGACAGAAGGTAAGCCGCGATTTGATCGTGTCATAGCCAACACAGGGTTTACTGAAGATGAGGTATTGCGCCTTGCGGCGTGCCTTGATCAGGGCAGCGAGCATCCTTTGGCCGGTGCCATCGTGCAGGCGGCCCGTGAACGCGGATTTGCGCTCGAGAAGGTTGAACGTTTTGAATCCAGCACCGGCATCGGTGTTCGCGGCAGTGTGGCTGGCAAGCGCATAGCGCTTGGCAACGCCGCGTTGATGCATCAGTTAGGCATATCTGTTGAAAACTTAAAACCTCAGGCTGAAACATTGCGTGCAGAAGGTGTAAGCGTGATGCTGCTGGCGGTAGATGATCAGTTGGCTGGCTTGCTGGCAGTATCTGATCCAATCAAAGCCAGCACGATGGAGGCTTTGATAATGCTGATGTCATCAGGCATGCGGGTGATCATGGCGACAGGGGATGGGCTGACGACTGCAAAAGCAATTGCTGTCAAGCTAGGGATCGATGAAGTTTATGGCGAGGCAAAACCCGCCGACAAACTGGCTCTGGTCGATAAGTTGCAACGTGAAGGTCGCATTGTGGCAATGGCGGGTGATGGCATTAACGATGCCCCGGCACTGGCCAAAGCAAACGTAGGCGTGGCGATGGGTACAGGCACAGATGTAGCGATGAATAGTGCACCGGTCACGCTGGTTAAAGGCGATTTGCGTGCTATCGCCCAGGCAAGAATGATCTCTGAGCATACGGTGGCCAACATGAAGCAAAACCTCGCCTTCGCATTTGTCTACAATTCACTCGGCGTGCCATTGGCTGCAGGTGTACTGTACCCCCTCACAGGCTGGCTGCTTTCACCCATGATTGCAGCGCTCGCCATGAGCTTAAGCTCCGTTTCAGTGATCAGCAATGCATTGCGTTTGAAACGGTCAGGCGGTTGAGGAAAAGGGAATCAGCTTAGGTACCAATCAAGTCAGATAAACCACTTAAAGCTGATGCTTCTCAGGCTTTGAAAGCTATTTCAGTTGCCAGCGCAACCAGGTAAACAGGATGTTGCCGTTGCCCTCGCCACCAGGAATATAAGTTGACTGTAACGCCATTTGCTTATACTCAACCGAAAAAAGCGGAGCAATCACAGGAAGGGGCAGGTAGTGGAAATCTTCACGTAGAGTCAAACCAAGCGTATATCCGACCCCCAACCGAAAGTGATCCGCAGGTCGCCACATTTTTTGAAAGCCAAACCCGGCCACAGGTTCTATTTTTCGATGAGAATCTGTAAAAGCCATGGCGTAGAAACCGTTCCAGTCGCCATCATTATCGAATCTGTATTTTCCCACACCCAGTCCCCATGGGTGTTCATTGTACCCATCAATTTTTTCTGAGCTATAGTAATTGCGGTTGTGCCATATGTTTACAGGAATGTATAACTCGTAGTTTTCAGACTGCCAAGTTTGGGATAATGATTCTTGGATGCTCAACCAAAAGCCGGTGTTAGCGGCACCTTCTGCATATGCAGCTGTTGTGATTGCTGACATCGTCAATGTCATCAGCAGTTTGTGTAGCTTGATAGCAGCAACCCGAAAAGTTACAAGATTCGGCATAGCGGTTATGGCAAGCATGCCTTAATGGTAAGGCTGAATAAAAAAACCGGCGCTCGCATTTTCAACACATTATTTTTTATTGGGAGATAGCATGTTGGATGTCTGTAAATATTTTACTGATCTCGGCTTCTAAAGCCATTTTATTGCTTATCTGACCGCAGACCAGATCGCAAAGTTCGTAAACGCTGGGGTCAGCAATGCTGTAATACACGCAGTTTCCCCGGGACTCACGCTTGACCAGGCCATACTGTGCGAGCAGCGAAAGATGCTTGGAAACATTTGCTTGCGTGCTGCCTGATATTTCCGTTAACTGGTTAACATTCTTTTCACCATCCTGTAGTGCATTCAACACTTTAAGCCGCATTGGCTCGGCCAACGCTTTGAAATATTTAGCGACATATTGAAGTACTCTTTCATCAAGTTTGCTCATATCTTTTACCATCTATATTTCAGATAAGACTAATTATACATCATATTAAATTATTGACTATATAACCATATAGTAATATAGTAACTAAATAGCAGCCAGCTTTAGAAATGGCTCCAGGATTTTTTAAGGAAAATGCGCTTGATTAAACAATTTCAATGGATGTTTGTTCTGATAATTGCCATAGCAAATATAGGCTTATCAAATATGGCTCATGCTGACCGTCTTGCAACGGCGGCTGTGATGCAATCAAATGAAGGGCTTGTTTATACCGCGGAAGGCGTGGTTGAGGCGGTGAAAGCCAGCGTGATTGCACCGCAGGTTGCGGGAAGCATTACGGCTTTGCCAGTAAAAGCAGGGGGTCATGTCAAAGCTGGTCAGCTGCTTGCGCGTATTGACACGCGCATGGCCACGCAACAGACCATGACAAGTCAGGCACAGGTAGCGGCTGCGCAGGCACAACTGAATGCGGCGCGTAAGGAGTATGAGCGCAAACGCCGCTTGCATGAGAAACAATACATCAGCCAGGCTGCACTGGAACGTGCCGAGTCGGATTATAAAACCGCTGAAGCACAGACCAAAGCCCAGCTGGCACAAACTGGCGCGGCCAGTGTGCAGACTGGTCTGCATACCATCAATGCGCCGTATTCTGGCGTCATCGCCGAGGTGATGGCCGAAGTAGGTGATATGGCCATGCCGGGCAAGCCCTTGTTATCCATATATGAGCCAGGGAATTTGCGCGTAGTAGTGAATGTGCCGCAAAGCCAGCTTGCCAATCTAGAACAAGGTGCTGAAGTTAAGGTGAAAATTTCCTCAGCAAATGAAACAGAACGCAGTTTGACTAGTGTGCAAATGACGGTACTGCCGACTGTGGATGCCATCAGCAATATGACGAAAGTGCGCTTGTCACTCCCATCAAACCTAGTTAGCATCGCGCCTGGTATGTTTGCGCGCGCGCTGTTGCCTGTTGGCAAATCAGGCAGCAAGGGCCAAATTTTAGTGCCGGCGAAAGCTGTCATCAAACGTAGCGAACTGATGGCTGTATATGTGGTTGATAAGCAAGGTCGCCCGCAGTTGAGGCAAGTGCGTCTGGGCCGTCAGCAGGGCGAAAACATTGAAGTCTTTGCTGGCTTGCAAGCCGGTGAAAAAGTGGCACTCGACCCCATCGCCGCGGCGAACTTCAAGTAGCGTGAATTTTAAGAAAAAACACCGTGATCACAAATACAGATAATTTAGGCGTTTCCGGACGTATTGCCAGGTTCTTCCAGTCAGCGCAAATCACGCCGCTGATTGCCTTAGTAGCTTTGCTGCTCGGCGTATTTGCCGTATTGGTCACGCCGCGTGAAGAAGAGCCGCAGATCAATGTGACGATGGCGAATGTATTGATCCCGTTTCCCGGAGCATCAGCCAAGAATGTAGAGCAAATGGTATCAGTGCCTGCCGAGCAGGTGCTTTCACAGATTGCGGATATAGAGCACGTGACTTCGGTTTCCAGCCCGGGCATGGCCGTGATTACGGTGCAGTTTGAAGTCGGCGTGCCGCGTACCGAAGCACTGGTGCGGCTCTACAATACCATTCAGTCCAATCAGGACTGGTTGCCTAAAAATCTTGGGGTGGGTGATCCGATTGTCAAACCTAAGGGCATCGATGATGTCCCCATTCTGACCGCCACTTTATATACCAAAAACAATCAGCAGGGTGCCTACGAGCTGGAGCGCGTCGCGCATGCGCTGGAAGCCGAAATCAAGCATGTGAAAGGCACGCGCGAGGTGGTTACGCTTGGCGGTCCAGGCCGCGCGGTGAATATTGAAATTGACCCTGTGCGCATGGCGGCCTCCAATATTACTGTCGCAGATATGCGGCGCGCATTGCAATCAGCCAACCTCGGCGCGCCATTGGGGGAAGTGGTCAATGCCAACCAGTCCATTGCAGTCGAAGTTGGGAAGTATTTCACCGATGCCAAAGATATTGCCGAACTGGTAGTAGGCTTGCATGCAGGTCACCCAGTTTATCTGGGCGAAGTTGCTCATATCAGCGATGGGCCGCCCCCAGCAGAGCGTTATGTCTGGTATGGCGAGGCTGGTAAAAAAGCAACTGATAACATTGCTGAGTATCCTGCCGTGACTATCAGCGTCACCAAAAAACCGGGCCAGAACGCGGTGGCGGTGGCTGACGCAGTCATTAAACAGATTGACGGTTTGAAGAATGTGCTGATTCCTGCGGGAATCGAAGTGAACATTACCAGAAACTATGGTGAAACAGCGAATGATAAGGCGCAGAAACTTATCCAGAAGCTGATTTTTGCCACTTCTGCTGTTATTTTACTGGTATTTTTTGCGCTGGGTCGTCGCGAGGCAGCAATCGTCGGCATAGCAGTGATATTAACCTTGACCGCTACTTTGTTTGCCTCGTGGGCATGGGGGTTTACGCTGAATCGTGTTTCCCTGTTTGCACTGATTTTTTCGATCGGCATTCTGGTCGATGATGCGATTGTTGTCGTTGAGAACATTCATCGCCACATGAAGCTCAAGCCATCAGCCAGTTTGGCTGAGATTGTTCCAGCTGCGGTGGATGAAGTTGGCGGACCAACCATCCTCGCCACGCTGACGGTGATTGCAGCGCTATTGCCCATGGCTTTTGTGAGCGGCCTGATGGGCCCTTATATGAGCCCGATTCCCATCAACGCCAGCATGGGTATGCTGATTTCGCTAGCGGTAGCTTTTACCATCACGCCTTGGCTGTCTCGTATCTGGCTACGGCATGCACCGCATGGCGATGTGCTTTCTGCTCGCATGGCGCCATTGTTTATACGTATGTTTACACCGTTGCTGCGTGATAGCGATGGCAAAAAGAATAGACGGAGACTGGGCTTGGTCGTGCTGCTACTCATTATTGTTTCGCTCGCGTTGCCGGTAGCAAAGTTGGTGGTCATGAAGATGCTGCCATTTGATAACAAATCCGAGTTTCAGGTGGTAGTGGATATGCCCGCCGGAACTCCCCCAGAAAGAACAGCCAGCGTGCTGCATGCGATGACGGCCTATCTGTCTACCGTGCCGGAAGTGACCAATTATCAGGCTTATGTGGGTCTTTCAGCGCCAATCAACTTTAATGGACTAGTGCGCCAGTATTACCTCAGAAGCGGTGGCGAAGTAGGTGACATTCAGGTGAATCTGGTAGACAAGCACCACCGCAGCGAACAGAGTCATGCCATTGCCAGCCGCGTCAGACCTGAATTGCAAAAGATTGCGCATGAAATGGGTGCCAAACTGAAAGTAGTAGAAGTGCCGCCTGGGCCGCCAGTGCTTTCCCCTATTGTGGCTGAAATCTATGGCCCAGTTGATGCTGACAGGTTGAAGCTGGCGCGGCAGGTTCACCAGGTATTTGATCACACTGAAGGCATTGTAGATACCGATAACAGTGGCATTGCCGATGCCAGAAAAATCGAACTTGTCGTAGACAAGAAAAAAGCAGCGCTACTCGGTGTGTCGCAGGCGGCAATTGTCAGCACCCTGCGCACTGGACTGGCCGGCGAAGAGGTCACCTACCTGCATGATGCAAGCAAATATCCGGCCGGAACGCGTTTACGCTTGCCAGTATCCGCACAAGGCGATATTGAGGAGCTCCTCAAACTGTCAGTATCGACATCCAGCGGGAAGCTGGTACCGATCCGCGAACTGGTGACGATAGAAGAAACCTTGCGTGAGCAGCCGATATATCACAAAGACCTATTGCCCGTGAATTATGTGGTGGGCGATATGGCCGGCAAGCTGGATAGCCCGCTGTACGGCATGTTCGGCATGCGCGCGGCCGTTGGTGAAATACAGGTGCCCGGTGGCGGCAAGCTCGGTGAGTATTTCATCAGGCAGCCCGATGATAACCAGCGTGGCTACGCGCTTAAATGGGATGGCGAATGGCAGGTCACCTATGAAACCTTCCGCGACATGGGCGCTGCTTATGCCGTTGGTCTGATACTTATTTATTTATTGGTGGTTGCGCAATTCGGCTCATATTTGACGCCGCTGATCATCATGGCACCGATTCCGCTCACCATTATAGGCGTGATGCCGGGGCATGCACTACTAGGGGCGCAATATACTGCCACCTCCATGATCGGCATGATTGCGCTGGCAGGAATTATCGTCAGGAACTCGATTTTATTAGTAGACTTTATCAATCTGGAAGTCGCAGCAGGCAAGCCGTTCAAAGAAGCTGTGATCAATTCAGCGATCACGCGTGCGCAGCCGATTATGCTGACGGCATTATCCGCCATGCTGGGGGCGTTCTTTATTCTGGATGACCCGATTTTCAATGGCCTGGCCATTTCGCTGATATTCGGTATTTTTGTCTCGACCCTGCTGACGCTGATCGTAATTCCGCTGCTGTATTTTGTGGCGTATCGCCATAAGTTTAACTAGGTAAATTTAATTAGGAGAAATATGATGACTTCATGGAAACTGGTTCGTGTGATTGCTGGGTTATTGATACTGCTGTCGCTAGCGCTCGGCGTGGCAGAAAGTCCGCTGTTCGTGAGTAAATACTGGTTGTACTTTACCGCTTTTATTGGGGTGAACCTCTTTCAAAGCGGTTTGACCAACTGGTGTCTGATGGAAAATATTTTGCGCAAACTGGGCGTCCGCGCAGGCTGTTAATGATGCATATGAACAAATCTGCCAAGGCTTCACTGCTATTGCTTATACTGACAGCAAGCCAGGCACAGGCTTTTGATCTACTGGAAGCCTGGCAAGCTGCACGTACACATGATCCGCAGTTTGCCTCTGCCCGCGCAGGTGCCGAGGCAGGCCGCACCAAAAGCCTGCAGGCACAGGCGCTGAAAAGCCCGCAAGTGACGCTTAACGCCGGTGCTGCGGGTGTGAACAGCGATAACAAGATTACCGATGCGCAGTTCTCCAATGCGCAATTCGCCGGAGGCGGTGCCGGTGCAAAAGGAACAACAGACTTCCGCACCAGAACCGATGGCGGCCTCGATCTGAACCTGAATCTGCGTGCTGAATATCCACTCTATGATGCCACGCGCAATAAATCTGCCGTACAGCTCAATAAACAGGCTCAACTGGCCGAAGTGCAATTGACCGCCGATGAGCAGCAACTCATGCAGCGCGTGGCACAGAGCTATTTCGATACGCTGCTGGCAGCTGATACGCTGGCAACGCTCAAGTCTCAACAAACGGCTGTAGCCGAGGCACTGGCCAGCGCAAAAGAGCGATTCAAAGAAGGCGATGTAGCGATTATCGATACGCATGAAACGCAGGCGCGCTACGATATGCTGACTTCGCAGGTGCTTGAAGCCGAAAGCAATCTGCAGCTTGCCCGCGCAGCTTTGGCTGACATGACTGGCAATCAGGATGCGGCGCTGGCACAATTGCCCCGGAAGGCTGATTTGCAGCGTTATGTGGGCGGAGATTTGCAGAGCTGGCTCGGCCGTGCGCAAAGCAATCATCCACTGGTGCAGGCACAGCAACTGCAGCAGGACATTGCACAGGCCGAAAGTGATAAATTTCAAACCAGATACTCACCAGTGCTTAATCTGGTTGCCCAGGCCGGTGGCGAGCGCTTGCAGGGCTTAAGCGGCAATGATGCCGATCTTACCAATCGCCAGCTGAGTCTTGGCGTGCAATTGACCATCCCCTTATATAGCGGCGGTATGCGTGGAGCTAAATACCAGGAAGCAATTGCACTGGAAGACAAAGCCCGCAACCAGACTGAATTTGCACGCCAGCAGGCAGCGCGTGATGCCAGGTCTGCATGGATGGCCGTGACCGTGGGGCAGGGGCAAGTCAAGGCGCTGGAACAGGCTGAACGCTCGGCAGAAATAAAACTGGATTCCACCCGCCTCGGGCGTGATGTGGGTGACCGGACGACACTCGATGTGCTCAACTCTGAACAGGAGCTTTACAATGCGCGTCTCGCCCTTTATCGCAGCCGCTATCAGGTATTGCTGGCATTGCTTAACCTTTCAGCGGCCGCGGGTGAATTGAATGAACCGCGTTTGCAGGAAATTAATCAGTTGCTCATTAGCAAGTAATTTTGCCCCATATAATTTCACTACTGGATAGGAAAAAAGTCATGACAAAACAAGGTACTCATCAAAAATTTATTCACTGGATGTTGATTGGGGCCGCCTCGGTCACGCTGTTGCTGGCAGGCTGCCAACCTTCAAACCTTGTGTCAGTCACTCCCAAAGAGGCTGCTACCATGTTCTCCGAGCAACAAGCCATTATTGTGGATGTGCGCGAAGACAGCGAATGGAATGAGGGACATATCGCAGGCGCGATACATATTCCATTAGCGCAGGTTGAAAGCCGGCTCAGTGAGCTTACACAATATAAGAACAGCACCGTTATCACGCAATGCCGCAGCGGCAAACGCTCGGCAAAGGCCGCTGGTATGCTCCAAGCCGCAGGGTTCAATAAGGTACTCAACCTGACAGGCGGCATTGTCGCTTGGAATAATGACGGGCTGAAAACTACGAAGTAAACTAATTGATGCCTAAGCTTCAGGAGACAAAAAAATGAACCGCATTTTTGTAAAAGGCAGTTTGCTATTACTGGCGCTTACAGCGTCAGCCTGCGCCACTAAAGTCCCAAACGAGGCAGCACAGATGCGGCATCTGGAAGAAAGCCGCAAGACAGCGCAGGAGTTCATGCAGACATTGGGCGGAGCGTTGAAAAAGCAACTGGAAACTGGCGGCGCAGAAAGTGCTATTGGGGTATGCAGGCAAATTGCCCCTGCGCTGGCAGCGGAATATTCCAAAGATGGCCGGGTCGTTAAACGCGTATCACTTAAAACACGAAATAAAGTGCAGGGCACGCCAGATAATTGGGAAAAAGAAGTGCTAGATGGCTTCGACCAGGGACAGCGCGAAGGCAAGCCCGCAGCCAGCATGGAAATGGCCACCACCACTGAAGAGACCGATGGACGCTGGTTCCGCTACATGAAAGCGATTCCCACCCAGCCGATGTGTCTGCAATGCCATGGCAAACCGGCTGACATTTCCGCCGGGGTGAAAACCGTGCTGACAAAGGAATATCCAGAAGACAAGGCAACAGGCTATAGCGCTGGGGAAATCCGCGGTGCGATTTCCATCAAGCGCAAGCTGGATGTAGTATCAAAATAAGATATTGATCAATCAAGGGTGTTTACAGGGAGATAAAAAATGGCACATATCGTAATCATTGGCGCAGGTATCGGTGGCATGCCCACTGCTTACGAGCTTAAAGCAAAGATTGGCAATAAACACCAGATTACTGTGGTCAACGCCGTCGATTATTTTCAGTTTGTGCCATCCAACCCTTGGCTGGCGGTGGGCTGGAGCAAGCGCGAGAAGATTACTTTTCCAATTCGTCCCTATCTCGAGAAGAAAGGCATTAATTTCGTTGCGCAGCCGGTAACCAAGCTTGATGCGGACAATAACAAACTGCAACTGGCCAACGGAGAATATCTGAATTATGACTATCTGGTGATTACCACCGGGCCTAAGCTCTCATTTGATGAAGTTCCCGGATCTGGCCCCAATGGCGGCCATACGCATTCGATATGCACCGTGGATCACGCAGAAAAAACCTGGGGTGCTTATCAGGAGTTCCTAAAAGATCCTGGCCCCGTGGTGATTGGAGCCATGCCTGGCGCAAGCTGCTTCGGCCCGGCTTACGAATTCACGTTTATTGTGAACAGGGATTTGCGCAAAAAGAAAATTCGCAACAAAGTACCCATGACTTATGTGACCAGCGAGCCTTACATTGGACATTTAGGCTTGGGTGGCGTAGGCGACTCCAAAGGCATGCTTGAATCCGAGTATCGCAATAATGACGTCAAATGGATTACCAATGCCAAAGTGACCAAAGTTGAAGCAGGCAAGATGTTTGTGGCCGAACATGATATGAATGGCAACGTTGTGAAAGAGCATGAACTGCCATTCAAGTTCTCCATGATGCTGCCGGCATTCAAGGGCGTTGATCCGGTTGCCGCCGTGGAAGGCTTATGCAATCCAAGAGGCTTTGTACTGATTGATGAACATCAGCGCAGCAAAAAGTATCACAACATTTTCGCCGCGGGCGTATGTGTTGCTATTCCACCGGTGGAAGTTACACCAATTCCGACAGGTGCGCCCAAAACGGGTTATATGATTGAATCCATGGTGACTGCCATTGTGCATAACATTGCAGCCGATCTTACTGGACAAGTAGCTGATGCAAAAGGCACCTGGAATGCAATCTGCCTGGCCGACATGGGTGATACCGGTGCCGCTTTTGTTGCCTTGCCACAAATCCCGCCACGTAATACAAATTGGATCAAAAAAGGCAAATGGGTGCATTATGCAAAAGTTGCCTTCGAAAAGTACTTTATTTACAAAATGAAAAAAGGGAGCTCTGAACCAGTTTACGAAAAGTATGTCCTTAAGGCGATGGGAATCGAAAAGCTGGATTAATACTAGGCATAATGGAATTTGCCTGATGCCTGCGCGAGTAACTAACCGAAGGCAGGCAGGGGTGCTTATGCACTATATTGCTGTTCGCCGGCATAGGCAGCCGCAATGCGCCGCTCATGCTAAGGTGGTTGCGCGAAAAAGGTCTCTCTCATGCATACATTCTGTCTGCAGGAATTGCGTTCGTGGTATTGCTGAATTTACTGGCTTTAACGCTGTTGATGCCGTTTGACGTTGGGCTACCCGCCATTGTGCGCGCCGTGGTCGTGACAGCCTTCATTGCGCCGCTTGCTTTCCTGATGGGTATGCCGTTCCCGATTGGAATGGCTCGACTTGATGCGACAGCCCTAGCCCTGTTACCATGGGCCAGGAGCGTCAATGCCTGCGCAACGATGGTGGGAGCGGTAGTAGCTGCATTGCTTGCCCTGCATCTGGGATTCACCGGAGTCGCAACGCTTGCCATACTTTAATATCTGTCTGCCGCTTCGGCATTTCACGGTATTGTCGGCAATCCAAAGGAAACGGGCTTGTTATCTGCTTGAGTGGTCGTGGCCAGCATTTCTGATTGCAGCTGAAATTTATCCAGCAATGGATCCCGGAATGGCTGAATAACTTATTGATCAGGTGAATTTTATTGCGAATCAACCAGTGAAGGTTGTATTGGCGTCCCCACGGGGATTCGAACCCCGGTCGCCTCCGTGAAAGGGAGGTGTCCTAGGCCTCTAGACGATGGGGACCTTGGAATTTAAACCGATACGACGAGTCGTATTTTACTACAATTCACTCTATTTCTAAAATGAATTTACCACAAATTTGGTGGAGGTAAGCGGGATCGAACCGCTGACCTCTTGCATGCCATGCAAGCGCTCTCCCAGCTGAGCTATACCCCCAACTTACTACTAAAACATAACCAAAATTCGGGCTCTTGAATTAGCTACAATTCAGAGAAGGCGCAATATTAAAGACGGGAGGGCTAATTGTCAATTAATTTATAGTTCGCGAATGATTTTCTGCGTCGAGCAGCTTATCCACGTGTGTTGGATTGCGACTCGAATTTTAATAAATCCACGAAAGGCTGTGGTTGCCAGCCCGCCTTGCGATGCTCTGCCACCACATTGGTGAAGATGCCGCCGCGCACATAAAATTTGGCTGTCACGCGCATAAACTTCGGCTGCGTCGCCGCTGTCAGGTCATCCAGAATGCGATTTGTGACCGCCTCGTGAAAGCAGCCTTCATCACGGAACGACCACATATAGAGCTTCAGGCTTTTCAGTTCGACACAAAGCTGGTCTGGAATGTAATCCAGATAAATCACCGCAAAATCCGGCTGGCCTGTTTTAGGACACAGGCAAGTAAATTCCGGGATTTCCATATGGATATGAAAATCACGGCCAGGATTTGGGTTGGCAAAAGTTTCCAGTTGCTTGGTCGGCTGCGCGGTTGGCTTGGCGCCTAAAGTTTGTTCGTTCGTCATAGAAAATGCGGATTTCAGCTTAAAAAAACGTTATTATAACGCTTAAAATTAAATCTCATTGACTCATTCATTTTGCGCTTAACCCACCTAAAACTCGCCGGTTTCAAATCGTTTGTAGACCCAACCACTATTCACCTGCACGGCCAGCGCGTGGGCGTGGTCGGGCCTAATGGCTGCGGAAAATCCAACGTCATGGAATCGGTACGCTGGGTATTGGGCGAGTCATCTGCCAAAGAAATGCGCGCCGATGCCATGGATGCCGTGATTTTTAATGGCTCTGCCAACCGCAAGCCTATTTCGCGCGCCAGTGTCGAGCTGGTGTTTGACAACAGTCTGGGTGGTGCAAGCGGCGAGTGGAGCCAATATGCAGAAATCAGCGTCAAGCGCGTCATTGAGCGCGAAAAAGGCTCAACTTACTACATCAACAACACCGCCGTGCGCCGTCGCGATGTGGCTGATTTGTTTCTGGGTACAGGCCTGGGCGGCCGTGCCTATGCAATTATCGGCCAGAACACCATCTCGCGCATTGTAGAGGCCAAACCTGAAGAGCTGCGGGTGTTTCTGGAAGAAGCCGCGGGCATCAGCAAGTATAAGGAGCGCCGCCGTGAGACTGAATTGCGCCTGCGTGATACGCGCGAGAACCTTACCAGAGTAGAGGATATATGCCGCGAGTTGCAAAAGCAGATCACCAAGCTGGAGTCGCAAGCGGTTGTTACGCAGCAATATCATGCACTGCAAGCTGCATTAAAGCTGGCGGAAGGGCAATTGTGGCTGCTTAAAAAACGTGATGCCAGCCGCGACTGGGAAAAGGCAAAAGCGCGGGTTGATCAACTGGTGAATCAGCTTGAAGCGCAAACCGCGGCGCTGAGAAAAAGCGAAGCCGAACTGGAAACCTGCCGCCAGGCGCATTATGCGGCCAGCGAGGGCATCAATACTGCGCAGGCGGCCTATTATGAGGCGAATGCCGAAGTCTCCAACCTCGAACACCAGGTGAAACAAAATGCCGAGGCGCGCGAGCGCATGGCACAGCAATTGCAGCAATTGCAGCATGCGCTGGAGCGTAATGCCAGTGCCAGCCAGGCTTTTCAACAAAATCTGGTACAGTTAAATACCGAACTGGAAACTGCAACAGCCAGTGATCAGCGAGCCAAGATGGCTTTAGAAGCGCTCAAGCAAACACTTCCAGAAAAAGAGGCTGCGCTTAAAGCTGCCACGGACATTGCCCAAAAAAGCCTGCAAGCGCTCGCAGAAGCGAATCAGCGTATACAAATCGAGAATAGCCATATTCATTACTTGAACCAGGCAATTGGTGAGAATAACCAGCGTATTCAAAGACTTGAAACAGAATTGTCCAATCTGGTGCTGCCCGATGAATCACGGTTAAAAGACAGCGAATCCGCTTTGCTGCAGGCACAGCAAGAGATTACCAATACAGAGCAGGCAGTTCAAAAGCTGCGTGCGGATGAAGCGGCGCTGCATACTGAAATCAATCTGCTGCGAGAGCAGCAACATCTGGCGCAGCGCGCTGCAAACCAGGCCGAAGCCGAGATTCACTCACTCCAAAAAATTCAGCAGTCACTCAATACCGAAGGTAAGCTGGGTGAATGGCTGAACAGTAAAGGCTTGAAAAATAATGCCAGGTTATGGCAGAAGATTAAAATTGATGAAACCTGGAGCGTTGCCTTAGAAGCTGTATTGGGCACAAAACTGAACGCGCTGATCTCCGAGAAACACGACTTGGGAAACCGGCCGCCGGGCGCGCTGGTACTGGGCTACAGGGCAGCTGAAAATGCCACGTCCATTAAACACAACTCGAGTCTGACACCCCTTATCAGCATAATTAAAGAATGTGACGCAGACTTAAAACCCATTTTAAGCGATTGGCTGGCAGGCGCTTATTTATTGGCCTCTGGCGATGATGTACAAAAAGCCATCGCCGCGCTTAATTTGGGTGAAACCTTGGTGAATCAGCAGGGCGATATCTATGGCCGTCATAGCGTAGCCTATCATGGCGAAAACTCAAGCTTGCATGGCGTGCTGGAGCGTCAGCAGCAGCTAGAAAAATTACAGGCTAATTTACCAAGCCTGCAGCAGCAGCAGCAGCAAGTGACCGAGTCGCTTAAAACCGCTGAGAACAAACTAACGCAAACGCGCCAGCAGCAGCAACATAAAAATAACCAGCTGAGAACCGCTACCCATACGCTGCATCAATTGCAGCTCGAGTTTTCCCGTTTACAACATGCGCGCCAAACTTCGCTTGAGCGCGAGAAAAACATTAAAGCGGACATTGAAGCTGCGAAAACAAAGCTTGCGCAATTGGCAGCGGATAAAGCTGAAAAAGAAGAAGCCTTACAAGCGGTTTCAGGCCAATTAAGCCAATTGGAGCTGGCAAAAAATAATGATGCGACTGCAAAACAGCAAGCCGAACAGACGTATTTGGCATTGCGGGATTCAGTTCAGCAAGCAGAAAAGTTGCATCAGGAAACTATTTTTGGTTTAAAATTAATAACCAATAATATTAATGAGTTAAATAATAAAATTAATGTAAATAATGAAGAAAGAACAGCGCTTTTATTGCGCCAGGCTGAAGCGGAAGAAACTCTGAAGCTTACGCCGATGGAAACGCTGAAGATCAATTTAAGCGAAGCGATTAACCTCAAGCAGCAGTGCGAAGCGGCGTTGGCGGAGGCGCGCAATCACTTGGCCGGGCAAGAACAGCAGTTACAAGCGTTAGAACGCCAGCGCATGCAAAATGAGCAGCAACTGCACCCCATGCGCGACGGTCTTGAGCAAAGCCGCTTAAATGAACAGGAAGCACGCCTGCATTTTGAACAGTGCCAGGCCGGTTTGGTTGAAAATGGCCACAACGAGCAGGAGCTGGCCACAGGCTTAGCGGAAAATGCCAAAACCACAGATTTGGTGCGCAAAACCAGCCAATTACAGCAGAGCATCACTGAACTGGGTGCCGTGAATCTGGCAGCGATCCAGGAACTGGCCACCGAAGCTGAGCGTAAGACTTACCTGGATAGTCAGATGCAGGATCTGGCGCAGGCGACGGCCACGCTGGAGGATGCGATACACAAGATTGACCGTGAAACACGCGACAAACTGATGCAAACCTTCAATACTGCCAATCAGCACTTTGGCGAGCTTTTCGCTACCTTATTCGATGGCGGCCAGGCAAAACTGGAGCTATTGGGCGATGAGATTCTGGATACAGGCCTGCATGTGTTTGCACAGCCGCCAGGCAAGAAAAACACCACCATTCAGCTTCTATCCGGCGGCGAGAAGGCATTAACCGCGCTGGCACTGGTGTTTGCGCTGTTCAGGTTAAATCCTGCGCCATTCTGCCTGATGGACGAGGTGGATGCGCCTCTGGATGACAGCAATACCGAGCGTTTTTGTAACATGGTGAAGAAAATGGCCGAAAAAACACAGTTCATGTTTGTTTCGCATAACAAAATCACCATGGAAATGGCGCAGCAGCTTATCGGGGTGACCATGCAGGAATCCGGTGTTTCGCGCGTTGTGGACGTTGATATTGAGGCTGCGCTTACGATGCATGCTTGAAATATTATTGAATTAATTCGAAAATTAGCACCAATTCAAAGTAAAATAAAAAAATGTCAGATTTGCAAGTAGCACTTATTATTCTGGGCGCTTTTATTATTGCAGGGGTTGTGATCTACAACTGGATGCAGGAAAGAAAGTTGCGCAAACAAGTCACCAGTGAATTCATCGTTCCGCAAAAAGATGTGCTGGCCGAAGACTTTTACATCGATACGGACGCTTATGTCGAGAAAGAGCTTGGTGAAGTCGTCGAAAAAATCAAACTGGCGGAGCATACACGGTTTTCAAAAACAATCGGCGAACCACCAATAGAAGCCATTCAGGATACGGCAGAGAAAAATAGCAAGGCATCTCAGCCAATGGAAACGCCCATCGATGAGCCTGCCACATCAGAAAAACTACAAATTGAACCCGTTGAAACTGAGCCTATTGTTAAGGCGGATCTGTATGAGAAAATCCAAAACCTGCAAGCTGATTTGCCTGATTACATACATCCGCAAATTGATTTGACTGCGATTTTATACGCTACCACAAACATTGCTGGCAGTGATTTTGCAGCGCTGAGCGCCTTAAAAAGCGACATCGGCTTGCCGATGCAGCTGCACGGCCTGGATGCCGACAATAAATGGCACATCTTGAACGAAAGCACATCCAAAACCAAATTCAAGCAAGTAGCTTGCAGCCTGCAGCTTGCGGATCGTGGCGGCCCGATATCCAAACAACTGCTGAATAAATTCCAGTTTTCTGTAGAGGATTGCGGCCTGGCGCTGAATGCCCATGTTGAATGGCAAGGCAATGGCGATGCGATGCAGCGTGCAATTGATCTGGATCAGTTTTGTCTCGAAGTCGATCAAATGATCAGTGTGCATATCGCCCAAGGCGACGCGCCCATTCATGGCACCAAGTTTAAAGGTTTGGCTGAAGCAAATGGATTAATGCTGAAGGACGATGGTAAGTTCTATTACTTTGCAAATGGCAAAGAAGATCCGCTGTTTGTGCTGGTAGATACAGACAATCAGCCCTTTACCGCTGAAAGCCTGCGCAGCAATGTGCTCAAAAGCGTGACCTTCCAAATAGAAATCCCCAAGGTCAACAATTGTGAGCAGGTGTTCAACCAAATGATTGCGATAGCCCAGAAAATGACAGCCAGCCTGAACGGCCGCCTGGTGGACGATAACCAGAAGCCATTGAATGATCTGCAATTAGAAAAAATCCGGCAACAGCTTAAAGTGATCCATGCCACCATGGTCGCACGTGGCATTATGCCTGGCAGTCCAGGCAGCATGCGCCTTTTCAGCTAGTCTGGCTATGGATGATTTAGAAGCGGCGCGCAAACAGGTTGCCCAGCTTGTTGCAGAAATAGCGCAGCATGATTATCGATACTATGTGCTGGATGCGCCTACTATTTCCGATAATGAATACGATGGCTTGTATCGTCAGTTGGTCGACTTAGAGCAACGGTTTCCCAAACTTGTTACCCCGGATTCACCCACACAGCGCGTGAGCGGCGTCGCGCTCAAAGCATTCGAGAGCGTAACGCACCGACAGGCCATGCTGTCGCTTAATAATGCGTTTGGTGATGATGAATTGCTGGCGTTTGATAAGCGCGTTCGCGATGGTTTAGGTGTTGAATCTGTTGAGTATGCGGTCGAGCCAAAGTTCGACGGCTTGGCCATTACCTTGACCTATGAGAACGGCTTATTCAAACAAGGCGCCACACGCGGCGATGGCTACACCGGTGAAAACGTCACGCACAACCTGCGTACCATTCGCGCCATTCCTACACGCTTAGTCACCTCTAAGCCGCCCGCACTACTTGAAGTGCGCGGTGAAGTACTGATGTTAAAACATGATTTCGAGCGCTTGAACATCGCCCAAGAGAAACTGGGCGCCAAGTTGTTCGCCAATCCACGTAATGCTGCGGCAGGTAGTCTGCGTCAGTTAGATCCACAAATTACCGCCACACGGCCGTTGCATTTTTTTGCTTATGGCCTGGGCGAAGCGGTTGGTACCCCTGCATTGCATTCGCATGCTGAAGCGATGGATTATCTGGCAAACCTGCAGTTCCCAGTAAGTGATTTGCGTGCCGTGAAATACGGCGCAAACGGCTTGCTTGCTTATTTTCGCGAGATCGGTGCAAAGCGTGCAAGCTTGCCGTTTGATATAGACGGCGTGGTATATAAGGTCAATCAATTCAGACAGCAGGACGAACTTGGTTATGTTTCACGCGCGCCGCGCTGGGCAATCGCGCATAAATATCCGGCAGAAGAAGCGACAACGCTCGTAGAAGACATTACCGTGCAAGTCGGCCGTACTGGCGCGATCACCCCTGTCGCGCGCCTGAAAGCGGTGTTTGTAGGCGGCGTTACGGTGACGAACGCTACACTGCATAATGAAGATGAATTAAGACGCAAAGATATCCGGATTGGCGATACGGTGGTTGTGCGCAGGGCAGGGGACGTCATCCCGGAAGTGGTTTCGGTGGTGACAGAAAAGCGGCCTGCCGATGCGCGCTTATTCACGATGCCAACAGTGTGCCCGGAATGTGGCTCGCATATTGAGCGGCCTCAGGATGAAGCAGTGGCGCGCTGTACAGGCGGAATATATTGTCCGGCACAGCGCAAACAGGCCATTACGCATTTTGCATCGCGGCGCGCCATGGATATTGAAGGTCTGGGCGAAAAGCTGGCCGATCAGCTGGTTGAAGCCAATCTGGTTCATTCGCTGGATGATATTTATAAGCTGGATGTAGCCACGCTGGCCAATCTGGAGCGCATGGCGCAGAAGTCAGCGCAGAACGTGGTGAATGCGTTGAATCACAGCAAGCAGACCACGCTGGCACGCTTTATTTATGGCTTGGGCATACGCAATGTGGGTGAAGCCACAGCGAAGGATTTAAGCGCGCACTTTGGTGGCTTGCAAGCCTTGCTGGGTGCGGACTTTGAGGCGTTGCTGCAGGTGAATGATGTAGGGCCAATCGTGGCTGAATCAATTTTGCAGTTTTTAGGCGAGCCGCACAATCGCCAGGTAATTGCTTCCATGCAAAAACTGGGCGTGCGATGGCCAGAGGCTCAAGGCAAACAAACAGCATCAGGCGCATTATTAGGAAAAACATTGGTTTTGACTGGCACGTTACCCAGCTTATCGCGAGATGCCGCGCAAGCCTTAATCGAAGCGGCTGGTGGCAAGGTGAGCAGCAGCGTTTCTAAAAAGACAGATTTTGTAGTGGCGGGCGCTGAAGCAGGCAGCAAACTGGAAAAAGCACAGACATTGAATGTGCCGGTGATTGATGAAGCGGAATTATTGGCTTTGTTGAAAGATGACGCAAATAATGCCAGCCAGAGCGCGTCTGATAAAAGTTCCAGCATACAAACCACTTTATTTTAAACAGGTTTAAACGAATGAAAATATCAAAAACTACTTTAACTATAATATGTAGTTCATTGTTTATTATAAGTATAAATGTGAGCGCAGATGAGGTTGCAGATAAAATTTCAGCATGTAACGCGGCATTAAACAAAGGTGAACTGACCAGCGCCATCACGATCTCTGAAGCTATTTTAAAGCAAGCCCCCAACCACCGCGATGGCCTGCTATGCAAAGGCAGAGCGCTTGGCGCGCAAAACAATTATGACGCGGCACTAACTACGCTGGAAATGGCTGCAAAAAAATCCAAATCAGCGTTTGATGAGATTCTTTCTCATATTTTTATTGGAAATCTACATAAAAATCACAACAAGAACATGGAAGCAATCGCCAGTTATGAAAAAAGCCTGAAAATCTGTGAAGCAGAAAAAAATGACAAATTTAAGCGCATTAATCTGAATTTAATTGGCGAAGCACATATAAATGACAGCAACCTGAATGCCGCGCTAGCCAGTTATTTGGCGGGCTCCAAGCTTGCCTTGAATGATAATGAACGGGCAGATAGTTTTGAACGTCTAGCATCGACCTATAGCGCACTTGGACAACATGATGCAGCCATAGAATATCAACTTAAGGCCGTGCTCATGCAGCAGAAATCTGGCACGCTTGATGATTTCGCGAACGCCAGTTTTACGCTGGGACAAATTTATGAAAAAGCCAAAGAGTATGGCAATGCTGAAAAATCCTATTTAAAGCTACTACAATTCAGCAAGGACAATGGCGGCGCTTATTATGAAGCAAAAGCTAGCTACGCCTTAGGGAAAGTAAAAGCTATTACAGGCAATACAGAAAGCGCTAAAACCATTTTGGCTAACGCTTTAACAGTGGCGAAAAACATCCGGGAAACCAAATTGGCATTTGAAATCGAAACTTCATTAAATGAATTGAATAGCCAGAAGAGGTAGTTAGACGAAAGATACCAATTGCATTGATTTAACATAATATACATTATGCGAAGTAATGAAGAAAATAAAAGCCGAGGATAATCTCGGCTTCTGTGTTCTAACTACATGTAATTCTTATCTATTGTTAAAAAATGCGATATTCATCACACGGTCATTCACAAAGGTAATTTCAGTTTCTTTGTAAGTACGTTTAGGGTCGTATTTCACAATGTTTTTGTAATACCACATCTCGACTTTAACCGGTTTAGATTTTTTATCCTCTACATTTTTACCTATAACCGCCCCAGCGTTAGTAGGCTTTACCGAAAGTTCTTTTTTTGCGGGAGCACCCAATTTATCGCTAACTACTTTCTTGGATTTTCCACTGAAGTTATTTAAGAACTCGTCTTCTGTATAAGTTTTCCCCGCTGCATACGCGTTTGATATAACTAATATGCAAGCAACAAGGCTGCTCGCTAAAATTTTCTTGAATGTGATTTGCATCATTTTCCTCTGAACCTGTTTTAATCTTAATGTGTTAAGTGTGCATTACAACGACTTATAACGCGTTTTGTTGACCTTACCAATGCTCTGATATCAATCAATGTCTAATTTCAAGCCATCATAGCCAACAAATACACCACTTGGTAACTTACTTGCTAAAGATGCGTATTCTAATTCATGCGTCATGTGAATCATATAACTTTGTTTGGCTTTTATACGACCTATGTAAGCCAAACTTTGTTCAATATTAATATGCGTTGGGTGTGATGCTTCGCGCAGACAATCTAACAGTAGCACATCCAGATTTTCCAGCAGCGCGAAAGAGGCTTCCGGAATTTCAGAAACATCTGTCATATAAGCGAAGTTACCTATTCTATAGCCAAATATATGGCTCCTGCCATGCAGCACCGGTATAGGTATTATTTCTGTTCCAAACAATTGAAATGGCGCATGAACAGTTTCCGTGCGAAGTACAGGCAAATCCCAGAAATCACTGGGTTCGCGCAGCACATACCCGAATTTTTGTTTGATATGAGCTACCGCATCCTCTTTGGCATACAAAGGGATTTGCGCGCGCTGAATCTGGCAAAAAGCGCGTAAGTCGTCAATGCCATGCAGATGGTCAGCATGTGTGTGCGTATACAGCACTGCATCTATGCGTTCAATATTCTCTCGAAGCGACTGAATACGCAAATCAGGCCCGCTATCGATAAGGATGTTTTCTCCGGAATCCAGCGCAATCAGGCTGGAGCAGCGTGTGCGCTTGTTGCGCGGGTTATCCGAGCTGCAAGTGACACATTTGCAGCCCACCACCGGGGTGCCTGCACTGGAGCCTACACCTAGCATGGTGAGTTGCATTATGAAATTTTTGCGTGCTTAAACAAATTGAAAAAATTCTGCGTGGTAGCCTGCATCACCGCTTCCAGGCTTGTTCCACGCAGATCGGCGATTGCCTGCGCCACATATTTCACATAAGCCGGCTGGTTGGTTTTGCCGCGGAATGGCACTGGTGCCAGATAAGGCGAGTCAGTCTCTACCAGTATCTTATCCAGCGGGATCTTTTGCGCGACTACTTTTAACTGTGCAGCATTTTTAAACGTCACAATGCCAGAAAACGAGATGTAAAAACCCATTTCAATGGCGGCCTCGGCCATTTCCAGGCTTTCGGTAAAGCAATGCATCACGCCGCCCGCTTGATGTGCGCCCTCTTCCTGCATGATGCGCAATGTGTCATCCGCAGCATTCCTGGTATGAATGATCAAAGGCTTGCCTGCCAGAATGGCGGCTCGGATATGCGTGCGGAAGCGACTGCGCTGCCATTCCAGATCACCACTAAGGCGGAAATAATCTAGGCCGGTTTCGCCAATCGCAACCACTTTCGGATGCTGTGCAAGCCTGCAAAGCACGTCCACACTGGGTTCTTCGATATTCTCATAATCAGGATGCACCCCCACTGAAGCATAAAAATTATCGTACTGCTCTGCCAATCTTAACACTTCAGGAAACTTGTCAAGTGTGACCGAAACGCATAACGCATGGCTCACTTGCGAATCCTGCATCAATTGTCTTACAGCATGAATGTTTTCAGTGAACTCGGGGAAGTTAAGGTGGCAATGCGAATCGACTAGCATGTTGCTCAAATTACGCGTTACATCGTATGGGTGGCACGGTTTGCTTTTAGTGCGCCACCCAGAATTGTTTCTATCTTGTTTTTCACCTCTATGCCGCCATCTTTTTCGCTAAACTGCACACCGATGCCTTGCGGGCGGTTGGCCTGAGCCACAGGCGTAATCCAAATCACCTTACCAACCACTTTGTGTTTTACAGGATCATCTACCAGGCTTAACAGCATGAATACTTCTTCACCGATTTTGAAGTTTTTATTGGTCGGAATAAATAAACCGCCGCCTTTTACGTAAGGCATATAGGCTGCGTATAAAGCCGATTTTTCTTTGATGGCGAGCGACAATACGCCAGGCTTATTGCCGGCTTCTCTAATTTGATCGGTATTTGCTTCCATGTTCAATGCTGGCTCTCTCTATGTTTTCACATTAACGGGCTTAAACAGCTGCGTGTATTGTAACAATATATTCTCAAGCTGCAATTCGTTGCTCAATGGGTGATTTGCCGTCCTTTTAGCTTCCAGCAGCTTTTGTTGAAAACCGAGTAAGGATTTTAAGTTTACGCTTTTACACAAGGCTTGCAAAGCGCCGCTGTGTTGAGAATGGTAATGCAATGCCTGTGACAGTTTGTATGCAGTGAGGTCAAATATCCATTTTTGCAGCGCATCAATGGCGCGCTCCATGCCCATCGCTAAAAATAAAGGTGCACAGATAAAGGGATCCAGCCTAGCGCCTTGCGCCAGATTCTTAACCAAACCGGCACTGGCCCCACCCTCTTCTGTGACCTGCAAAGCCAGTAATGGCGCGCCTCCTGCGTAGTCCAGCGCCTCCTCGGCATCTTTAACGCCCTGCTGTTTCAACCACGCAAGCGCATCTGCTCTGGCTGGCAGCGGCATGTCAATGGCCTGGCAACGACTGACGATAGTAGCCAGCAGCCGTTGCGGCTGGCTGGTTACCAATAAAAACAAGGTATTGGCAGGTGGCTCTTCCAGCATCTTCAGCAAGGCATTGGCCGAAGCGATATTAAGCGTTTCCGCCGGAGAAATTAAAATGACGCGCGGACTATTAACCTGATGACTGGAAAGGCTCAGATAATCGACAAGCTGGCGGATCTGTGCGACTGAAATCTGGCTTTTTTTTGCAGCTTTTTTCTTTGCTGTTTCTTCTGTGTTTTCAGCGTCTTCCGGGCTGATTAAGCGAAAATCCGGATGATTACCTTCTGCCAGCCATAAGCAGCTCGGACATTTCCCGCAGGCTTCATGTTGGGTATCGGGCTGCTGGCATAACAGGGCACGTGACAAATGGATGGCAAACGCATGTTTGCCGGTGCCGGCACGTCCGCGTAACAGCAAAGCATGCGGCAAACTTGCGCGTTGCTGCATGATGTGTCGCCACTGCTCTTTTTGCCATAGATACATAAACATTTACATTATTAATTATATAGTTGAAACGAATTGTTCAACTGATTGTTTAACTTTATCAAGCGCCTGGTTTGCATCTATGATATGAAAGCGAGCAGGGTTTTCCTTAGCGCGCATTAGATAAGCCTGACGTAGTTTGTCAAAAAACGCTGCATTCTCACGCTCAAACTTATCCGGCTCACGCGCGCTTGCAAGCCTGGCCAGACTGATTTCGACCGGCACATCAAAAAGTAAGGTCATGTCCGGCTGCAAATCGCCCTGCACCCATGTTTCGAGTTGTTTGATCTTAGCGCTGGAAACGCCCTTCGCCCCGCACTGATATGCGTAAGTGGCATCAGTAAAGCGATCCGAAAGCACATAGGCGCCGCGTGCCAAAGCAGGCGCAATCACATTGGCGATGTGTTCGCGCCTGGCCGCAAACATCAATAAAGTTTCCGTTTCCGGATGCATGGACTCATGCAGCAGCAAAGCGCGCAGTTGCTCGCCGAGCTCTGTTCCGCCGGGCTCCCGCGTTGAAACCACTTCTAAGCCGCGCGCCTCTAATATCGCAATAATATTCGGAATATGCGTACTTTTCCCAGCGCCATCCATGCCTTCTAAAGTGATGAATTTCCCTCTGTGCGGAGTTTGAATTGTCGTCATTTAGTTTTTCCGGTTTTTAGATTGGCCATTCAGCTGATATTTTACGACAGCGCGATTATGCTCGACCAATGAGTTTGAAAATTCGTGGCTGCCATCGCCCTTGCCCACAAAATACAACGCTTTCGTCTTTTCCGGATGCAATGCCGCCTCGATGGAAGCCAGTCCAGGCATGGCGATCGGCGTAGGTGGCAAGCCGCTTCTGGTATAGGTATTATAGGGGGTGTCCGCTGTTAAATCTTTACGGCGGATATTGCCATCATATTGGTCGCCCATGCCGTAAATCACGGTAGGATCCGTTTGCAGGCGCATGCCGATACGCAGACGATTCAGGAAAACACCCGCGATCATTTTCCTCTCGGAGGTCTTGCCGGTTTCCTTTTCGATGATAGAGGCCATGATAAGCGCTTCGTAACTGTTCTTATAGGGCAGATTTGGCGCGCGGTTAGCCCATGCCGATGCCAGCTTGCTTTGCATGCTTTCGTATGACCGTTTCAGCAGCACAATATCAGCGGTATTGCGGTTGAAATAAAATGTGTCTGGAAAAAACAAACCCTCGGGATGTTTTTCACCCTTACCGACAATACGCATCACTTCAGCATCCGATAAATGCTCAATGGTGGTTTTTACCGCATCGTTTTTGGCGAGTTTTACACGCATCTGCTTGAAAGTTTTGCCTTCAATGAAGGTAATGCTGCCCTGCATTGTCCTGCCGTGGTGGAGTGACCGCAGCAGCTGGTATGGGTTGATGTTTTTATTGAGCGTATATTCACCCGCCTGCAGATAAGGCTCTTTGCGCAGGACTTTGGCCAAAATCACAAAAGGCCAGGCATGCGGAATGACGCGCTGCGTAACCAGCTGGTCAGCAATGCTTTTAAGGCTGCTTTTCGGTTTTATGCTAATCTCCTGCGCATCCGGCGTGAGATTAAGCGGCGTTTTGGCATACATAAACAGCCAGGCACCGAAGACCAGCACCAAGAAAACGCTTGCCAGCAACGTAGTTTTAATGAGTTTAATCATGCCTTGAGAACCGCTCTGGTATTGGCTGCCAGAGCACCTGCCTGCCAGGTTTTGTGTTGAATTTCCCTGATTTGCCATGCGCCATACAGGCTATTGCAGATCATCGCTTCGTCTGCGGACAGCAGCTTTTCCACGTTTAATGTTTCTACAACAATTTTCAATGAAAGCAAATGTGCAATATTCATGATACGCTGCCTGGTGACACCTGCCACACCGCACTGATGGAGACTCGGCGTCAGCAGGACATCGCCAAATCGCGCAAAAATATTGGCGCTGGTACACTCGATGACATTGTTGTCGGCATCAAGCATGATGCCGTCTGTAATCGTGGGGTCGTTCCATTCCATACGCGCCAGGACGTTTTCCAGGCGGTTTAAATGCTTAATGCCGGCCAGTCTGGGCTGAGGCGCCAATCGTGTTTCGCATACGTATAAACTAACGCCGTTCACAAAATTTTCTTCCGGGTATTGCGGCATGGCTGTTTTAATGACAACGCGCAACGGCATCGTCACGGCGGGCGGCGCATAGCCGCGTTCACCCTCCCCGCGCGTAATGATGATTTTTGCTATGGCCAAGTGATTTTCAGTCAGGCCATCCGGCAAAAACAATTGTTGCAAATCACTCATCAAAAGCTCGGCACTCGGGCATACAATGCCGATTGCACCGCAATCCGCAACCAGCTTCTGGTAATGCAGCGGCCAGTTTTCTGGCAGGCCATCACGCATGACCAGCGTGCGAAAAACGCCATCGCCATAGGCAAAACCGCGGTCAAAAGGAGAGATGGCGTGATCGAAACTGCCGTTGATAAGATATGTGTGCATGCGCGTCATGAGTCGCCATTAAACCATAGGCGGCGCCAATAAAAAAGCCTGCAAGGTACTAATTTGCAGGCTTTTGGCGAATCTAAAAATTATACTTTCTTGAAAACCAGACTTCCATTGGTCCCGCCGAATCCAAAATTATTCTTCAGCGCGTAGGTAATTTTCATATCGCGCGCAGTGTTGGCACAATAGTCCAGGTCGCATTCCGGATCCTGGTTGAAAATGTTGATCGTCGGCGGTGAAACCTGGTTATAAATCGACAGCACGGTAAACACGGACTCCAGGCCGCCTGCGCCGCCTAATAAATGCCCTGTCATCGATTTGGTGGAGTTCACTACCAGTTTGTATGCGTAATCACCAAAAGTCGCTTTAATCGCGTTGGTTTCGTTCGCATCGCCCAGTGGCGTCGATGTGCCATGTGCGTTCATGAATTGCACCTGATCCGGATTGATTTCAGCATTCTTAAGCGCATTTACCATGGAACGGCGCGGGCCATCCATATTGGGTGCCGTCATGTGGTAAGCATCTGCGCTCATGCCGTAGCCGGAAAGCTCCGCATAAATGCGCGCGCCGCGTGCTTTGGCATGCTCGTATTCTTCCAGCACCATCACACCGGCGCCTTCGCCTATCACAAAGCCGTCGCGGTCTTTGTCCCACGGACGGCTGGCCGTGGCCGGATCGTCATTGCGGTTAGATAACGCACGTGCTGAAGCAAAGCCGCCAACGGAAAGCTCGGTAATCGCCGCTTCTGCGCCGCCCGCCACCATGACATCGGCATCGCCATATTCGATCATGCGCGCCGCATCGCCAATACAATGCGTGCCTGTAGTACAGGCTGTCACAATGGCGACATTCGGACCTTTTAAGCCAAACATAATGCTTAAATTGCCGGAAATCATATTAATGATGGTGCCTGGAATGAAGAAAGGTGAAATCTTGCGCGGGCCGCCTTCATCGTAGTTGTCATTGGTGGATTCAATCAAACCCAAACCGCCGATGCCGGAGCCAATGGCAACGCCGATGCGTTCGGCATTCTGCTCAGTCACCTCGATGCCGGAGTCTTTGAATGCCTCGATGCCGGCAGCCAGGCCGTACTGAATAAAAGTATCCATGCGGCGCGCATCTTTGGCGGGCAAGAAATCTTCTACGTTAAAGTCTTTGACCTCGCCCGCTATTTGCGATGAAAAATTACTCGGATCAAATTTGGTAATCCGGGTAATGCCGGACTTGCCAGCGATTAAATTTTTCCATGCCGTAGATGTTCCAATACCTACTGGAGACACTACTCCCAAGCCTGTGACGACCACTCTGCGTTTTGACATAATGATTAGAAATCAGCCCTCTTGAGAGGGCTGATTAAATTGATTTTATTTGAGGTTAGTATTGATGTAGTCAATTGCTAACTGGACTGTCGTGATTTTCTCTGCTTCTTCGTCAGGAATCTCGCAGTCGAACTCTTCTTCAAGCGCCATTACCAGCTCAACGGTGTCGAGTGAGTCAGCACCTAAATCATCTACAAATGAAGATGCGTTTTTAACATCTGCTTCATTTGCACCTAATTGCTCAGCAACAATTTTTTTTACACGTTGTTCGATGTCAGACATCTAAATTACCCCTTTGATTAAAAAATAGCTCTTTCAGCTAAGTACATATTCTAACAAAACTCTGCAAGAATACAAAAATACTTCAAATTAATTTACGCGCAATACATGCCGCCATTGACATGAATGGTCTCACCTGTGATGTAAGCCGCACTGGGTGAAGCCAAAAATGCGACTGTCGCAGCGATTTCCTGCACGTTGCCCAAGCGTCCCAAGGGTACACGTTCCAGCATTTTGGTTTTAATAGCTTCCGGCAATTCAGCCGTCATGTCGGTTTCGATAAATCCTGGCGCGACGCAGTTCACGGTAATATTGCGGCTACCCACCTCTGCTGCCAGTGATTTGGTAAAGCCCGCCATGCCGGCTTTGGCTGCCGCGTAATTGGTCTGGCCAGCATTCCCCATGTGGCCGACTACGCTGGAAATACTGATAATACGACCCGTGCGCGCTTTCATCATCGGGCGCAGCACGGCCTGGCTCATGCGGAATACCGAGGTTAAATTGGTGGAAATCACGGCATCCCAGTCCTCATCGCTCATGCGCATGAGCAAAGTATCCCGTGTAATGCCAGCGTTATTCACCAGAATGCTCACGTCACCAAATTGCTCAGAAACTTGTTTAAGCACTGCTTCGATTTGTGCCGCGTCATTCACATCCAGCGCCATGCCGGCACCTTGAATATCAGCCTGCTGCAGCGCTGCATGAATACTTTCTGCGCCGCCCTTTGTCGTTGCTGTGCCAATCACGACAGCGCCCTGCTTACCCAGTTCCTGCGCAATCGCTGCGCCAATGCCGCGACTGGCGCCTGTGACCAAGGCAATCTGACCATTTAATATTTGACTATTCGACATTAAATAAACCTCGTAACAATTTGATTTATATTACTTAATAAACTCTAAAACAGCTTCATTGCTGGTCAGGGCAGCACAAGGCAGCTCAGCAACAATACGTTTTGTTAAGCCCGCCAATACTTTGCCCGGGCCGCATTCTGCGCTATTGGTTACGCCTTGCGCGTAAACCGCCTGCACAGTTTCCACCCAGCGCACGGGAGAATATAACTGGCGCACCAAAACATCTTTGATTTTATCGGAATCGCTATAACTTGCTACATCCGCATTATGAATCACGGGGATTTGTGGCGTATTGATTATGACGCTCTTTAAATATTCAGCCAGTTTTTCTGCGGCAGGTTTCATCAGTGCACAATGTGACGGAACGCTGACAGGAAGCGGCAATGCACGCTTAGCGCCTTTGGCTTTTGCAATCTCCATGCCGCGCTCGACAGCCGCCTTATTGCCGGCGATCACCACTTGGCCAGGCGAGTTCAGATTCACGGCCTCACACACCTCGCCTTGTGCGGCTTCTGCGCACACCGCACGCACTGCATCATCATCCAGGCCCAATATAGCCGCCATCGCACCGGTACCTTCCGGTACAGCGCTTTGCATGACTTCTGCGCGATATTTAACCAATGGCAACGCATCCTTAAAACCAAGCGCATCTGCTGCCACTAAAGCTGTATATTCACCCAGGCTGTGACCGGCACAGATACTGGGATGCAGGCCGCCTGCCTGTTGGTACGCGCGCCACGTGGCAACGCCTGCCGTGAGCATCAATGGCTGCGTATGTTGCGTAAGGTTTAGCAGGTCATTAGGCTCGGTCGCCATCGCCCAAAAATCAATGCTTAAAATGTCAGAAGCTTCGATAAAGGTTTGTTTAACAATGGCAGAATCGCCGAATCCGGCCATCATGCCGACAGATTGCGAGCCTTGGCCAGGAAAGAAAAATGCAGTTTTGTTCATACTTTCAAATCAACCCAATTAAAATTTAATCAGCGCGGAGCCCCAGGTAAAGCCGCCGCCAAATGCTTCCATCAGTATAATTTCACCCCGTTTGATACGGCCATCGCGCACAGCCACATCCAGCGCCAGCGGAATCGAAGCGGCGGACGTATTGCCATGCCTGTCCACGGTAACCACCACCCTGTCCATGGGCATATCGAGCTTTTTTGCAGTGGCTTGTAAAATCCGGATATTGGCTTGGTGCGGCACCAGCCAATCAATATCGCTTTTCTGCATATTGTTGGCGGCTAGCGTTTCATCCACGATCTGGTCTAGCGTATTGACCGCCATTTTGAACACGGCATTGCCTTCCATATGCACAGTTTCATGTCCCTCCACCTTGCGCGGTACGTGCAGCATTTTCTCATAATGACCATCTGCGTGCAGATGCGTAGAAATAACGCCAGCTTCGGTTGAAGCCTGTAATATGACCGCACCTGCACCATCACCCCACAAAATACTATTGCTCCTGTCGGTGTAATCAGTGATGCGCGAAAATGTATCTGCCCCAATCACCAGGGCACATTTTGCGCCGCCCGCTTTGATAAAGTTATCCGCCGTGGCAAGCGCATAAATAAAGCCGCTGCACACAGCTTGTATATCAAATGCAGGACAGCCGGCAATGCCCAACTTGCGTTGTAGCATGGTAGCCACACTGGGGAAAATTTTATCTGGAGTGGCAGTCGCCACAATGATTAAATCAATGTCATCCACCTCAACACCTGCGCTGGAGATGGCATTTTTAGCGGCTTCTAATGCTAAATCACTGGTGTGTTCACCTTTTGCGGCAATATGCCGCTCGCGGATGCCAGTCCGGGAGAAAATCCATTCATCGGTGGTATCCACCATTTTTTCCAAATCGGCATTGGTCAGGATTTTATGCGGCAGATAGCTGCCGGTACCCGCAATTTTTGAACAAATCATGCGTTTTCTTCTGCCTCGGTTGCCACTGAATGTGGTTGTATATGCTCGATTTCCAATTGCTGCTGAATGCGATGCAGCACACCGCTGCGCGCTTCTTCTACAGCCACATGGATCGCATGGTGAAATGCGACGTTATCTGCCCCGCCATGACTCTTTACAACGATGCCGCGCAACCCCAAAAAACTTGCGCCATTGTAAAGGCGCGGGTCCAGGCGTTTTTTAAACGCTTTTAAAACTGGCAATGCGCCCAAGGCCATCAGTTTGGTGAGCCAGTTGCGCTTAAACTCCTGCGTCAGGAATTTGCCCATCATATGCGCCAAACCTTCTGTGGTTTTGAGTGAAACATTACCCACAAAACCATCACATACAACCAAATCCGTAGTGCCTTTGAATATGTCGTCGCCTTCCACATTGCCATAAAAATTCAGATGGCTGGCACGTAGCAGTTCAGCGGTTTGCTTCACCACCTCGTTGCCCTTAATATCCTCAGAACCTATATTGAGCAAGCCCACAGTAGGGTTTGGCTTATGTTCGATACAGCTTACCAGCATCGCCCCCATCACCGCAAACTGCAGCAAATGCTCGGCCGTGCAGTCTGCATTAGCGCCTAGGTCCAGCATATAGGTATTGCCTTTTTCGGAAGGCAGTGCCGAGGCAATCGCAGGTCTATCGATACCCGGCAGGGTTTTTAATACGAATCGCGCAGTCGCCATCAGCGCGCCGGTATTGCCCGCGCTCACACAGGCATTGGCTTCACCTGATTTGACCAGGTTGATGGCCACGCGCATGGAGGAATCTTTTTTGTTTTTAAGCGCACTTTGCGGCGATTCGTCCATCAATACCACTTGGGTCGCATGATGAACGCGCAAGCGCGGGCTTGTGGTAGCCTTGTGCGCCTTGAGTTCCGCCTGAATGGCGTCTTCCAATCCTACCAGCACGATATTGAGCTGATCATCTGTTTTTAAGGCGTTTAATGCGGCGGGGACGGTAACATGAGGGCCGTGATCCCCTCCCATAGCGTCAATTGCGATTGTGATATCCATCATTCGAATTAGATGTAATTATGGATTAAATGTCAACGCGAATAAGCAAACGCCGCACTATATTGAAGCGCGGCGTATTGGTTGAAACAGAATGCTGTGTCAAAAGACTAAGGGCTTGAATATTATCTATTCGCCTTTTGTCGCCACTACTTTGCGGCCACGATAGTAACCACTTGGGCTGATATGATGACGTAAATGTGTTTCGCCGGTCGTTGGCTCAACGGCCAAGGCTGGATTGGTTAAAAAGTCGTGTGAACGGTGCATGCCGCGTTTTGAAGGTGACTTTTTATTTTGTTGAACTGCCATGTTAATGCTCCAAAAATACTGCTGAAATGAATTAAGCGCGCATTTTAATTCAATTGCGCTCCAATGTAAATCAATAACTTAAAGATTTATTGAAGGACTTTATTTAATTTTTCCTTTTAACACGGCGAACGGGTTGGGTTTTTCGCCGCTTTGCATGCTTGATTTACTGCAATTTTCTTCATGCACAGGCGCCATCGGCATCGCCAAAAGCAGCTCATCTTCAATCAGTTCCTGCAAATTCATCTCATTATCGGCTTCCAGCCAATCCACCTCATCGTTATCATCAAGCGCATCGATTGTCGCGTCACTGATTAAATAATCAAACGCCAGATCCAATCGAATCGTCATCTGATCCAGGCAGCGCTGGCAAATCACAGGTAACTCGGCTTTGATACTTAAATGCAGGCCGGGCTGGCTAAACTGCTTGCAAACCCCTGTTAATTCGAAGTGAATGGCCGACGGCCTAATGTTTTTATCATGAGGCGCCAGCGCTTCAGCCAGTCTTATCAAATCAGAAACCGCAAAACTGTCAGCAAGTCTCTGCTTTTTTTGTGCGAATTCTAAGTTATTAATAATCAATGATTTCTTCATAAATATAAATAAATTGGCGGTATTTTATAACCAGGCGCATCCCTTAGCGCGCGCTTGCATGTTATACTTTCGCGGTTTGTTGGTTGATATTAAGGCAATGCCGTGTTCAAAAAAATTCTAGTTGCTAATCGGGGTGAAATTGCAGTGCGTATTGTACGCGCTTGCTCCGAAATGGGCATTAAATCTGTGGCAATTTATGCAGATGCCGACCGCCATGCATTGCATGTTAAAAAGGCAGACGAGTCCTACAACCTGGGCGCAGATCCGGTTGCTGGTTATCTGAATGCACATAACATTGTCAATGTGGCGGTGGCTGCCGGTTGCGATGCGTTACATCCCGGCTATGGCTTCTTGTCTGAAAACCCAGAGCTCGCAGAAATCTGCGCACGTCGCGGCATCAAGTTTATCGGGCCAAACGCAGCCGTGATTCGTCAGATGGGCGATAAAATCGAAGCAAGAAAAGCCATGACCGGCGCAGGCATCCCCTGCACACCCGGCAGTGACGGCAATTTGGCTGATCTGGATGAAGCAGTCGCCCTGGCAAAAAAGATTGGTTACCCTGTGATGCTGAAAGCCACCAACGGCGGCGGCGGACGCGGCATAAGACGCTGTGACAGCGAAAAAGAATTGATTGGCAACTACGATCGGGTAATTTCTGAAGCGAGCAAAGCGTTTGGCAAGCCTGAAGTGTTTCTGGAAAAATGTGTGGTTTCGCCGCGTCACATTGAAGTGCAGGTGCTGGCCGACAGTCAGGGCAACGTCATCCATCTGTTTGAGCGTGATTGTTCGATTCAGCGCCGCAACCAGAAACTGATTGAAATCGCACCTTCGCCACAACTGAGCAAAGCTCAGCGTGAGTATATTGGCGACCTGGCAGTAAAAGCCGCCAAGGCGGTAGGCTATGAAAATGCCGGCACGGTCGAGTTTTTGCTGGACCAGGACAATCATTTCTATTTCATGGAGATGAATACGCGCCTGCAGGTGGAGCATACCGTCACCGAAACCATTACCGGCGTCGACATCGTGCAGGAGCAAATCCGTATTGCTTATGGCCTGCCATTGCAGTACAAGCAAAGCGAAATCAGTTACCGTGGCTTTGCCATGGAATACCGCATTAACGCGGAAGACCCCAAAAATGATTTCTTGCCAAGTTTTGGCAAAATCACACGCTATTACTCGCCGGGCGGGCCCGGTGTGCGCATGGATGCTGCGATTTACAGCGGTTACGTCATTCCGCCCTATTACGATTCCATGTGCGCCAAACTCACGGTTTGGGCACTCGACTGGAATGGTGTCGTTGAGCGCGGTCGCCGCGCTTTGGGTGATATGGTGGTATACGGCGTTAAAACAACGATTCCGTATTACCAGGAAATCATGAAGCACCCCGATTTCAAGAATGCGGATTTTAATACCAGTTTTGTAGAAACGCATCCTGAGCTTACCAATTACGCAACCGAGCTGCCGCCGGAGTTGATTGCAGCGGCGATATCAGCGGCTATTGCAGCACATGAAGGCATATAATTTTTTAAGAATGACCATAAAGAAATAAAGCTATGAGCAAAATACACATCACTGAATTAGTTTTACGCGACGGCCATCAATCGTTAATCGCGACGCGCATGCGTACCGAAGACATGCTGCCGATATGCGCCAAGCTGGACGCCATTGGCTTCTGGTCGATCGAAGCCTGGGGTGGCGCTACATTTGATGCCTGCGTACGCTTTCTGAAAGAGGACCCTTGGGAGCGTCTCGCCAAGCTGCGCAAAGCCTTGCCGAATAGCCAGATTAATATGCTGCTGCGCGGACAAAACCTGCTTGGCTACCGCCATTACTCTGATGACGTCGTGCATGCTTTTGTAAAACAAGCCGCTAACGCCGGCGTAGATGTATTCCGTATTTTTGATGCCTTGAACGATGTGCGCAACCTGCGTGAAGCGATCACTGCCGTTAAAAAAGTAGGCAAACATGCGATTGGTACCTTGTCTTACACGACCAGTCCGGTTCACGATATTGCTTATTTTGTCGCCATGGCGAAGGAACTGGAAGAATTGGGTTCAGACAGCATTGGCATTAAAGATATGGCGGGCCTGCTCACGCCACAAACCACCGGCGAACTCGTTCGCGCAATCAAATCAGCGGTGAGTCTGCCAATCCATGTGCACAGCCACGCCACATCCGGCTTGGCCAGCATGTCACTGTTAAAAGGCGTTGAAAATGGCGCAAGCATTATTGACACTTGCAACTCATCATTTTCAGAAGGCGCCAGCCACCCTACGACAGAGAGCATGGTGGCTGCATTAAAAGGCACAGAATACGACACCGGCTTGGATTTGGCTAAGCTGCAAGAAATTACAGCGTATTTCCGCGAAGTGCGCAGGAAATATTGGCAGTATGAGAGCGAATTCACCGGCGTGGATACGCGTGTGCTGGTCAACCAGGTGCCTGGCGGCATGATTTCCAACCTTTCCAATCAGCTGAAAGAACAAGGCGCGCTGGACCGCATGGATGAAGTATTGGCAGAGATTCCGCGTGTGCGTGAAGATCTGGGCTTTCCGCCATTGGTCACCCCGACCTCACAAATTGTGGGCACGCAGGCTGTGCTGAATGTGATGACGGGTTCACGTTATAAATCAGTGACCAACGAAGTCAAAAACTACTTTCTAGGTCTGTATGGCAAAGCACCGGCTGCAGTGAATGCAACAGTGAAACAGCAGGCTGTAGGTGATGCGGAGGTGGTTACCTGCCGCCCGGCTGATTTATTGGCGCCTGAAATGGTCAAATTGCAGACCGAATCAGACCGCATTGCCAAAAGCGAAGAAGACGTTTTAACCTACGCAATGTTCCCTGATATTGGCCAAACCTTCTTGCAAGAACGCAATGCGGGCAGTCTAAAACCTGAAGCCTTGCATACGAAAGAAAGTGTCACCGCCGCCGCGGCACGCTTTGCACCGAATGAATTCAACGTCACATTGCATGGCGAAACCTTTCATATCAAGCTGACCGGCAGCGGTCATGCGGGCGAAGAAAAACGTCCATTCTATGTGTCTGTAGACGGCATTGCAGAGGAAGTCATTGTAGAAACGCTCGATGAAATTGAAGTTTCCGGCGGGAGTGCCACAAGTAATGGCAACAAAAGCAGCAGCAAGAAAAAACCAGCGGCAACCTCCAGCGGACGCCCTCGCCCACACCATGCAGGTTGTGTAACCACCGCCATGCCAGGCACGATTGTGGCAGTAAAAGCAAAAGTGGGTGACAAAGTGAAAGCGGGTGACGGCGTGCTGGTGATCGAAGCCATGAAAATGGAGAATGAAATTCAGGCCGCAACCACCGGCACGGTAGTCGCTGTACACGTCAGCAAGGGTGACAGCGTTACGCCTGATGAGTCATTACTTGAAATCCAGCCCGAGTAATTTGTGTTGAAGTTTGAACGATAAGGCCGACAGAATCAAGCTGTCGGCTTTTTATTTATGTATTCTAAATTTAAGCATACTAGAACATGAAACAAACCCTTATTCTGGCTTCATCCTCGATTTACAGACGCGAGCTATTGCAAAAGCTGCAAATCCCTTTTAGCAGCATTTCACCGCGTGTAGATGAAACGCCGCTTGCAGGCGAAAAACCACGCGAAACCGCCTTAAGACTCGCACAGGAAAAGGCCAGGAAAATTGGCAGCGAATATACACATGCGCTCGTAATTGGCTGCGATCAGGTCGCCACCTTGGATGGCGAGCAACTTGGCAAGCCACTTAACCACCAGAACGCGACCAGACAGCTGCAATTAATGCGCGGCCGAGAAGTGGCTTTCCACAGCGCACTTTGTTTATACAATGCAGCCACGGGCAACATGCAGGCCGAGGTCGTGCCATACCTGGTGCGATTCCGGCAGCTCAGCGATGAACAAATCGAAAGCTACTTGACCAAGGAGCAGCCCTACCATTGCGCGGGCAGTGCAAAATCAGAAGGCTTGGGCATCGCGCTGATTGACAGAATGCTGGGCGAAGACCCGAATGCCCTGATTGGATTGCCGCTGATCAGGCTAATTACCATGCTAAAGAATGAGGGCGTCAACGTAATATAGCAGCAGTCGTTTTAGTGGCTTCAATTAACTTTTGGGAAGGTTGTCCATGTTTAAACATCGCATGATCGCATTTGCCGTTACTTCGCTAATATCATTTGGAGCTATTGCTGTGGAAAATCAATCAGAGGAAATCCGAAGCACCTTAAACGACCAGCAAAGTGTTGCCGTCACCATTTACAACGGTGATCTGGCATTGGTGAAAGATACGCGCAAGATCAAAATCAAGGCCGGATTAAATGCGCTTGCGCTGCGTGACGTGAGTGCGCAAATGCGCCCAGAAACTGCGCTTTTGAGAAGCCTGAGCGCACCTGGCAGCTTAGTGCTGTCAGAACAGAATTTCGATTTCGATTTACTCACGCCACAAAAAATGCTGGAAAAATATGTGGGTAAAACAGTCGGAATCGTGAAAACCAATCCGACAACAGGCGTAGAAACTACGGAACAAGCGACTGTGCTCTCGGCCAACAACGGCGTGGTGCTGAAGGTAGGCAACCGCATCGAAACTGGCTTACCAGGTCGAATCGTTTATGACGACGTGCCGGCAAATTTACGCGACCGCCCGACTTTGGTGACGCAAATCAATAATAAAGGCGCAACCGAACAAACCGTCGAATTAAGCTATCTCAGCGGTGGATTGGGCTGGAAAGCCGACTATGTGGCTGAATTGAATGACAAGGAAGACAAACTGGACTTGTCTGGCTGGGTCACACTTACCAATACTAGCGGTGCCACTTATAAAAACGCCAAGCTGCAATTGGTGGCGGGTGATGTAAACCGCGTGCAGCAGCAAATGCATCCAATGACAAAAGCAATACGAGGCGAGGTGATGATGGCCGATGCAGCTGCACCCATGGCTGAAGAATCGCTGTTGGAATATCATTTGTACACCCTAGATCGCCCAACCACGATTGCTGAAAACCAAACCAAACAGGTTGCGCTACTGTCTGCAAGCGGGATCCCTGCACGTAAAGAACTTGTGTTGAAAGGCGCAGACTACTACTACACCGGTCAATATGGCGAAATCGGCACAAAAATGAAAGTCGGCGTGTTTATTGAGTTTGAGAATAAAGAAGCCTCCAAACTGGGCATGCCACTACCCAAGGGTATATTGCGTGTGTATAAAAAAGATAGCGCAGGCAACGCGCAATTCGTGGGCGAAGACAATATCGACCATACCCCAAAAAATGAAACTGTTCGTTTAAAATTGGGTGAGGCATTTGATGTGACCGCCGACAAAAAACAAACAGATTTCAAGACGCTGCCTCGCCCCAGCAAGGGCAATAGCGCATTCGAAAGTGCGTTTGAACTCACGCTGAAAAACGCCAAAAAAGAGAAAGTCACCGTGACCGTACAGGAGCCGATCGGCGGCGATTGGAAAATCGTCTCCGAAAGCCATCCGCACACCAAGGCCAATAGCCACCTGGCCGTGTGGAAGATTGATGTGCCTGCGGAAGGCAAAACAACGCTGACATACAGAGCGCAAGTAAAGTATTAAAATTAGCATTATCCAGATTAAAATAGATGCCCTGCAAGCCGCATGGATATTGGCCTGCAGGGCATGCCTTTTATAATTAAAATGAATCGATTATTGTGAAATCTGGTACCCTTTACCTCATCCCTGTCACGCTTGGCGACGACAATATCCACGCGGTGTTGCCGCCCAATGTGGTGGAGATTGCGCAAAAGCTGGAACATTTTGTAGTGGAGAATGAAAAGTCCGCGCGGCAGTTTTTAAGTTTAATCAAACCACTCAAGCCGATTCGCGAGTTGCAGCTTGAATTGCTGAATGAGCATACCGATGACAAAACCTTGCCAAACCTGCTCAAACCACTGCTGGCCGGGCAAGATGTTGGTTTGATGAGCGAAGCCGGGTGCCCTGCGGTGGCCGACCCGGGCGCGAAACTGGTGGCGCTGGCGCATCAAAAAGACATCCGCGTAACGCCGCTAACAGGCCCTAGCGCGATTTTATTGGCGCTGATGGCATCCGGCCTCAATGGGCAGCAATTTGCGTTTTTAGGCTACCTGCCAGTGGATAAAGCTGCACGCACACTCAAACTAAAAGAAATCGAAAAACGCTCACAAACGCATAAAGAGACGCAGATTTTTATTGAAACGCCCTACCGCAACCAGCAAATGCTGGAAACAATTTTGAACACCTGCAACGCCAACATGCGCTTGTGTGTTGCCTGTCACATCAGTTTTCACGATGAATTGATAATAACGAAGCGCATCAGCGAGTGGAAGCAAAGCGCACTACCGGATTTAAATAAAAAACCGACGGTGTTTTTGTTGCTGGCTTAATATTTTTTTGACAGGCGCATAGCTCAGACGGTGCTGCGGGCAGATGCCATGCGCCTCAAGCGCCAATAAATGCGCGGGGCTTGGGTAGCCTTTGTGTTTGGCAAAACCGTATTGCGGATATTGTGTATCCAGCTCACACAATTCCGCATCGCGCGCGACTTTAGCTAAAATTGACGCGGCGGAAATGGCCTGCACCTTGCTATCGCCTTTCACAATTGCCTCACATGGCAGGTTAATTTTCGGGCATTTATTGCCGTCCACCTGAACCAAGCTTGGAATAATGCTGAATTGCTCCTGCATGGCCTCAATGGCGCGCTTCATGGCGAGCAGGCTCGCTTGCAGGATGTTGATTTCGTCGATTTCCTGGCAAGTGCAACTGGCAATGCCCCACGCCAATGCTTTTTGTTTGATTTCAATGCTTAAAAAATCACGTTTCTTTTCTGAGAGTTTTTTGGAATCTGCCAGGCCGACGATCGGATTGTTCACATCCAGAATCACCGCAGCCGCATAGACACTGCCTGCCAGTGGGCCGCGCCCCGCTTCATCCACACCACAAATGAGATTAAATTGCGGCATCTACAGGTAGGCCAAAACCGCCCGCGCAGCTTTCTCTGCCGCATCCTGCTTGAGTGTGAGATGCATTTTGGTAAATTCCTGCCTGATTTCCTGCAGCTGGCCGGCATCATTGAGTAATTTCATGGTCGTATCGGCCAGATTCTGCGGTGTAGCCGCATCCTGCAGCAATTCCGGCACTACAAACCTGCCTGCTAAAATGTTTGGCAGGCCAACATAAGGAAGATAATTCATGCGCTTGAGAATCCACCAGCTCAGGCGCGACATGCGATAGGTGATCACCATCGGCTTCTTCAGCAACGCCGCTTCTAATGTAGCTGTACCTGAGGCGACAATCACGGCATCAGCTGCCTCCATTGCATCGTGCGCATGACCAAACAGCAATTGCATATTCAACACCTGTTCAGGATGCTGCAGATAATGCTGATGGATGGCATGTTCAAAAATCTCACGGGTTTTGCGCGTGATGAGCGGCACCAGGAACTGTGCATTTTCATTTTCCAAGCCGATACGTTGCGCTGTTTTTACAAACAAATCCGCATGCTGTTTGACTTCAGACTGGCGGCTGCCAGGCAACATGGTGACAATGAGTGCATTAGGCTCCAGCTTAAGCATCTCACGTGCGGCCTGCTGATCGGGTTTTAACGGCAATTCATCTGCCAACGGATGTCCCACGTAGGTCACAGGCACTTTGGCAGCTTCATACAAAGCGGGTTCGAATGGAAATAGCGCCAGCATGTGTGACACAGACCGTTTGATTTTGCCCATGCGGCCACCGCGCCACGCCCAGATGGAGGGGCTGACGTAATGAATGGCAGGGATGCCGCGTTTTTTGAGTTTGCGTTCCAGCCAGAAATTGAAGTCCGGCGCGTCGATTCCAATAAAAATATCAGGTTTTTCTGCTAATAGCTGTTTGAGCAGGTTACGACGTAATTTGAGCAAACCATACAGATGTTTAATCACCTCGATATAACCACGTACAGACAGCTTTTCGATGGGGAATAACGACTGTGCGCCCTCGCCCATCATTTTCGGACCAGCAATGCCGATGAAAGTTAAATCGTTACGCTGCGCTTTGAGGGCGCGCATCAAATGACACCCCAGCAAGTCTCCCGAGGCCTCCCCGGCCACTATCGCAATTTTTGGCATAACTGGTATTTAGCGGACGATGCCGCGAGTCGAAACGGTTAGAAAATCCGTGAGCAATGCTATTTCATTGCAATTCTTTTGCATGCTTGCCAATTCAGCCTTGGCTTCTTCTAATGTCAGGTTGTTGCGATACAAGGCTTTGTAGGCGCGCTTGATCTGCAGAATGCTATCGGCACTGAAGCCGCGCCGCTTAAGGCCTTCAGCGTTGATGCCGTGCGGCTTGGCATCGTAGCCAGCGGCAGTAATATAAGGTGGAATATCCTTAAAAACCACCGAATTCACTGCGGTAATGACATGCGCACCAATTTTACAAAATTGGTGTACGAGCGTGAAGCCGCCCAGAATCGCATAGTCATGTACATCTACATGGCCAGCAAGCGATGAATTATTTGCAAAAATGGTGTTGTTGCCAATGGTGCAGTCGTGTGCGATGTGCACGTAAGCCATGATCCAGTTGTCGTTACCGATTTTGGTAACTCCTTTATCCTGCACCGTACCGCGATTAAAGGTACAGAACTCTCTAATGGTATTGTTATCACCGATCTCTAATGTGGTCGGCTCATCTTTGTATTTTTTATCTTGCGGCTGCTCACCCAGCGAGGCGAACTGAAAAATCTGGTTATTTTTACCAATTGTGGTTGGGCCTTTTAACACGACGTGGCTTGCGATGCGCGTATCTGCTCCCACTTTAACGCCTGCGCCAATGATGGAATAGGCGCCGATTTCCACGCTTGAATCGAGCTCTGCTTTGGGATCGATAATTGCTGTCGGGTGTATTTTTACAGACATTTTGTTTTTTTAATTCTTTACTTTAATAAAGCATTTTAATTTTATTGTTTTTTATATTATTTTTCTATTGCTTTTAGAATACACATCATGCTTGCTTCGGCCACCACGTTGCCATCCACCGTAGCAACGCCGTTGTATTTCCATATGCCTTTTAAAATGCGGTCTATCTTAACGTTTAAAATGAGCTGGTCGCCAGGCGATACGGGTTTTTTAAAGCGCGCATTATCAATCCCGGCAAAATAATAGACAGAATCATCAGTGGGTTTGCTGCCCATGGTCTTAAAAGACAAAATGGCAGCCGCTTGGGCCATTGCTTCAACCATCAGCACACCCGGCATCACGGGATGATATGGGAAATGCCCTGGAAAGTAAGGTTCATTGACACTGACGTTTTTCAGTGCGGTGATTTCTTTGCCTATTTCCATCGAAATCACGCGATCTATGAGCACAAACGGATAGCGGTGCGGAAGGTGGTCAAGGATTTCGTGAATATCCATGCTCAGATTTTCATTCTTAGACGCAGCGGTGTCTGACATAATTTTCCCCATCTTTAATTTTTAGAGCGTTTGCTTGAGCTCTGTGCACTTAATTGAGCAACAGCTGCTTCCAAGGTCTTTATTTTATCTGTTAATTGGTTTAAATGGCGAATATTTGCAGCCGTTTTAAGCCATGCGTCGTGTTCTTGTGACGGCATCAATGCGGTATAAGTGCCTGCTTTGCTGATGGAGCGCATGATCATGCTGCCAGGAGAGATCGTCACATGATCCGCAATATTCAAATGCCCTAAAATCATGGCAGCACCACCTATTCTGCAATGCCGGCCTATCACCGCGCTGCCTGCAATGCCGACGCACCCTGCAATCACCGTATGCGCACCGATACGGCAGTTGTGCGCAATCTGAATAAGATTATCCATTTTAACGCCTTCTTCTATCACGGTGTCATCAATCGCACCGCGATCAACAGTCGTATTCGCACCAATATCCACATGATCATGAATCACGACACGGCCTACCTGGGGAATTTTTACCCAATATTTTGTATTATCCGGCCCAGATTCTTCAGCATAACCAAACCCGTCGTTGCCAATCACACAACCAGAAAACAGATGGCAATGCTTGCCAATCTGGCAGTCATGCTTAATTGTTACATTAGCCTCTAAAATCGTATGGTCTGCAATGCTGGAATTGCGCTCGATGATACAACCTGCGCCAATAACTACATTGTTGCCAAGCGTGACATTGGCCTCTATGACCGCGTTGGCGCCAATGCTGCAATCTTCAGGCACCTTGACGGATGTATCAATAACCGCACTTGCATGCCTGCCAGCCGTTGCGACATATACTGGATTTAACAATGACGATACTTTGGCAAAATAAGCATAAGGATTATCGGTAATAATTTTGGGCAACCCTGTCAGCGCGGCGTGCTCGGGTTTAATAATAACCGCGCTGGCTGACGTGTCATTTAACTGCCTGGTGTATTTGGTATCGTTGAAAAAACTAATGGCACCAGCTTGCGCCAGTGCCAATGAGCCAACCCTTACAATCTGAGTTTCTGGGTTACCTGATATTGTGCCGCCCAATTGCTCGACGATTTTCTGAATCGATAAATAGAAACTCATAAACAATGGTCATACAATTTGTATTTTTTTAGCCTATTTTTTACCAAGCAGCTTTAACACTTTATCGGTAATATCAATTTTTTTGCTGGCGTACGCCACGCCACCATAAACGACCAGATCATACCCTTCCGTTTCAGACACGGTCTGCACAGCTTTGTTAATACGATCCTGCAGGCTGGCGAGCTCTTCATTTTTACGCAGATTGATGTCCTCGCGAAGTTCGCGCTGTTTACGCTGGAATTCGATTTTCAGGTTTGAGGCGTCACGCTCTTTGTTACGGCGGTCAGTCTCAGAAAGCGTTACGCCTTCCTTATCCAGCGCCGCCTCAATATCACGGATCTGTTTCTGCATCCGATCCAGTTCCTGAGAACGCGGACTGAACTCGCGCTCCAGCTTTTTGCCGCTTTCTGCCGTCTGTGGCGCCTCCTGCAAAATCTTATCTACCTGTACGTAGCCAACTTTAAGTTCTGCAGCACTTAAATTAAGGCTTGTGGACAAAGCCAGAAAGCTAGCGATAATTAAAGTTTTTAACATATGATTCAATTCCAATCTCCTAACCATCCCCGACCACAAGGCTTATCCGTCAATTCTACTATCAATCCAGCCAAACCCATTAAAATAATTATCACTAGAACTGCGATCCAAGCTGGAATTGCAGGGTTTGGGTTTTGTCACCCGGCTTCTCATTGAGCGCTTTGGCAAACACCAGTTTTAGCGGGCCAAATGGCGAGAACCAGCTCACCCCTACCCCTGTTGAGTATCTGAGATCCCCCAGGTTAATGCTCTGATTATTGGCATAAACACTACCCGCATCAACGAACGCACTCAAACGGAATTGTGATGAATTTTTAATAAAGGGTACCGGCGCAAACACCTCAGCATTGCCCACTATACGTGTAGTGCCGCCTACAGAAAAGTCTTGGCCAGTCACTGGATCGAAATCGCGAGGTCCGATAGAGCCATTATCAAAGCCCCGCACCGAGTTGACGCCGCCTACATAAAAGTTTTTGAAGAACGGATATGCCTTGTTGCCGTAACTATCCGCATAACCAAGCTCGCCATTCAACATGAAGGTAAAGTTTTTGGTAATATCCTTAAACCAGGCATGCTTATATTCCAGCTTGTAGTATTCCAAATCCAGTACCGGCAACGAAACTTCGGCACTTAACCGCTGTAGCACGCCTTTGTTCGGAAACAGTGTATTGTCGCGGGAGTCATGCGTCCAGGCCAATGCCAGCTGCAATGAGTCACTCGAGCATCCTCTGGAGTTTCCACAAAAATCCAGATACTGCTTAGGCCCTTGGCTAGACAATTCTATTTTTGTAAAGTCACCCGTTAAGCCTGCCGAGAGAAAATCTTTCTCGCTCAGCGGCAAGCCAAAACGCACGCCGGCACCGTAAGATTTACTGTTGTATGAACCAATATCTAAGGAGCCGGTATCCACATCGCGTCTGTATACATCAAAGCCGCGACTGATGCCATCCGGCGTGAAATAAGGATCAGTAAACGAGAGCGAATAAGTGGTGTTAACTTTACCTGTGTTGACTTGGGCTGCTACGCGGTTGCCTGTACCCAGGAAGTTCTGCTGATTTACCGTAACTCCAAATACGACGCCTTCGTTGCTGGACAAGCCCGCACCAAACTGGATACTGCCTGTAGATTTTTCCACGACATTGATATTCAGGTCAACCTGGTCGGTAGTGCCCGGAACTGCTGGCGTTTCGACATCAACCGATTCAAAGTACTGCAAACGATCCAAGCGTTCTTTAGAACGATTGATTTTATCGCCGGCATACCAGGCAGATTCAAGCTGTCGCATCTCGCGGCGCAGCACAGAATCGCGGGTACGGGTATTGCCCGTTAAATTGATACGGCGCACATAAACGCGTTTGCCCGGATCAACAAAAAACGTAAACGCAGCGGTATGCTCTTGTTTGTTTATTTCCGGAATGGCATTCACATTAGAAAAAGCGTAACCATCATTGCTGAGTCTGTCGCTGATCGCCTTGCTGGTCTCGGTAACTAACTGCCGGTTGAAGATATCGCCTTTATTTATTTTAATCAGAGGCTTAATATCCTCCTCTGGCACTTGCAACTCTCCTGCGATCTTCACATCACTGATTGTATATTTTTCACCTTCTGTTACGTTCACGGTAATGAAAATATCCTGCTTATCTGGCGAAATAGACACCTGTGTAGAATCAATTGAAAATTCCAGATAACCTTGATTCATGTAAAACGACTTAAGCGTTTCCAGATCCGCTGTGAGTTTTTGCTTGGAATACTGATCATCCTTATTCCACCAGCTCATCCAGTTTGGCGTGGTCAATAAAAACTCCGCGCGCAGATCATCGGTGGTAAAAGCATTGTTGCCGACAATATTGATGTCACGAATCTTGGCGACCACACCCTCTTCGATCTCAAAACGCACCGCAACACGGTTGCGCTCCAACGGTGAAATCACCGTTTTAACCGTGGCGCCGTATTTGCCCTGCGCCAGATATTGGCGTTTAATTTCCTGTTCTGCACGGTCAAGCTGGGATTTGTCAAAAATCAGACCTTCTGAAATACCGATTTGCTTGAGACCTTCGGTCATTTTGTCAGACGGGAATGATTTATTGCCGCTAAAATCGATTTTGGCAATGGCGGAGCGTTCCTGCACAGTCACGACCAGCACATCACCATCGGCTTCAATGCGGACATCCTTGAAAAAGCCGGTGTTGTAAAGTGATTTAATCGCTTGTGTGGCCTTTTCGTCAGACATCACATCGCCAGCCTGTACAGGCAGGTATGTAAATATCGTGCCGGCCTCGGTGCGCTGCAAGCCTTCTACGCGGATATCTTTAATCACAAAAGGCTCTAGGGCCATTGCATGATGGCTGAACAGAGCGACTACAAGCGCTGGAATGTAACGGACTTTAAACAAATTGCTAACCCGATATTAGTCTATTGAAGTCATTAAAAATGGCAATGGTCATGAGTAAACCTAATAATACAAACCCTATTTTTTGCCCGATCAGCATCGTTTGTTCCGAAACCGGCGAGCCTTTTAAAATCTCAGCCATATAATACATCAAATGACCGCCATCTAACACAGGTATTGGCAAAAGGTTAAGCACCCCGATACTGATGCTGAGTAAAGCCAAAAAGCCTAAAAATGTCTTAATGCCTAAAGTTGCGCTTTCACCCGCAAACGTGGCAATTGTGACTGGGCCGCCAATGCTTTTGAGTGATACATCACCTGTTACCATTTTAACCAGCATTTTAAGGCTGAATAAAGAAGTGTCCCAAGTTTTGACAAGGGCTTTCTGCAAACTGATGAGTGGAGAATAACTCAACTCAATCAGCAGCTTATCCAGTTCTTTTTTATCCAGTTTGACAGCAGCACCCATCCTGCCAATGGTTTGATTCCCCTCTTTAACGGCTTCAGGTGTTGCGGCAATACGCAGCACTTTCTGTTCGCGTTCAATTTCAAATAACAATTTTTTATTGGGATTGTCTTTGATGATATTCACCACCTGCTCCCAATCGCTTATTCCGACTCCATCCACCTGCAATATTTTATCATTTGCCATAAAACCGGCCTTTTCAGCAGCACTATCGGGCAATATCTCGCCGATTACCGCAGGGATGTTGGGCTTGACCATTTCCAGACCGATTTTCTTGAGGATGTCGATATCCGCGTCGTGGTTGGCACCCTCAAAACTCAGCGTGTGTTGAAACAACTCATTGTTGTTATTGATGGCTTCAATCTCGACGGTTTTGTTTTCTAACGACTGCTCCAGCAATATCCAGCGCGCATCCTGCCAGCTTTGTACAGGCTTGCCTGCAATTTTTTGAATAATTTCTCCGGCTTTCAGGCTGGCTTGTGCAGCCGGGCTATTTTCGGCAACCGCGCCAATAATAGGCCGTATGCCCGTCACACCCCACATGAACAGGCCCCAATACAATACGATCGCCAGCAGCAGGTTGGCTGCCGGTCCTGCTGACACAATCGCAAAGCGCTTCCATACGTTTTGCCGGTTAAATGCATGTTGCAGTTCCGACTCAGAATAGTTGATTTGTGCCACTTCCGGACTAGATTCACTTTCGGCTTTCAGTTCTCTTTCGTCCAGCATTTTGACAAACCCGCCAAACGGAATTGCAGTCAGCACAAACTCTGTATTGTCCTTGCCAAACGTTTTTTTCCACAGCGGCTTGCCAAAACCGACTGAAAAGCGCAATACCCTCACGTCGCACCAGCGCGCCGCCTGGAAATGACCGTATTCATGGATAGTCACCAATATGCCAATGGTGACAATAAATGCAATGAGTGTCAGCATGCTGTCAATGCCTGCCGCTCACCTGCTTTAGCAAGGCTGGCATATGCGAAGCGTCTTGCTTCCGCATCCACTGCAATAAGTTGCTCAAGTGAAGTCACAGGTGTGATTTTAATCGTATCAAGTGCTTTGGCGATTACAGCAGGGATATCTAAAAAGTGAATTTGTTTGCTTAAAAACGCTGCCACCGCCACCTCGTTGACTGCATTCAGAATGGTGGGTGCGGTGCCGCCTAATTGCAGCGCGTCATAAGCCAATTGCAGACAAGGAAAGCGCTTGGTATCCGGCGCTTCAAATTCCAGTTTGGCGATTTCCAGCAAATTAAGCGAAGCAACACCCGATTCAATACGTTGTGGATAGCCAAGCGCATAAGCAATTGGCGTGCGCATGTCTGGATTGCCCAGTTGCGCCAGAATACTGCCATCCACATATTCCACCATCGAATGGATGATACTTTGCGGATGCACAACGACTTCAATTTGATCAGGCTGTGCATTAAACAGCCAATGCGCTTCGATAACCTCGAGTCCTTTGTTCATCAGGGTAGCGGAATCGATCGTGATTTTTGCACCCATCACCCAGTTAGGATGCTTCAGCGCCAGTTCAGGTGTAACCGTTGATAGTTGTTCCTGCGAGTATTTTCTAAAAGGTCCACCAGAGGCGGTAAGAATGATTTTGCACACCCCGGTATCGTTCAAGTGGTCGTCGGCCAGCTGCTTGCATTGCGGTGGCGGCATGACCTGAAAAATAGCATTATGCTCACTATCGATCGGCAATAAAGTCGCCCCGCCTTCAGTAACAGCTTGCATAAACAAGCTGCCTGCCATTACCAGCGTTTCTTTGTTGGCTAGCAAGATGCGCTTGCCTGCGCGTGCCGCCGCCATCGCAGGTCTAAGGCCTGCCGCGCCGACAATTGCCGCCATCACAATATCGACTTGCCCATCGCTTGCAACTTGCTCCAAACCCGCCATGCCGGAGATGACTTCGGTTTTAATATGATGTGATTTAAGTTGAACGCGCAGTGCCTGTGCTGCCTGATCATCCAGCAGCACCGCAATTTCAGGCTTGAATTGTATGCACTGCATTAATAAAGCTTCTACATTGGAATTAGCAGCAAGTGCGTAGACCTGATATTCATGGGCATGGCGGGCAATCACATCCAGGGTTTGCTGGCCTATGGTGCCGGTGCTGCCTAAAATGGTTACGTTCTGCACAAATTTGTCCCTAGACAACCACTATAAAATAGTTATAGACGTAAATCATCAAAATTGCGATAGGCAAGCTGGGAATAATGCCATCAATGCGATCTAAAATACCGCCATGGCCAGGCAACATATCACCGCTGTCTTTCAGATTGGCCTGGCGTTTTATCATCGATTCAAACAAGTCGCCAATCACGCCAAATGCAGTGATAATCCATAGGCCGGGAAAAATCGCAAGCGTCTGGGCATCAAAGGCAAAGTACAAAATTACGCCAAATAGCGTGACAGCGACCAGTGCGCCCCACACGCCTTCCCATGTTTTGCCAGGGCTGATCATCGGTGCGAGTTTGTGTTTGCCGAAATTTTTGCCGGCAAAATACGCAGCGCTGTCCGCAACCCAAATAGTTGCCAATAGCGCCAGCAACAGCCATGGATCTGCGCTTTTGGCGCATATCAACGCCAGCCATAATGGCGCCATTAACATTAACCCCAATACTGCCATCACAAACTTGTTATTAATGGTATACCTTGTTCTAAGCCACATCGGCACAATCAACAACCAAAACACGGCTGCAATAAAAAACACCAGCAATGATCTAAAGAAGAATAAATGAAAACCATATTGTTCAATGAGCGGCACTATCAATAAACCTGCAATGGCAGAAATTAATAGATAAACATAGCATTGCGGTTGCGTGAGCTTGATCATGCCAGCCCATTCGTATAAGGCAAGCAGCGAGATTGCCAGCATGCCATATGCCCAAAGACTATTGGATAACATAAACAGCGCTGGAATAAAACCTGCGACTAAAATTAATGCAGTAATAATGCGTGTTTTAAGCATGATTATCGGTTTGAAAGCTGCTCGCTCGTTCGCCCGAAGCGCCGCTCGCGTTGCTGATAGGAGGCGATTGCCGCCTGAAATGCTTTTGCATTAAAGTCCGGCCATAACGTATCGGTAAAATAAAACTCGGTATACGCCAATTGCCAAAGCAAAAAGTTGCTTACGCGTTTTTCGCCGCCGGTGCGAATGAACAAATCAGGCTCCGCCGCATAGTACATGGATAAATAAGGAGTCAAATCATCCTCGATAAACGGCTCTGTTTTGCCCGGGTTTGCAGCAATCATGCGGTTAGTTGCTTGCAGAATATCCCAACGCCCGCCGTAATTGGCGGCAATGGTCAGGGTAAGTCCTGTGTTATTTGCAGTAAGTTTCTCTGAGGCTTCAATTTGTGCCACCAAATCCGCATTAAACCGGCTACGGTCGCCTATCAGGATTAAACGGATATTGTTTTCATGCAGTTTCGTTACTTCACGCTTCAGCGCATCCATAAACAAAGCCATTAGAAATGAAACTTCGTCATCAGGTCTGCGCCAGTTTTCACTGCTAAAAGCAAATAACGTGAGAAATTTCACATTAAGCTTTGCGCATTCCTTGACTAAATCGCGTACCGTTTCCACGCCGCGCTTATGCCCTGCAACGCGGGGCAGAAAGCGCTTTCTGGCCCAACGGCCATTGCCATCCATAATCACCGCAATGTGCTGGGGAATCTCCGCCGAAGCGGGAATAGTTTGTGTAGAACTTGAGAATAAAGCCATTAGACGGCCATTAAATCGGCTTCTTTGATCTGGAGCAGCTTATCCACTTCTATGACTGCCTTGTCCGTCAGCTTCTGCACTTCGTCTTGTGCGCGACGCTCGTCATCCTCACTGATTTCCTTATCCTTCAGTAGTTTTTTCAGTGCATCGTTGGCATCGCGGCGCACATTGCGAATCGCCACTTTTGCGCCTTCCGCCTCGTTGCGGACGATTTTGGTTAAATCGCGGCGACGCTCTTCGGTCAGCATCGGCATCGGCACGCGAATCACATCGCCGTTGGTGGCTGGATTCAAGCCCAAGTCGCTATCGCGGATGGCTTTCTCAACTTTAGAAATCATATTTTTTTCATAAGGTTGAACATTGATCGTGCGCGCATCGCCCAGATTGACGTTCGCGACTTGATTCACCGCTACCATCGAGCCGTAATATTCCACCATCACATGATCCAGCAAGCCTGTATGGGCGCGGCCTGTACGTACTTTTGCCAGATCGTTCTTCAGTGCTTCCAGCGATTTCTGCATTTTGAGATCTGCGGTTTTTTTTATGTCTTCTAACATTTGCTTCTCCAACTTAATGCTTGATTATACTACGACGCGCGTGCCTTCGTTTTCACCCATGATTACGCGTTTAAGCGCGCCAGCTTTAAAAATATTAAACACTGCAATAGGCAGTTTTTGGTCGCGACAAAGTGTAAACGCTGTAGCGTCCATCACTTTTAAATCCTTTGCAATAGCCTCATCAAACGTCACTGTTTCATACTTGCTGGCTTTTGGGTCTTTTTTCGGATCAGCACTGTAAATACCATCGACTTTGGTCGCCTTGAGCACTATTTCGGCATCAATTTCAGCCCCACGCAAGGCGGCTGCGGTGTCCGTGGTAAAAAACGGATTTCCTGTGCCTGCGCCAAATATCACCACGCGGCCTTTCTCTAGCGCTCGTAATGCTTTTGCGCGCACGTAAGGCTCCACGAACTCTATACCCAGTGCGCTTTGCACACGCGCCTCTACGCCAATGTGACGCATGGCATCCTGCAACGCCAGCGCGTTCATAACGGTAGCCAGCATGCCCATATAGTCAGCTGTGGCTCTATCCATGCCCGCCGCAGCCGGCGCTACGCCGCGAAAAATATTGCCGCCGCCAATCACCACGCCGACTTCTACACCCAAATCTACAATTTCTTTGATTTGCTCAACGATATTTGAAATGGTTGCTCGGTTGATGCCATACGCGTCATCACCCATGAGTGCTTCGCCCGAGAGTTTAAGAAGAATGCGCTTAAAGGCAGGTTTAGCCATATTTTTCCTCAAAATTTTAGTTTGCTTATTTAATCACAAACCACGCCGATTTGCTTATGTTCCGGCTAAAAAAAGACGAAAAAAAAGTGGACGCTAGGTCCACTTTTTTTAGTTTAAAGCAATTAAACCTTGGCAGCCGCCGCAACCTCAGCCGCATAATCCACGACTGCCTTTTCGATGCCCTCGCCCACGGTGTACATGGTGAACGAAGCAATAGAAGCATTTTTAGATTTCAACAATTGCTCGATGGTCATTTTGTCGTCTTTAACGAACACTTGGCTCAGCAAAGTCACTTCTTTCAGGAACTTTTGCACGGTACCATCTAGACGCTTTGCCATAATATCTGCAGGTATAGTTTTACCAGACTTTTCAGCTTCCTCCGTTGCTTTTTGTAGTGCCACGCGACGTTCAGCTTCAATCAAACTTGCATCAATGCCTGAAGCATCCAGTGATTTGGGTTTGGCTGCAGCTATATGCATCGCAATGTCTTTAGCCAATGCGTCATCCCCGCCAACCAAGTCCACCAGTACGCCGATTTTGCTGCCATGTACATAACTTGCCAGCTTGCCTTTGGCGTTGATTTTCACAAAACGGCGCGGCGTGATGTTCTCGCCAATTTTACCCACCAGTTGCGCGCGTGTTTCTTCTACGGTAGCACCACGCATTGCGAGCGTGCCTACAGCTGAGATGTCAGCAGCGTTGCTGCTAGCGACAATGCCAGCCAGCTCGCTCACAAATTTTAAAAAGTCTTCATTTTTTGCACAGAAATCCGTTTCCGAGTTCACTTCAATCATTGCACCGGTTTTACCATCTGCGCTAATCGAAATGCCTACTGTACCCTCAGCAGCCACGCGACCTGCAGCCTTGCTGGCCTTGTTGCCAAAACGTACACGTAAAATTTCCTCAGCACGCGTCATGTCGCCTTCAGCTTCGGTGAGTGCTTTCTTGCAATCCATCATTGGCGCATCGGTGCGCTCACGTAATTCTTTTACCATCCCTGCGGTAATTTCAGCCATTTTTTGCTCCTAAAACCAATAGTTCTTAAATAGAAAAAGGGGCTGCACGCCCCTTTTTTGCATGTATCAATTACTCGGTTGCAGCTTCTGCCGCAACTTCTACAAACTCTTCTTCTTTTGCAGATTTTACAATCTCGGTAATCGCATTGGCACGGCCGTCCAATACTGCATCGGCCACACCACGCGCATACAGGCGAATCGCGCGGCTAGAGTCATCGTTACCAGGAATCACATAAGCCACGCCATCTGGTGAGTTGTTGGTATCGACAATACCAATCACCGGGATGCCCAGTTTTTGCGCCTCGGTAATCGCGCCGCTTTCATGGCCGACGTCGATAATGAAAATCGCATCTGGCAAGCCACCCATTTCCTTAATGCCGCCGATGGAGCGCTCAAGCTTTTCGATTTCGCGTTTGTAACCAAGCGCTTCTTTTTTACCGAACTTTTCCAGGCTGCCATCCAGCAGCATCGCATCAAAGTCGTGCAAGCGCTTAATAGATTGTTTTACAGTTTTAAAGTTGGTCAGCATGCCGCCCAACCAACGGTGATTTACATATGCACAGCCAGCACGCACGGCTTCTTCTTTAATGATATCGCGCGCTTGGCGTTTAGTGCCTACGAATAAAATACGACCCTTGTTGGCTGCCAATGTGCGCACGTATTTAAGCGCATCTTCAAACAATGGCAAGGTTTTTTCAAGGTTTACAATATGAATTTTGTTGCGGTCGCCAAAAATATATTCTGCCATTTTTGGGTTCCAGTAACGGGTTTGATGGCCGAAGTGAACTCCGGCTTCCAGCATTTGACGCATGGTTACAGACATTTGATTACTCCATGTAAGGGTTAAATTTACACACATCCACAATATTCAATTGAATGAACACCCTGTACGGGATGGTGCCTTATTTTTTTACTAACAGCTTTTCTGCTAAATTGCAGAGGCCGCATAATACCATTAACTGATCGAGTTTGCCAGCTTAATCTTATATGTTTAAGACGTCCGCAGGCACGCCGATGATGCGCTTGGTTCTGTCAATATCCAACCTTAAAAACTCAGCGACATCGCGATAATCATCCGGCAGGGCTGCATCATCCCAACCGTTTGCGGAATGGCGTGCCAGATTTACCGCCAGCATGACGTTTCTCACCCGCTGTTCGCCAGAAGCATTATCCTGCATCAGCTTGGATAACAATGGCGGCAATTGAAACAGCTCAACCAGCTCCTTTTGCAAATCATGCAACCTAAATCCCAGCACCTCTTGCTGTACGATATGGCTGCGCAAGGTTTTATCAGCTTGCTGCATGGCATGGATGGCATTCATTTTATCGGGGGCAAAACACCACATCAGCATTTCGGATAAATCATGCAGCAAAGCGGCAATACGCACCTCTTCAGCATGCAGGTCTGCCAGATGCGTCGCCCATTCGGCCGCAAAATAGGCTGCACGATGTGCACGCCGAATCAGTTTAAGCAAATGCATCAATGCTGGCAGATTATTCTTAAGCGCATCCTCAACCAGAAAACTGGGTGGGATATCGCGAAAAAAAGTGGTGGTGCCCATCATCAGAATCGCCTGCTCAACCTGCAGCAGATCCTGCAACTGGTGTTTGCCCTTATGCTTTTGCGAATAACTCAGCACCCTGAACACCATCATCGGGTCGTTATAAACCGTTGCCGCAATCGCACGTGCACTCAGCTTATCTTCGTCTGCCTGCAAACGTGCGATTTCGCGCGCCGTTTGCTTAAGCACGGGGATTTCAGCGGTACTGATAAAACCAAGCCAGGCATTGATATCTTTTGCTGCTGTGTCTGTGTCTGTGGGTGTCGACGCCATTCAAACTCTCCTTTACCAGCTTCACAGCATAAAGGCGTTGGCTGGCTTTGAATCCGCAAAAAAACGCCATATAAATAGCACATACCTTGAGATTGCTTTTTTTCTTAGCGCAAACGAGACGAGAGTGACTATGCTAAAATGGCGCCATTCCATCACTCATATAGCAATTTCATGGCCATCACCATCAACAACGCAGACGACATCGAAAAAATGCGCATTGCAGGCAGGCTCGCATCTGAAGTCCTTGATTACATTACTCCTTTTGTAGTGCATGGCGTCACGACAGAAAAACTTGACCAGCTTTGCCATGATTATATCGTGAACGTGCAGCAGGCGATTCCCGCACCTTTGAATTATGCGCCTGACGGCCACACGCCCTACCCCAAATCTATTTGCACCTCGGTGAATCATCAGATTTGCCACGGCGTGCCGGGTGACAAAGTGCTAAAGAACGGCGACATTGTGAACATCGACATCACCGTGATTAAAGATGGTTATCATGGCGACACTTCGCGCATGTTCATGGTGGGCGAGGTTTCGATTCAAGCCAAAAGATTGTGCGAAATCACCTATCAGGCCATGTGGTTAGGCATACGCCAGGTGAAGCCGGATGCTACTCTGGGCGACATTGGCCATGCCATTCAAAGCTTCGCGGAAAAAAATGGTTACAGCGTGGTGCGTGAGTTTTGCGGGCACGGCATTGGCAAAAAATTTCATGAAGACCCGCAAGTGCTGCATTACGGCAAACCCGGTACCGGACTCAAGCTGAAAGCCGGCATGATGTTTACCATAGAACCGATGATTAATGCGGGTAAGCGCGATATTAAACAACTGCCTGACGGCTGGACCATTGTCACTAAAGACCGCAGTTTATCGGCACAGTGGGAACACACCATACTGGTGACCGAAACCGGTTTTGAAGTGATGACATTGTCCGCCGGGTCGCCTCCTGCACCTTAAATGTCAGAAGCAAAGCAAGCAATCCAAGCCTGGCGCAGCACGTTAAAAGCGCAGCAAAATGCACTGGAGGCCAGTTTTCTCCAGCATAAGAACCCTGCCCAGCTACTCAGAAAGCACGCGCAATTAATCGATGCGCTGTTAAAACAGATATGGCTGCAAGCCAATATCCATGCGGGGGTGGCTTTAATCGCCGTGGGCGGCTACGGGCGCGGCGAGTTGTTCCCCTATTCTGATATAGACTTGCTTATATTACTGCCGGATCAGCATGATGACCTGCTGAATGGGCAAATTGAAAGCCTGATTGGCCAGTTGTGGGATATTGGCCTGAGCGTGGGCCACAGCGTGCGCAGCCTGCAGGAATGCGTGAATGAGGCAGCGCAAGACGTGACCGTGCAAACCAATTTGCTTGAGGCGCGCTTACTTGCTGGCAACAAAGCCAGTTACCAGCTGTTTATTGAAGCCACCCGTGCGCAAATGCAGCCAGCCGAGTTTTTTGCGGACAAATTCAAAGAGCAGGATAATCGCCACGCCAAATTTAACGATACTGCCTACAGCCTGGAGCCTAATATCAAGGAGAGTCCCGGCGGGTTACGAGATTTGCACATGATCTTGTGGCTGGCACAAAGCCAGCATCTGGGTAAAACCTGGCTGGAACTTGCTAAAAACAACATCATTACCAGTAGCGAATTGCGCCAGATTAAGCGGCACGAGCGCAATCTGCAAACCCTGCGTATCCGTTTGCATTATCTGGCCAAACGCCGCGAAGACAGGTTGCTATTTGATTTTCAGAACGAGCTTGCCGCCAACTTGGGCCTGGTCAACACCCCAAACAAACGCGCCAGCGAACAGCTCATGCAAAACTATTATCGCAGCGTTAAATTTATTAGCTTAATCAATGAGATATTGCTTAAGACTTTAGAATATACATTAAGTATAATTAAACCGGCTATCGTCCCGGTCAATCCGCGCTTCGAGTCGCGAAACGGCTTGCTGGAGGCCAAATCTGCGCAGCTTTTGCAGCAACGGCCAAGTGCAATTTTAGAAAGCTTTTTATTGCTGCAGCAACACCCGGAACTTAAGGGCATGAGCGCCAGCCTGCTTCGTGAACTGCAGCGCGTAAAGAAAATCGTGAATCGGGATTTTCGTGATTCCGCCGAAAACAAAAAGCTGTTTTTAAGCATATTATCCCAACCCAACGGCGTCAATCATAGCCTGCGACGCATGAACCGTTATGGCATTCTAGGTCAATACATCCCCGCTTTTGGCAAGATCATTGGCCAGATGCAGCACGATTTGTTCCACGTTTACACTGTGGATGAGCATATTCTAAATGTGCTGGCAAACCTGCGCCGTTTCGCCAAGCCTGAGCTGAAACATGAATTTCCGCTATGCACAGGATTGTTTGAGGCCTTTGAAAAGCCCCATCTGCTCTACCTCGCAGCCCTGTTCCATGACATTGCAAAAGGCCGTGGCGGTGACCACTCCACTTTAGGCACAGTTGACGCGAAACGCTTTTGCAGATTACACAACCTGCCCAGAGAGGATACGGGTTTAGTGGCCTGGCTGGTTGAATCACATCTCAAAATGTCCAGCACTGCACAAAAATCCGATTTGTCCGATCCCAATGTCATCGAGCAATTCGCGCATTTCGTAAAAACCGAAAAACGGCTGACAGCCCTGTATTTATTGACTGTAGCGGATATTCGCGGCACCAGTCCCATCGTATGGAACGCATGGAAAGCCCGCTTGCTGGAAAGCTTATTCCATGCAACAAAACGCGTACTGAACGATGAAACTTTCAGCGTACAGCAAACCATTGAAACCAGACAGCGGGAAGCCGCGCTCAAGCTCAACAGATATGGGCTTAGCGTGCAATCTTACCAGGCATTATGGAATAACGTCGGCGATGCCTACTTTATTCGCTTTGAGCCTGACGAAATCGCCTGGCAAAGCCGCTTGCTCACACCGCATGTCTATAGCGATAAACCCATAGTTCGCGCGCGCTTAAGTCCAAGCGGCGACGGCATCCAGGTGATGATCTACACGCGCAATCAGGATGATTTATTCGCCCGCATCTGCAACTTTTTTGACCGCATGGCCTATAACATCGTACAGGCGAAGATTTACACCACCCATCATGGCTATGCATTGAATAGTTTTATTGTTTTAGATCAATCAGGTAAGTCGGTAAGTTACAGTGGTTTATTAAGTTTTATCGAGGCCGAATTGACCGAAAAAATCCTCGCCGCAACCGCGTTGGAAGCGCCGCTGGAAGGCCGCGTTAGCCGCCAGGTGAAACACATGCCATTTGCCACGCAAGTGAATATCAGTGCAGAAACTCAAAGCATTAATCATACACTCGAAATTATGGCAGGCGATCGCCCTGGCCTGCTCGCCAGGATTGCGTTCATATTTTTACAGCATGGCGTAGATTTGCACAACGCAAAAATTAACACGCTTGGCAACCGCGCTGAAGACAGCTTTTTGATTTCCGCCAAGCAAGGCCGCCAGCTAGACGCCTTGCAGCTTGAACAGCTAAAAAGCGATTTGGCTAATTTATAAGATATCTCAGCTAAACTGGTAGTGCTTGCGCAGCGGTTTTTTTACATCCCAGGTGCACGATAACCCGGCTGGAAAAGTAACCAGATCACCGGGTCCAAAACTGACTGGCGCGCCCCCGTTTTTTGGGGTTACCGTCACTTCACCTTCGAGGATATAGGCGATTTCCTGCGATTGGTAACTCCAGGGAAAAGTAGACACCTCTTTTGACCAGGTTGGCCAGCTTTTAACGCCCAGCGAAGCCAGTTTGGTGGCGTCAGGTTTCTCAACAGTAATGTTCATAGCGTGCTCCTTAAAAACAAAAAAGCCTCGAATATCTTATATTCGAGGCTTATTGTATGCCTAACACACAAAAATGCAATTACGAGTGTTTGTAGTGTTTTTTCAGCTGTTTCACAACTTCCCAGTTGCTTTTGAGGCCTTTTGGAAATACCACGAAATCACCGGCTTTAATCACCACTTTTTCGCCACCCTGAGGAGTCACATGAAACTCACCCTCCAGTACATACGCGCTTTCGGTCATGCCAAAATCCAGCGGAAACTTGGATGGTGCGCAATCCCAGGTTGCCCAGCTGGAAACGCCTAGTGACTTTAATTTTTCTTCTGATGGATTGTGGTCGATAATAATTTGGCTCATATTTTTCCTTAAGTACAGACTCATTAAATGCAAATACTGCTCAAGAAGCAGTATTTAAAAATTGGCGGAAGAGGTGGCCGTGGAAATACCCTAGAAATATCTTTTACTTCAATGTCTTACATGCTACACGGAAAGCAGATACCAACAAATATACCAACAACTACAAAAAACGTCACTTCTAACCGGTTATAAATACCAACCAATATTATATTACAAAGTGCAAAATTTTCATAAATGAAATACCAACAGATATATAGACGAGTATTCCAGAAAAAAGAATACTAAGAACTATCTCAAAGAAGTCTATAGGGAATTAAAAATGAATGTCATAGAAAGCTTCAAGTTTATGCAAATTTCCCAGTAATCGGTATTATGAATATTCTTAGCAAATTAACATTTAATCAATATAGTTAATAATGATAAAAAAGAAGAAGTTTTTAGACGGCCATAAAAAGGTAGGGAAAAAGCTAATCCCGCCAATGCTCCAATTACCAAATGTGGTCATGACTTCTTTTCGTGATGACAAAATCCCAGATTTAGTCTGGCTGGCGCCATTTTTCTTGAGGGTTAGTGATAAATTTGCTGTTAATGCAATTATGGAGTTTTTAATCAAATGCAAAGAAATTCTCAACTCTGATGAAGCACCACCTTTAGTATTTTTAAGCAACTTTAATAAACTTACAAATATACAAAAACAAGCATTAATAGATGGTTTATCACAAAAACCAATATTGAGTTTCATTCTTGATAAACTCAAACATCAAAATTACTTATTTCATGATTATCCTCTTAAATTTTTATTTGGTGACTTCAACCAAGAAAGTGATAGAGAACAATACATTACTTTACTAGAAAAAGATGTGGATGCACTTTTTGATAGATATTCATTAGTTGCAACCAAAATACAAGTTACAACTGTTTGTAATGGTCTAATTTTCTGCAACACTTAGTTAGAGGTATTTGTTACGTTTTGTAGTCTTGCTTCATATTCTACAGGCGAAATATTCCCCAATGTTGAATGTCGTCGTTTTTGGTTATAAAACGATTCAATATAATCAGCAATATCCGCCATAGCCTCAGCTCTCGTTTTGTATTGTCGGTAATTGACCCTTTCTGATTTTAAACTTCTAAAAAAGCGCTCAGTGACCGCATTATCTAAGCAATTACCACGTCTACTCATGCTGGCAGTGATATTGTGTTGAATAAGTGCCTGTTGAAACGCATCGCTACTATATTGCACGCCTTGATCGGTGTGAAATAATATCGGTTGTTGCGGCTTTCTAAGTTGTACCGCCAGGTTGATTGCCCGCACGCTTAATTCACTATTGGGCTGATGGCTAAATGCCCAACTGACCACACGTCTTGAATACAGATCCAGCACAATGGCTAAATACAACCAGCCCTGATGCGTGCGAATGTAAGTAATATCGCCTGTCCAGTGCGTATTGGTATCGCTCGGGTTAAATTGACGATTTAAGCTGTTCGGTGCAACTTGACTGGGTTTGCCTGCCATTGGATAGCGATGTTGTTTGGGACGCTTAGCCTTGAGCTGTAAGGCTTGCATCAGGCTGCGCACTTTATAACGCCCAACAACAAAGCCTTGTGCGTTAAGCTCAACCCGCATGCGTCTGCTGCCATAAGTCGCGTGTACATCGGCATGGATGTGCCGCACTGCGGCACGCAGTTTGATGGCGTTAGCATCAATGGCTTTAGGCGCGGCACGGCGATAATAACTACTACGTGCGCACTTCAGGTTGCGACAAATATCCGTCACCTTAAAATTGGCCTTCTTCAGTTTGAGCGCGACGATTTGTTGCTCGCTTGCATTTCGATGGCGAAGAAGGCGGAAGCCTTTTTTAGTAAATCGTTATCTCGTCTGAGTTGTTTAACTTCGGCTTCCAAGACTTGAATGCGTTGTTGCTCGGGGGTTAATGCTTTTGCAAGTGGCGTGATGTCACGTAACTCCTGCTTATATTGACTCACCCAGCGTTGCATGGAAGATAAACCAATCTGCATGGCGCTGGCGGCTTGTGCCACACTGTAACCTTGATTAACGACTAGATTGACACATTCTTGTTTAAATTCTGTTGAAAATTGATTCCTGGTTTTACGCATTTTTACACCTCTTAACGTTGATTATAACCTCTAAGAAAGTGTCTCGCTAAATTAGACCATTACAATACACCCCCAAAGCAAGTGTCTTTTGTTTGTGATTGAATCTATAAGCCAAACGCCAATATTTCGCACCATTTGATTTGACATGCAGATAAAGACCACCCGCATCTGATACCTTCAAATCTTTGCTTTCAGGTTTAATGTTTTTCACTTGTAATACTGTTAAAGCCATACCAACTCTCCTAATAATGATTGTGTTGGTATTTAGTTCGGCTTGTTGGTATCACTTCGCAGATATACCAACATTAGGTGTTGGTTCTTATTGGAAGCTATTAGACTACTGTAGACGTAAAAAAACCCTCAGAGCTAATATCCATGAGGGTTTTTGCACTTTATTGGACTTCTCAATCCTAAATTCTGGCGGAAGAGGTGAGATTCGAACTCACGGTGGGCGTGAACCCACGACAGTTTTCAAGACTGTAGCATTAAACCGCTCTGCCACTCTTCCAATTTGGCTTGCTTGTGACAAGCAAGCGCGCATTATAGCAAAAAATTAGTCATCTTGAATATCCTGATTTGGAAAAAGTACATCAGTATAGCCAAACTGACTTAGATCAGTAATGCGCATCGGGTACAAAATACCATTTAAGTGATCACATTCATGCTGCACCACTCTAGCGTGGAAGCCGCTTACCAGCCTGTCGATGCCATTGCCGTATTGATCGAAACCCTTATAGTGCAAACGCGTATATCGTGGCACTAAGCCACGCAGCCCAGGCACAGACAAGCATCCTTCCCAATCTTCTTCGATTTCGTCGCCCACGGCGGTTAAGGTAGGATTAATCAGCACGGTGAAAGGCACTTGTACAGCATCTGGATAACGCGGATTCTTATCAACGCCAAATATCACCACCTGCAAGCTCACGCCAATTTGCGGCGCGGCAATACCGGCGCCGTCCATCGCACGCATGGTGTCCTGCATATCTTCAATGAGTGCATGCAACTCGGGCGTATCGAAAGCAGCCACAGGCAGCGCTTTCTTTAACAAAAGCGGCTCGCCCATGCGTAATACGGTTTTAACTGCCACCTTGATTTTCCTAACGTTAAATTGCCTAAAAGTTTGGCTGTCTAAAATTTGGTTGTTTGATAAACACGTGCGATTTCCTCAATCAATACTCGCACTTTTTGCATAGTCAGCTCAAGCTTGGTAATCAACTCTTCATACTGAATGCCATGATTGCTTGTGCCGCGCCCTGCTGCATGGTTCGCTACCGGGCATAGCGCCGCATAGTGCACACCCAGTTCGCGCGCCAACGCTGCTTCCGGCATCCCCGTCATGCCCACCAGTGTTGCACCGTCGCGCTCCAGACGGTTGATCTCCGCTGCCGTTTCCAGTCTCGGACCCTGTACGCAGGCATATACACCACCGTCATGCAGGCTCTGCTGTATATTACTGGCGGCCTGTTTACATATTTGACGCAAACTGTTGGAATATGGTTCGGTAAAGTCGATATGTTTTACGGGCAGTTCAATGCCATCGTGATAGGTATTTTTACGGCCATGGGTGTAATCGATAATCTGATGCGGCAGCACAATATCGCCCGGATTTATATCACTTGCAATGCCGCCGGTGGTCGCAATAGCCAACAGATTCTTCACGCCAACCGATTGCAATGCCCAAATATTGGCGCGATAGTTCACCGCATGCGGCGGAATGGTATGGCCGCCGCCATGCCGCGCCAAAAATACCACTTCCAGCCCAGCCAAGTCGCCAAATACCAGCGGCTGCGATGCCTCGCCATACGGCGTGCGCGCAATTTGCCGTCTGGTAATTTTCAAGTTTTCAAGTTGCGCTAACCCAGTACCACCAATAATGCCTAACATATGTATTCCTGAAAATATTTTATGATTATTGTAGCGCATGGCTGACACCAGCGCTGTAGGCTTTACATATTTTGTGGCATACTTCAATTATGGCAACCGATTCAGACATTTTTGATGTGACCAAAGAAGACACCGAAGCTAAAGACAGCTTGCGGGATAGCCTCGCTTTATCGCAACAGCATTACGAAAACTTTCCTGTCGCTTCTATTGTAATTCCCAAGCATTTACGTGATCCAATCGCCTTAATCTACACCTTTGCGCGTCAAGCGGATGATTTTGCGGACGAAGGTTATCACAAACCAGCCTGGCGGCTGGCCAAGCTGCAAGGCTTCAGGAACGAATTGGATCTCATCGGCAGCAACGGCCGGACCAAATCGCCTTTTTTTACCGAGCTTGGCAACATGGTCCGCGAGCACAATTTGCCACTCGCTCCATTCTATGACTTGCTGGATGCGTTCAGCCAGGATGTTACCAAAACCCGTTATGCCAATTTCTTTGAACTGCTGGACTATTGCCGCCGCTCGGCCAACCCGATAGGTGCCCTGCTCTTGCATCTATTCGGCAGAGCCACACCCGAGAATATCATTTATTCCAACAAAATCTGCACGGCGTTGCAACTCATCAATTTTTATCAGGATGTGGCCATCGATTTTGAAAATGAGTTCCATAAAAGCCGCATCTATTTATGCCAGGATGAAATGCAGCAATTTGGTGTGACCGAGGCACAGATCGCCAGTCAGTATGTGAACCGGCATTGGGAAGAATTTATGATGTTTAATATCGAGCGCGCTGAAAAAATGCTCAAGGAAGGCAAGCCGCTCGAGCATATTCTGCCCGGCCGTATCGGCCTGGAGATGCGCATGATTATCGGCGGTGGCGAGCGTGTGATATACAAGCTGAAAAACGTGCGCGGTGACGTGTTCAAACATCGCCCCACGTTGGTGGTGTGGGATTGGCCGGTTATTTTACTGAATGCTTTATTAAGATGACCGCTTCGCAGCCTGCTTTATAAATAATGACACCCCAGCAATACTGCAAACAAAAAGCCGCGCAAAGCGGCTCCAGCTTTACTGTCAGCTTTCTATTTCTACCAAAAAACCAGCGCGAAGCCATGACCGCGCTTTATGCGTTCTGCCGCGAGGTGGATGACGTGGTAGATGAATGCACCGATTTTAATGTCGCACAAACCAAACTCAACTGGTGGAAAGGCGAAGTAGCCAACCTGTATGCTGGCATACCGCAACACCCTGTCACTAAAGCACTGCAGCCTGTTATTGCGCAATTCCATCTCGCGCAGGAACATTTCCTAGAGATTATCGACGGTATGGAAATGGATTTGAAATTCAACCGCTACGAAGATTTTAAGCAGCTGCAGCTGTATTGCTATCGTGTTGCCAGCGTGGTTGGCCTGCTTTCGGCGCAGATTTTTGGATTTAAAAACCGGAAGACACTTAAGTATGCCCATGATCTGGGCATGGCGTTTCAGCTCACCAATATCATTCGCGACGTGGGCGAAGATGCCCGTAGAGGCCGTATTTACTTACCTCTAGACGAGTTAAGAAAAGCGAAAGTGTCAGAAGAGGATATCCTGCAAAGCCGCGAATCCGCCGCAGTCAAAGCGCTCATGGAGTATCAGATTGAGCGCGCAGAAACCTATTACGACAAAGCCTTGCGCGAATTGCCGACGGAAGATGCCAAACAACAGCGCACCGGTTTGATGATGGCAGCGATTTATCGCACCCTGCTGCGTGAAATTAAAGCCGACAGTGCGGAAAAAGTGCTTAACAGCAAAACTTCGCTACCGCCTTTCAGAAAATTCATGCTCGCCATGCAAACCTATTTCAAATATGCCTAAGCATGCGGTGGTGATTGGCGGCGGCATCGCCGGCCTGGCAGCCGCGGCCACGCTGGCAGATCAAAATATTCAGGTCACGCTGCTGGACGCAGGCTCGCAATTTGGCGGACGCACGCGCAGTGTAGCAATTGAGGCGAATAGCCGGGTACATCAGCTTGATAATGGCCAGCACATCTTGTTAGGCGCTTATCGCGAGACGCTAAAGCTGCTGGCCAGGGTTGGCGTGCAGGAGCAGGACGTGCTGATGCGGATTCCGCTGGCGCTGGATGTGCGTACTGAAAACAAACCTGCCTTTAAACTTACCACCCCGGGCTATCTGCCCGCACCGCTCAATCAGCTTGTCGGTTTCCTGTTCTGCTCCGGCCTGCAATGGCGCGAGCGCATGTCTGTCATTAAACTGGTAACCCGGCTTAAAAAATCCAACTATCAGCTCGCTAATGATGAACCATTGGCTGATTTCTTGCAGAAAAACCAACAATCCGGCAAAACCATCTCGCTGCTGTGGGAGCCGTTATGCCTGGCTGCGCTGAATACGCCAATCAGCAAGGCCAGCAGCAGAATATTCCTGAATGTGCTGCGCGATACGTTTCGACATAAAAATAGCTCAGATTTCTTATTACCTAGGCAGGATCTGTCGCGGCTATTTTCGCAACCCATCACTCGCTACCTGAAGGCGCATCAAGTCCGGGTGCTGCATAATAAGCGCGTCAAAAGCATTACCGTCAGCCAAAATGGTTACACCGTCTCCACCAAAGAAGAGCTATTTGAAGCAAGCCACGTGATTGTGGCGACATCGCCGGTGAGATTGCGCAACGTGATTGCCGATTTACCCAAGCTGAATTTTGTAGCTGAGCAAACCGAAAGCTATTCTTATCAGCCCATCTATACCATTTATCTGCAATATCCCGGCAACGCAACGCTTTCTGCCCCGATGCTGGGCTTGACGGGAGGCCTTTCGCAATGGGTATTCGATAGAGGCATTTTATGCAAGCAGCATGGCTTAATGGCGGTGATTATCAGCGCTGAAGGCAAACACCAAAGCCTTACACAGGAGAAGCTAGCTCTAACCGTTGCAAAAGAACTGCAAGCGGCATTTCCGCAACTTGCCAAGCCGCTTTGGCATAAAGTGATTGCTGAAAAACGCGCCACATTTTCGTGCAGCGTAGATCTGCCAAGGCCTGCCAACGTCACGCCTTATCCTGGTTTATATTTGGCGGGCGATTACACTTTTGCCGACTACCCCGCTACTATAGAAGGCGCAGTCAGAAGCGGTGTTGCGTGTGCGGATTTGGTGAGTAATTCATGAGTTTTCTAAAACAATATCCATAAACCCCAAAAAATATACCCTGTAGGCCGCATGGATATTGCCTTCCAGAGCATCAGTATTTGTCGTAGCTGTAGGCGCTAACCATTTCTAAGCTGGTTCAACGCCTGTTCTAAGCGATCTACCGCAATCACTTCCAGCCCTGCAATCTTGGCTTTTGGCGCATTAGCTTTGGGTACAATCGCTTTGGTAAAACCTAGTTTCGCAGCTTCTTTCAAGCGTATTTGGCCGCCTTGCACAGGGCGCACTTCACCCGCCAAACCAACCTCACCAAACACTATAAGTTTACTCTCTAATGGTTTGTTTTTTAACGAAGAAAAAATAGAGAGCATCACCGCCAGATCGACTGCCGGCTCGCTAATTTTTACGCCACCGACGGCATTGATAAACACGTCCTGGTCAAAGCATGGGATGCCTGCATGGCGATGCAGCACAGCCAGTAGCATGGCCAAACGGTTTTGCTCCAGGCCGACACAGAGTCTTTTCGGATTGGGCGCATGGCTTTCATCCACCAAAGCCTGAATTTCAATTAAGAGGGGTCTAGTCCCTTCCATGGTCACGGTGATGCAGCTGCCCGCCACTTGGCTTTCGTGGTGTGATAAAAACAATGCGGATGGATTGGAAACTTCGCGCAGACCTTTCTCGGTCATGGCGAATACACCCAGTTCATTTACCGCGCCAAATCTATTCTTGAACGCGCGAATCAGACGGAAACTGGAGTTCTGGTCACCTTCAAAATACAACACCGTATCGACAATATGTTCCAGCACACGCGGCCCAGCCAGCGAGCCTTCTTTGGTGACGTGCCCGACCAGAATCACGGTGATGCCGAGTTGTTTGGCTAAACGCGTGAGCTGCGCCGAGCATTCGCGCACCTGCGCCACTGAACCCGGTGCAGATTGTAGCGCCTCGGAATACACAGTCTGAATGGAATCAATAACCGCGATATTTGGTCTATGCGTTTGCAGCGTAGCCAGAATTTTCTCTAGGTTAATTTCCGCCAGCAACTCAACCTCGCTGGCATCCAGCCCTAAACGTTTAGCGCGCATGGCGATTTGCTGCGGTGACTCTTCACCGCTTACATAAATAGCTTGTGCAGACTTACCTAAATGACACAACACTTGCAGCAATAATGTCGATTTACCAATGCCGGGGTCGCCACCAATCAAGACCACGCCACCCTCCACCAAACCGCCGCCCAGCACGCGATCGAACTCGCTGATGCCCGTGGGTTGCCGCGCGATATCTGCGGCTTTTATTGTACTGAGTTTTTGCAATTGGCCTGTAGCGGCCAAACTCTGAAACTTATTAGCGTAGCGGTTGGTTGCGGCGGCTTCTTCGATGCTTTCCACCAGCGTATTCCATGCCATGCAGCTTGGGCATTGGCCTTGCCATTTGGGCTCGCTGGCGCCGCATTCGGTGCAGGTATAAACGGTTTTGGCTTTTGCCATGCGGATCAGCTCAAGTGTTAGTAATTATCAGGCATGTAACCCGCATTGGCAAAGTTCTCAAAGCGCGTATTCTCGCCAATAAAGGTCAGGCGCACACGGCCAATCGGGCCGTTACGCTGCTTGCCGATGATAATCTCAGCGGTACCTTTATCGGCGCTATCCGGGTTATATACCTCATCGCGATAGATGAACAAAATTAAATCGGCATCCTGCTCAATCGCGCCGGATTCACGCAAATCACTCATGACCGGGCGTTTATCGGGGCGCTGTTCTACGCTGCGGTTAAGCTGCGAAAGCGCGACCACGGGCACATCCAGCTCTTTGGCCAGCGCTTTGAGTGAGCGTGAAATTTCAGAGATTTCGGTCGCGCGATTCTCGCCCTGCTTACCTGCCGGCGCTGCCATCAACTGCAAATAATCGACCACGATTAAACCAAGTTTACCAGTTTGGCGATGTAACCTGCGCGCTCTGGCACGCACGTCAAAACTGCTTAACCCAGCGCCTTCATCAATAAAAATAGGCGCTTCGTTAAGCCTGCCCAGCGCGGTCGTGAGTTTTTCCCAGTCTTCATCCTCTAATCGCCCAGTACGCATGCGGTGCTGGTCTAGCCGCCCAACCGAGCCTATCATCCGCATGGCCAACTGGGTTGAGGCCATTTCCATCGAAAATACGGCAACCGGCAAGCCGGTATCCAGCGCGACATTCTCGGCAATATTAAGCGAGAATGCGGTTTTACCCATCGATGGACGCCCCGCTACGATGATTAAATCACCACCCTGAAATCCGGAAGTCATTGAATCCAAATCAGAAAATCCGGTTGGAATACCTGTAACATCGCTCTGGTTGTCGCGCGAAAACAGCATGTCAATGCGCTCCGCCACTTGTGGTAATAATTCTTTAATGTCCTGAAAACCCTGGCTGCTGCGCTGGCCGCCCTCGGCAATCTGGAATATTTTCGCTTCTGCTTCATCCAGCAGCTGCTGCGCGTCACGTCCGTTGGGGTTGTAGGCGCTATCGGCAATATCAGAGCCCACTACCACCAGTTTACGCATCACAGCACGCTCGCGCACAATCTCGGCATAACGGCGAATATTGGCCGCGGTTGGCGTGTTTTGCGCCAAAGCGCCTAAATATGCAATACCGCCAATGCTGGAAAGCTCGGCGGTACTTTCCAGCGATTCTGCCACCGTAACAATATCGGCTGGGCGATTATGCTCAATGAGCTTGCTGATATGCTGAAAAATGGTTTTATGGTCATGCTGATAAAAATCTTGCGCGCTTAAAATATCGGCAATTTTGTCTAATGCCTCGTTCTCAAGCAGCAAGCCGCCAATCACCGACTGCTCGGCCTCAATAGAATGCGGGGGAAGTTTGAGAGAATCTAGTTGTTCGTCAGCCATGGCGAGATTATACCCAATAAAAAAGGCTACCGAAGTAGCCTTTTTTATTTATTTCTAAAGCGAAAAACTAAGCAGTTTCACCAACCACTGTAACCGTAATATCCACCACAACATCGTGATGCAATGCAACGCTGACCGGGAAATCACCAATCGTTTTTAATGGGCCAGCTGGCAGGCGCACTTCTGATTTAGCTACCTCAAAACCTGCAGCTGTTAAGCCTTCAGCAATGTCGATATTGGTGACAGAGCCGAATAAACGGCCATCAACACCGGCTTTTTGTGTCACTGTTAATACATAACCAGCCAGTTTTTCACCGCGAGCTTTTGCTACGGTTAAAATATCAGCTTGTTGTTTTTCAAGTTCAGCACGGCGAGCAGCAAACTCGGCTTTATTGGCCTCGGTTGCGCGTTTTGCTTTGCCTTGCGGAATCAGAAAATTGCGGCCAAAACCGTCTTTTACTTTAACGATGTCGCCCAACACGCCCAGGTTTGCGACTTTTTCTAATAAAATTACTTGCATATTATTCTCCTTAGCCCTAAAAATTAACCAGGGTGCTTATCTGTGTATGGTAACAATGCCAAAAAGCGCGCGCGTTTTACTGCTGTCGTGAGTTGGCGTTGGTATCTGGCTTTAGTGCCAGTCATACGGGCTGGGATGATTTTTGCATTTTCCGAAATGAAATCTTTCAGTAAATCCACATCTTTGTAATCTACTTCTTTAATGCCTTCTGCTGAAAAACGGCAGTAACGGCGGCGTTTGTACATTTCTCTTGCCATGATAAAACTCCTAAATATTCTGTATTTCTAACTTTTCAATATGTAACTGTTCAATATGAAACACCAGTTGTGTACTTTTTGCGCTACGTTTGGCTAAAAACCCTTTGGCCTTAACACTAGAACCTGGTTGAATGTTTTGTTTTGCAACTTCGCCAATCGCGACTGCGCTCACTTCACATTCCACTTTTCTTTTTAAGCCCGCCTCTGTTTGCTCAGAAGCATGCTGCAACACAAAACTTAACAACGGGATGCCTGCCGGTGTGTAGCGTATTGGCTCTAAGCTAATCACCACGCCACTGAACAGCAGACTGTTCAATGATTATGCTGCCGCAGCCTCAGCTGCAGCCGCCGCTGGCGCTTCTTCTTTGCTCAATACTGATTTGGATTTTTCTTCCTTCATCATTGGGCTAGGCGCAGTCACAGCGGTTTTGGTGCTCATGGTTAAGTGACGCAAAACGGCATCATTAAACTTAAAGCCGTGCTCAAGCTCAGCCAGTGCTTCCAGGCTGCATTCAATGTTCATTAACACGTAATGGGCTTTGTGGATCTTTTGGATCGGGTAAGCCAGTTGACGACGGCCCCAGTCTTCTAAACGGTGCATTGTACCGCCGCTGGTTGTGATCAGCGTACGGTAACGCTCAATCATCGCTGGCACTTGCTCGCTCTGGTCCGGATGGACAATAAAAACTACTTCGTAATGTCGCATGAAATCTCCTTGTGGTTAAAGCCACCCGTTATGCTGACGGTGTGGCAAGGTTTGAAAGGACGCGATTATAGCCAAAAAGTGTTGATTAATCAAACGCTTTTCAATTTTTTAGTTAAATAAATGCTTTTTATTAAAACTTATTAAACCCATGAAAAACATATGCCCTGCGAACCAATATCCATGCGGATTCCAGAGCATTTATTTCAACTAATATTTGTTATTACTCTGCAATTCAAATGTGTGTTTTGAAAGGTGAATCTCACGCAAAAAGCATCCTAAGCCGATGATCAGGCTTAGCATTGTCGCAATAAACAGCGGCGCAACCAGCCACGACGAGTGCCAACGAATGGCTGAGCCCAGGAATAAAACGCCAATCACAATGGCCACCAATAACAGCGATAACGTACACAGCGTAATCGCCCAATGCACCCACTTTGCGCGGCACGACAGAATGTGCAGCTCTTGGCTGTAATTGGCGCAGCTTGGGTTTTCGACTTGCGCTTGCGGCGATTCGCACTTTTCATTTAATGCTCGAAAACGATCCACCAGGCGCCCCAGGCGGCCGGTCAGCACACCTAACAGCGTACTAACACCCATCAGCAAAAATACCGGGGCGATGGCGAGCTGTATCACTTCCGATGCGGTAGTAACGCTATGGATGACATTTTGCATATGCTATTCCTTTTTTGTTCAAAAATTACCTGCTCTGCAGGGCAATATACATGCGCTTTGCAGGGCATCTATTAATACTAACTAAGCTATTAAATCCGGCATTTCTGCACCGTAAAACTTAACCCTTAATTTTTTAAGCTGGTCTCTAAACTCCGCGGCCTTTTCAAATTCCAGGTTTTTAGCAGCCTCGTGCATGGCTTTTTCCAGGCGTTTCATTTCTTTCACAATTTGTTTTTCGCTCAAACTCTCATAATTGGCCTGATCTTGCGCGGCCTTGCGCTCACGCTTGCCCTCTTCCACATCATAAACGCCGTCAATCATGTCTTTTACACGCTTGATAATGCCTTTTGGTGTAATACCGTGCGCCTCGTTAAACGCCATTTGCACACCACGGCGGCGATTGGTTTCATCGATCGCCAGTTTCATGCTGCGCGTAATGCTGTTGCCGTAAAAAATCACCTTGCCATTCAAGTTACGCGCCGCACGGCCTGCGGTTTGAATCAAACTGCGTTCCGAGCGCAAAAAGCCCTCTTTGTCAGCATCCAGTACCGCGACCAGTGAAACCTCTGGGATATCCAGACCCTCGCGTAGCAAGTTGATGCCGACCAGCACATCAAACTCACCCAGCCTTAAGTCGCGGATAATCTCGACCCGCTCTACTGTGTCAATATCGCTATGCAAATACCGCACCTTCACGCCATGCTCAGCCAGATAATCGGTCAAATCCTCCGCCATACGCTTGGTGAGCGTAGTCGCCAGCACGCGCTCGCCCACAGCCACGCGTAGCTTAATTTCACCTAATAAATCATCCACTTGCGTATCCGCCGGTTTAACTACAATTTCAGGATCTACCAGGCCAGTTGGCCGGGCAATCATCTCTACCACTTGCTGCTGATGATTTTTCTCATATTCCGCGGGAGTCGCCGAGATAAATACGCATTGACGCATGATGCGCTCAAACTCTTCAAATTTAAGCGGGCGGTTATCCAGCGCCGATGGCAGCCGCCAGCCGTAATCCACCAGATTGGTCTTGCGCGACCAGTCGCCTTTGTACATGCTGCCAATTTGCGGCACAGTGACATGGCTTTCGTCAATGATCATCAACGCGTTATCGGGCAAATAATCAATCAGCGTGGGTGGCGGATCGCCAGCATTACGGCCGGATAAATGCCTTGAGTAGTTCTCGATGCCTTTGCAAAAACCGATTTCGTTGAGCATCTCCAGATCAAATCGCGTGCGCTGCTCGATGCGCTGTGCTTCCACCAGCTTGTTTTCTTTGATGTACCAGGCTACGCGGTCGCGCAACTCGGCTTTAATCTTTTCTATTGCCTTGATTGTGGTCTCGCGAGATGTTACGTAATGACTTGAAGGATATATTGTAAACCTTTGTATTTTATTAAATATTTGTCCAGTCAAAGGATCGAATAAAGTGATAGAGTCGACCTCATCATCGAACAAACTGAGCCGCACCGCGGTTTCATTATTTTCGGCGGGAAATATGTCAATCACATCACCACGAACGCGAAAACAACCGCGACTAAAATCAAAATCATTGCGGTCGTATTGCATGCCCACCAAGCGCTTTACAGCCTCATCTCGGCTAAGCCTATCGCCCTGCTTCAGATGCAGCACCATGCTGTGATAATCCGTCGGGTCGCCGATACCGTAAATCGCCGATACGCTGGCGACGATAATGCTGTCCTCGCGCTCCAACAACGCTTTGGTGGCCGAAAGCCGCATCTGCTCGATATGCTCATTGATGCTGGAATCTTTTTCGATAAACAGGTCGCGCGAGGGCACGTAGGCCTCGGGCTGATAATAATCGTAATAACTGACGAAATATTCCACTGAATTATTGGGAAAAAACTCGCGGAACTCGCTATACAACTGGGCTGCCAGCGTTTTGTTGGGCGCCATCACGATGGCAGGGCGACCAAGCCGCGCGATGACATTGGCCATGGTGAACGTTTTACCTGAACCGGTCACGCCGAGCAACGTCTGAAACTTCATGCCCTGCTCAATGCCCTGCGTCAACTTTTCTATGGCCGCAGGCTGGTCACCGGCGGGCGGAAACGGCTGGTACAACTGATATTTACTATTGGGGAAAGTGACAAACACGTTTTAATTTCGATGCGAATTTAGCAAAATATGATTTTAACAGGGTTTGCAAATTACTTTGCGCGAACTTTGTAGCCAAGCGCGAGTCTTTCAATCAAATCATAAACACAACTCCAATGGGGATCATCATGCGCGCCATAGGTGTAATCATCGCTTTACTATCTGCAATACAACCCGTTTTTGCAATGGACAAAGAAAAGTTATTTAATACCTATTTTAGCGTGGTGCTCATACGCGGCTACAATACCACAGGCGGCCTGGCGTATGGCTCTGGCGTGGTGGTAGGCGAAAATAAAGTCATCACCAATTGCCACGTATTTCGCACCACTAAAGAGCCGTGGATATCGCGCGGTGAAGACACCTACTCCATCAATTCCGTGAAAGCTGATGTCTGGCATGATTTATGTTTAGTGACTACCAGTCCACTGCCGTTTAAACCTGTTCAACTTGGTAAAAGTGCAGATTTAAAACGTGGCCAGGAGGTTGTCGCATTTGGGCACTCCAACGGCGTGCCTGCCCCGCTTACCTCCAGCGGCAGCGTTAAGGCTCTACACGATGACGTCACAGGCAAAGTGATTCGCAGCACTGCCAAATTCAGCATGGGCGCCAGCGGCAGCGGCCTGTTTGATATGGAGGGGAAACTGGTTGGCATCAATACCTTTAAAACCGCTGGGCGCGCCGGCAGCATTCACTTTGCCCTGCCAATTGAATGGTTAGACAGGCTAGAAAAACAAACTGAAATTTCCACCTTCCCTATTTCCGGCAAAGCGCTGTGGGAAGAAGACGAAGACAAAAAACCGTTCTACATGCAGGCTGCTGTGCCTGAATCGCGTCAAGACTGGCCAAAACTGGCACTGGTGGCAGAAAAATGGACCGAGGCAGAGCCAAAAAATACCGAGGCTTGGTATGCATTGGGCCTGGCACTGGAAAATATGGGCAATATAGAGCTTGCTGAAAAATCTTATAAACAGTCTGTAACGCTCGATACGGGAAATTTTGATACGCTCATCCGGCTAGGCGCACTGGCCAAAGCACGTGGCGACGCTGCAGAGGTGCACCGCATACAAATCGCACTGTCCGGTATCGACAAAGATTTAGCCTCGGAATACAGCCAGATGATGGGCTGTGGTGCGGAGTGCTAAACCGAGCGCGTTACTTTTAGTTTCCGAAATTCAGGTTTTTTGCGTAAAATAATGTTTTAAATACAAAAAACCCAGTTTCAAGACTAGATCCAAGGACGTTATTTTGAGCAACCCCGCATCAGGCGTGCTATCGCACCGTGTTTTATCGATTAAAGAATCCCCGACCCTTGCCATTACAGCAAAAGCGGCTAAATATAAGGCAGAAGGCCGCCCTATCATAGGCTTGGCTGCGGGCGAACCCGACTTTGACACACCACAGCACATTAAAGATGCGGCAAAAGCGGCAATTGACGCAGGCTTTACCAAGTACACGCCTGTCAGCGGCATCCCCAGCCTTAAAAAAGCTATCGTTAACAAATTTAAAAATGAGAATGGCTTTGATTACACTGTAAACGAAGTCATCGTGGGCGTGGGCGGCAAGCAAACCATATTTAACCTGTGCCTGGCGGTACTCAACGCGGGCGATGAAGTGATTATCCCTGCGCCTTACTGGGTATCATATGCTGATATCGCCATGGTGGCTGAAGCAGTGCCAGTAATTATCGAATGCGGTATCGAGCAAGGCTTTAAGCTGCTGCCGGCGCAATTAGAAGCTGCGATTACACCTAAAACCAAACTGGTGATGTTCAACTCCCCTTCCAACCCTACCGGCGCGGTATACAGCCTGGATGAGCTCAAAGCCTTGGGTGAAGTGCTGCTAAAACATCCGCATGTATTGGTTGCGACTGACGACATGTACGAACACGTGAATTTAACGGGCGATAAGTTCTACAACATCCTCAATGCGGCGCCGGCATTAAAAAGCCGCTGCATTGTGCTAAATGGTGTTTCCAAGGCATACTCCATGACGGGGTGGCGCATCGGTTACGCGGCAGGCCCTGCTTACATCATCAAAGCCATGGAGATCCTGCAAAGCCAATCCACCAGCAATGCGACTTCCATCTCGCAATATGCAGCTGAAGCAGCACTCAGCGGCTCGCAAGAGTGCATTAAACCGATGGTAACTGCATTTAAAGAGCGGCATAAATACGTGGTAGACCGCTTTAACGCCATGCCGGGTTTAAGCTGCCTGATGGCGGGCGGTGCGTTTTACGCCTTCCCTGATGCACGCATAGCCATTGCCAACTTGCACAAAGCAGGCAAAATCAGTGCGGCAACTGATATGGCGCTGGCTGAATATCTACTTGAGAAATTCGATGTCGCGGTAGTGCCGGGCTCTGCATTTGGTGCAGAAGGCTATTTCCGTATTTCGTTCGCTACCTCGATGGACAATTTACGCATTGCGCTAGACAGGATTGCCAAGGCGCTCGAATAAATCAGCGCACTGGTTTAATAAATATCTATTCGTGGTGAGCCAGTCGAACCACGGCCACCATTCGACAAACTCACAGCCTGAAGTAGACAGGCTACCTATTTTTCATCACCAAACAAGCCCTTAAGCTTATCCAGCGCACCCCCCGCCCTTACACCAAGGCCAGTCCCTACGCCGGGACCCAACACTGCCGTACCGGCAACCGCACCGGCCAATGCGGCCTTTGATGGCAATACCACTGGGTTACTCACCGTGCCGGAAACTTCCAAAGGGATCGCGGCTAAGCTCACGCTACGCTTAACCTCCACCTCCACAGTTCCGTTTAATTCCTTTTTGGGACTTATTTTAATTTGCCCATTCGCAGCCAATAAGCCAGAGCTGATTTTAAGCTCGCGCAAATGATATTGCTTGCCGGAAACATTCAACAACCCAGAAAATTCTTCAAATTCTGTTTCTCCGCCCCGCTGCCCTTGCTTCAACAATAAGCTTGCCGCCTTAACTAAATCCACGCCATGCAGCACGCCTTTTTTCACATTAAATCGAAAATCTGCGCGCAGGCGATCCATCAACTGACCCGCTTCTTTTGCACTGGCTGAGAAATTACCGTTGCCGAATAAATGCCCGCTCAAATAAGTTGATTTGCTGACCATGCTGGTTGGCTCTTTCACAGACAGATTTTCTACTTTTAATTTCCCGTTCGCGCGCCAACTCTTCTCCCATGAAAGCGCCGCACTGCCCGTTAATTTGCCTTGGTAAAGCGCGACATCGATATTAGGCATTTCCAGCCTGCTGCCTTTAAGGTGCATCTCAACCTTGGCCTTATCAATCAATAAAGGCAGGTCTGCTGGCAACGTCCATTTGTCGGCACTCGCTACTATCAGATGCCCGTCACCTTCCGGCATAACATCCGCCTTAAGTTTGCCATCGATGGTTTCTATTAATGCGGATTGCAATTTATTGGAGTCAGTAAGCATTACCTCGACATTGGTAACAGGAAATTTCACATCGGGCCAAACCAGCTGCAGCTCATCGACTTCGATATGTCGGATATTGACTGCGGCAGCCTCGCCGCTCTCCGTCTTTTTGGCAGTCAAAGCAGAAACTATCTCCAAAGCCGCTTTGTTAACAACGGGCTTGCTGATAGTCAAGTCAATTATTTTGGTAGCAGAAAGCAAAGAGCCAATGGTTGGTATAATTACCAAACCCTCAACCTTAAGCTCATGATGTTCACCCACTGCAATGCCGCTGGCAACCACGCGTGGGCTAGGCAAAAAGTACAAATGTGCCGAATCAATCGTGACAGGCGCGCCAAGTTTCTGACTTGCAATCTTTTCAGCCTCATGCAAATAAGCCTGCATTGGGATTAAAAATGGCAAAACAAACAGCAAGCCAATAACAACGGCCATACCAATTAAAATTTTTTTATATTTTTTTATCATTTAAGTGCTAAATTATACTGCTTAACGATTGACCAAAAAGCGCTTAGCCAGTATTATCACGCCTTCATTAGTTTAACCGATTCCTCGATAGCTCAGTCGGTAGAGCAACGGACTGTTAATCCGTGTGTCCCTGGTTCGAGCCCAGGTCGAGGAGCCAGATTCTAAAAGCCTTGCAGCGATGCGAGGCTTTTTCATTTTATAACCAAACAGTGATTGTTTGCTATTCAGTCATAATCATCTGAATCGTGCGATACCTTTTCTACAGAGTATCCTATTGCGTCATACCCGGCACGCTCTAGCTTCACCCTATACTCACACGATGGAAGATGGCCTTCCAGCCGGCCATTGATAATCGTGGTTTCCACCTTGCAATAAACACAGCGATACTTGTGCATATGCCCTTCGAAAGGTTCCTGAGGGTAATCAATGTAATAAGGTTTTTTCATTACTTTATCCTCCAATATAATTCAAAGCCCGTTAATTACTTTGCCGCTTATATTGTTATATTATGCGCTAATGATTAATTTCGCATGCAATATCTATTTATGGCCATCGCCTTGCATGGATTGCACGCGATATAAACACACGGCTGCTATGACTGACTAACCGTAAATGGTACTTACTCTAAAAACCCTGCTGTCGTTTGCTGTGTTATGGCATATCTTCGCGTTTGCCGCTGGCGGCGTTTATGTATTTCACGCCTATCGTGTTTTATTTTTGGGTGGCTACAACCCCTCTAGCGTAAAAGTGATTCGTTCAGCAGATTGGCAGTTGTGGCTTTCCGGTTTTATGATTATTGGTCTTGGGATTGCACTCTATGGGTTTGACCGGTATATGGCAAATCCGAAACTTTGGGCTAAAGTAATAGTGATTACCATTTGGTTAATCTCAACACAAACGATACGCCGGTTTGCTGTCGCACAGATGCGCACAGGCTATCGGACACCTATGCTCCTGGCGTCGGCAGTCAACATAGCGTGCTGGATATATGGTGCATTTCTCGGTGTGGCAAAGCCTTTAGGGTTTGGCGCCGTTTCGTTCACCATGCTGATGGCTGGATTTGATATAACGATAGCGCTTTGCCTCATCGTGACAATCATGCTTGAAAACCGTCGACTACGCCTGGCAGCCGTGCCTAACATGCCAGACCATGACAACAAATAAGCCGCGCAGAATATGGCCTGCAGGGCGCGGCATTTGAATAAAAAATGGCCCTTTGCGGGCCATTTTTAAGAATTCCGTGTTTCAGAATCCGTTAGTTTGAATGCAGATTTTTCATCTGCACAGCTATTACGCTTTTTGAATGTTAGAAGCTTGTTTGCCTTTTGGGCCTTCTGTCACGTCAAAACTAACGCGATCATTTTCTTTCAAACTTTTGTAACCGCTATCAACGATAGCTGAGAAATGTGCGAATAAATCGTCACCGCCTGCATCTGGGGTAATGAAACCAAAACCTTTAGAATCATTAAACCACTTTACAATACCTGTTGCCATAATATTACTTTCTTACTTTAAAAAGGGAGGCACCCAAAAAAGTTTGTACTTCCAAAAAAAATGAGCCGCGAGGACTCAATAAATTAAAAATCTAAACGCCTAAGCGCCTTTGTACGGATAATCTACCCGCATGTCAAGCAATATTAGTAATTAATTTTCATAATTAGGCAAATTGATTGCTTATTTTTGCCTGCAAGACTATACTGCGCCTGCGTTTAGTAGTGTCTATGCGCCATGTTGTTTTTTATTCCTTACACTATTCCCCATTGCTCAGCTCACGCTCCATTCGGGTCTCAACTGATGATTGGAGCAATATTATGGCAAAAGAAGAACTCATTGAAATGAACGGCGTGGTGGATGAAATTCTGCCCGATTCGCGTTATCGCGTCACATTAGAAAATGGCCACAAGCTGGTGGCCTACACCGGCGGCAAGATGAAGAAAAATCATATTCGCATTCTCGCTGGGGATAAAGTGTCACTTGAGCTGTCGCCTTATGACATCAACAACGGCCGCATAACCTTCAGGCATATTGAATCAAAAACCGCTTACAGTCCGCCCAAAAGGCGCACGTATTAATGCTTCCGCAAACAATTCACATTGTTTCTAAAACTTTAGCCTGATTTACCGGTCAACCATGGCATCGGTGTAGCCGTTAATCGGCCAATGCTTATGACCGTCATTTATTAAAGGAAAAAATCATGCATAAAAATATCCATAACAACATTTTGGCAGCATCCGTGTTAGTAGCTTTCACATTAGGCGGCTGCGCCAACATGACAGAAACTCAAAAAGACACAGCGAAAGGCGCTGGTATCGGCGCAGCTGGTGGCGCAGTCGTTGGCGCAGTGGCTGGAGGCAAAAAGGGCGCCGTGATTGGTGCTGCCGTTGGTGGCGTGGCGGGCGGGGTTGTCGGCAATGTCTGGTCTAAACGCATGCAAGAGCAGAAAAAACAGATGGAAGAAGCGACCGCAGGAACTGGGGTGGCAGTAACGCAAACGCCTGATAACCGGTTGAAACTGGATATTCCCAGTGACATCTCTTTTGATGTTAACCGCGCGGATATCAAACCAAACTTCAGAAAAGTGCTGGATACTTTTGCTGATGGCTTGAATAAGAACCCGGCTGCGAACATCACCATTATTGGCCATACTGACAGTTCCGGCAGTGATGCCATCAATAATCCGTTATCGATGAATCGCGCTGCAGCTGCGCGTGATTATCTTACGACAAGAGGCGTAGCTGCCAGCCGCTTTACCATTGATGGCCGCGGATCGCGTGAGCCTTTGGTGGAAAATGACACGCCCGCCAATAAGGCCAAGAATCGACGCGTAGAAATATTTGTTGCCGAACCCGCTCCTGCCCAGCAACAGCCAGCGTCCTAAAACCACGCATTGATGCACTGTTCTTAAAAAGCCAGCTTTATGCTGGCTTTTTTGTTAACTGCTACATGCTAATGCCTTTATAATAGTGCCCTTAATTCAGGTGCTTTTATTCGAACCCAAGTATTCAAATCCAGGTATTCAACCCCAAGATGAAAAATTTGGAAACAGACGTGTTGTTGGTAGGTGGCGGCATTATGAGCGCCACGCTGGGCGTATTGCTGCATCAATTAGACCCTTCCCTGCATATTACCATGGTGGAGCAATTGCCCGATGTGGCGATGGAAAGCTCCAATGCGTTGAACAACGCTGGCACGGGCCATGCGGGCTATTGCGAGCTTAATTACACGCCGCAATCAGCCGATGGCAGTATTGCCATCAAACGCGCCCTGGAAATCAACGCAGCATTTGAAGTTTCGCTGCAGTTTTGGTCGCATTTGGTGGAAACCCGGGCTTTGCCTGCGCCAGAAAAGTTTATCAATAAAACGCCGCATTTGAGTTTCGTGTGGGGCGAACAAAATGTCGCCTTTCTAAAGCAGCGTTTCGCCCTGCTGAAGCAGCACCCTCTGTTTGCCGATATGCAATACAGCGAAAACTTTAGCCAATTGCAGGCCTGGATGCCGCTGGTGATGGCAGCCCGTAAATCTCATGAAAAACTGGCGGCAACTTTTGTTGAGCATGGCTCGGACGTGGATTTCGGCGCCCTCACCCGCCACATGGTCGCTTACCTGAAATCACAAGCCAACTTTAATTTACTGAATAACACACACGTCAAGACACTTAAGAAAATCAGGGATACATGGCACGTTGGCCTTTTTGACAAAGCTACCAGGCACGCCAGAACCATCAATGCCAAATTTGTGTTTTTAGGCGCTGGCGGCGGCGCTTTGCCTTTGTTGCAAAAAGCCGGGATTCCGGAAAGCATGGGCTATGGCGGCTTTCCTGTGAGCGGGCAATGGCTGATTTGCAACAGCGCGGAAGTGATTAGGCAGCACGGCGCCAAAGTATACGGAAAGGCTGCTGTAGGCGCACCGCCCATGTCGGTACCACACTTGGACACCCGCATGATTAATGGTAAGCCAGCCTTGCTTTTTGGCCCGTTTGCCGGCTTTACTACCAAATTCTTGAAGCAAGGATCCGTGCTGGATCTGGCCAGATCAGTTAAAGCGAACAACCTGAAAGCCATGCTGGGCGCGGGAAAGAACAATTTTGACTTAACCAAGTATCTGGTAAATGAGGTTTTTCAAACGCATAAGCAGCGCATGCGCGCGTTACACGAGTTTTTACCGCAAGCCAAATCCAGTGACTGGCATTTGGCCAATGCTGGCCAACGCGTGCAAATCATCAAAAATTGCGACCAGCAATGGGGAAAGCTGGAGTTTGGCACTGAGATCGTGACTTCACAAGATGGCTCGCTTGCCGCGCTGCTCGGAGCGTCCCCTGGCGCCTCGACCAGCGTGCAGGCTATGATTGGCGTGCTGGAGCGCTGTTTCAGTACACAAATGCAAGCTGACGCGTGGATAGAAAAGATGAGGGAACTGATCCCTTCTTACGGCCAATCGCTAATTGATGATGCACCCTTGCTCAAGGACGTGCGCAAACGTACGTTGAGCACGCTTAAACTGACCTAGTTTTTTATTAAACTGCGTTGTCGTCTGGCTTCGTACAGGCAGATGCCGCTTGCCACGCTCACATTCAGGCTTTCTACCGAGCCGAACATGGGAATTGTCACCAAGGCATCGCAAGTTTCGGCAGTTAATCGACGTATACCCTCGCCCTCAGAGCCCAACACCAATGCGATTGGGCCATCCAGCTTGGTGTCGAGCAAACTTGCTGGCGCGTCCATCGTGGTTCCGACCACAAACACGCCGGCCTCTTTAAGCTCGCGTAAGGTACGCGCCAGGTTAGTCACAGCGATAAAGGGCACGGTTTCAGCTGCACCGCACGCCACCTTGCGCACAGTCGCATTTAGGCCTACGGCACGGTCTTTGGGGGCGATAACGGCATGCACGCCCATCGCGTCCGCCACGCGCAGACAGGCGCCCAGATTGTGCGGATCTTCAACGCCATCCAGCACCAGGAAGAATGGCGGCTCTTTGAGGTCGGACTCCAGAATATCGTGAATGTCTTTGTAGGGAATCGGCGTGTCGACCACACGCGCAATCACGCCTTGATGGCGGCCATTAATACCCGCCATGCCATCCAGCCGGCTGCGTTCCACTTGCATTACGCGCACGCCTGCGGCTTCCGCCATATTAAGCAGATCTTTCATGCGCGCATCAATGCGATCGCGATCAATCAACACTTCCTGAATGCTGGAAGCATGCTGGCGCATGCGACTTAATACCGCGTGAAAGCCAAATAATATGCGGGCTTCGCTCATATTTGCTGACTCGTTTCTTTATTTCTCATCTTTTGGGTTTGCCTTTGTTTTTGGAGTTTTTTGCACGCTGTCTTTGTGCAGGTTTTGCTATTTTTTTCTTGCTGCCCGAACGGTCATGCTTGGCTTTCTCTAACGCACGTGTGCTGAGCGGTTTAAAATCCGTGGATACTTTATCTTTTTTGATGCCAAGCGTGCCTTTTTTAGCATCGCCAGAACCCGCGTGGATATTGGCTTCTGGCTTGGCGCTAAAATGAGGGCTTAAGTGCGACGAATGGCTCACCAAGGTGAAATCGATTTTAGTGGTTTCCAGATCAACGCGTGCAACTTTTACCGTAAGCCTGTCGCCCAGCCTGAATCGCACGCCGGTGCGCTCGCCAACCATTTCGTGGCGGGCTTTGTCGTAGTTGAAGTAATCGTTACCCAGTTCCGTCACGTGCAGCAAGCCTTCCACATACACCCCGTCTAGCGCCACAAACACACCGAAACTGGTGACGCCTGCCACAGTGCCCTCGTAAACCTCGCCGATTTTATCCTGCATGAAGTAGCATTTAAGCCAGTTGGTCACGTCACGCGTCGCGTCATCGGCCCGCCGTTCGGTCATTGAGCAATGCATGCCTAGATGATGCCAGTCTTTTACTGTGTATTTTTCTCCGCTTACCACCGCCTTAATGGCACGATGAATTAGCAAATCAGGATAGCGGCGGATCGGCGAAGTAAAATGCGTGTAAGCCTCATATGCCAAACCAAAATGGCCAACGTTATCCGGGCTGTAAACCGCCTGCTGCATCGATCTGAGCAGCACAGTCTGCAGCAATTGCGTGTCTGGCCGGTCTTTAATCAGATTCATGAGTTTGCCATAGTCTTTCGCATGCGGCTTGTCACCACCACCCACGCCAAAGCCCACTTCGCCCATAAAGATACGCAGTGCTTCCAGCTTCTCAGGCGTCGGGCCTTCGTGAATGCGATATAAGGCTGCATGTTCGTGCGTTTTAAGAAAATCTGCCGCGCACACATTGGCGGCCAGCATGCATTCTTCAATCAGCTTGTGCGCCTCATTGCGGCCAGCAGGAACAATGCGTTCTATTTTGCCATTCTCATTAAAAATCATCATAGTTTCAACTGACTCAAACTCGATCGCACCGCGCTTTTCACGCTGAGCCAGCATCAATTTAAATAGCGAATACAGATTTTGTGCGTGCGGCATCAGCCATGCATATTCTTTTGCCAATTCACCTTGCGGATTCTGCAGCATCTCGAATACCTGGGTATAGGTCATGCGCGCTTTGGAGCGCATCACCGATGGATAAAACTTGTATTGCTTGACCACGCCCATCCCGTCAAGCTGCATATCGCACACCATGCACAACCGCTCTACGTCCGGGTTGAGCGAGCACAGGCCGTTGGATAAGGCTTCCGGCAACATGGGGATAACACGGCGCGGGAAATACACCGAATTGCCGCGTTCAAACGCATCCTTATCCAGCGCCTCACCCGGTTTCACATAAAAACTCACGTCCGCAATCGCCACCACCAGACGCCAGCCTTTGCCTTGCGGCTCGGCGTATACGGCATCGTCGAAGTCGCGTGCGGTTTCGCCGTCAATGGTAATCAGTGACAGCTCCCGCAAATCCACACGGCCTTGATAATCAGCAGGCTGCACAAGTTTAGGAATACTTTCTGCCTGGTGAACTGCGGCTGGCGAAAACTCATGCGGCAGCTTGTGTTTACGCAATGCGATTTCAATCTCCATGCCGCTATCGGCATAGTTGCCCAGAATCTGCACCACTTTCCCCATTGGGTGCGCATGCGCAGATGGCTGCTCAGTAAGCTCTACCATCACCACCTGGCCTGGCTTGGCACCCATATCCAGGTGATAGGGAATCAGAATATCCTGATTGATATGCTTATCTTCGGCGGCCACAATGGTTACGCCTTGGCCATGAATAATGCGCCCTACCAAAGTCTTAGTCCCGCGCTCCAGCACCTCGACTATTTTGCCTTCCGGACGCCCTTTTCTATCCAGCCCGGCCATGCGCACCATCACGCGGTCGCCGTGCATTACTTGCGCCATCTCGCGCGGTGAGAGGTATAAATCCTCAGGGTATCTGGTTTTATCATCTGGCACCAAGAAACCGAAACCATCAGGATGGCCTTGCACCGTGCCTGCAATCACATGTATTTTTTCTGCCAGGCACAGCGCACCTTTACGGTTGCGCATGATTTGCCCATCACGCTCCATCGCGTTAAGGCGTTTGTTAAAATTGTCACGCTCAGCGGTGCCGATATCCAGCAGCACATACACCTGCTCAACGCTCAAGGGCACGCCTTGATCTGACAATACTTGCAAAATTAACTCGCGACTTGGCAGTGGCGTATCGTACTGTGACGCCTCTCTTCCCGCATAAGGATCGTTATTTCGCAGGGTTGATTTTTTCTTTTTTGTTGACAAGTTTTTTGCTTCCTATAAAATTCGGCGCATTATTCAATATTAACAAGAATAATTGCCCAGATGGCGGAATTGGTAGACGCGCTAGTTTCAGGTACTAGTATCGAAAGATGTGGAGGTTCGAGTCCTCTTCTGGGCACCAAACTTATTAATAAAAACTTAATAATCTCTAGAATAATATCTCACCCTTGTTTTATTATCTGTAGAATTGCCCATAAAATATTTCACCTGACCACATAATTGATTTGTGCAGTATTCTACTCTGCTACTCGTTCTGTTTGTCATTTGACTTAAACAAAAACATAAATTCACCAATTCACGAGAGACCGCACACGGATATGTGCGGCTTTAGCGTAAAATTCAAGCAGAATAAGGCGAAAAAGACAACAAATTAATTAATAACTTATTGATAAATATTATAAAATACGAATGTAACCATTAGCATTCAACCCAGATTGAATTTAGTTACGATGATTGACAACAATATTAATACAAACCAGAAGTAAAGCTAAATGGCATATAGACAAACCAGTTCAAAAACGCTGCTGCAAAGGCGTAGCAACCTGAGCCAAATGCTGCAGCAATTCCTTGATAGCGCCTCTGTTATCGGTATCACCTTGGGGCTTATGAAACTTCATGCCGATCATATCGGGCAGACCACCCCTTATATTATTATGTTGCTGATGTTGCTGGGCAGTATGGCAATTACCTATGATAAATTTGCGATCTATCGAAGCAATGCCAGCTTCGCAGACAAGGCACTGAATCTATTAAAAGCATGGATGTTTACGTTTCTATTGCTAATCGTATTAGGCTTTTTGACAAAGCAGAGTCATGTATATTCCAGAAACTTGATGGGCCAACTCTTTGTTATTGGCTACTTTACCCAGTTATTTTTGCATGTACTGCTCAGGATTATTTATCAAAAGTTCGTTCTGGGCTCCCAGCAAAGTGAGAATGTGCTCATTATCGGCCAGAGCCGTTTGGCCTATTATCTGCAAGATAAAATTTCCGGCAACCCCTGGATGAGCGAGCAAGTGATTGGATTCGTAGCGCTGCCTGGTGATGACATCCCCGCGTCCGGAAGAAAAGCCTCCGGAAGGAAACGCGATCCTGACATATTAGGAAGTATTGAAAATCTGCCTGCTCTGATCGACCAATACAATATCGATACAGTCTATGTCATTACGCCGCTTAAATCCGCCAAGGCGCTGGTAGATGTCTACATGAACACATTAGACAAACATGTCTCAATTCACTGGGTTCCCGATATTTTCTCGCTGCGGTTAGTGAATCATAGCGTCAAGGAGATTTCCGGAATCCCGGTAATTACGCTCTCAGAAACGCCACTCATTGGCATGCGGCTACTTTTGAAGGCGATAGAAGATAAAGTGCTATCCATTTTGATATTAATTATCATTAGTCCAATACTGCTTCTTGTTGCCATTGCAGTTAAACTGGACAGCCCCGGGCCGGTATTTTTCAGGCAGAACAGAACCGGCTGGAGCGGAAAATCATTCAGGATCTGGAAATTCCGCAGCATGTATGTGCATCAGGAAGAGGCCGGCAAGTTAAAACAGGCTGAAAAAAATGACAGCCGAATCACGCGCGTGGGTGCCTTCATTCGCAAAACCAGTCTTGATGAGCTGCCGCAGATATTCAATGTGCTTACTGGCGACATGTCTTTAGTCGGACCGCGTCCGCATGCTGTACAGCACGATAAAGAATATTCACAAAGAATCTTTGATTACTTTGCGCGCCATCACATCAAACCCGGCATTACCGGCCTTGCTCAGGTACGCGGATTAAGGGGTGAGACCAAGGATATCAATCAGATGATTCAGCGTATTGAGTCCGACATCGAATATATCAACAAATGGTCAGTTTGGCTGGATATTACAATCATTTTACGCACAGTTTTTGCTTTTACTGGCAAAAGTGCTTATTAAGGTTAAGAGAAATAATAAAATTTAATTATATCCTTGCGGATTCTGTGATTGCCAGTGCCAGGCATCACGGCAGATATCGGCCAAATCACGTTGCGTTTGCCAGGCCAGTTTCTGTTTGGCCAAAGTGGCATCTGCAAAATACATTGCGATGTCGCCTGCCCGCCTCTCAACAATTTTATACGGAATAACCCTGCCAGTGACTTCTTGAAAAGTATGCACCAGCTCTAATACGCTATAACCGTGGCCCGCGCCCAGATTGACGGTTAACAGCCCGCAGCTTTTATCCAGCACATGAAGTGCGGCTACATGGCCTAAAGCCAAATCTACCACATGAATATAATCGCGCACGCCAGTGCCATCAACAGTTGGATAGTCGTTGCCAAATATGCTCAACTCTTTCAGCTTGCCTGCAGCTACCTGCGAAACATATGGCATCAGATTATTGGGGATACCATTGGGATCTTCGCCGATCATGCCGCTTTCATGCGCGCCGACCGGGTTGAAGTAGCGCAATAACGCAATATTCCAGGCGGAATCTGATGCGCTTAAGTCTTCCAGAATCTGCTCCACCATGCGTTTGCTGTGCCCATAGGGATTAAATGGGCTTAATGGCGCGGTTTCCGGTATTGGCTTGGTGTCAGAGAAACCATACACAGTTGCGGAGGAACTGAATACCAGATTCTTGACGTTAAACTCGGCCATCACCTCGGCCAATGCCAAACTACCCATGACATTGTTATCGTAGTATCTAAGCGGATTAGCGACAGATTCTGCTACCGCCTTTAACCCGGCAAAATGAATCACTGCCTTGATGGCGTGCTGCTTGAAGACAGTCCATAAAAAATCTTTATCGCGCACATCGCCTTGTATCAAGGCAACCGTTTTGCCTGTGATTTTTTGAATTCGATTGATGACTTCCGGTTTGCTATTACAAAAGTTATCGATTATTACCACTTCATATCCGGCGTTTAGCAGCTCAACGCAAGTATGTGAGCCAATATAACCAGCACCGCCCGTCACCAATATACTCAAGATCGCCTCCTAAACACCTAGCCCTAAGCTCCCAGCACGCCGAACTCAGCTCTGTCCTTAAGCACCTCACGTACCAGGCCGACATCAATTTTGTCTGCATTGGTAGAGTAGCCATACACCAGAGCAGTATCACACAGGATATTGATACTGCGCGGAATGCCGCGTGCCGCCTCGCCAATCAGGCGCGTGGCTGCAGGCGTGAATAAAGGCTCATCACGGCCTGCTACATGCAGCCGGTGCTGGATATATTTGTCAACTTCAAATGACTCTAATGGCGGAATAAAGAAATCGACTGATACGCGCTGAAAAAACTGCTGCAGATCAGGACGGCGCAGCAAATCTCTAAGCTGCGGTTGCCCGACCAATATGATTTGCAATAATTGGTCTTTATCCGCATTAATGTTAGAGAGCATGCGCAGAGATTCCAAAGCGGCGGGGTTTAAATTCTGCGCTTCGTCAATAATGAGTACAACACGCTTACCTTCAGCGTAAGATCGGATTAAAAATTGCTGGAAGGCATCAAACAACGCCAAGGGAGATTTGTCTTCATACGGCTGATTAAATGCCAGCATAATCCAGCTCAGCAGGTCGTCGATATGCTGATGCGTGTTATACACGATCCCCACGGTAAGCTCGTCGCCCAGATTATTCAGCATATGCCGCACAAGGGTGGTCTTGCCGCAGCCGATTTCACCACAAATCACGGAGAAGCCTGCACGGTTTTGTATGCCATACTCCAGCATCGCATACGCCATACTATGACGCAAACCAAAAAATAAAAATTCCGGGTCAGGCTGAATAGAGAATGGCTTTTCTTTCAACCCGTAAAATGCTTCATACATGTTTTTTAACGCCTTATTTATATTCCAGAATATTGATGAGATTTTTTGAAAAAGTATCAATTTTCGACATTCAAATCTCTATCCAACCAGGTAATCCAACCCATTCCAATTAAACAATTTTCTCATATTGGCTCGAAGTCCAACAACTTTCATTTGCAAGCCCTGCTTATCTAGCTGTTTTTTAAGTACCAATAACAACCCCAAAATGCCAGGGCCAAGATATTCGGCTTCAGCAAGATCCATTTGTATATTTTTATTTTGTAAACCAGCCTGTCTCATTAACTGACGAATGTCGGGAGTGACAGGATCAAGCACAACGCCTGAAATAATTATTCTGAAGCAATCTTTATCTTCGTTCAACATAACGGAACTTTTAAATGACAACTGTTCCAGGCGCTGTTGATTTAACTTCAACCAAATTACATGAGGGACTATTTTAGTAATCAAAAGTCGTAAAAAAAACTGGCCGTCGTTCCAGTAGCGCTTCCACAAATGCGGCTCTTCTTTAATCCGCCAGGCCCATTCCAATCCAATTTTTTGCAATTTTACAGGCGCTCTTTTCAGCCGTTTAGCCTCAAAGTTAATCACCGCCCCAAGATGACTGATCAGCGGCACTGTAATTTTGAATAGATTCTTAACAATCCAAGCCTGGCCCTTTTTTGCACCTAAAGCAACTACTAGAAAATCTGCATTGCTCGAGTTTATGTTATCGATAACCGATGGTTCGCTCATCTCATCCACCGTTCCAAACCCTGGCGAATGGTAGCCGACACATGCCAATCCGGTTGATTTCTCATTAATGCGTTTACATGCCTCAGCACCAGCACCATCAGGCCCGCCGAAAAAGTAAACCTTCATCTTTCTACGCCATTCTTGGCCAAGCGCTTCGAATAAGGTTGACCCAGCGACTCTTTCACTGATCGGGATGCCGAGCAATTTCGCTATCCAGACAATCGGAGCGCCATCCGCAATCACAATATCGCTGTAAATCACCGAATTACGAAAATCCGGGTCATCCTGCGCCAATGCCAGAAAATTAAGATTCGGCGTTGTCAAAAAACAGGAAGTTTTTTTATATTTGGCATCGCGTAAGCGACTCATCGTTTTTGACAAATCTATTGCATCAAAAGGCAGTCCGCCAATGCAATACACGTCACGTTCAAAATCATCCATCAATTGAACCTAATCTCTTTCTGTCTTATTCCAGGCTTTTTGTCTTTTGAACAAAAATTTAACATAGTGCGGAATTTTTGATATCACATAAACCGGCACCAGAAGCATTGCTGAGAAAGAAATAATATGTCTGCCCCAACCCAACCACGCCATGACAATAGCAATACTCAAAAGCGCAACGCCAGACAGCGAAACAAGGAATGCTACATAGCCCACATCATACAGCATAAGAACTATTCCTGTGGCTGCAGCATATCCGAACAAAAGCGTAACCAGCAAGGCAAGCGGCGGCACTGCCAAATCAAATGCCATAGCCAGCAAGTTCTTATCTCTTTTGATAACACCCTGCACAAACAATCTGGGCGCTTCTGAAAGAATTGTCGCAATATGTCCATGCTCCCAGCGCGTTCTTTGTCCAGACTGCACTTCGGAAACTATCGGGAAATAACTTGTTACCTGCGAGCCCAAATAAAAAATCGGCGGTATACCCGCTCTGGAAAATTCAATACCCAATTTCATATCTTCAACGATGCTACCATTCGCTATATCGGCATCAGAAATCAAGCGCCACGGAAAAGCCATTCCTGTACCCATCAACTGGCATGGCAGGCCTAACTTGGCATAACCAAGCGGACGCACCAGGTTTTTTACGCTCCAGGCAAATTCGGCTATTCTGGATTTAAGATCTGTGCTTTTTGCATACATTAGATCCAGTGCCTGAACAGGGCGGCCAGTTTTTAGCGCATAAGCTGCAAGCAAGCTTAATGAGTCGGCCTGCAGTATACAATCGGCATCAATCACAACAACCACATCAGGCGGACTTTTCGCCAAATAGCGAACACCAAAATCTAGCGCAAACCCTTTGCCTCGCTTATCCAGGTCATGGCGCTTAATCACTTCTGCCCCATGTTCTTCAGCGACTTCTGCTGTATCATCGCTGCAGTTGTCAGCAACCACAAGTAGACGATCCACTGATTTCAACTGGGGCTTGATCGAAGCAAGCGTAGCGATAATTCCGGAAGATTCGTTATGGGCAGGGATTAGCACCGCAATGCGCATACCATCTGCTGGAGTAACATCGTCATATTTCCTGGGGAAACAAGCAAATAGCACCTGCACAAATATGACCAGCGACGGAATGAATAGCAAGACGGCAATCGCTGAAAGCAAAATTTCAATCGAAGCCATCTATCTGGCGCTTTCAAGAAATAACGCTGCCAACTTCCCTGCTTCGTTATCAATACTATGCCGCTGTGTCACTCTGGTGTAGGCAGCCTCCCCCATATCGCTTAGCTGCTGCACAGATGCGGATAGCACTTGTTCGATTGCATTGGAAAGTTCCAATACGGATCCTGCGGGAACCAGCCAGCCATTCTCACCTGGAATCACCAGTTCCGGAATCCCTGCAATATAGGTGCTGATCACCGGCCGTTTAAGCGCCATCGCCTCCATAATGACGACTGGCAAACCTTCGGCAAAGCTGGGCAGCACCATGGCTTGTGATGCCAGAATCTCGTCGCGCACCTGTTTGCTGCTGATCCAGCCAGTGATCTTTACATTGACATCAAGACCATACGCTTTAATAGCCCGCTCGACTTCAGGCCGCATTTCTCCGTCTCCGGCTAGCACCAACTCAAATTCAAGGCCCTTTTCTTTTAACATTCGGCACGCTTGCAGCAATAAGAGTTGCCCTTTCTGCTCACATAGCCTGCCAACGCATACCAGACGGGCTTTATGGGGTGGCAGTGAAGACGCGACATCGTAGAATGATTGCTCAAGCCCACAATGGACGATTTTTACTTTATGCCAGTATTCATGCGCTATCCAGCGATATAACTGGCTCCGTCCAAAAGAACTGATGGCCACAACAAAGGAGGCCTGACGGATTTTTTCTGCAAGCTTGAGTGTCTGCGGCTTATCAAACTCCTCTGGCCCATGGACTGTAAAACTGTAAGGTGGTCCACCAAGCGCATGCGCCAGCATGACGACTTCAGCCGAGTTGCTGCCAAAATGGGCATGCACATGCTGTGCGCCAAACGATCTCATCCAAAGAAAGGCTTGGCAAGCTTCTACTAAGTAAATGAGATGGAAGACTAACGGCCTATCCGCATTCCAGCCCATTTTCAATGCTAATTTAAACGTCATAAAAAACCGTATGGGAGTTGAAACAAGTACTTTAAGCACCGCGGACAATAGCGCGAATACGCCGCTCTCAAGCACATACTGCGTATTGGCTTGTTCCTCCAAATCCTCCTGGTCTACCAGTTCACCTTTTCCGCCTCTCAGCGCGATACGCTGAATAGTCATACCCAACCTTTCTAGAGCAAGGATCTCTCGGCGGATAAAGCTGTGGCTGACCTTGGGGTATTGATTAATAAAATAGGCAACGCGCATCAAATCTCACTTAAATAATAAATTGTATTTTTAATTTTAATTAATGCTTATCCATGTTGGGCAATGCTGAAACTTTCATCCATTCGTGACTGATAGACAATCCTTTTTGGATTGAAATACGAGGTTGCCAGCCAAACATCCTCTTTGCTTCTGTGCTATCCAGCACTATCTCTTTAACATCAAATTTTCTTGATTCAGTGTATTCAATTTCCACATCTGATCGCGTTTCTTCTCTAATCAAATCCACCAATTCGTTAAGTGACACAGCTTTACCAGAACCGGCATTTACAACCCCGACTGCGTCTTTTTCAATTGCCAATCTGCAAAGTTTCGCCAAATCTGTCACGAACAGATAATCGCGTTTAACCGTCCCATTACCCCAAATTTGAATTTTTTTCTTGGCTAACATTTGTGCCATGAATGTGGAAACCGCTCCGAATTCGCTTTGGTATCCTTGTCTGGGTCCATATAAATTCGCCGGTCGAATAATCATTGGTCTCAAGTCATAAAGATGTGCAAACATTCCCAAATATTTCTCTATTGCAACCTTAACAACGCCATATGAGCAAATCGGGTTAAGCGCATGCGTTTCTGGCACTGGGCTAACTGAAGGCTGGCCGTAAACAGCTCCTCCCGTTGAGAAAAATACAATACGCTTGATGTTGCTAGCCAGCATGAGCTGCAAAAAAATAACTGTATTGACCAGATTGCTCTGAATATCTGCTACAGGGTCCAGGTTAGAAGTGCTTGGTATTGTGGAACAAATCAAGTGAACTACTACATCCACAGCCTGAAGCGCCTGGGCGAGTAGCGTAGTATCAGCAAAATCGCCCAAAAAGTAATTAACGCCAAAAATAGGAAGGCGCCACTTTTCAGTATTCCTATCGAAAACATTGACATCGTATCCTGCCGACAGCAACTCATCGACAACATGAGAGCCGATAAACCCGTTACCCCCCAATACCAGCGCTCTCATTTTAATTAACCTCCTTTTTGGCGTCCTGATCGTTTAAGCGTGACACCAGGAGCTTTGCCCGTTGACGCCCGACATTTGACCACACATATTCATTGGCTTTCATATGGGCATTTTTCGAGAGTCTTTTTCTTAAATCAACATCCTCAGAAATCTTCTTTAATGATTCAATCCAGGTTTCAGCATCAAAAGGAGCCATGACAAAGCCTTCTTTGCCATGCTCGACAACCCCGCCGCCGCCCATGGGGCTCACAATACAAGGCAACCCTGCCCCAAGCGCAAGATAGGTCACTAATGGGCTGCCCTCTTCAAGGCTTGGCAGAATGAAGACATCCGCTTCTTTATATATTGATCTCAAATCTTTCACATAAGGTACATGTTCAATATCAGACCTCTTCAGGTAAGGTTCAATAATATGGCGAACCTCAGGCTGAATGTCGCCGACCAGCCTTAATTTTCCTTTTATATTGGATCTGCACCAATAATCCAAGATCAGATGCGGGCCTTTACGTACGCCTATCGTGCCGACAAAAATCGCTGTGATTCCAGCATCCTGAGAGCGTCCGACTAATTCATCCGCCGGCAGAACCTCACTCTCTCTGAGTCCGTAAGTCGTTTCAAGTATTTTTCTGGGGGAAACATTCGCAGCAATCAATGATGCTGTGACATTCGGACTGCAGGAAAATACAAAATCTGACAGCTCGAGCTTAGCTGACTCCTCAATTACGGCTTCAGAAGTTATGCCATGGGCCGGCTTCAGTCCCAGCCGAGCATACTCAGCATCCAGTATCGATTTGCTCGTTGCCTGGTGTGTATTAACACTCTCCATGATAAGTTGATGCCCACGCGCATATAGATTTTTATAAAGCGCAAGTGAAGCCCCTGGCCAAAGATAAACGATGTCCGAGTTGGTTAGCGAGCTAGAAAATCGAAATTCAGAAAATTTCTTGATCTGCTTTTCGGTCAATAGCCGATATGCGATAGATTTTGCCCAAGCAGGAAAGGCGTTCCGATAGAAAGGTTTGATTAAGTCAGCACCCGAAGCAATTCCCATGATAGAAACTTCTGTATCCTCTGACTGCATAGCTTCAATAATAGAAAGTGCTGCATAAGCGATGCCGCCTATGTGGAAATAATTAGGGTAAAAAGCAGCGATTTTCTTCATGAGTTCTTATCGATCATAACGTAATTATTTTTAATTCATTTATATTCAATTAATCGGATAGCGCTACCGAATACCCGCTGATAATGGAATCGTAGCTGGCCATACATTTCAGCAAACTTACCCAGCACACTAAAACTCGCCAACAGCCATGGGTGAGGCTTCGATTCCTTTTTATTTCTCATGGCCAGTCGGACGATCTGCAATGGATAAATTAATGCAACCATCAGCCCATACTGCCAGCAAAAAAAACTTGTAAAAATCACAACCACTGGGATCAACAAGCCCCAGATCAAGGAACGCCTCGACTCCTTGACCCAATGCTGTTCTGACGATGCTCCATGCAAATAAGCACCTTCTGCAAATGCATAACCGCCACGGACATTTCGCTTCCACCATTGGCTAAATCTGGTCATCGCAGCATCATGCAATACCATTTCTACATCCAGCCGCCAGATTTTCCAACCTGCCAAGCGCAATCTGACACATAGCTCTGGCTCTTCCCCAGCGATTAGCTGGTTTCTAAACCCTCCAGCATCCTGAAAAGCTTTCACCCGCATCAACGCATTACCGCCGCTGGCCTTTGCCTCACCAATGGGCGTATTCCATTCTAAATCACACATTAAATTATAAATGGACTTCTCCGGATATCTTTCCCGACAATGACCGCTGACTACGGCTACTTCCTGATGCATTTCAAGGAAAGCAACCCCTTGGTCCATCCATTCCGGCATGACTTCGCAATCGCCATCCACAAACTGCACATACTTTAGATTAGGCGAGATTTTCTGAATATACTGAAATCCGGCATTTCTTGCTCTAGCGGCTGTGAAGGGGATTTTCATATCCAGCGCAATAGCATTGACGCCCAGCGCGGTTGCCTCTTTCATGGAATCATCGGTTGAACCTGAATCTACATATACAACCGCAAAGCCTTTTCCAGATAATGACTGAAGGCAACGAACCAATCGCTGACCTTCATTGCGCCCTATCACCACCACGCCAACCGTTGTCACAGCATCCAGCATTTTTATCTACATTCCTGAAAACACATTCTCAAAATTAAAAATATAACAACTCATCTGCATATGATTAAGCCGTTCCTCTTTTTAATTTTCTTTAATGGATTTTCCATACTCTTCCAGTCAAAATCGCTTTAAGGTCTCCCCACAACAGATCAAATGAATAATACTTGGGGTCTCGCAGTTCTCCTTGTGCCCCCAATCTCAAAAAGCGCCGCATAAAGTAAGTCAAACGTCCAATAGACCACAGAAAATCGGCCATGACAAGTGCTGAAATACCATAATGTTTGACGAGATATCGTCTTCGAGAGTTATACCAATAAGCAGGCCTGCGCTTGGTGCTTTTAATGCCGGTAGATGCGCCTTCAATATGCATCACGACTGATTCTGGCACATACCAAGTTTGCCATCCTGCCTTAGCCGCTCTTTGAAAAAAATCCACTTCCTCAAAATACAAGAAGAACCCTTCATCCATCAGGCCAATTTCATCAATCACTTCACGCCTGATGATCATGCTTGACCCAGAAACCCAGTCACAACGATGCGCCTCATCGCACAATGGCGGTGTTACCTCGTAATTTGATAAAAATCGATCGAGAATACCTAACCGTGCACCTTCCAGCAACTCACTTATTGGAGAATGAAATCTATGTGCCGAGCATTCGATACCGCCATCTTCATTTTCAAGCCGACTGCCAGCAATCCCCACCTCAGGATGCTTCTCCATAAATGTAATCAAATGTTCAATCGCGCCTTCCCGCGCCACAGAGTCCGGGTTTAACAGCATCAAATAATCCACATGGTCAGCCGACGAAAATGCTTTTGAAAAGCCGATGTTATTGCCATAAGCAAAGCCGCCATTTTTACTCATCGGCATAATGCTTGACCATGAGCCCCATCCCTCAGAATCGATTGCTGAAGCAATTCTTTCAGCTGAGCCATCACCGGAAGCATTATCAACGATAAGAACCTGGCCACCGCCCAGTGCATCCTTCTGAGAATCCAGGGCACGCAAAGAGTTAATCACCAGATCCGCCGTACGGTAATTAACCGTAATAATCCATGTAATGGGCCTACTACTCAAGTGGCCTCCAGAATTTAACTTTCGGTCTGAAGAAAATCAACCCGTTAAATAATGGCCATATCGTTTTAAATGGCACTTTACGTGTAGCAATCTCCCATGCGTTTTTGAAGAACCAGAGCCAGATTCTCACAAGCTTCTTAATGTTCGATTTACCTGACAGCCTGATCGAAGCAAAGTGATTTCTTACATAGTAGCCATGTTTTAACATATCCACCTTTGAAGTGAATGGATCAAACTTTCCCTTTTGGTAGTGCACGACGATACTTTTTATCACGCAGTAGCTTTCCCTGGAGCGTGATACCCGTTCTGTAAATTCAAAATCTTCGTCGTACATAAAATACTCTTCCATGGGCAGGCCAAAGTCTAGAATCGACTGGGAAGATACCAGGCAGCCAATCCAGGTGGCTCTGATACAGGGCACACAGCCATCTTGCAACACTGAGCCATACCACTTATTTGAACCGTCCGCAGAAGGGGACATATAGACTTGTCGGTCAGGGTTAACCACTACCGAGGCTAAATATCCAGTTTTTGCTGAATCGAAATACTTGCAGTTCGTCATCTCTTCCAGTGCATTTATCTCCGGGACAGCATCATCGTCAAACAGCCATGACCATTGATGCCCCTTGTCCATGGCCATTTTTATTCCGGTGGTAAATCCTCCGGCACTGCCCACATTGCCCTGTTGATGAACTGTTATATCGGATTGTTGATTCAACCAGTCCAGAATTCTGAGGTTGGTTCCCTGGAATATCACAATGATTTCATCAAGTTTTCTTGTCTGATTTTTTAAATTATGTATGACATGCTTAAGATCTTCTTCTCTGGAAAAAGCCAGGACAATCGCCGCCACTGATTCATGCTTCATTTTTACATCGTCCATTCCATTCCCCCTCCATTTCAATCTTTTTACTTTTCAATCTAAGCAAATCAAATACCGGCTTTAATGCTCTCATATGCCATGACGAACAGCTTAGAAAAGCCATACCCAGCCAAAAGCGCTGGCAAAGCAATCAACTCGCGCTTCCAGTCAAGCAACCCAAGCCGTTTCATAAAATACCAAGTTAAAGGCAATGTAAATAAAATAGCCAGCGCGATCACATACAACGCTCCATCCATGCCAAAGAAACGGTAGGCTGGTATCAACAGACCAAACATCGCAATCAACTGTATCACATTCATCGGAACAGAGAGTTTGGATTTCCCGAGCGCCAGATAGCATTGCTCGGCAAGAATAGTGCTGGAACCAATCAGCCAGATTGCAAGTATTCCAATCATATGCCCTGCGCTTTCGTAACGGCTGTCATAAAGCACCTCGGTGATAATGTAACCGGCATTGATTAAAAAACCACACAGGAATAAAGTCAAGGCATCAAAAGGCAAACGGAATTTATAATAGACCTTAATCAATTCGGCCGGACGCTCACGGTGAACCCTGCTTAACACAGGATAGGCAACCGAAGAAGCCCACCGAGACATAATCTCTTGAAAAGCATTCGTGATAAAAATTGCAATCGTATAAATGCCCAGCAACTGTGAACTGATCAGACCAGCTAAAATCAGTTTATCGCTGCTCCTGACAAAATAGCCCATAATGGTGGTTAATAAAATCCATTTCCCAAAACCAAACAGCTCTTTAAATGCGCGTGACTCCCAGGCAAATTGATTATTTGTTCCATGGAGTAATAAATGGCTGATTAGCGTTTTCGCAACAGCCCCCACCAAAGCACCGATAACGAGCGCCCATATAGATTGCTTCACTAACGCAAAGCTGATCATCGTCAGCAAACTCAAGACTTGAACCCCAAGTTCAATCATCGTCAATTTTCCAACTGCCATGTGGCGGCTGGCACTCGCCAGTTTGGTTGACTCAAAGCCGGAAATGAGTGCTGTAAATGAAAGTGCGGCGATAATTGCCGGCAAACTCGAATCAGCATATGCACTACCAACAGGAACCAGCCCTGCCTGATTGGAAAAATAGAGCACACCACTTAAACTTAAAGCTGCCAGCCAGATCAGTGAGCCTCGCAGAATCTGCAGAACCCAGGCTGTATCCAGAAAGATTCTTTCATCACCGCGGCTGCTTTGGATAATGTTATGCTGAACACCCAGATATGAACATAACTGCAGGCCAACGATCAGCGTATTGGCAACCGCCATGACACCAAACATGTCAGGCACTAGCAATCTTGTCATAATCAAATTACTAGCAAGTCGTAACACCTGGCCACCCACTTGGCCGCCAAAAACCCATGCACTGGAGCGAATGACAAGATGGCGAACCGATGGATTTGTTTTATTTTTATTCATCTTTGTTACAACGAATTACTTTCTGTTACCTAAATTTATAAGGGCGAGGTGAATGATTAGCTATAATGATAGATTCGCAAATAGCTCTTTCGGGTTACCATAGAGCAATGCTAATAATGCTATGAACCAAAAGCGACTAGTGGCTGTCATCTAATCAAAAATCGCGGCACTTACTGTTTGAATGTCTTGCAAGCCATACCATAAAGGCAACCTCAGCAACCTATCAGCTAAATCTTCTGTGACGCTAAGAGAACCATGCGTACGGCAAAATTTGAGTCCAGCAGGGGAACTGTGCAGCGGAACATAGTGGAATACCGGGTTGATCTCTTTTTTTCTCATTCGATCGATGGCTTCGGTACGTTCTTCCAGTGAATTAAAGAGCATGTAGTACATATGGGCATTGTGTTGCGTGTGTAGAGGCATGATCGGACGGCGAATTAACCCTTTCCGCTCAAACTCGGCAAGTTCATGATGATACTGATCCCAGATTCGGAGGCGCTCTTTAGTAATCTCTTCGGCTTCTTGCAATTGTGCCCACAAGAACGCCGCAATAAGTTCTCCCGGCAGATATGAAGACCCAATATCTACCCATGTGTACTTATCTACTTCGCCTCTAAAAAACCGACTGCGGTTAGTGCCTTTTTCACGGATGATTTCGGCTCTTTCAACAAAGCGATCATCGTTGATTAACAGCGCACCACCCTCCCCTGAAATAACATTTTTTGTTTCATGAAACGATATTGCACCGAAATGTCCAATCGCCCCCAGCGCTTTTCCTTTATATGTAGACATAAGTCCCTGAGCCGCATCCTCGATGACATACAGATTATGTCGCTTCGCGATGTCCATAATCACATCCATTTCGCATCCGACACCAGCATAATGGACGGGAACAATTGCTTTGGTTTTAGGCGTAATGGCTGCTTCGATAAGCTTCTCATCGATGTTTAACGTATCTGGTCTTATGTCCACAAACACCGGCACACCCCCACGCAACACAAAAGCATTTGCAGTAGAGACAAAAGTGTAAGAAGGCATGATGATTTCATCGCCGGGCTGTATATCAATAAGAATTGCTGCCATTTCAAGCGCCGCAGTGCATGAATGCGTAAGAAGCGCTTTTCTAGCCGCTGTGTTCGTTTCTAGCCATGCATGGCAATGCTTGGTAAATGTTCCATCGCCTGCAAGCTTTCTGTTTTCATGCGCTTGCGCAATGTATTTAAATTCATTACCTGTAAGATGAGGTCTATTGAATGGAATCGGCATATTTTTTAGTCAGTTTTGATGTCAGAAAAAAGAAATTACTTACGCAATTAAAGCATATATCATGCCAAAATTAAACAAAATGATGTATAGGTACACAGATTGCTTGAATTATAAATTAACGAATTGTTTAAGTAACAACATTATGCAATAGCTTTTCTCTGTTTATAAAAAAGTTTTACAATCGGGTAACAGATTCAATCCACTCATTCTCTTGAATCTTGCATGCATGATAGAATCGTCCCAAACCTAAATAAGGGTAAACCATGACTTTAATATTAGCTGATAGCCATTAATTTCTTGGGATGGTATGCAACAGCATCCTCGGCGAGGCCTTGATAAAGATAGCCCATTTACACCTATTTAGTACGCTCAACTAAAATTAAGGAAGAAAAGTGCAATTTAAAGACTTTGTTTGGCTTTGGAAAATTTCTAAGCAAATTTATCCAGGCCGGGCGCTTGCGGCTTTTAAGAACAGACTGACATTTATTGCAGCAGCCATCCGCACAGCAGATTCGCTCCGCCCTTTTCTGCATGCCGTTGAAGGCAGTCTGGTCAACAAGCTCATCAAGCAACGTCCTGAGACAGTAGGCGCGGTTGTATGGCCTTATCAATGTCATACCTGGGATGCAAAGACCCGATTAAACCGGATTAACGAGCACTACAGCGTTGTCGAAACCTTGGTTCCTAAAATCGATTTCCCAATCAATGGAGCCTTGAAACTCCTAGATATTGGCGACATCTATAAGAATCTTCATGTAGTGCTCGATCAACCCGTGTGGTTCATGCGAGAAGGTCAACTTGTTATTAATCTTTTCCTGGATAATGTAAGAATTCTTTCTCTCGCCTTTTCTTTTTCGCGCGAATCAGGCAAAGTTGTAGCTTACGTAGGTGCCATGCAGGGACGGAACATCGACGGATTGCTCGACACATATAGGGAAATCACCAAAGCGATGCACGGCATGCGTCCGCGTGATTTCTTATTCGAACTATTTAGGGCGTTCTGTCGCGCGCTAGGTGTGACAAAAATATTTGCTGTTTCAGATGCCAGCAGGCATCATCGGAGTAGCTACTTTGGGCGCGATGCGAAAAATGCTGAGTTGACACTGAACTACGATGAAATATGGCTTGAACGAGGGGGAGTTTTAGAGAGTTCGGATTTTTATGTACTCAGCGTGACTCCGCAGATGAAAAATCTTGACGAAGTCCCTTCAAAAAAACGCTCAATGTATCGAAAAAGATTTGAATTTCTTGAAGCTACCGAAGCACGGATGCTGGAGGTCTGCACCAACCTTGATAATGAGCGCTTACTTGAATGTCCATACCACAGCCTTTAGTCAAAATGCGATTTTACAGATTCACCGCCCAGAAAGAACAAAAGCCATGATTGAACCAGTTGCTGAACAATCAAAAAGGACTGACGTCAACTTTCCCGCTCAAATAAAATGTTCCCGATGGAGCCTTCTTCCCGTGAAAGACATGCTGCGAAGAAAGTTCTTCCGCAAAGAACTCATCAGCCTGGAAAGTGTTGCCGATAAAACCTGGGAGATTGCACCCGGCGAAACCTCCGTTACACGCCCTGCCATCTTTCTCCCGAATCAGTTAGAACGTATCACAGACTGGGTTTTCTCAGAAGGCAGAGATCCAAGAGACTGGATGAAAGGCGGGTTCGAAGTCAAACAGACACCTACACGCGGATATATGCTCAAAAATGCCTGGCTGATTGACGGTGTGCTTTACAAGGACAATGCCTGCGCCTACCTGCATCCAAGATCCAGCCATCTTCCACCCCGTCTCCATGTTGAAAATGAGATAACACGCGGAGCTATATACTGCACCTTCCCAGGTAACCGGTACTTCGGTCAGTGGCTGATGGATGACTGCCTGATCTACCCTCTTGCAATGGCTGAAGGTATCCCAATCTCAACTGATCAGCCTGCCAGCCCTCACACGCTTGCCTACGAAAGTTTGCTAAATATGAATCCCCTGCGCCTTCATAGTGCATTTCTTAAAGAGGTCGTGATTTTCGATGATACAGGCCATAACTCAAACAGACGCGAGCGTTTCTGGGCGATGAGAGATAAACTGCTTTCCCATGCTCCGCCCTTTTCCCATCCCGGCGTTTTCATCTTGCGGGGCGGTACTGGCGAGCGAAGAATAATGCACAATGAAGTGGAGCTGGCAGAATACCTGCGTGATAAACGCGGGTTCCGCATTGTAGATATCACTAAGGATGATGTTCCAACCATGGTAAAAGCCTGTGCTGGTGCGCAGGTAGTAGTTGGCGTTGAGGGCAGCCACCTTATCCATGGTATCCAGCTTCTTCCGCCCGGTGGCGCAGTTCTTACACTTCAGCCGCCCAATAGGTTTTGTTACTCCTATAAGCCCAAGACAGATCGGGATCATCAATACTTTGGTTTTGTTATCGGCTTCACTGACGGGGATGGCTTCCGTGTAGACCCGGACGAAGTTGAGCGCACCATTGATTTATTCCCGCATTAACTTTTGCTAGACAGTCAATTCAACTATGGTTAAGCTGGAACATCAAATAACCAATCTTGAAGATTTCCTGAAACCTTGTAAATAACCTAATTAACTCTTAAATTCACAAAAACAGCATGCCAGAACATTTCCGAGCACTAATAGTCATCCTTACCATTGGTATATTAGTATTTTTTTATGAAAAAAAAGCGATCCGGCCGCTACTACTTCCGGAAGAATTCAGCCGCTGGCGCAATGCCTGGTTTGCAATTACGTTAATAGCTTTTTTATCTCAAAACTTCTGGCTTTTTATTGGTTTTAGCGGGGCATATCTTTTATATATTTCAAAATCTGAAAAAAACATCTTTGCGCTTTATTTCACCTTGATTCTTGCTATCCCGACGATCTCCGCGCGCATTCCTGTTCTGTTCGATATCAGCTTTGTGCGTTTACTTGCGTTGACATTGCTTCTGCCGTTTTTCCTTTCATTCAGAGCTGGGCAGGGGACTCCGTCTTTAGGCAAGCCGCTCTCAGAAAAACTTTTGATAGCATTTATACTCCTGAATACAGTCCTCACTTTGCGAACTCATACTTTTACCGACACCATGCGCTATGGTATTTACGGTTTTACAGACATTTTTCTTCCCTATTACACTGCCAGCCGTGCAATTAAAGATTTTGAACAACTGAAGAAAGTGATGATTGCATTGTTGGTTGCCTGTTTCGTCGTAGGTGCCATTGGTACATTTGAATATATCAAGTCTTGGCTGTTATACAACCCATTACAGGATGCATTAAGGGTAGAGTGGGACATGGGCAGTTATCTTGGCCGCGGCGACAGCCTTCGAGCAATGGCATCACTTGATCATCCCATCATACTGGGATTTGTCATGACGATAGGACTGGGATTCTATCTTTTCATTGCGCCTTCTATAAAAAGCAAAATCTTGCGCCTGACAGGATTCGGTCTGTTAATTGCCGGTTTGATTGCTTCATTGTCAAGAGGTCCGTGGGTAGGCACTGCTGTACTGCTTTTGGTGTTGGTTGCCTATAGCAAGAAAGCTCTCCGGGGGTTTGCTATGTTGGCTATTGCAATCATCTTTGCTCTGCCCATGCTTAACTTAATCCCTGGTGGCGACAAAATCATCAATTTAATCCCATTTGTAGGTGAAACCGACAAGGAAAATGTTGAGTACCGACAAAAACTGATCGACAGGGCTATTCTGATTGTGCAAAGACATCCGTTTTTCGGCGTGCCTGACTCTAGAAAAGAACCGGAAATGGCAGACATGGTACAAGGGCAAGGTATTGTTGATATTGTGAATTCATATGTAGGCGTTGCTACTGGCAACGGGTTAGTAGGACTCAGTCTATTTGTTGGATTTTTTGCACTGGTGTTGTTGAGGATTCACAACAGCCTGAAAAGGATTGCAGATAAAAACAGTGAAGAATATCTCTGTGGGCGAAGTCTGCTCGCTACTATGATAGCTGCCCTAGTTATTATTTTCACAGTAAGCGGTATCGGCGTTATTCCCACAATATACTGGTCACTTGCAGGCCTGATTTTTACTTTTTCTCGCGTCACAAGCCAAGTAACCGCCACTAAAACAAGCGCAATGCCAACTGAAAAGCCTGTCTACCCTACATCACGCCTTAAAAGCGAAGCATAATATTCATGGATAGGTTATATTTAGCTTGCTACGCCTTTGTCATTAAATAATCCGCCAGTCGTGCCGCAAGCTGCACAATTGTTAAAGTGGGATTGGCATGCCCCCCTGACGGGAATACGGAGCTACCAACAATAAATAAATTCGAGACGTCCCAAGATCTAAGGTTCGGATCGACAACTCCACTACTCTTCGTATTACTCATTCTTGTTCCACCCATATGATGCGGGCCTCCTAGTGTGTCGTCGTCAGGATATTGGCCATTCCAAAGCCATTCTTTTAATCTTATTTTTGCCTGCTTGTTCTTTACCATAGATTCTGCAATATATTCTGCTGTCAGCCTGATTGTTCGCAAATCCATATCAGACTTTTTCCATTTCAGCACAACTTTAGGAATACCAAAAGAGTCGACTTCTGAAGCCAAATCTATACGATTATCGAAACTAGGCGCTTGCTCCCAGGCCGCGTCAATTCTGCCACCGCAATAATTTTTCCCGATACCTTGTGAAATAGCAGTACCAATCGCCTCGTCTGCACAAACCAGTTCACGGAGTAACTTCTTGACTTTCCCATCGCCTGCATGCCCCATGTGCGGGACAAGATTTAAGTTACAATTTAGAACCTTTAATTTTCTTTTTTGTTGCTCAGATATCCCAACATGCCATTGATCGGCGGCAGGTTTATTATAAAAAATGTCGCCCACCATAAAATGCGGATGTTCCATCCAGTACGCACCAACATTCTTGTTTTTATTGAGCGCGCTCTCCGGGTTATCTCCTGCAATAAATTTCAGGATTCGCCCGTTCTCAATCCCTCCCATCGCAAAAATATAAGTGTTTGCTTTTACACTCACTTTGTCACCTGATGCATGAGAAAGCATTATTTCTTTAATTGAAGAACTGTCCAGATGCGTACGCGAAAGAGAAGTACTGGCAATTAGATCAATATTCTCTGACTTTGAAATATCTTCAAAATATTGTTGTTTAAACCTGACTGGCGGTGAAAATTCAAAGTGTACGTCATGAATATTAGAATCCCAGGTGTATGGGCTGTTTCTAAAAATTGGCCTGATCTTTAAGATCGATGACGCCTTCAATAGATACTTATCCATATCCGGTTTACTTATGGGCCAATTCGCTTCCGGTGCATAGGCTTTATATGAAAAATCAAAATCATCTAAAGTGCAGCATTTCCCTCCCCAATGGCCAGAACTCCCGCCGAACTGTCTTAATCGGCATACTTTCAAGTCAAAGTAATGGTCACCGATGACTCTACCACTGTAATACTCTTGTGATTTCTCTGAATATTCAATGTCTCCAGCTTCAACCAGAAGGACTTTTACTCTGCGGTCTAAATTTATTGCAGTCGTGATGCCTGCTGGTCCAGCGCCTATAATACAAACATCGTATTTTTGTTTTTTAATTTCTTTCAGACTGGTTAAAATCATTATCCTATTTCCGCTGTTATCACAAGTACCATCTGCCAATATGGTCTCTTATAATCCTGATTTTATATAAGCCAGAGCCAAGTCTACCAATTACACTGGAACTCAATATAAAAATCAGGAAATTTCTTCTGTTCATGGCTATATATTAAATAACTCTTATGTGACGGCATATCATTATATTCCGTTATTAAGCATTGGTCGATTATCAACTTGACCGACAAAATAATTAAGTACAAAATTCAATCAGTAGAAATAATATATTTAAGGGAAAACTTGTGGTCGATAAAATAACCAAAATAGGCATTGTAGGTACCGGTTTTATTGCAAGTGGGTTAGCGCACCTGATTCGTAACTCCAAGGACTTTCAAATATCCAAAGTGCTGACACGTCGTCCGATAGATTCTATTTCTGATTTCCCCCGTGAAAGCCTTACGTACTCCCTTAACGAGCTTATTGATACCTCAGACATCGTATTTGAATGCTCAGGCGACGTTATCCATGCGACAGAAGCCGTACTTGCAGCCACCAATGCCAATAAAAAAGTGGTAACGCTGAATGCTGAATTTCATGTCACCACAGGTTCATATTTTGTTCGAAAAGGCGCCTATGTCACAGACGCTGATGGCGACCAGCCTGGCTGTCTGGCAAGACTAAAGACGGAAGTTGAAGGCATGGGATTTGAGCCCTGCGCTTACGTGAATATAAAAGGTTTTATTAATCTAAACCCCGAAAGAAAGGACATGGAATATTGGTCTGATCAGCAAGGGATTCGATTGGAACAGGTTGTATCTTTCACTGATGGGACCAAACTACAAATAGAACAGGCTTTCGTCGCCAATGGATTAGGTGCGACCATTCCCCCAGATGGGATGTTTGGCGCAAGAGTTGAAAGCCTGAATGACTTGGATTTCTTGATTAAAGCCTCTGAAGAAGCTGGCATGCCAATCAGCGATTTCGTATTATGTAAGGGGGCACCTCCCGGGGTGCTTATAGTAGCAAAGAGCAAAGAGGCTGACAGGCTGGGGAACTATATCGTCGGACCTTTGCGCACCAAGGAAAAGCTTGGCTATATTCTTCTACGTCCTTATCATCTTTGTCATCTAGAAGCACTTAATACGCTTCGTAGAGTAGTGTTGGGTGAACCTGTATTAATAAACAACTCAAAAAAACCGCATTTGACGGTTGCTGCCGTTGCAAAACGCAAGATGCTGCCTGGGGAAGTCATTGTACGTGGTGCCGGGGGGTTTGATGTACGCGGTGTGGCGGTCCAATTGCAAAGCCATCAAAACGCGGTACCTATTTGCCTTCTTCAGAACACTAAAATCATCAGAAATATTGAGCCAGGCCAGATCGTTCAGTTTGAAGATGTAGAACTTGCAGACACAACAGCTTTAGAAATTTATCGCGGCTTACTTGAATGATCTAGGGAATACAACCAGAAACACCACAGCCATAAGACTGTGGTACAAGAAAAATCAATAGTAATAGGCTCTAGGCTCTATTTCAGCTCGATTTACTACCACACCTAATATATTGGATTTGGCGAGTAGTCGCATGGTTTCTGCAATCTCTGATTCAGTATGCAGCCCATTACCTAGAACCATTAATACACAATCAACTTGCGGTAGCAATACCATTGCATCATCGGCATTTAACAAGGGAGGTAAGTCAAAAATCACAATACGTGAGTCATAACGCTCTTTTAATTCGAGGATTAATTTTCGTATATTATTAGATGACAAGGTTTCAGACGATTGATTGACGGGTCTATTTGTAGGGACTATTGTCAATCGAGGAATGCCGGGATTTACAATAATTTCTGATAATTCGGCATTTCCATCAAGAAAATTATTGATGGATTTTTCTCGCTTTATTCCAAGATATTCGGCGACGCTCGGTCTACGCAAATCAAAATCAACAAGCATTGCAGTTTTTTGTGGTTGTTGCGCAATGCTGATTGCAAGGTTAATAGCAACTACAGTTTTTCCCGCTTCTGGTGTTGGAGAAATAATCGCAATCGTGCGCCAATTATTTTCTTCCATTTTCTGTAACACTTGTGTGCGCAGCGAATCAAATGTGAAACTTATAGGATCATCGTTATTCTGAGCAACAATACGATAATTTTCTAAATGTGCAGGATCAAGCTTAACAATACTGGTTTTGTTGTAAGCAATTGATCTAAGCTCATCTTCTTTAGATAGCTTGCTTAATGTCTTGTTTTGGCCTGCAACTGATATTGGCCGCTCGCTACCGCTCTGTAATTTTGCTTTTTCTAAAGCGTCTTTAATTTTTTCCATTTATCACTCTCACTAAAATCTTGACAGAATTTTGGTAGTTAGTTCATCGAGCGGCATAAAAAAGATATGTATCAAAAACAAGGCGAGAAGAGTGACTATCAAAACTCCAACCAAGATATTAAAAACTATATATTTTTTTCGTTTTAACTCAGCTTTATTCGTAATATACGGTATTGTTGCCATCGGCTGAATCTTCATAATAGAAGCCAACATGTCTACGCCTCTAACCCGCTTGTCCAGAGCTTCCATCACAACCGCCAACCCGATCGCCGCTGCTATTGCCCCTAAAAAGCCAGCCAGAATAATCAGTAAGCGATTGGGTTTTATCGGTTTGTCTGGAAAAGTAGGTGCTTCTGTCAGGACAAAACGCTCACCTTTATTTTCCAACTCGATATTTTTTGCCAATCTAGAGTTGTCTAGCTTTGCTTTTATTTCAGCATAGGCGGCTTTCGCATTATCATAGTCTCGCAACAAAGCGCCTAGCGTTCCTTCAGTCTGAGCGCTTTGCATTACAAGCCCTTCAGTCTGGCTGATTTTTGCTCGAATGCCAGCTTCTTCAATTTCCAATGCCTTAAGACGTGCATTCGCGGTTTCTATTTGTGCTTGTACTTTATCCACCATAACAGACTGAGCTGTAACGCGCTTAGCTGGCTCAGCGTTATGGGTGGCATTTTTTTCCAAGGCTTCGATTCTGCGCTGCAATGCGCGCACAGACGGATGATTTTCGCTGTATATTGCGCTTATCTTTTCCAATTCAGATTTAAGCTTCTCGAGTTCTGAAACTCCTGAGCTTGGATCTGAAGGAGTGCCTACACCTATGCCCGCTTTGGCGGACTCCAGGCTCACATCTAATGACCGCAGTTCTGCCTGGGTAGCGCTATATTCTCGCTGTGTAACTCTCAGATCATTTTCAAGGCGCTCCAGACTTACAACCTTCAACGCCTTGTTTTCCGGAAGAGAATTCGCGTGTAGCCTCTTGTAAGCAGTGACTTCTTTTTCTATTCTCTCCAGAGCAATCTTTTGTTTCTCTGCTTCTTTACTAAAAAACTCCGTTGTTTCAGTGGCTCGCTCTTTGCTGGCCCTTTCATTCTCATCCAGAAATAACTTAACTAAATCATTCGCTATGTTATAGGTATTGTCAGCCTTGTAGTTTGTGAAAGTAACGTTAAATGCGAATGTTGGCTTTTCGCCCCATCCTTCGGCTTCAGCCTTAAGTAAGTCAACCTTGATATTAGCACGTAATATCTGTGCCAATCTTTCCGGCGACAAGTTAGGTTTTTTATCCAATCCATACAATTTGTATTGTTTTACAATTTTGTAAAGATTGTCATTGCTGAGCACAACCTGTTTGAGCGCTGCGAAACGATCAGTCGCATATTTTTCTCTAGCTGTGTCTGACTGAACTTGTTGCGTTTCAAAAAGTATTGTACCAGTTGACTCATATACCGGTGGAAGCTTGAGCGCAACTGCGAATGCTGCCAAAAATACAAAAAAGAAGAAACCTAGGACATAAGGAAACCTTCGCTTAATGATATTTATATAATCATTAAGCGTCATTTCTTTTTCTATACTCATTAATTTTACAGCCTTTTTCTTATTAAAAACTTAAGGTGTCATATGTCAATGAAACACCAATCATGTTACCTTGACTGCGAACACCAGGAATGTCTTGCTCCCTAAAGGCAGCAGAAAGTCGAGTTTTCCAGGAGTTGCTTAAGCGACGCTCATAAAAAGCTGCAAGCTGCTGATAATCCACCCTATCCAAACCGACTTCTCTGTCTTTTTTTGTCTTATATAAGCTATATTCCGCACCAAGCTGATCAAGCTCAGACATATTATATGCCCAGCCAACTTTAAGAGAATCCACCTTCCTGAAGCCGCCAACTCCAGAAGCAGCGAGTTCTCGATTTAATTCAGCAACATAACCTGTGCGATCTAATGTATATTCTGCTTTTATGCCCGCCTCCCAGTCTGTATCTGACTGACGGCCAGACAGGTCATAAACACCCCCACGAGCGCCGAATTTGAGTCTTTCATTGACCTGGTAAACTGCACCCAATAACAGGCGAACCATTTCCGTGTCATCGAAAACCTTCTCAGGAAGCAGTTGTGCATAACCCAGTTCAACGCTGGTATCAAGTTTTTCAGTATATGCATAGGTTAATTTAGACCTGATATCGCCAAGATTGTAGCCCTGAAGACTGCCTGGCAGACTGAAGGTAACATCACTATAAGCTCCTTCTGTCAAAACTGACCATCTAGGATCAATGGTATGCAACCATTTTGCGGACAGCTTTTTAATTTTTTCCGTATTGTCCGTTTTGGTAAACACACCCGTGCTTTTTAATTCCTCCTCACGGGCGGAACTTTCTAAATAATCTGCTTTGATTCCAAACATGCCAGATTCATAGGTACGGTCCCAGCCAATCGCCAGCTTGGGATCTTCACGGTCAACAAGAACCCTTTCATTAGAGTGCCTTTGAACTAACAAAGCGGCATCCAAATACCACCGATTAGCTTCGCTAGTGATGCCCAGCAGGAATTGCGGGACTATTGAGTATATCCACACCGGCTCTTTGTCACTCTTGACCAAATTCGGGTTTGATTCGTGAACCACGCCTGCGGTTATGATAATGTCTTTTGTAACTTCAACAGCGTTTACTTGTGGCAAGAACAATGCCAATGTAACACTACCCAGCAATTGCAGTACAGACTTATTGTATTTCTGATGCAAAGTTGGCAATAGACCTTTAATTTTCATTCCAGCCTCTGAATATAGGGTTAAATATTGCCTGTTATTATACTCTATATTCAGACACTTAAAGCATTTTATTCAGGTACTTTGAGCTATGGCACCAAGATAGTATCTCCTGGGTTTAAAGTAATGTTGCTTTCTAACCGCTCGCCACGAATAAGCTGGTCATAATATACTGGAATGGCTTTTTGCCCCTGAGGCGTATTGCGCAAAACCTTGATGCCATTACGGTCTGCAAATTTATCCAGTCCACCCGCCATGCTTAATGCATCTAGCACAGTCATAGGCCCCGCCATTAAAACCTGACCCGGCTTCAGCACCTTCCCCATTACATGCGCCACATTGCCTGTAATGCTGACAATCACCACAGATACTTGTGGATCAGGAAGATAGGGTTTTAATTTCTCGGCAATCCGCTTCTCAACCTCTGTCGAAGTAAGCCCTACCACCTCCACCCTTCCGGCGAGAGGATAGGTAATGCTTCCATCAGGTAGCACAAGGCTTTCTTTCTGCAATTTGTCTTCGCCCCAAACTGAAACCTGGATTAAATCTCCTTGGCGCAATTTGTAACTTTGGGTAGCTTCAGCATTCGCTATTGAAGCTGACATCAGAAATAATTGGGTAATTATGAGCCATAAAAGTGTTTTGATTTTCATATTTTTTTGCTCCCCTTCAGGAAATGACATTTCAAGGTACTGTTTTAATAGAATATCACGTTAATATATTAACATTAACTGAATGATGTGAATTTTTCAGACTTGGTTTAATGATTTTTTACACTTTACGACTTGCATTCTCTTCGCAGGCAGCAAAAAAATGCACTTAAGATTTAACGGCTAAACACCACTTCGGTTAGACAGCATCACAAACCCCAATAGAGCCATTGTTAACAGCCAGCCAGTAGGCAAAATTGGCTCACCACTATCCGTAGTCTGAGACGGGGACGCTGCGCTTTTGTCTTGACTAATATTATTACCGGTAACTGGTGCTAGAAACTCTTTATTGAAAGTACCACTCTCAACACTTAATGAACTTTTCACATCTCCGGCAGGCTCGTTGCCAACTGCCGAAGCAGTCATTGGTGCTACCAAAATCAAGCTAACCAACACCGATACAATGACTTTCTTTAACATTTCGCTCACCTTCCAGTGGACTTAAATAATCTATTCAATTGGTTGATTGCATTCTATGAAGTGCGCGCTAAATCCGCAATAGCCCTTATGGGTCACTGGCTAACTGTGGCTGGATAACAAGTTGTGACTTGATACTTAAAGCTAGAGTAACTGGGCAATTTGACAGAATTGTGATGATTTCTGATGTCGAATAAAATCAACGAACTTAATCAATAAAAAAACCTTTGCTGTGACCAGCAAAGGCCTAAAAATGGCAAACCCTAACCTTAATTCGGTCTTCTTGGGCTGTATTTAGCCACCGCCTGTGCACGGCAAGACACATCTAGTTTCTGGAAAATACGTTTGAGATGATTTTTTACGGTATTAGGACTAATTGATAGAATCATCCCTATCTCAAAATTTGTTTTTCCTGTTTTAACCCAATGCAGGATTTCATGCTCACGCTCACTTAATCCACCAAGCGGTAATTCTCCTATCAGGTCCTCTTCAACTGCAGGCGTTTCCATACATTCCACGCGGCGTAGCGCGGCATCCACGTGTGGCATTAAAAGCCCCAGCACAGAGTTCTGCACTTGAAACTCGCGCGCCTTATCAAAGAACACATAGATACAATCGTTCTTATCGCGGGTATCACGCACGCCATACACCAGCAAAGAATTCATGCCGACTAATTTACGCGTGAAAGGTGTTGGCGATTGGCTATAGATACCTTCTGCATCAAAGAAGTTAATCCGGAACCATCTTTCGCCATTATCAACCCAGCGCTGATGCAGATTAGACATTAGATAAGCGAAAACTCCGGGGGCATCGATGAGTTTTTGTGTACGGATGTCGTCAATATTGGACGACACATCGAAATGAAGATCGCCCGTGGCAAAATCACCCCAAGCAGCGACCAGCACATCATGAGGAAGCACTTCCCTGACGCTTCCTTGTAGCCACTTGAAAAAGTCTACGTGTTTTTGAACGGTAAAGGATTTTTGAATAACATTAAATACCTGTTCCCAATTCTGCTTAGTTGTATTGTTTTCCATCACTGTATGCCTCTCACGATTTATATCGGTTTGATGAGAATACAGTTGCATTTTCAATACCAGCTTTCTGTTAATTTTTTATTCAAAAAAATCAGTACGTTACAAATAAATTGTTACATGCAGCTTGGGTTTTGCGTTTATCTGTCGACACATATGTCATCCGGTTGACACTTTTTGACACGGCAGGATTTATTTAACTCCTATCGAGCCTGTTTTACAATGAGATCAATTATTTTTTAGCGCATAAATAGCAGGCAGGTTTCGCCACCAGCCATAAACATCCATCCCGCAGCCAAATACATAGCGGTTCGGCACCATGAGTCCTACATAATCAGCCTGTGTTGCTTTATTTTTATTTAGTTGTTTTTCTACCAAAACTGCCGATCTCGTCTCTTTTGCGCCAAGCAGTTTACATTGATCAATGATCGCATTTAAGGTGACTCCTTCATCGAGAATATCGTCCAGTATTAAGACCTTCCTGTTCTTAACATTGGCCTTTGGCATGACGATCCATTTTAGCTCCTTGCCCTCGGTAGCATCGTGATAGCGCGTGGCCTGTACAAAATCGAACTCAAGTGGGAACAGCAACTTGGAAAGCAACTGGCCAGTAAAAAACACGGCACCACCCATTACGCATAGCACGATCGGCGGCTCATCAACATAATATTGATTGAGCTGCTTGGCCATGGTTGAAATAGCCTGGTTCACAGCCTGTTCGTCATGTACAAGCTCTGCCTGCTGTAAATAATGCTGAGGATTGACCAGCTTAGTCAATTTAGATCACTTCATCAAGCTGTTTAGATAACTGGAGAAGTCTTTTGCAATTTCCGGGTGTTTAAGGGCAAACTCTACATTGGCTTTCATAAAGCCAAGTTTGCTGCCGCAATCATAGCGTTTGCCTGTAAAGCGATATGCGAATATGTCTTCAACTCCCATTAAATCGGCAATGCCATCGGTAAGCTGGGTTTCACCGCCTTTACCTGGCTTTACTTTTTCCAGGCAATCAAATATCTTGGGGGTCAGGATATAACGCCCTACTACTGCAAGTGTTGAAGGCGCATCTGCCGGTTTTGGCTTCTCCACAATGCCTTTAAGTTGTAATAAATTCTCTTCAACTTTGAAAGCATCCACAATGCCATAACTCGCCGTTTCGGAAAGCAGCACATCTTCCACACCCAGCACAGAGCATTGTTTACGCGCATACACATCCGCCATTTGCTGCATGGCGGGAGGGTTAGCATCAATCAAATCATCGGCCAAAATTACCGAAAAAGGATTGTCACCTACCACTGGTTTAGAACATAGTACGGCGTGACCTAATCCGAGCGCCTTTGGCTGACGGATGAAAATACATGACACATGCGATGGCAAGATACCCTTCAAAGTATCGAGCATTTCTTTTTTACCGTTTGCCTCAAGCAATGCTTCCAACTCGCTCGCATTATCAAAATGGTCTTCAATTGAGCGTTTATTGCGTCCGGTAATAAATATCAGCTCTGTTGCCCCAGCCGCGATTGCTTCTTCCGCCGCATATTGAATCAAGGGCTTGTCGACAATCGGCAGCATCTCTTTGGGGCTGGCTTTAGTAGCTGGCAAAAATCGTGTACCCAAACCGGCAACCGGGAAAACTGCTTTTGTAATTTTATTCATTTTTTGCCAAAGTAATTAATGTATGGTATTGGTAAGTGAAGTCATATTTGCACTTGGGGCCGCAGAAGTGCTTTCCACATACTCCTCCACCCAAAATGCCAATTGTTTTTTAATGGTATTTTCATCCGTATCCTGGCATGACTCAATCCATTTTAATAGCCTTTTAACCCAAAGCGCATCCGCCTTTCTGGCCATGGCAATGCGTAATTTTGGATGCGGCGTAGGCTGTGTGAGTTCGTCATCCGCTAACAGTTCCTCATATAGCTTTTCACCTGGCCGCAAGCCTGTATAGCTGATTTTAATTTCATCCTGCTGAAAGCCTGATAAGCGAATCATGTCTTTGGCCAGTTCGGCGATTTTCACCGGCTCACCCATATCCAGCACAAAAATCTCGCCGCCATTACCCATGAGCCCTGCCTGCATTACCAGCTGCGCAGCCTCCGGGATCGACATAAAGTAGCGGGTAATCTCCGGATGCGTCACCGTGACAGGGCCACCTTTGGCGATTTGCTCACGAAATTTCGGAATCACGCTGCCGCTGCTGCCAAGCACATTGCCGAAACGCACCATCACAAAATGTGTTTTTGACTTAGTGCCGCCTTCCAAGCTCTGGCACACCATTTCTGCCAGGCGTTTGCTTGCGCCCATCACATTGGTTGGATTGACGGCTTTATCTGTCGAAATCAGCACAAATTTTTCCACTTTTGCCTTCATGCAGGCATCGGCCATCACATAAGTGCCGATCACGTTATTAGATAGCGCCTCAGCTACGTTGTGCGTTTCCATCAATGGCACGTGTTTATAGGCCGCTGCATGAAACACCACTTTGGGCCGATATTCAGCCAATAGCTGTTTCACCCGCTGCTCATTTTTGACGTCACCTGTCACAAAAACAAGCTCAACAGAATTAAAATCGTGCTGTAATTCCTGCTCCAGCTGATAAAGCGCATATTCTGAAATATCAAAACAAATCAATTGATTAGGCTTATATTTGAGAATCTGTCTACACAGCTCAGAACCAATCGACCCCCCTGCCCCGCTTACCATGACCGTATGGCATTCAATTAATTGCTGCAAGCCTTGATTATCCAAGCTCACTGTTTCCCTGCCCAATAAGTCTTCAACTTCTACCTTACGAACTTGCGAAATACTCACCCTGCCACTCATTAAATCATCAAAAGCTGGAACTGTAAGCACAGTTAAGTTCTCGTTTTGCGCCGCGTGCACAGCATTTCTACGTGCCTGATGTGCGGCAGAAGGCATAGCCACAATGACATGACTCAAATTAAACGCTTCAATATGAGTTCTTAATTGATCAATTGAGCCCAATACCTTTACACCAAATAACTCTCTTCCATGAAGCGCCCTATCATCATCCAACATACCGACCACACACCACTCATTGCTTCTTGCCAACTCTTTTACTAAGGCAATAGCAGCCTCACCAGCACCCAAAATAATTACTGGTGTACCTTGCCTAGTCGTTAATCCATAAAGACGATGCTCCTGCCATGCGCGATACGTAAAGCGACTACCTCCCATCAATAAAATCAATAAAAGTGGATTAAGAAGCAATACCGAACGTGGGATAGTAGCTATATTAGTCATTAGCAATAATGCAGCAATCAATACTGCAGAAGCCGACACTGTAAACACAATGCGTTTTAGATCAGGAATACTGGCAAAACGCCAGACGCCTTTATACAAATTGAAGCGAATAAAAAAAATCATCTGAACAGGCACAGCTAATACCAAAATAGACCAGAGAGAATGTATAAAAGGTGCTGGAATATCAAAATTAAAGCGCAGCTCAAATGCCGCAAACCAAGCAAAACAGGCAACTAATAAATCATGAGTTGCAGCAAATAAAGCGCGATGTTTCACCAAGTTTTTGTAAAAACTCATGGTTAATTAGCCCGACTTTGGATTAAATCAGTTAACACTTGTTTAATGTTATTTGTCATCAAGTCCATTTGTTCGCTAGTAATTGTGTGATGCACTAAAAAACAAAACGCATTATCCGAGAAGATTGCTGCATTTGGCAATCTTTCCTTAGGCGCTGTATTAGTAAATAATTTCTCTTTATAAATTTCTGCACAAGACCCAAAAAAACATGGTACGCCCGAAGCCACCAGTTTATCTATCAAAAAATTTCTAAGTGCATCTCCACTTAAACCTACAATATTCGCATCTGGCTTAACTTTAGCATACAGCCTATAGTTTGCATGTTGATAACCATCAACTTGCGGTAACGTAGGAACATCAATAAAACAAAACTGCTTAAGGGTGTCAATGATTGCTTTGGCATTTGCATTTCTTTGCTCTACCCAGCGAGGCAATTTTTCCAACTGTTTTAACCCAATTGCTGCCTGAAATTCCGTCATTCTGAAATTTGACCCGGCACTTTCCGTTAGCCATCTAAAACCTACCGAATGTTGTTGATTGTAAACCGCATCATAACTACGTCCAATGTCTTTATATGCCCAGGCCTGCTTATACGCAGGCTCGCCATCCAAAAGCAAAATGCCACCCTCACCGCCTGTAGAGATAATCTTGTCTTGGCAAAAACTGAATATCGCAGCATGCCCCCAAGCCCCGACTGGCTTGCCTGCTACATATGCCCCATGCGCCTGCGCACAATCTTCAATCACCTTAAGATCATATTGATTAGCCAGTGCCATGATTGCCGGCATATCACAAGGCCAGCCACCAACATGCACCGGAATTATTGCCTTGGTTCTTTTCGTAATAAGTGGTGCTATAGTTTCTGAACTAATATTTCCGCTATCAACATCAACATCCGCAAATACAGGCGTTGCACCTACCAACAGAACGCAACTGGCTGAAGCCACATAGCTCCTGCTTGCCACAATCACCTCATCTCCCGGTTTTACACCAAGCACTCGCAAGGCCAACTCTAGAGCCACAGTACCATTGGATAGCGCAACACCATATTGCCTACCTATATGTTTTGCATAAGCCGCTTCGAACTGTCTGCCTAACTCTCCAGTCCAGTAATTCACTTTGCCGGAGTTTAACGTCTGGGTAGCTGCTTCGATTTCGTCAGCCTCATAATATGGCCAGGGGGAGATATTGGGATGATTTAACACGGATTTTTAACTAACTGATTATTCAATAGACTTTGCTGGATTTCCAACAACAGTTATTCCTTCTGCCACATTTTTTGTTACCACGGCACCCGCACCAATAACCGCATAATCAGCAATTACTATGCCGGGCAACACCACAGCACCTGTACCTATTAGTACGCCTTTACCCACTTTTACACCGCCTCCCAAACTAGATTGAGGCGCAATGTGTGTGTAATCGCCCACCAAACAATCATGATCTACAACTGCTGCATGATTAATAATACAGTGATTCCCAATTTTGGCGTCTGGCGCAATAACAGACTGTGCAGCTGAAAAAGTACCAAGGCCAATTTGCGCAGTTTTTGCAATGACTGCCGATGGATGGGTCACGCTAAAATAATTCGCATTTTCTAACTGGGCTGCTATTGCCGCTCTTGCTTTACAGTTGCCAATCGCCAGGTGAAAATAATTCGAACCATCCATTACTAAGTTTGACAATTTTAAAACATATAAACCAACCCAGCTTGAAATCTCTCTGTCATCGACAAAACCGGCACAATCTATACACGCATCCTGCATGGCGTCTAACACCACCTTGCCATGACCGCCTGCACCATAAATATAGTTATGCATTATTCTGAAGGGTTTCCTGTGAATTTTGGCATTGTAGCCTCTCCCTCAGCACTAATGCCATGCCTAAAGAATACTTTTTTAACTGTTAACAAGATAATTTTAATATCCAGCCAAACTGATTGGTGATCGACATACCATACATCCAACCTAAACTTATCTTCCCAGCTAATCGCATTGCGTCCATTCACTTGCGCCCAACCCGTTACTCCAGGTTTAACCTCATGCCTGCGCACTTGTACAGCATTATATAGCGGCACGTACTCCATCAGCAAAGGGCGAGGGCCTACCAAACTCATTTCGCCCTTCAATACATTCCAAAGACTAGGCAACTCGTCTAAACTGGTTGAGCGTAGCCATTTACCAAAGTTCGTTAACCGCTCAGCGTCAGACAAAAGCACACCATAACTATTTTTTTTATCATTCATGGTGCGAAATTTGTATATATAAAAAGGCTTGGCATGAAATCCGGGGCGTTGTTGCTTAAAAATAACCGGGCTACCGATAACACAACGAATTATTAGTGCCAATACCAAAATGACTGGCAAGAATATCAAACCAGTTGCGCTCACTAGCAATAAATCAAATATCCTTTTACCCATTCTAATTTACATTTTCACGATAAAAATCAACCCATGCCTGTGTAATCAGTTTACCGTCAAATTCTTTAACTGCCCGCGCTTGCGCCTGTTCACCAAGTTTAAATCTTGCTGCCTGATTGGTCATCATCTTTTCCATACAAACTTTAATCGCATTAATATCATGCGGCTCGTGTAACAAACCTGTTTTACCCTCAACAACTGCATCTTTCAGACCATAAATACGAGATGCAATCGTTGGTATGCCAGCCGCCGCCGCCTCGATCACCACTGTTCCAAAGCCTTCACGATAACTGGGCAAACAAAGTATATCTGCTGCAGTTATATATGATTCCGGCTTATCGGTATGCCCAACAAAATGCACATTTGGATTGTCTTTTCCAGAAATGCCCATGATTTCGGCTTGCAAGTTTTGTTCATCCGGGCCAACAAAAAGCAAATGTGCACGATCACTTTGTAAATGGCTAAAAGCTTGAGCCAAATCCAATACCCCTTTATCTCGCGTCAATCGTCCTAAAAATAAAAATAAAATGGCATCAGCACTAATGTTTAGCTGCTGTCTTATATCCTCTCTTGCTTCCAGGTTTGGTTTGAATCTTGCGACATCTACACCCGAAATCGAGCCATTGGCAAACACAACCGATTTGGTAGAAGACATCACATTCTCTTCCAATAAAAACTGGCGTTGTGATGGGCTATCTATAAGATTATGAGTAGTCAATGAAGCAATTAGATAATCAATTTTCTTTAATAAAAAGCGCTTAGGTCCAGCTTTAGTTGCCCAAACTTGCCCTGTAAAGGTATGTATTCGCAAAGGCACACGTGCTACCCAGGCAGCTAACATTGCTAACAAACCTGCCTTCGGCGTAACGGAATGCACCGCTGCAAAATTTTGTTGCTGAAATATTTTTACTAATTGAACCAAACAACTGAAATCAGAAATTAAATTTACATCTCGGGTAATCGCCAGTGGAATTACTTTGGTTTTAATGCCCAGTTCTGCCAAAAAATTCGGGTTGTTAGTATTCACAATTATGGTAACCGCATAAAATTCAGACAATGCACGCAGATGATTCAGCAGAAAAGCCTTCACAGCGAATTCAGCAGTAAGTACAAAGCAGATTTCTGGTTGGAATTTAACCATTTTTGACATTAAAAACAGTATTCACATATTGCTTTAACTGTACCAAAACTGAATCCGATGGAAACCAACCAAGAATCTTTCTTATTTTTTTATTACTGTAGTAAGTTTGACGCATCATTACATCAATTTGCGCGCTGCTAATTGGTAACTTAACCCATTTTCCTACTAAGTTTACTAATTTACGCAATAAAAATTCATTGATTACCCAGCGTGGTTTGGACGCTAGCAATGTATCAGCAGTCACATCTACAACATCGCTAAATTTGCAATCATTCGACACAATAAAGGTTTGGTTGTAAGCATTAGGCTGGTTCACAGACAGCATCAATGCTTTTACTACATCATCGACATGCACAAAATTTGCTATAGCATTTTTATGCCCAATATAAAAAAACAGCCTTTTCTTTATCGTCGAAGCAATGCGCATAATCAAAACACTTCGCATACCAGCCCCAAAAACTATGGTAGGACGAATAATCGTATATTTAAACCAATCATACTTTTTAGCAAAAGCGATTATTAAATTATCTGCTTCTGTTTTAGTACATTCATACTCGCCACTAGGATTGTCTTGAGTATTCTCATCAACATAGCGTGCAATAGATGGATATGAACTCGTTTGACCGTAAGCACCGCAACTGCTTAACTGAACCCAATGAAAGCTGGCTTGATTTTGTGAGCGAGATTTTTCAATTACATTTAATAGATTGACAGTACCTTGCACATGAGTGCTGCGCATAGACGCTTCGTTTTTAAGCTCCCCCGCACAATGATAAAAAGTATCCGCATTATTCAAGAGTGGCATCAACTGGTCAACTGAAGAGTTTAAATCTCCCAGAATAGCCTTTGCGCCAATAATCGGCTTATTGTCTGTGCGTGTAAGGTATCGTACCTCATTACCTAGCATTAGATGCTGCTCAGCTAATTTTCTACCAATAAAACCTGTTGCACCGGTAATACAAACGACCATTGACAAAGTTATTTCTTAAAGGAAAAAGCTGTGTAAAGCAATCTAAGTATGAAAATAGCAACTTGAACCGGTACTGAATAACCGTTTGAAATCATTATTCTCATTACCTCTGATGCAGAACCTATACGATCAACTGTAGAAATACCCCCCATGCCAAACTTGCCTACAATAAAATCACATGACTTTATTTTTTCGTTGTTAACCACCAATTTCATCATAAAGTCATAATCAGCCGCAATTGGATACTTTTTAGAGTAATAACCATATTTATCATGTAAAGATTTTTTGAATAAAGTGGCGATTGAGTGCCCACATATTTTTGCCCTGAACCCTGATAAAAAAATTGGCAATGGAGATAATTTGTATATTTTGTTATTGATTACAATCGGGCTAGTAATCACCGTACTTATTCCATCAATTTCTTTTACAAAATTTTCAATCGCATCAGGTTCAAATACATCGTCTGCCCCTATAACAACATAATAATCACCCTTAGAAGCCTTTATAGCTCTGTTTAATGCATCATATATTCCAAAATCTGGCTGAGAGCTTAATACAATATTTAGATCTTTGACATCTCTCAAAATGTTCAAAGTGTTATCTGTTGAGCCGCCATCTGCTACTACCCATTCGAAATTTTTATATGTTTGAGCACGCAAACTGTTAATTAGAGCTGGCAAATGATTTGTGGCATTAAATGTAGCTGTGATGATGCTTATTCGCATAAATTGATTCTGTTAAATTGTTAATTTGTTATCGAAGCAAGCACAATCTTTTGATATGAGTTACCAAATTCTATAAATTGCTTTTGGTAATCGGCTGGTTCATCTTGAAAGGTATAAACACTATCAACACTATTTGCAGCTAGATCTAAAAAGTACTTTGCTAAACTTTGGCTATCATTAACATCAAAATATAAAGCCCTTTTAGGGCTCTGTTCTACATGAACAGCGATTTTCGATAACAAAATTGTTTTATCTAAAAGTTTAGATTCTTCAACTGTTGTACTCCATCCTTCAAAACGAGATGGATTAATCACTGCAATCGAATATTGCATCAATGCAATTAGATCTTGATATGGCACAAGCCCCAATATTTTATAGTTATCTTCTAACCCTAAAGCCAATATTTGCTTTTGTATTCGTTCAAAATATTCTGGCTGCCGGTAATCTTTTGTATTTCCAGTACATATGACTTGTATATTATTATTTTTATTTACAGCCGATGCCAATGCATCAATAACTACTCGGTGATTTTTATGTGCCCAAAACTGATTCGGCAGAAAAAAATAGCCTCCTTGAAATTGATAGCGTTTTTGTAATTCTACTAATGTAATACTTTGTTCAGCAATTAAACTAGGATTGATGCAAAACTGTAGCACCTGTACTTTTTTTCCATTTAAAGGTGAAAACTTTATAAAATCATCTTTAGCTGTATAACTACTCAAAATTATAACTTCGCTAGATTTTGCTAAAAACTGAAAGAGTTCGTTACGCGCATTAATTTCTTTTTGTGTAAAAAATTCAGGTAAATATATGTGCTGGAAATCAGGAATCCATGAAATAACTGGTATTTTTTTAAATATAGCAGATTCATTAAAATGCGATAAAAGACTGATTCTATATTTACGGATTAAAAACCAAAGTATTGGATCTTTATAAAACAGTTTTTGAAAAAATTTTCTAATCCACCAAAGTAAAGAGTATCTATCGAATGCTGAACTAACAACGACTTTAACTTGAGGCAATTCATCTATCAAGAATCGATTGTTTTTAATACCCATAAAAACAACTATATCTAACTTCCTATTAGGTAGTTGATAGATCGCATTGAACAAGTTTTTAAAATAATTAATGCCACCCTGCCAAGATGAATCCAAACTCAATACAAATCCTACTCTAATCATAGAGCATTAAACCATTTTGCATAGCCTATTAGACCGTTCTCTAATGATATTTTAGGTGTCCATTTAAGTAGTCTAGTTGCTTTTTCGTGATTTCCTACTAGTCTTTCAGGATTACCCAAATGCACTTCACCATTAAACTGAGGATTCAACTTAGCTTTCAAACTGCTTGCTAATAACGCTAGCACTTCGCGCGTACTGGCATGATGATTGCACCCATTATAAATCTCGAAAGCTGTCTGGTCCTTTAAAGCTGCTTTTGACAATAGCTGCACAGCATCTTCAACGTGTATCCAGTCCCGCATTTCATTGCCCGTGCCAAAGAAATCATATTTACTATTCTTGAATTTATTTGCAGCATCCCAAAGCAACTGCTTCTGCAAACCCGGACCATAAACTGAAAATAAACGCACAACACTGCATTTAACGTCAAAATACTGACTATATTCAGCACAAATATTTTCTGCTGCTTGCTTATGTAACCCATAAGGAGAAATAGGATTAAGGCTAGATAATTCGGTCAAGACTGCGTTTTGATTACCATATACCGCTGCGCTTGATGCAAGCACAAAGCGCGTTTTTTTTGTTTGAGTTGTTCTAACAAACTCCAGCCCAGCAAGTACGGAAGTTACGCTGCGATGATAATCTTCTAAAGGTTGTTGGTATGCTAATGAAACCGAACCACTGCCAGCACAGTGAATTACAGCGTCAAAATGAATATTCTTAAATTGAAGAGTCAATGCCGCTAGTGAAATACTTGAGTCCACCCATTGATGAATGCCCCAAGCATTAATCTCAGATTGAGGAATGGAGCCATGGCCAAGTGCATAAACCATAGCTTTATTGTTTCCAAACAATCTACATAGATGGCGTCCTACGAAACCAAGACCACCTAATACCAAAACGTTAGGTAAGTTTGATGAACTTAATATTTTTGAATTATATTTCAAAAAAGCTACTTTATTTCCACAAGAGTTTTTAGTCGAGTATCAAAAACTACTGCTCCCTTAATTGCTTCTAGGCGCTGATTGCCTCTTAAAAAACTCAACTCACCCTTTTTATTACGGCTTTCTTTGAATTTTGACTCTACATAGCCTTGAGATGTCGATAATGGTTTAATGTCTGCTATTTTATCTTTACGAATAAAATAAGCATTGTTTCCAGCACTATTACTGCCTACAAAGAGATAACCTTTTTCTTCCGCCAGGTCGCACAAAGATGTAAGCGAACTACCATAACATAAATTAGTACTATGATATTTACTACGTGTAAATGCTGGATCGTACGGCGTAGTCCATGCATTTTCAGAACCAAAAAGACTGTTATATTCCACAATCACTATAATTGGGTTAACACAATTTACCGCTTGCCACACCCAATAATCATTCCCATCGATATCAATATGCAACAGGCCAAGCTCCTCACTAAAGCCTGAATTAGTGATTAAGCTATTTACATTCTCAGTGTCAATAAAAGCATGAACAGCTTGTAAATCGAATTGCCAATAAATTTCATCATTTTTAATATAGTCTATATTTTTACTGGAGCCATCCATAACAAGGCCACTCCAATTATTATTCATCAGTAAAAAGCGCGTATTTGCCTCTGTGTAGTTTGCTACACCAAACTCAATAAATGTTTTATTGGGAATATCTAGCTTGTTGATTAAATACTGAATTATTCCATCATCACCCCATTGGGAAAAAACCTTAAACTCCACATCACTTAAATTCTCGACTTTAATTTCTCTTTTTTGATTCATGATATATAGGCCACTAAGTAACATGGTCTGGGCTTTAATTGAGTTCGCAGTAACTGCTTGGTTTCCTAACAAGAAAGTTAGAATTTTTTTAATGTTTTTGTACATATTTAGTATTTGAACTTTGATTTTAAATTATTCATCGGGGCTTCTATAATGTGCCACGATAGCGTACTTACGATAACAGTTGTCGAAAAATATATTACAAACAATAAATATTGGTTTTTAATTGCTAATAATTGATTGTGCGCCAATAAATAGTCAATTACTCTTTGTACAAATAGATGGTACAAATACATTCCATAACTAATTTTGCCTAGAAATACCACATACTCATTCTCGAAATATTGTTTGAAATTTTTATTAAGGCCCAAAACAGCATTGGCAATTAAATAAAAGGTCAATAATGAGATTAAAAATCTACCAAAAACTAGATTATAAGCACTAAATATAGTGTCCATTTTTTGCAGCCCATAAGCAAAAAATGCATAACACAACAAGAATAAAACCAAAACAACAAGCCATGACCATTTATGCTGACTGATAATTTTAACTAAAAAATCCCTATGATATAGTTCCAAGTAAGCCAATATCCCGCCTATCGCAAGTGAATCAAAAGCACTTAATGTAAATGTTGCTTGTGAAACCAAACCACTGCCGGTTATAAATAAAACCATTCTAGACATTAATCCCAGAGTCACCATAAAAACAAGTGATGGCAAAACGTATTTTCTTTTAATGCCAAAAATTAAAAATGGATAAAAGATATAGAATTGCTCTTCTACTGATAGTGACCATAAATGACCTATTCCACCATAAAAACTATTATCCAAAAAGTATTTAATATTTACAGTGAAAGTTAGTAACCAAATAATATTAGCTTTTACATCCGGTAAATTTGCTAAATAAAATATAACAATAGTTAAAAAATAAATTGGAAATATGCGCAACGATCTGCGAATATAAAACGTTTTAAATAGTCTTAATGGAACCTCGTTAGGATATTTTTCTTTTGTAACCAAAAGAATTCTAGTTATTAGATACCCACTCAACACAAAAAATACAATAACACCCATTGCGAAAGTATAAGTAATACTGCTGTGTATCCAATGCGCCAGCATTACGCCCAGAATTGAATAAAATCGAATACCATCCAGCGTTTTAATATAATTAAGTTGATTCATTGAATGTTTTAGAAAAAGTAATTACTTATTTCTGAATTGGCCAAGAACTTCGAACAATTTTCTTTTAAAAGTAACAAGCATAGAATTAGAGATTTTTGAAACCGCAAAATAGTAAGTCTTTTTCAACATTCGAATAAAAAACTGTTTTTTTCTAACTTTCTTGTATTTAGAATAATCATTATATAAATCAAAATATTGTTTCGCTTTGTCTTTGATATTGTAATCTCTTGTTATGCTATTGATTGAGTTAGCGCTTTTAATCCTGAGTTCATCACGATTCCTATGCAATTTGATAATACATCCCGCAAATTCTTCGTTGCACCCTACATTGACTACATAACCAATTTCATCAGTAACAACTTTCTTGATTCCTTCACTAAAATTGCTGACAAGCGGGACACAACCTATACTCATAGCTTCCAGTAACGCTACCGGCAAGCCATCTTTACGTGACGGCAAAATAAATATGTCACAACTTTTTAATTTCTGCATTACCTCTTCATTAGTTTCGGGTATTTCAAATGAAAAATTCTTTAAATACTTAGTTTGATGTATAAAATTCTCTCTTTCGTTTCCATCCCCCATAATTAACCAATCTACTTCTACTTTATTATCAAGTAGTAATTGATTGATTAATGGTAAATCATACAAGCCTTTAAGAACATGATGCCTAGCCAAATAGGCAATCTTTAATTTTCGGTTGATATTTTCTGGCCTGGTATAATTTTGAATTTTTACACCATGCGGAATAAAGAAAATTTCATTTATTCTGTTGGGCAGAAGTTTTTTTAATGAGTTAAAAACTTCTACATTGTGAGCAATAAACACATCAATAATTTGGTTAAACTTTTTAGCAAGATGTAAAAATCCATCATCATGGCAAATAAAATAGATTGTTTTATTGTCTCTTGGATAAACACCAAGACAATATAATTCGATATCCAGGTTGGTGACTATTGCACCTTCCCGATTAGAAATATGTCCAGAAAGTCTTTTTATTACGCTATACAAGCCTTCGTCTTTATATTCAAAAATAACATCATTCGGCCTTTCGTAAAACTCCAAACTGGGAGAAAAAACTCCAGTTTTTGGATAGTGATATATTACCTTCAAGTCAAAATTATTATCCGGCATGTTAGCCAGCATGTTGCGATGAAAACTAGCACCACCACCAAGCAGGTACTGGCTAAATATAATCAGCTCTGGTTTATCAGTCATTAAAATTATGCTTTAAACATTATGCCCTGCCCTGTTGGCAAGGTTAAAATTTCCACGCCTTTTTCTTTAGCAAAGGCATCAAAAGCCTGCTTTTGATGAATATGCATAGGGAACCCGTAGTCATCCAAAATCACTACAGCGCCTTTTACCAACTTATCCCAAAAATAATTGATTGCTGCAATTTCAGGCGCCACGCAATTCATATCTAATGAGAGGTAACAAATTTTTTCTGCTGTACATTGCGGCAAAGTATCAGGCACCATGCCTTTAATTACTTTTGTGTTAAATGGCGCGAATGTTTTTTTAACCTGTTCATAAACGTTTCCGTAATTGCCAAAATATACATCTACGCCAGCCTTTTTCTCTGCATCACTCACTAAGCTTTCTACTAAACCTTCATAGGTATCTAACAAATAAAATGTTTTATTAAGGGAGTTAAAATCAATGTAATCAATCACCGCCCTGCTATAAGCACCCGTGTTAACGCCGCATTCCACAAAATCACCTTCAAGATGTTTTACATAGTTAGCAAACCAGCAACAAATATACACCCGCCACTGCAATGTAAATTCTGGCCATGGGTTGGTAGCTGCTGCTGCTGCATAAGCTTTTGCAAAACGTGGTTCTGTAATAAAATCACAATTATTACTGGTCACTAAGCTATCTGCGTTATAGGTTACTGGACCTAAAAAGTGAGCGACAGGAGGCGTAAATTGATTTATTTTGCGATAGTTTTTGAATATCCAGCCTAGCTTATCTATTTGCCTTGCTATAAGCGACGAAATCACACTATTTCCTCTAATATTTGTTTGCGTGTGTTAAACACAGGTAGCCCTTTAATATTCGCATATCTTTGTTGAAAGTCTAGCCGATTACCATGCTCATCTCTTACCATAAAAAATTTTGCAGTGCTGTAGCCCTCTGCACATGATAATTTTTTAAAGCCTCCTAATTTGTCATTTCTAACAAAGTAGGCATTATTGCCTTGGCTGTTACAGCCAATAAATGAATACCCTTTTTCTTCAGCTAAATCACACAAAGATAACAAGGACACACCCCAATAATTTCTAGGGTACTTTGCCCCCATAACAAAATCGGCCTGGTAGGGGATTGTCCATGGATTATCCGTTCCAAAATCTGCATTGTATTCACTTACTACAATGATCGGCTTGACCACATCAATAGCCTTCCATACCCAGTAATCGTTACCATCAATATCTACACTTAAAATACCCAAATCTGGCTCAAAATTCATCTCGGCAATTAAGTCGTTAATATTATCTTTGGTAATGAAAGCGCATTTAGAATAAAGTTGGAATAAAGTACTCATAGCATCACTATTAATAAAATCAATATTTTTCTGGCTACCATCAATTACCAAACCTTTCCAATTGTTATTCACTAACAAAAAGCGAGTGTTTGCTTCCCTGTAATTCTCCACACCAAATTCTACAAAAGTTTTATTTGGAATATCTAGTTTGGAAATAAGGTATTGAATAATGCCATCATCCCCAAATTGCGAGAACACCTGAAACTCCACGTCCGCAAGTGATTTTATGTCATCTCTTTGTAAATTTAGCCTGTTTTGTATTTGACCAAGATTAACTTTATGGCTTTTATAGCCATGCAAACTAATATCTAGGTGATAAATAGTAGCCGAAACTCTTCTTAGAAACTGAATACCTTTTTTAAACATTAATTATCCTCGTTAAAACAAACAAACCACTTTCCTAAAGAAACGCCTTCATGAACCCAGGTTGAATCAAGCACTTTGACATTTTTATAGTGTTTTAGAAATTTATCCATCCACCACTCCACCGAATTGTTCCAATAAGTTTGTTCATTCTCTATCCAGCCATCATTTCGGTTATAAAATTGTGTGGGAATCATATGAAAAGACGCTTTTTTCGTTTGCAAAGAAGCGTATTTAAGAAATTCATCAATGCCATCCTCAGTAAAATGCTCTAGTGAGCCAATAGAATAAGAGTAATCAAATTCGTTTTTCTCATAGTTTTGTTTTGTTGCATCCGCAATTTTTAGACGACTTGGATTAACACCCTTTTCTTTAGCTCTATTTATAAGTTTTTCAGAAATATCAAACCCATAAATCTCTAAATTTTGGTTGCCTGATAGAATTTTAATTACAGGTCCTGTTCCACAAGCAATATCAAGTACATTACCTTTTAGTGGCGCCATGATAAGATTGATTTCTTTCCAAACAGTATTTTTACCCCAGCTCTCAAGAGTATTAGCAAAAGTCTCATCCCAGTACAAATCTAAACTTTGAGATGCAGGTTTGCCAGCAAAATATTTTATGCTGCTCCTTTTACTTGCAAGCTTTCTATATGCTGTTATGAATATTGGTGGCAAACACAATCTAACAATTTTCTTAATCATTGTATTTTGATCTCCTTAAATTAATTGCAAAATAATATATCCAAAAGCAGATATAAAAATCATTATCAATAGTTGGATAAATATCACTCTCTTATAAAAGTTAATCAACTCCCCTTTTAAACAATGTCTGTGAATATAGTAAGAAAATACAAAAACATATAGCATACTAAGCAACAACCATGCAGAAGCTCCGCCCTTTGCTCCATATTGCAAGGTTCCATAAATAATTAATGGAACTAGAGCTATAGAAGATGCAATACAAATATTAATCCCAAACCTTGTCCACCCATAGGCTAAAGTTACTCCATATGGTATATACATGACACTGTGAAAGGCGGTTCCAATTGCCAATATTGAAACAAGTGGAGCAATGTAGAATGCGCTATTGGCATTTTGCAAATAAAGATTTAAAAGTGGCAAACTAAACCCGGCCAGAACACCTGCTGCCGGCAACACCATCCAACTGACCAATGAGGACGATTTCAGATAAATACTTGTTAGTGTCGCAGTATCTCCGCTTGTTGCAAGCTGGGTCATGCGCGGCAATGCGGCCCCAAACACCAGGCCTGCTGGTTTAGCCAGCATGCCTGCGATACTACCAGCTATTGTGTAGTAGCCAAAATCTTCCAGGCTGAGCATTTTACTTAATATCACTTTATCAAGCTGTGTTAATGCCAGGGTTGATAGTGTGGTTGCAGCCATGCCTGCCGCAAACCTTCTACATGCAATAAAACGCTCGTGATTGTAACGATTTGCTAGTTTTTGAAGGAACCCTAATTTGGCATATTGATTTAATTGTATATTTTCTAATTTTTCATCTTTAGGCAATGCATAATAAAGCGCATAGCCAGTAGCAATTAGGGTAATAAGACTCATCGCCGCCTGAAGCATAAAGTAAGACTCAATTTGTGGATTGGTCATCAACAACCAAAGCAAGGCAATAGTCCGTAAGGTTTGGGTTGAAGCCGCGATGCCATTACTTAACACAATCCGCTGCATACCAACTAACCCGCTGTTGTAATAGCCTGTTAAAAACTGAAACGCAGATTGCACGCCCATCCATTGCAAACAACCACTTACCAAATCTATAGATAAACTACTTTTTGTAAACCAATACTTGGCTAAAAAGGGTGCACCAAACCATATGAACAAACCAGCACTAATCGCCGCCCCTAAACAAATAATTTCTAAGGTGGTAACTGTGTGACGCATCAAGCTATTGCCATTAGGCAACACAGAAAGCCTTGCAAGTTCTCGACCCAATGCCGGGGATAAACCTAAATCCAGCAGAGCCAAAATAGCTAAAATGGTGGCATACACGCCTACTAGTCCATAAGCCTGAGGGCCTAAGTAATGCAGTGTGACAGGCAACATTGCAAACTGAAGCAGCACGCCATAACCGGTACCTAAAAAATTGGCAATTATGTTGTTTTTAAGCATTAATTGATGCTAAGAAAATGAGCTTGAAAATGAGAATAACTGTTGATTAAACCTGTCTTTAGATCAACCTTTGGATGCCAGCCCAGCTGATTTAACCTGCCGGAATCTATCCATTTTCTAAATGTGCCATCTGGTTTAGAATTATCAAATATAATCTCTCCGCCAAAACCAACAACTTCTTTAACTAAATTGGCTAATTCAGCTATTGTTAAATCACTATTACTGCCTAAATTTAACAAGGGTGGCAACCCATCATTTCTATCCGATGCCAACAAAGGTTTAAAAATATCATCCGCGAGATTAATCACAAACACGCAAGCCTCAGCCATGTCGTCGCTGTATAAGAATTCACGTTTAGGTGTTCCAGTGCCCCAAACGGTTACAGTTGGTTGATTATTAATTTTTGCCTCATGAAATTTGCGAATTAATGCTGGAATCACATGACTATTTTGCAAGTCATAGTTATCGCCTGGCCCAAATAAATTAGTCGGCATTACAGCCAAATATTGTGTGCCATATTGGCGGTTGTAACTCCAGCACATTTCTATACCTGCGATTTTTGCCAGCGCATAGGGCCGATTAGTCGGCTCGAGTTCAGATGTAAGCAAACATTCTTCTTTTATCGGCTGCGGGCAATCCCGCGGATAGATACAACTAGAACCTAAAAAAAGTAACCGTTTAACACCTGCCAAATAGGATTGGTGAATCACATTGGTTTGAATCGCTAGGTTTTCATATATAAATTCTGCAGGATAAGTGTTATTAGCATAAATTCCACCTACCTTGGCAGCGGCTAAAAACACATATTCCGGCTTTTCTGCCTGAAAAAAATCTCTTACCGCTTGCTGATTTGTGAGATCAAGCTCTGCGTGGGTGCGGATGGCTATATTCGTATAACCTTGCTTCGCAAGTTGGCGCATCAAGGCTGAGCCAACTAGCCCACGGTGGCCTGCTACATAGATTTTTGCGTTAAGGTTCATAGTAATTCGTTTTAGTGATTCAAGGTGCAGTCGGTAATGGCTTGCGCAGAAATTCGCCAATAAATAGGTGACGATTGCTTGTGATAAGTTCATAAACAAAATTAATGTCAATGTTCATGTAGTCATGCACAATACGGTTACGCAAACCAATCGCCGCGTTCCATTGTGTTAATTCTTGCGGTGTTATATTGCCGCGCCGCTCAAGGCTGGCAAAAGCATCATAGGCCGATACTGGCACAGGTTCTTCTATAGACTTAAGTAGATGTTTTGATTTACCAATCGCATTTTCAATAAGCACTTGCAATGCATGCAATACACCACTTTGTTCAAGACGTGAAAGAGGCACACCCGATACGATGCGTTGCTTGGCTTCATCAAGTAAGGCCAATTGCTCCTGGGCAATACGTTCACTTTCTGCTTGGTAAAGATCAAGCCGCATGTTGCTCTCTCCAGTAATAATCTTCCATCTCTCCCCATGTTTGGGTAAGAAAGTGGCTCCAAGCCAAGGTGTTGTGCCCTTTAAGCAGCACGCCTTCTTCAGCAATCACCGCTCGCATGGCTAAACGCGCTGTCGTCATGTCGATTAAATCAATCTGTTCTTGATGCGTAGCAATGGCATCCGCAATTTTCTGCTTTAGTGCTGCTGAAAACTCCAGGCACATCAATCCATTGATCTCTTTTTTCCAGCGGATGGCAATATCCCAATCGCTGTGCTGGGTTGCCGTATCTGTGGCTCGGCTACCAACCAATATTGCTAGCTCAAGGTTTGAATCTGCCTGTAGCAGATGTTTCAATGCTTCAATTTTTGAAATATCAGTTTGGCTCATAGATGCTCCAAAAAATTATTTAGGCAGGACAACTAACGTCCGTGATACACATTTGAGTTGCTTTGCATTTTCAGTTGACTACAGTCTTTTGCATCCCACACCGAACGGACTTTCTTGGTTTCAAATAGCTTAATTGTGCTCATGAATACTCAATCCTTACCAAACAAGTTCTGAATTTAAAACGCTGGACAAGGGTGAGTCGGCAGAAGTGGTCACAAACTGTGACCACTTCAAAATATGGAACTCTTTGTAAATGAATCATTCGTGATAATCCATCGCTTGGTAGCCATGTTTCTTAACCAGTTCATCACGCCGTGCTGACTTGTAATCTTCACGTACCATTTCTGCCACCAGTTCATCGAACGTAATTTTGGGCGACCAGCCAAGCTTTTGTTTAGCTTTGGTTGGGTCACCCAATAAAGTTTCTACTTCGGTAGGCCTGAAATAACGTGGATCTACCTGAACAATGCATTTACCTTGCCAGTAGCCTTTTTCTTCAACGCCTGCGCCTTGCCATGTAATCTGCATATTCAGCTCTTTAGCAGCCGCATTCACAAAATCGCGCACACTATATTGCACGCCAGTTGCAATCACAAAATCTTCAGGCTTCTCTTGTTGCAGCATCAACCATTGCATCTCCACATAATCTTTGGCATGCCCCCAGTCACGCAAGGCATCCAGGTTGCCCAAATATAAGCAGTCTTGTAAATCCAGGTTAATACGGGCAAGCGCACGAGTGATTTTACGTGTGACAAAAGTTTCGCCGCGAACTGGGCTTTCGTGATTAAACAAAATGCCGTTACAGGCATAAATGCCATATGCTTCACGGTAATTCACTGTAATCCAATAGGCATAAAGCTTGGCCACCGCATAAGGGCTGCGTGGATAAAACGGCGTAGTTTCTTTTTGCGGAATCTCTTGCACTAAACCATAAAGCTCTGAAGTCGAGGCCTGGTAGAACTTGGTTTTTTTCTCTAGCCCTAGCATCCTAATGGCCTCAAGAATACGAAGTGCACCGATACCATCAGCATTTGCTGTATATTCCGGCATCTCAAAACTCACCGCCACATGGCTCATAGCGGCCAGGTTGTATATTTCATCTGGCTGCGTTTGCTGGATAATGCGAATCAAATTGGTCGAATCCGTTAGATCACCATAGTGCAAAACAAAATTTTTGTTATCTACATGCGGGTCTTGATAAAGATGATCAATACGATCGGTATTAAACAATGATGCGCGGCGTTTAACACCATACACTACATAACCTTTGCCCAATAAAAATTCGGCTAAATAGGCGCCATCCTGCCCGGTAACACCTGTAATTAACGCAACTTTTTTCACTTTGTAGTTAACCTTCCATAAGTATCATCAAACCGGATAATATCGTCTTCGCCCACATAGTCACCGCACTGTACTTCGATAATTGCAAGCGGTGCATCGCTTTGATTGGCTAGGCGATGGCGATGTGTTTTAGGGATGTAGGCCGATTGGTTCTCTTGTAACTTGTATTCAATTTCATTATTGGTAATTGTGGCTTCACCAGAAACCACCACCCAATGCTCAGAACGGTGTTTGTGCATTTGCAGGGACAGTTTTGCGCCCGGGTTCACCACAATACGCTTGATTTTGAAATTGGCACTTTCTTCTAGAACGGTATAGCTACCCCATGGCCGATATACTGTTTGGTGGATTTCAGTGAGTTCGGGCTTGTAGGCTTTTACGCGCGCCACCAAGGTTTTAATTTCTTCGGTGCGGCTTCTGTCACAAATCAAAGTGGCATCAGGGGTTTGAATCACCACCACATTATCCAGGCCAGCAGTAGCTAGCAGGCTTGACTGACTCCACAGCAGGCTATTGGTAGTGTCTTGCGTAAACACATCGCCTTTTGTCACATTATTGTCAGCATCTTTTTCGTGTCGCTGATAAATCGAATCCCAGCTCCCCAAATCGCTCCAAGCCATATCTACTGGCACTACAGCCACTTTATCCGCTTTTTCGGCCAGGCCATAATCCATTGATAAATTAGGGAAGCTGGCATAAGTTTCGGCAAAATTATCTGCCGTCATGCTGGCTATTTGCTGAGCCATTTCAGGCTGATATTGCTGCAGCATGCGCATAAAAGCACTGGCTTTGAATACAAACATGCCGCTGTTCCATAAATAACCATCGCTCACAAACTGTGCAGCCTTTTCACTATTAGGTTTTTCTACAAATTGTGCCACCTGATGCACTGGCAATGCACCGCTGTAAGATAATTTTTGACTAGGTTTAATATATCCATAGCCAGTCGCAGGTTCGTGCGGCTTAATGCCTAACAGTACTAGGTAATCATCTTGCGCTGCTATTTCTGCGGTCTGCCATGCATCTAAGAATGCCTGCTGATTATCAATGGCATGATCCGATGCAAACACACCTATAATGGCGTCAGCGTCCTGCTGATGTATTTGATTGACCGCCCATGCAATCGCAGGCAGGGTGTTTCGCGCGCAAGGCTCCGCTAATACGTTGGGAATGGCGTCTGGCGCCACTTCAGCCAGTTGACCTTTAACTTCAAACTTGTGGTCTTCATGCGTAACGGTAAATAGATTGGCTGCGTCAACGTGTTTCAATAAACGAGCCGTTGTTTGCTGCAGCAAGGTTTGTTCGCCGTTGAGTGCAAGCAGCTGCTTGGGCCTGAGTGTGCGTGAAAGTGGCCACAAGCGCGTACCGGAGCCACCACAGAGGATAATTGCATAGCAATTCATAGCTGACTGACCTCACCTTTTGTTAACTGAGTTGCTTCCCGGCGCAGTTCCTTGATTTCCGCTTCCAGGTTGGCGTATTCCTGCATTTTTATTTTTAAGAAGCGTGCCGTAATTACTGATTTTTCCTCAATGCCGCTGGGTGTCAGCAAATACATGTATGCGAGTTTATTGTGACTGTTTCGGAAATTGGTAGCTTTCAGCAAGCCTTTTTCGATTAACGCTTTCAGGCAGAAATTAACGCGTCCCAGGCTAATGTCCAGCTCACGCGCCAGATCGCGCTGACTGATTTCAGGATTGGCCTCAAGTATCTTAAGTATTTTGTAACGGTATTCGTCTGTTAACATGCGCTATTTGATAGTCCGTTCAATGACTGAACGCAGTTTATCAACATTCACCAACAATGTGCAAGCAATAATTTAGTAAATGCCCGTAAATTTTTTAATGTCGCGCAATTGACGCTTGGTTGGCCTTCCCGCGCCTCTTTCGCGCACCGCATGGTCAGCTTCACGTGTCACTCTGGCATTTTCCCGTCTGGCTTTGCTGGCCCCTGTTTCTGCATATAACAAAGCTGCTTCAGGTGCCCCTCGGCGAATGTTAGATAGGCCTGCCACCTGCACTTCTATTTCAAAGTCTTTACTGCGGATATGGATCAGCATGCCAGTTTTGACTTCCTTGGCGGTTTTGGCGCGGTCGCCGTCTACGCGCACCTTGCCGCTATCTACCGCATCTGCCGCGATGCTGCGCGTTTTAAAAAAGCGCGCCGCCCACAGCCATTTATCCAGCCGGCACTTGTTATCCATTTCATCAGTTTTATCTATGCTACTCAACTGTTTGAGGATTTTCTAGGTTTTGGCTGATTGCTCTCCAGCGTTCTGCGATAACTCGCCAGTACGCTTTGCGCATGTCCCATCACCGTGTCGGCGGTATAATTTCCCGCCGCATCCTGAGTGCCTGCCGCCACACCGGTGAGGTATTCAATACCTTCCAGCACATGGTCAATGGTAATGATGTGAAACTGTCCATTTTTTACCGCTTCTATCACGGCACGGTCTAACAGCAAGTGGCGCTGGTTGCGTTTAGGGATAATCACGCCCTGCTTGCCATCTAAACCAAGCGCCTGGCAGACCCTGAAATAACCTTCTATCTTCTCGTTCACGCCGCCAATCGGCATCACTTCGCCAAACTGGTTCAGCGCGCCAGTCACCGCAATGCCTTGCTGAATCGGCAAGTTCGCCATCGCCGATAATAATGCAAATAGCTCTGCGCACGAAGCAGAATCACCCTCTACGCCAGTGTATTCCTGCTCAAACACCAGCGAGGCATTAAGGCTAAGTGGCGCCAGATGTGAAAAACTGGCGCTAAGCCAATTTTGCAGAATAAACACGCCTTTGTCATGCGTCGGGCCGCTCATATTGACTTCACGGTCGATATTAACCAAGCCTCTGCCGCCAGGGTAGCAACGGGCCGTAATGCGGATCGGCGAGCCAAAGCTGGCATCACCCAGCTCAATATGCGTGAGGCCATTCACCTGTCCAACCACCTCACCATGCACTTGAATCAGCAGCTCGTTATCAATAATAGAATCACGAATTTGTTCCTCAAAATATTGATTACGTTTCGATTTGGCTTGTATCGCTTCCTGCACATGCTCCGCAGCCACAACCGATGCATTGCCGGCAAATGCGGCACTTTCCAGCATCAGGTGCTCTAAAAACGCAAAATTAGTGCTAATGCGGACCTGGTCTTCTTCCAGCCGCTGCAGCGCGCCGATTAAGGCTGCTACAGCCTCTCGCGAAAAGGGTATCAAATGATGCTGCGCACATTTTTGTGCAACAAACCCGGAAATCGCAGCATAGTTTTCCGGATTCGCCAGGATGCGCTCGGCAAATTCCACTTTAATAGGGAAATAATCGAAGAAATCAGGCTGCTCGTTCAGGCAATTATAAAAATCCCCACGCGTGGCAATCAACACCAGCTTGACTTGCAGTGGCAACAGCGTGTTACTTGCCACGTAACCCGCACTTTGCGAGCTACTGCCCACGTCCTCAATTTGTAAATTGCCGTTACGCAAAAATCGATAGAGCTTTTCGATGATTTGTGCGCCGTTTTGCTCATCGCATAACAAATCACGCAAATGTAGTAACAGCATGCCGCCATCTGCCCTGTGCAAATTACCTGCACGTAAGCGTAAAAAACTTGGCAGCGCAGACGCGTCAGACGCCGTTTCTATCGCGCCGAATAAGGAGTGAAGGCTGGGATCGCTATCGTAAATTACCGGCTGATTAAGTTCCTGCGCAACTGTCTTTTGGTTATCCACCAGCAAATTGACACGAAAACGTGCAAAAAATGCTTCATTGATCAGGCCTTCCAGATTGTTATCCGACTCGCTGTTTGCTGACGGCTGCCAAGTTTGCAAATACGCCAAAATCTCTTGCCTAATCAATTTAATATATTGATTTAATTGGGGTGCACAATCTACCAATGCGTCTTCTAATACTGCAATTGCTTTAGTCAGCCATTGTTCAGCCCTCGCCAGCATTTCTTGCTGGTTTGCCGCTGCTGCAAAATTGGGCATCTCAAGCATCAATGCTCGCGCAAAGGCATCCATCTCGGCGCGCAGCTTTTGTCCTGCGCCTACCGGCAGCTTCACCAAGGTAGGCTGGTTCAGTTGCTCAAAATCATAAATCGCAACCAGATCATATAATTTTGCATTCGATTTTTGCTTGGCCACTTCATGCATCGCGCTTTGCATCAGCGAGCTTCGGCCACTGCCCTGCTCACCCAGCACGATTAAATTAAAACCGCTTTGACTTAAATTCAAGCCAAACAAAGCAGCCTTTTTAGCCTCGCTTTGCGCTACCCAGCCGTGAATATGCGGCTGGTAACCTATTGAATCACCTAGCAGCTCCTCTGTAGTCCTAAACTTAAAATCGTTTAAGGATATAGAAGCATTGAGTTCGCTTGTGTTTAATATTTGCATCGATTATTTCTGCCAGCGTATTTTAGCTGCGTCATCCGAAAGTTTAGCATCAACCCAGCGTTCACCCTGATTTGTTGCTTCTTTTTTCCAAAATGGCGCACTTGTTTTCAAAAAATCCATGATAAATTCGCACGCCTTGAACGCTTCACCGCGATGCGTACTCGTCACCGCCACCAATACAATCTGATCCAACGGCTTAAGCGTGCCAACACGGTGAATGATGAGACTGTCAATGATATTCCAGCGTGTTTTTGCTTCATCTTCAATGGCTTGCAACGCTTTCTCGGTCATTTCCGGATAATGTTCAAGCGTAAGCGTATTGATTGCATCACCATCGTTTACATCGCGCACTTGACCAACAAAGCTGACAAGTGCGCCAATACTGGGGTTTGCCAGCCTGAGTTTGTTAAGCTCAAGGCCAACATCAAAATCTTCTGTTTGTACGCGAACACTCATAAAACATTACCCGCCTGTGACAGGCGGAAAAAATGCCACCTCGTCACCGGCCTGGATTGTCGCCATGTCATCTACCAGTTGATGGTTAATGGCGGCACGCACGGTTTGCTTGCCATTGAACAGGCTTGCCCAAACATCTCCACGTTGTGACAAATGATTTTTGAGTGCAGTCACGGTTGTAACATGGCTTGGCAAATCTACTTCCTCAGTCGAATAGTTCACCGCTTCCTTGATTCTTGCAAAATACAATAATTTGATATTCATACTGTTCTAATCTTCTTTATCATCAACCACGTCCAGCAAATCCACAGGCTCGTTGCTTAATTCTACGCGTTCGATCTGTGCAAAGCGCCGCGATATTTTCTGGCTGGATTTATGCACTTCCTGGGCGTTGTCATTTGCCTGGCGAATGTTGTCCGCGAGTTTTTTCATGCGTACGTCAAAACGCTCAAAATCTTTACTCAGCTTGCCCAGCTCATCCTTAATAATATGCACCTGCTTGCGCATTTCCACATCTTTGAGTACGGCACGCGCGGTGTTGAGCACCGCCATCAGCGTGGTGGGCGATACCAGCCATACCCGCTTGTTCATGGCGTAATCAATGATTTCCGGATGGTAGGCATGGATCTCGGCAAACACGGCCTCGGCAGGGATAAACATCACCGCGCCGTCACTCGTCACATTGGGGATAATATACTTGGCGGCAATGTCATCCACATGCTTTTTCACGTCCAGCTTGAATTGCTTCTCTGCCAGATTTTGTGCGGCTTCACTCAGGCTGCTATCAAACATTTTATGGTAATTTTCGAGCGGAAATTTGCTGTCCACCGCGACTGTTCCTGTCGGCTGCGGCAGAAACAATGCACAGTCCACGCGCGTATCATTTTCAAAGGTGTGCTGCATTTTAAAGCTATCTGGCGGTAGCACGTTACGCACCAGGCCTTCCAGCTGCACCTCGCCATAGGCGCCGCGGCTGCGCTTATCACCCAGCAGCTCCTGCAGGCTGACCATATTCACAGTAAGGCCATCGATCTTCTTCTGCGCCTCGTCTATGGTAGCAAGCCGCGCCATTACATTGGCAAAAGTTTCATTGGTTTTTTTAAACCCTTCGTCCAGCCTCTCGGAAACCTTCCCGCCAATCTCCTGCAGTCGTGCATCCACAATCTTGCCTAATGATTCGATACTTTGCGTGAGTGTTGTGGTGGCTTTAAGCATGGTGTCATTGATAATCGCCTGCTGCGCCAGGCCCTGCTCGCTCAGGGTTTTATGCAGCGTTTCCAGAACCGTTTCGCGGGTTTGCGCCAAACTGGTGTTCTGCGCGAGCTGCAAGGCCTGCATGGCATCACGTGTGGCTTGCAATTCGGTTGAAACCGCTGTTTTAAGCTTGTCACCGCTGTCCTGCGAGGCAGTATTCATGCGGTCTCCCAGCTTGTTTAATCCATCATTCAAATCCACCAGCATGGCACGATGCTTTTCTTCCAGTTGATTCAGCAGCGCACTGTTTTTAGTATTCGTAAACTCGCGCCAGGCGAGCCATGCCAGCAAAATAATGGCTAAAGCTAAAAGTAAGACTATAATTTCATTCATGCTGTTCATTATAAACTACAGTCGCATTCCTCTCTATGATTAAGCTAAAACTGCTGCTCGGCCAATGGCTGGCCAATCTGACCCGTAAATTAAAAAATAATTTTTACATTTACCTGGCCACATTGTTTACGTTGCTGGTGTTGCTGGATGCCGGTATATTCCACGTGGGCGAGAATATGCGCGATAAAGCGTTTGATTTTATGGTGAAAAATCGTGTGTTTCAGCCCAAGCCCGATAAAGACATTATTATCGTTGATATTAACGAAGCGAGTCTGGCCGCGTTCGCCAAAGAATATGGCCGCTGGCCGTGGCCGCGCCAGGTGCTGGGCGAATTTGTCGAGAACATTCAGGCACAACACCCCAAAGCCATCGTGTTTGATATCGTGTTTTCGGACGCGGACATTTACAACCCTGATAGTGACGCCTATTTTAACGAGGTGATTGCAGGCAGCGACAATATCTTCTTCCCGATTCTGCGTCTGGACGCCTCTCAGGACAGCTTGAGCAAGCTCAAGTTTGCACTGATTCCCGGCCTGCAGGCGGATAATGACGCCGACAAAAATGCCACGATTGCAGCCGTATTGCCGCATTTTGAAGGTGCGTTAAGGCCCAACCGGCTGGGTACACATAATGTGTACCCCAATATCGATGGCATTGTGCGCGAATACCGCATGTTTCATGATGACTACGGCTGGCGCCTGCCGTCGTTACCTCTGGTGGTAGCACAGTTTTCCGGCGCGGCAGATACCGAGCGCCTGCCCAAAGACATGCTGATTAACTGGCGCGGCAAGCCATTCAGCTACACCTATGCCACGTTTAGCGATGTTTTTACAGACTTGGCCAGCAAGGATAAGAAACGTCCGCAGGACGAATTTACCAACAAAATCGTCATTATCGGCTCTACCGCGCCAGGACTGTTCGACATCAGGCCTACCGCCATGGATAAACAGTTTCCCGGTGTTGAGATCGTTGCTACAGCCATCGACAACGCCAAACATGGTGATTACCTAAAAGTGTGGCGCGGCAAAATCCCTTATATTCTGTTGAGTCTGCTGCTCATCTGGGCCACTACGCTCGCGTTTTACCTGAAAGTAGATCGCGATAGATTCAACTCCATCTTTACCGGCAGCCAGGTCGGCTTGCTGGTGCTGTCGTATATTGCCATTAATGTCAGCAACACCTATTTGGATCTCACAGCACCAATTCTATGGACTGTGGCCCTGTTCGGTATCGCCAAAATCTACGCGCTGGCCACAGACCGCGCCTTGCAGCGCTGGCTGGCATTTGGTGTAAAATCAGATGCCGCAGAGCACAGCGTACTGATGATGCCGATTCTGGTAGAGGCAAGCGAGCCTTTAAGCGATGCATTGCTTAAAAAGCTCAAACGCGGCATCGAGCTTGCCAGCCATTCACCCAGCAATATCGAAACCCTGCATGGCACACAAAGCGGCATCTGGGGATTGTTTGGCGACATGGTGGTGGTAAGCTGGATGTATGCAGACAACAAGCCAGAATATGGCGCGGCCGCAAAACAGGATGCACAGAATATTGCACAGCAGTTGTCAACTTTAATTGCAAATATAGGTCTACCGGATAGCACTGCCACGCGTTACACGTTGCACGAAGGCAAATTGCTCAATCACTCAACCACAACACTGGCTTCGCAGTGGCGTACGCTGTTTGCGCAAGCGGTGATTAAACTGGAACATAACGACGCATTTAAGGATTTAGCATGAAAAATTTACTTAAAAGAATACTGTTAATCGGGCTAATAAGCCCTGTTCTTGCGCTTTCTGGCGAGGTTGGTACGGCATTGAAAGCTGACGCCATGCGTGCCGAACCGTTTGCCGATGCCAAAACGGTAGGCAATTTTAATAAAGGCGAGAGCGTTGATATCCTGAACAAAAAAGGCGCCTGGCTGCAGGTTAAAACCAAAAAGAGTACCGGCTGGGTACGCATACTCTCTGTTAAACGTGGCAGCGCTTCAGGCAGCACCAGCGCTAAAGGCGTACTGGACGTGGCGAGCGGCCGCGCTGGCACCGGGCAGGTTGTTTCGACCACCGGCATCCGCGGCTTGAGTGCGGAGGAACTGAAAGCCGCCAAATTTAACGAAGAAGAAATGAAAAAGATGGAAAGCCACACGCTCACCCCAAATGACGGACAGCAATTCGCCAATGCTGGCGGCCTGAATGCCATCAAAATGGCTTACCTGAAAGGAGCCAAATAATGCGCAAGATAAGCATGAACAAATTATTGATAGGTCTGTTAGTAACGGCTGGTGTATTTACCGCACTTTCAATTCCTCCGGCACAAGCACTGGACTTAGGCAAAGCGCTCGAAGAAGCCGTAAAAAGCAAGGTCGAAGAAGTTAAGAATGGCGGTGAGACACCCTCAACCCCCACTTCTGAGGCTGCTCCCGCTGCACCAGTAAACACGACTACCAATGCCAGCCCTGTGGCGACGACAGAGCCAGCGCCAGCATCTGCGCAACCTGAATTCAATTGGAAAAAACCAAGCAAAGAAGAAGAGATTGCGTTGGGGCGTGAGATTACAGGCAGCTTGCTGGGCGCTGCGCCGCTGGTGAAAGATGAGGCATTGCAGAAATACGTGAACCAGGTCGGGCGCTGGGTGGCAAATCAATCCGAGCGAGCTGATTTACCCTGGAAATTCGGCGTGATTGATAGCAACGACATTAATGCATTTGCAGCGCCGGGCGGCTACGTGCTGATTACCAAAGGCTTGTACCAGAAACTGCAGAACGAAGCGCAACTGGCGGGCGTGCTGGGCCATGAAATTGCCCATGTCGTAAAAAAACACCAGCTCAAAGTGCTGCAGAAGCAGCAATTGTTGAACATTGGCGCCGGAAAATTGGGTGATTTATTTAGCAAAAATGACAAGCTCGCCAAAAAAGCCATTAGCAGCGGTGCCGAAATCAGCGCGCGCAGTCTGGACAAAACTGCAGAGTTCGAGGCAGACCGCATGGGCATGGTATTGGCTACCCGCGCCGGTTATGATGCCTATGGCCTGCCGGATGTGCTGCAGACCATCGGTCAAACCAACAAGAGTGATGATAGCGTAGCCTTGCTGTTTAAAACGCACCCCCACCCTGACGAGCGTTTAACCAAGTTAGGCGATAGCGCCGGCAGCAGCTTTGATAATATCAAAACAGGGAAAACCCTGGAGAATCGGTTTCATAAGCTGAATTAACCAGCGAGCGGATGAACTAAATTAAACCAAATGCCGCGCTCTCAGCTCAGTCTTGATATAAGCATAATAGATCGGCGCTGCAACGATACCGGCAATGCCGAACGCGGCCTCCATCATCACCATGGCAATCAGGAGTTCCCAAGCGTAAGCACGAATCTGGCCGCCCACGATGCGCGCATTCAAGAAATATTCCAGTTTGTGAATCACAACGAGATACAGCAGCGAGGCAATGGCCACGCCCAGTGACTGGCTTAAGCTCACGATGACAATAATGGTGTTTGAGACTAAGTTGCCCACCACCGGTATCAGGCCGACCACAAAGGTGATCGCTATCATGGTTTTGACCAGCGGCAGGTGCACGCCCAGCAAGGGCAATACCGCTGCCAGATAAACACCGGTAAAGAAAGCGTTGATGGCGGCGATACGCACTTGTGCAAATACCACGCGCCTGAAAGCATCGCCGAATAAGGTTGTGCGCTCTGCCAGCGCACGCGCAAACGGCTTGAAATTATCCATCACAATGGCATCATGCATCGCCAGTATGCCGCCAATAATCATGCCCAGAATCACATGCGCGGTAACACGGCCAGCCTCCTTGCCGACCCCTTGCAAGGCATCGGCATGCTCACGCAGCCATACTGTCGCCTGCTCCTTCAAAGTGATGGCATCGGCAGGAAGCCGTTCCAGCACCCAGGCAGGCAGAATCTGGCGTGAATCTTCGATGATCTGCGCCATCTTTGCCATCAGCACGGTAATGCTGCCCGCATCCGACCTGAAGAAGGCCACAAGTCCGGCGCCAGCCAGGCCCAGCAGCCCGACGATCACGACTACCAGAAAACCCACAGCCCACAGCTTGGCATGATTGCTCGATCTTTTGCTGGGAAACCGGCGCGCGATATATGGCGTCATCATGCCGACAAGCTCGTATACGAGCAAGCCCGAAATGAGCGATGGCAGCAAACCGAACTTGAGAATGTATAGCAAGGCAAGGCCAATCACGATCCAGGAAGCTACATCGTATGGATTGACTCGAGATTTTTGTATCATATTTTATGCTTAATCATGTAAACCGATCCATCAACGCAGAGGTTTCTGCAATGGGGAGGCTAATTTTAACATGCACCGCATGATCAAATGTTTTATCGATGATCTTGCCTTTTAACTGATTCACTACCCGGCTGAGTTCATCGACGCGGTTGTATTGCACGGTGAGTTTAACCGTTTGCATTTCAACATATGGGATTGTTTGCGCCGCCTCCAGCGCCATTTTGGCCGTACCGCCATAGGCGCGTGCCAGCCCGCCGGTTCCCAGATTAATGCCGCCATAGTAGCGAATCACGCCCACGGCAACATTCACCAGATCACGCCCTTCCAGCATCTGCAATATCGGCTTGCCTGCCGTGCCGGACGGCTCACCGGCATCGGAAAATCTTGGAACAATGCCATCCATCGTTTTTATTCTAAACGCATAGGCCAGATGGCTCGCACCTTGATGTTGCGCCGCAATCTGCCGTAAAAAATGTCCGACCTGCTGTTCCGTTTCACAGTGTGCAGCCCAGGCAAAAAACCGCGATTTATTGATGGTTTGCTCTGCAGACCCCGTCGTTTCGATCGTCTGCATTAAGACAAGCCTATTATGTTGCCACTTTCATCCACATTGATGCGCTGACTGGCTGGCGCCTTTGGCAAGCCCGGCATGGTCATGATCTTGCCGCAAATAGCCACGATAAAGCCCGCACCGCGTGAAAGCCGCAGGTCATTCACTGTCAGCGTATGCCCGGTGGGCGCACCGCGTAACGAGGGATCGGACGAAAATGAATACTGTGTTTTTGCAATGCAAATGGGGAAATGTGCATACTGCTTCTCCAGCATTGCCAATTTTTCTGCCGCTTTTGGGCTTAGCTCGATGGAGTCTGCGCCATAGACTTTTTTTGCGATTGTGCCTAATTTCTCCTGCAAAGAAAGTTCGTCTTTATATAATAGCTTAAATTTTGATTTGGCTTGAGCCAGGGTGTTTACCACCTCATTTGCCAAATCAGTGGCGCCTGAACCGCCATTTGCCCAATGCTTGCACACGATGGCTTTACAGCCAAGCGCTTCAACCGCCATTTTAAGCGCATCGATTTCAGTTGGTGTATCTTGCACAAAGTGATTAATCGCCACAATCACCTGCATGCCAAATAATTCATGTAAATTGTTAATATGTTTTTCTAGGTTTTTTATTCCATTTAATAAATAGTTTACATTTTCCTGATTGAGTTCTTTTAAGTCCGCACCACCGTGATATTTCAATGCGCGAATAGTCGCAACGATTACTACCGTATCCGGCCGCAGACCGGCTTTGCGGCATTTGATGTCAAAAAACTTCTCCGCCCCCAGATCGGCACCAAACCCCGCTTCTGTCACCACGTAATCCGCCAGTTTCAAGGCGGTTTTGGTTGCGATCACCGAATTGCAGCCATGTGCGATATTGGCAAACGGACCGCCATGCACGATGGCTGGCGTGTGTTCCAGTGTTTGTACCAGATTGGGTTGAAATGCGTCTTTGAGCAAAGCCGTCATCGCGCCCTGTGCCTGCAGATCGCTCGCTAACACAGGCTTTCCGGCCACATCTGTCGCCACTTGAATGTTGCCAAGACGCGTTTTTAGATCGGCCAGATTCTCGGCCAGGCAGAATATCGCCATCACTTCACTGGCCACTGTAATATCAAAACCAGTTTCGTATGCTTGTGCCTGATTGATCGTCACATTCCGCAAAGCGCGGTCATTCATGTCCATGCAGCGCCGCCAGGTAATATCTTTAATATTCAGCGAGTTGCCATGGTGAATGTGATTGTCGATCAAGGCCGCCAGCAGGTTATTGGCGGCCGTAATGGCATGAAAATCGCCGGTAAAATGCAGGTTGATGTTTTCCATGGGCACCACCTGCGCGTAACCGCCGCCCGTAGCACCGCCCTTGATGCCAAATACCGGCCCTAGGGACGGCTCACGAATGCACACGACAGCTCTTTTACCTATTTTGTTCAGCGCATCGGCCAAACCGATCGTGGTGGTAGTTTTACCCTCGCCTGCCGGCGTAGGGCTGATAGCGGTGACCAGAATGAGCTTGCCTTCAGGGCTGTTTTGCAATTTGTTTATACAGGCAGGGCCTAATTTGGCAATTGTATGCCCGTAAGGCACCAGATCTTCCGGGCTGATGTTAAGTGTTTGAGCGATATCAACAATCGACTTAATCTTGGCGGCTTGGGCGATTTCGATATCTGAGCGCATATTAACGGCGTCCCAGAATGCTGCCCAATACGCCACGAATGATACTGCGGCCAAGCTGGGAGCCGATTGCACGCGCAGCCGATTTGGCCGCGCTCTCCAGAATCGTATCTGAGCGGCTGGACTTCTTCTCCCCGCCCAGAATCCCACCCCCATCGAAGCCTTTACCCTCTTCTGCAGTTTCTGCCGATTGCGCTGCGCGCGCTTTCAGCACTTCGTAGGCGGATTCCCTGTCGACTTGCTTTTCGTAAAAGCCGCGCACAACCGAGTTATTTAT